>SVJA01000004.1 GCA_015069195.1 Oscillospiraceae bacterium | reverse complement strand
GGTAGCAGAGAGCTTACTGAGGAGAAGAAGATTGCTGCCAATGTTGCAGGTACTTCGAATGCAAACCTTAACGGTACTGATGCTACACACATTCTTGCTTATGCAACAGGTTCTCGTACATCTTTTGTTAACGGCAAATACTAATCAAAAATCAAAAATCAAAACTGAAAAGGTTTGTTTTTTTCCCTCGGCAACAAAAGTTGCCGAGGTTTTTTATTGCCAGCCTCACGAAATCCTTACAATACAACAAAATAACTTTCTGTTAACAAAGCCTTTTCACCATTGACCGCAATTTTTCAATATGTTATCATCTGTGTTAGATATGATGTTTTTTATTGTATATTGATTTATTTCAACGCATCAGAAAGGAGGCAGAAGTCTTTCGTTGCGGGTTTTTAATGTCCCGGCAAAGATTTCATATTCACATGACGAAACGTATTTTCAGTTTCATTTTGGCATTTGCATTACTCGTGACATCTGTCGGTTTGGTAACAAGCAAGCCCGTCGAGTCACAAGCAGCACCCACTTGTTATCAGCAGGGCGACTCAAGATGGGGCGGTACCTATGTTGGTAACTGGACTATGGCTGCATCAGGTTGCGGTATCTTATCCGCAGTAAATGCTATAAACTACCTCACAGGAAATTTCATTAATCCTGTTACACTCGGTCAATGGGCATACCAGAACAACCATTTTAACGGTTCTTACGGTCAGGGTACTATGAGAAATACACTCTACCCTGCGCTTTCCACTACATACGGTCCTACTTATGGTTTTACGATTACAGATCTTACTTGGAGCAAACTTCCGACAAGCGGTAAGCTTGAAGCACATCTCGAAAACGGTGGTGTTGCTATCGTACACGTGCCTAATCACTTTATGGCCTTCTGTGGTTATAATAGATCTACCGGTCAGTATCTTGTATATGACTCTGCGGCAAACGTAACAAACAGAGGTACATATCCTTACGGCACATGGCTTACGGCAGCACAGCTCAACTCTAAATCTTTGTCTACTGTTGACTGGTACTGTCTGATGTCTTCTACGAAGCCTAATCCTACGACTACATATGCATTGACAGCATCTGTAGCAAGCGGCAGCGGTACGGTTCACTTCGGTAACGGAGTCACATCTGCACAGGTTTCACAAGGTACTACTGTAAACTTCCAGGTTACTCCTGCAAGCGGTTGGACAACATCTGAAATTGTTGTCGGCGGTACGGCATTTGAAATCAAAAACGGCGGCGGAGACTGTGTATACCAGTTCACTATGCCAAACGGTCCGATAGGCGTTGTAGTAAAATTCAAACAAGTACAAACAACTTACACAACAGGTGTTTATGAAGTTACAAGTTCCAACGGACTGAATATCAGATCGGCTCCGGTTAACGGTACTGTTCTCGCAACGGTACTGGCAGGCACACGTCTCACAGCGATAGCAATCACAAATACCAATTGGGCAAAGATTGTTTACAAAGGTCAGATTGCATATGCATCCATAGAAACTTCATATGCAAAGAAAATAAATACGAATACGGTTCCCGAAAGTGATATCGTTTTTGATACAAGCAACCCTGTTTCATGGGTAAGTTCTTCAGGAACTAATGCTACATCTGTTTCACTCGGAACTTGTCCGTCAGGGGACAAGGCCATGGTGGTAAAGACATCTTCTGCCTCAAACGATCCTTCATTCAATATGAATTTCGGTGTTCTCGGAACACTCAGTGCAACAGATTACAAATATATGATAGTAACGGCAAAAACATCTGCAGCTAACAAAAATGCAAAGATGTACCTTTGCCCCGGTTCCATTACAAGCGCTACAGAAAACTGTGCCGCTTCATGGCAGTGGACAAATGATGGTCTGTGGCACGATTATGTTATAAACCTTTCAAGTCTTTCCACATGGAAAGGAAATCTTAACAATATAAGATTTGATTATTTTGATGGAGATACTGCATCAGGAGCTACACTCTACTTGCGTTCCATCAGATTTCTCACAGATGCTCCGTCTTCACCGAAAGTTACAACAAACAAGACTACGTATACCGAGGGTGAAAGCATTACTGTAAGCTACTCCGGACTCGGAAGCTACACTTCACCTATTCAGAATGCTGTTCCATTTGTAGGTCTTTACAAAAAAGGACAGAAGCCCGGATCAGTAGGTTCTTTGTATTGGGCTGCTACAACCGGAACAAGCGGTTCGATTTCATTCCCGTCAGGAGCAAATGCGGGCGGCGGACTTACAAGTGCAGGTCTTACTGCAGGCGAATATATGATGTGGATTGCTTATGACGGAAAGGGCTCAGCATCTTCGGCAAACCTTAATAATGCTATGTTTGCAAGTTCGAGCGCGTATTGCTATTTCACAATAGGAGCATCGGCATACACCTTAAAGACAGAAGTTGCAGGCGGTAGCGGCAGCGTTCACTTCGGAAACAATGTGACTTCTACGACTGCTACAGTAGGTCAGACAGTAAATTACCAGACAACACCTGCAGCAGGCTATAAAGTATCTAAGATTCTTGTGAACGGAACTTCTGTTACAATCCAGAACGGCGGAGCTGATTGCGTTTATCAGTTTACTATGCCGGCAAAGGCTACAACTGTTTCCGTTACATTTGAAAAAATTCTTTACACTACTACAGCAAAAGTTATAAGCGGTAGCGGCAGCGTTCACTTCGGAGATAATGTAACTTCTGCTACTGCCACAGTAGGTCAGACAGTAAACTACCAGGTTACTCCGGCAACAGGTTACATAGCTTCTTCAATCAAGGTGAACGGTACTGCAGTTACTATCAAAAACAACGGCGGTGACTATGTTTATCAGTTCACAATGCCTGCGAAAAATACAGTAATCGAAGTTACATTTGCGAAAAACAATTATGAAAAAGGTGTTTATGAAATTGCAAGTTCAGATGGTGTTATGAGTGTAAGAACTGCTCCTACTACAGGTACTGTCCTCGCAGAAATTCCGAACGGAACACGTATCACAGCACTTGAAATAGTGGACACTTATTGGGCAAAAATTATATACAAAGGCCAATATGCATATGTTTCTGTACATACGTCCTATGCTAAATATATAAATGCAAATACAATACCGGAGAGCGACATCGTGTTTGATACTCCGGCAGCAGTAGAATGGGTATTAAAATCAAATACAAATGATTCAAATATTTCACTCGGAACATCTCCTAAGGGCGATTTGTGTATGGTAGCAAAATCAACTGCATCAAATGATCCTTGGTTCAACATGGACTTCAATGTGCTCGGTTCACTTAATGCAACTGATTACAAGTACATGATTATCACAGCGCAGACCACTTCAAGTATAACAAAGGCAAGACTTTATCTTTCTGCAGGCAGTATTGAAGGTGCTACGGAAGACTGCGCAACCGCAATAACATGGAATAATGACGGTTTGTGGCATGATTATGTTATTAACCTCTCTGCTCTTTCAAATTGGAAAGGTGAAGTTAACAGCATAAGACTTGACTACTTCAATGAAACAGTAGCTAAAGACACAACTATTTATATCCGTTCAATACGATTCCTCACAGCAGCTCCGTCTGCACCGAAAGTAACTACAAATAAGACTGCTTACACTATCGGTGAAAGCATCGTTTTGAATTACTCCGGTCTCGGAAGCTATGGCTCTGTTGCACAGAAACAGATTCCTTTCATAGGTATTTATAAAAAAGGAGAAAAACCCGGTTCTGTAGATTCACAGATGTGGGCAGCTACAACAGGCACGAGCGGTTCACTTACATTCCCTGCAGGTGCATCAGGTGGTCCGATGGCAGGAAAGAACCTCCCCGCAGGAGAATATGTAGCTTGGATAGCTTATGACGCATCAGGCTTAGTTGAAAATTCATACATAGGAAATGTTATGTTTGATGCATCTGCTACATCTTACAGCTTTACGATTTCTGAAGCGACATACACTGCTACGGCATCTGTTTCAAGCGGCAGCGGTACTGTCAAATTCAGCAACGGCAGCACATCGATTACAGGTAAATCAGGAGCGTCCGTAACTTATACCGTTACACCTTCTACAGGCTATAAAGTTTCTTCTATCAAAGTAAACGGTACCGCGGTTACTGTTACAAACAGCGGAGCTGCTGCTACTTACACTTTGACAATGCCTGCAAAAGCTACAACCGTTGTTGTCACATTTGCAAAAATCCAGTATGCGGTTTCTGTAGGTACTGTATCAAACGGTACTGTTACACTTTCCAAGACAGGAAATGTTGATTACAACACGACAATTACCGTTACTGCAACTCCGGCTACAGGATACAAGCTTAACCAGATTCTTGTAAACGGCACTGCTATCTCAGGTACCACATTTACTGTAACAAAGGCTTCCACTGTTACTGCTACATTTACAAAACTCACATACTCAGTTTCTGTAGGTACAGTTTCCAATGGTAAAGTTACACTCAGTAAGACAGGTACAGTTGACTATGGTACAACGATTACAGTTACAGCTACGCCTAACACAGGTTACGAGCTTAATCAGATCCTTGTAAATGGTACCGCGATTTCAGGTACCACATTTACTGTAAAGGCAACTTCTACTGTTACTGCTACATTTAAGAAGATCGCAACTCCGACTACGTCAGTAGTTGACAAAGTAGGCACAGGCGCATCTTCAGGAAAATCTTCCGTATTTGTCGAACGCGGCGGAAAGGCATCTGATGTTATCGCAGAACTTAAATCATCACTCAGCACAGCATCTGTAACAATCACTAAAGACGGTGAGACAGTAGCAGATACAACAAAGCTCGGCACAGGTATGATTGTTACCGCAGGTACAAAGACATATACAGTTGTAATCAAAGGCGATGTCAATGGTGACGGCGATGTTACACAAGCTGATGCAAGTGCGGTTATGGCAGATGTACTCGGCACTTCAAAACTTGCCGGAGCGCACAAAGATGCTGCATTCGAGCATTCAGGAAAAACTTCCGGAAACCTCAGTATTCTTGATGTTATGGCTCTTCTTAATGCACTTAAATAATTAAAAAGATTTTTTCAAAATCCGTAGAATTTAGGTTGCGGAGCGTGAAGCCCTCGTGGGCTTCACGCTCCGCTCTTTATATTGACAAGCCCGCCGCCTTTAAAGTACAATCAATTTAGTTTTCAAGCGGCGGGCTTGTACCGCATTGATTCATATTATTGTTTAATAAAATTGACAGAAAGTAGGTGAATTTTGTCATACAACTTGTTGTATGACAAATATGGGGATGACCAAAAGAATTTTAAGCTTTTTACTTGCATTTTGCCTTGTGATTACATCGGTTGCAGGTGTGGCAGAGCTTTCAGGCAAAGAAGTCAGCATGACCTCCGAGGCGGCTACATCAGCGGTAAACTATCAGGTTTTCCGTCAGACAGAACCTGTTTACGGAAACTATGACCCGTCAGGCGGTACAACCTCTACTATCAGAGAAAAAGGCTGCGGTATTATGTCTATCGTTAATGCAGTTTATTATTTGAATGGAAATATTATTCCTTTAAAGGAACTTTTTGACTGGGCTTACAGCACAGGAGGTTTCGGTTCCAGCGGTACATATAGAGATATTATTTATCCTAATCTTCAGGCAGCATTCGGTTCTCAGTACGGTTTCACCGTCGGTACCAGAAAATATGCAAAAGTCACTGATCCGGCATTTATATCACATATCCAAAACGGAGGTGTCGCTATCGTTCACGTTTACCGTCACTTTATGTGTATTGCAGGCTACGACCCGGCATCGGGAAGATTTCTTCTTATAGACTCTGCACCGAACTGGGCAAGAGAGTCTTCTATATCAGGTAACTGGATGACAGCAGACGAACTTGAAGGCGGTATAGAATCAGAACGATTTGTAATCGACTGGTGGTGTCTTTTGTCCAAGGCATCCTCTACTTGTAAAAACTATACAGCGACAGCGACTGTAGGTTCAGGCTCAGGTTCTGTATTCTTCTACAATGATGTATCGACATCAAAATTTGCAGCAGGCGGTACAGTATTTTTCAGACCTGTTCCTGCAAGCGGTTACAAAGTATCATCGATCAATTTAAACGGCACTTCTATTCCTGTGACAAACAACGGCAACCCCGATATGTATTCATTCGTGATGCCTTCAGCTAATGCTACCGTTACGGTTAACTTTACAACAGGAGGAGCGACTTTGCCGAATTCGATGCTTACTTCTTCAGCGACATTCACACACCCCGAAGGCATCGTTGTCCGTACAGATAGTGCTACTCCGGATTCTTTTGTAGGACTTTTCAAGTCTACAGAAACAAACTATTCCATAGAAAACTCCATTTTCTATTACTCTGCACCGTCACAATACTATGACAAGAATGCGGAAGCTATTGGTACTACTTTGAATATGCAGACAGGTTTCAGAGGAGGAAAATTCCGTGAACACGGTGTCGCAGGTACTTATAAAGTATTGGTATTTACGGCATCCGGAAGCGTTGTTACAAATATTGTAACTATTACTGTTTCCGGAACGGACGCACACGCTGCGACCATTACATATATTCCCGAAACGATTGACTATTCCACTATAGATCCTGCTGATATAGTTTTTGATAATTCCACATCAAAATACTGGGCGAGCGTCGGCTATGCAAATGCTACTACGGTTAGTCTTTCGGTAACTCCCAAAAATGATACTGCGCTCAGCCTTATTTCAGCGGCATCGGATGATCCCGGTCTTACACTTAACTACTCGTTGCTTCCGGAGCTTAATACAGATAACTACAAATATATGATAGTTACCGCTATGACATCCGCCTCCAATAAGAATGCCAAAATGTATTTCTGCCCCGGTTCTATCACAGGTGCGACAGAGGATTGTGCAAAGAGCTGGCAGTGGAATAATGACGGTTTGTGGCACGATTATATAATTGACCTTTCAGGTATTTCCACATTCACCGGAAATCTCAATTCCATACGTTTTGACTATTTTGACGGAACAACTGCAACAGGCAGTGAGCTTTGGCTCAGATCCATAAGATTCCTTACATCAAAACCGAGTACACCGACCGTAACAGCCGGTTCACCGAGCATCACAGCAGGTCAGGACATTACATTCACTTACTCAGGACTTGAAAGTTATAAAGAAACAGAGCAAGGTGCACTGTTCTTTGTTGGTCTTTACAAAAAAGGTGAAATGCCGGGAGCAATCGGTTCCAGCCTTTACACATTCGTTACTGCTACAAGCGGCACCATAAACCTTACCAAGACAGCAGTAGGAGGAACATTATTCGGATCTTCAATTCCTGCAGGAAACTACACTTTGTGGCTTGCATATGACGGAACAGGCTCTACGGATAGCACAAACTTGAATAACGTTATGTTTGCAACAAGCAGTGCTTCTTATGACTTTGTTATCACAGAAGACGGTACCCAAGACGGAACAGAAGAAGATACTACAGAAGATGTTATTGTGAAAGTAGGCACAAGCGATATTGAGGCAGCCAGCGGAAAAACAGTAGCTTCGGCAATTACAGAACTTAACTCATTGTTTGGGGCAACAACTACCATTACAAAAAACGGTGAATCAGTTTCAAACACTGCTACTCTCGGAACAGGTATGGTTGCTACCTCAAACGGCAAGTCTTATGACATAATAATCGAAGGTGATGTTGACGGAGACGGACTTGTAAATATAGCAGATGCTGTTGCAACTATGATAGGAGTCAAAGATGCAACAAAGATTACAGGTGCATATGCCAAAGCCGCTTTGGCTTGCAATAACAAGACAAAAGGCATTTTGAGCATCCTTGAAGTAATGGCAATTCTCAATAAGATTTAATCATAAACAACATATTAACTTTTCATAAAAGGGCTTAGAGGAATGTATCCTCTAAGCCCTTTTTGTTGACAACACAACCATTATTATAGTAAAATATTTTCAATAGAATAGGTAAAAATGGCTTTTTAGCCATGCTCGTTTATTGTTTTTATTTGATAAAAAAGAAAGGATGTGACTTTTTGTTACGCTCGTTTTTGCGTGACAAACTACATTATGAGTAAGAGAATTACAAGCTTTTTACTTGCACTTTGTCTCGTTGTCACTTCTGTTTTCGCAGGTGTTACACTTTCCGACACCGCGATTACAGCAGAAGCTGCGACAGCAGGCTCAGCATTAAACTATCAGGTATTCCGCCAGACTGACCAAAACTATGGTAACTATGACCCGTCAGGCGGTGCAGGTTGTACGATTCAGAAAAACGGTTGCGGTATTATGTCTATCGTTAATGCCGTTTACCACCTTAACGGAAATATTATTTCGTTGAAGGATCTTTTTACTTGGGCGTACAGCACAGGCGGATACGGTACATCCGGTACTACAAGATATACTATCTATCCCGCTCTTCAGGCAGCTTTTGGTGCTAAGTATGGTTTCACCGTAGGTACAATGGATTACGGTACGGTAAGTGACACCAGATTTATCAACCACTTAAAAAACGGCGGTACTGCCATCGTTCACGTTTACAATCACTTTATGTGTATCGCAGGTTATGATTCTGCATCCGGCAGATATCTTCTTATCGATCCCGCTGCGAACTGGGATACAAGACATTCATCAGCAGGCGGTAACTGGATGACAGCGGCAGAGCTCACCGGCGGTATAAACTCTCACTATCTCACAATAGACTGGTGGTGCTTGCTTTCAAAAGCTACAGCATCCTGCACAAACTACACAGCAACAGCTAATGTTGCAGGTGGTCAGGGATCGGTATTTTTCTATGATGATGTATCTTCTGCTAGATTCGCAGCAGGTACAACAGTATTCTTCAGACCTGTTCCGGCAAGCGGCTACAAAGTAACATCCGTTACTGTAAACGGTACTGCTCTTTCTGTTCAGAACGGCGGTAATCCTTCTATTTACGCATTCACAATGCCTTCCGCAAATTGTACTATAAATGTCGGTTTCTCTACAGGCGGTGCAGGGCACGCTAATGCGACATATACTTCTGCCGCATCATACGCATTGCCGGCAGGTATCGTAGCCCGTACGGACAGTGCACGACCGAATTCATATGTAGGTCTTTTCGCAAACTCTACAACAAGCTACTCTAAATCTACAGCTATTACATACTTCTCTGCTCCGGCATACTATTACATAGGTAATGCTACTGCAGAAGGTTACACAACACAGTTACAAGCAGGTAAGATTGGCGGAAACTATGGTGCATACGGCTCTACCGGTACATTTAAAGTAGTAACATTTGATACTGCAGGTAATGTTTACGGTAATGCTACTATTACTGTAAGCGGTTCAGATGCACATGCAGCCGCTATCACATACGGCAGAGGCAGTGTTCCGCCGGGACCTACTACCTACAAAGCGACAGCGAAAGTAGCAGCAGGACAAGGAACTGTTCACTTCGGAAATAATGTTACATCGGCAGATGTTTATCCAGGTACAACAGTTAACTATCAGGTTACACCGGCTGCAGGTTATAAGGCTACAAAAATCCTTGTTTACGGTACATCACAGACTATAAAGAATAATGGTGGAGATTGTGTTTACCAATTTACTATGGAAGCGGCCGATGTAACAGTTTCCGTAACATTCGAGCAGGACTTCGCTTCATCGCTTGATCCGGCAGATGTCGTATTTGACTGCGATGCAGCAGGACAGTGGGTAAGTAATGGTTCTTTAAATGCAGCTACAATTACATTGGCTACAACAGAAAAAGGTGATACAGCGCTCAAAATCACAGCATCTGCATCTGATGACCCGAGCATCACTATGGATTACAGCTTGCTCGGCACAATGAGTGCTACTACAAATAAATATATGATCGTAACTGCTATGACATCTGCGTCCAACACAAATGCTAAAATGTATCTCTGCCCCGGCTCTATCACAGGTGCTACCGAAGATTGTGCAAAAGGCTGGCAGTGGAATAATGATGGATTGTGGCATGATTATGTTATAGACCTTTCAGGTCTTTCAAAGTGGACAGGAAATCTTAACTCGATCAGATTCGACTTCTTTGACGGCACAACTGCCGCAAACAGCGTTCTCTGGCTCCGTTCAATAAGATTTACTTCTTCTAAACCGACATCTCCGACAGTTAAACCCGGAGCTACCGCATATGCAGTGGGCGATGACATTATGTTCACTTATTCAGGACTTGACAGCTATATGGGTACAAAACAGAACGCAGAGTTCTTTGTCGGACTTTATGAAAAAGGTCAGAAACCCGGTTCAACAGGCTCACTTCTCTACACAATTGTTACAGCTAAAAGCGGTAGCGGAAACATTACAACTTCTGCCGTAGGCGGTACAATGAAGGGACAGACAATTCCTGCAGGTAACTACACATTGTGGATAGCTTACGATGCCAAAGGCAGTGTAGGCACTTACAACTTAGGTAACGTTATGTTTGATGCAGACAGCGCTTCATACGATTTCGTAATTGAGGAAGCTTCTGTCGGCGAGGTTATCGTAAAAGTTAACACAAGCGATATTGAAGCACTCAGCGGTAAAAAAGTATCTTCTGCTATCGTAGAACTCACAACATTGCTCGGCACTTCTGCTACTATCACAAAAGACGGAGAAACAGTTGCAAATACAGCTACGCTCGGAACAGGTATGGTAGTCACAGCAGGTAACAAAACCTACGATATAGTTATCGAAGGAGACGTTGACGGTGATGGTTCTGTAAACATTGCAGACGCTACTGCTGCTATGGCAGGTGTCAAAGATGCTTCTAAAGTAACAGGTGCTTATGCAAAAGCTGCTCTTGCAGTTAATAACAAAACAAGCGGCGCTTTGAGCATCCTTGAAGTTATGGCAATTCTTAACAAAATCTGATAACAATTTTGCTTGAAATAAAATAAAAACAAATTTGTGATAAAAAAGCAGGTTTCGGAGAAATTCCGAAATCTGCTTTTTGTTTCGCGCGCCCGTATTGTCACAATGGCGCGCGCCGCATCTTCTTTAAATCAATATAAATTGCGTAAATCAGTTGTAGCAACAATTATCCTTGCATTTGTAGCTGGAGCAAAGGCTTTCGTCACAATCGTGAGAAGAACAGCCTTTGCGCGGTGAAATTTTCACACCGGAAAGAGAACATCTGCAATCAGTTGATACATTGTACTGACAAGTTGTTACGTCACATTTAATTGTCTGACCACCGTTTTTCATAATTAAATTCCTCCTGAAATTCAAAAATTTTATTTTGAAGCATTGAATCATTTTTATGCTTCGCGGTTTATCGTTTTTAGTATTTGAATCCGTCATTTTTTTATACAGGCAAGTATTGACATTAACTAGCGAAGTTTCATATGTTATCCTTTTGTTGCATCAAGCGATGCGGAAATTCAATTAAAGATATCGGAGGTATTTTATGGAAAAATTTGTCAAAAAAACTTTGAGTTTAATACTTGCCGTTTTGATTTTGACATCACTTTTTGTAACAAACGGAAGTATACGCTCGAAAGCGAGCGGTGAAAGCTACAAGGCGGGAACAGTTGCAATTTCGTCAGGCAGATTGAATGTCAGAAGCAACCCTTCAACGTCGTCTGCGATTAAAACTTCGCTTGTTAAGGGTTCGTACATAACTCTTGTTTCCAAAAGCGGAAACTGGTGGAAAGTTCAGTATACCACAAGCGCATACGGTTACTGCTCTGCTGCCTACATCAAAGAAATATCAAGTTATGCAGCGTTCGTAAATACTGCTTCGACCAAGCTCAACATTAGGAGTGCGGCATCAACTTCGGCGTCTTTAGTCACGCAACTTGCCAAAGGTACTTCGGTTGTAATCCTTTCGGAGTCAGGCAACTTTTACAAAATTCTTTTTAACGGAATAAAGACGGGTTTTGCTCACAAGGACTATGTGAAGAAATATTCATCGAGCGGTATTTCAAGTGCAGAGACTATTTCTCTTGCAGTGCCGAGCTTCAAGCAGTATGACAGCCGTTGGAGATATCACGAAATCGGTAACTCCGGTCAGACAATCTACAAAATCGGTTGCCTCACAACTTGCGTTGCGATGAACAAGTCTTTTATTTCCGGTACAACGATTTATCCTGACAAAACGGAGGCTCAATGTTCCTACACATCAGGCGGTGCTCTCTACTGGCCGTCAGAGTACAAATTCTACTCTTCAAGCGACTACCTCAGCAAGATCCTTTCGGAACTTCGAAACGGAAATGCGGTTATCGTAGGAAGTCGCAACAGCTACGGCACACAGCACTGGGTTCTTGTCAAAGGCTATACGGCTAATGGTTCTGTCACGGCAGATGACTTTACAATCAATGACCCCGGCTCCGCCGTAAGAACTACGCTCGCACAGTTTCTGTCAGACTATCCGAGATTCTACAAATTGGCATACATTTAACAACTTTTAATTAAATTCAACCAATACAACCTTTACAATATGATTTCAAAGCGCCGCATCATCTCTCCGTATCCCTCGAGAAGATGCGGCGCCGGAAATAAAACCTCTGTAAAGTCGCAAAAGCCGCGCTGACACTCCGTCATCTCCTGTCAGTGTGGCATTTGCGGCTTTATTTTATCGTTATTTCAGTATTTGAATCGTTCAGATTATTGTTTTTCGATAATTTTTTATTGACAAACAATAATCCCAGTGTTATTTTTTAATTCAACATTAATAATCAAAAACAAACAGAGGTGACATCTCTATGAAAAAAATTGCGGCATTTTTAATTTGCATTGTTTTATTATTCAGTTTATGCAGTTGTGATACTACATCACGCGTCATAAATTCATTGCCCGATTATGAAAGCCGCGAACTTTTTTACGAACAAGATAGCTTCAGAGACTATACCGACTATGCACGATACAGATACAAATCAGTTTCTGAAAAAGATTTGTTAGAAACCGACTATTTCAGAAAAATCACAGCCGATGACACAGAAAGAATACTGGCGCATATTGAAAACTTTGAAATGTGGGTAGAAGTTGTTGACTGGAAAGAAAATTACGATTTTGATAAGTCGATAGTTTCAACTGACGATTTCTTTTATCTCTACACAAAAGCAGGGCAACGTTTTAATCAATACAGTAACTATGAAGAATTTGATGTTTATAAATTATTTTACTTTGACATAGATATGCAAATCCTTTATTATTTTTCAAAGTGTTAGTTTTATTATTACTATAAATGTAATTAGTCAGCTAAGTATTTTCAAGAACAAGGACACCCTATGTACTACATCTACATGCTTCGTTGCGAGGACAATTCGCTTTACACAGGTATTACGACAGATATAAAACGGCGCTTTGAGGAACATTCTACAAAATCCGTAAAAGGTGCAAAATATACACACACCCACTCAGTTTTGAAAATTGAACGTATTTGGGAAACCGACACCAGACAAAATGCTTCAAAGCTCGAATACAGATTAAAACGTTTGAGAAAAGAACAAAAAGAATTGCTTGCATCCGGAAATGCCGATATAGATAAATTTCTTTCGGAAATTATTGACTGTAGTTTATTCAGAAATACAACTTTTTGATACCAATTTAAAAATAAATATGTTATTATTATTGTAGCTTAGTTGATTTGGATAAATCCTTTAATTTCGGAGGTAATATATATGCGTAAAACAAAAATTGTCTGCACCATAGGCCCTGCAAGTGACAGCGAGGAAATACTCAAAAAAATGTGTCTTGCGGGCATGAACGTTGCCAGACTCAACTTTTCTCACGGAACTCACGAAGAACACCAGGAGAAGATAAATCTTATCAAAAAAGTACGTTCGGAGCTTAATATGCCGATAGCCATTATGCTTGATACAAAAGGTCCGGAATACAGAATAAAAACTTTTGAAAACGGACAGATAGAATTGAAAGACGGCGACACTTTCACATTCACAACCGACGATGTTATCGGCACCGAAAAAATAGTTTCCGTAAGTTATCCCAGACTTAATGAAGATTTAGAAGTCGGCGATACTATTCTTCTCAATAACGGATTACTTTCATTTAAGATTACAAAAATCGAAGGTGCAAATATTGAGACTGTTGTTATATCAGGCGGTGAACTCAAAAACAGAAAAAGTATGAGTTTCCCCGGCAAAGTTCTTCATCAGGACTACCTTTCAGAGCAGGACAAAAAAGATCTTCTATTCGGTATACAAAATGATGTCGACTACATAGCATGTTCTTTTGTTTCTCAGAAACAAGACCTTATTGATTTGAAAAACTTTCTGTCACAGCATACGGATAATATGCCCGACCTCATTGCAAAGATTGAAAACCAGCCGGGTATCGACAATATTGAAGAAATCTGTGAAGAATGTCAAGGCATTATGATCGGTCGTGGTGATATGGGAGTTGAAATTCCTTTTGAAAAACTTCCGGCAGTTCAGAAACAACTCATTACAAAATGCCGTTTGCTCGGTAAACGAGTCATTACAGCTACGGAAATGCTTGAGTCAATGATACAGAATCCCAGACCGACACGAGCAGAAATTTCCGATGTAGCTAATGCCGTTTACGACGGCACAAGTGCCATAATGCTTTCAGGCGAAACTGCCGCAGGTAAATACCCTGTCGAAACGGTTCATACGATGGCAAAGATTGCAGAGAGCACAGAAAAAAGTATTGACTACAAAAAGATATTCTACGGTTCAGACTTTGAAATAAATAATACGGTTGATGCTTTGTCTCACGCAACTTGCGGTATTTCTATCGATGTCCACGCAAAAGCTATCGTGGCCTGCTCGCTTTCAGGTATGACTGCCAGAATGGTTTCAAGATTCCGTTCACCTGTTGACATCATAGGTCTTACCACTGACGAAAAGACTTGGCACAAACTGGCACTTTCTTGGGGCGTAACACCTGCGATGTGTGAAAAGTATCCTTCAAGTGAAGTTCTTTTTTACAGTGCACAGAAGATTGCAATGAGTATGTTTGACCTGAAAAAAGGCGATAAAATTGTTATTACCGGCGGTGTTACAACGGGGCAGTCGGGAAATGCGAATTTAATCAGAATCGATGAAATCTAAACAAAAAAGCTACTGTAAATCCTGCGCTAAACCTAACGGTTTAGAAGGATTTACAGTAGCTTTTTTGTTTAGATACAGGAAGTTTAGCGATTATCAGATCCTGTGCTAAACTTGACGGTTCAGAAAGATTTACAGTAGCTTTTTTGTTTAGATACAGGAAGTTTAGCGATTATCAGATCCTGTGCTAAACTTGACGGTTCAGAAGGATTTTCAGTAGTATTTTTTATCAATTTTTAATTTCTGACACATTCGAATCAAAATCGTGAATCAATCCGTATACGCATCCGATTATTATTTCTATCATTTCATCGATAGTTTCCTCACAATCTCGCTTTAACCATTCTGCTACAATAGAATTTATACCGTTAAGATAAAAATACATAACGTATTTTCTATAGCCGGAAGGATAATTAAATCTCTCTAAAATCGGATTGAAAATATATTCAAACATTTTTTTATACACACGATCAAATCCCAACGATCCCGAATGTGATACGGCAGTTGAGAAAATGCGACGATTCTCTTTTACATATGACAAATACGGAGTAAGATATTTCCCGGAAATAAAATTCAGTTCCTTTGCTTCACAATCCTGAAACCTATTTATGATCTGAATACTGTCCTCCGGAAAATATGATAAAAATGAATCCAGCATGTACCTTGTAGTTTCAGCAAGCAAATCACATATATTTTCGTAATGAAGATAAAATGTAGAACGATTCACTCCGGCTTTTGCACAAACTTCTTTTATTGTAATATATTCAAACGGTTTTGTTTCAAGCAATTCAAGCAATGCCTTATCCATTTTTATAGCTGTGTTAAAATATTTACTTTCAGACTTATTCAAATTACAAAACTCCTCCTGCATCAGTTGAAAATTATCATTGTTCGTTACTGATTTCACGAGCAAGCTCGATTATTTCGTAAGCATATTTAGCTTTGCCTTTTTCGAGTATCTTTTTGTACAACGGATAGTTCATACCACAAGCGACAAAGCCTATTATTCCGATGATTATTCCAAGAACCATAAAAGTCAGGCCCCCGCCTATTACCTCCATTGCAAGACACATACCAAGACCTGCAACAAGTGATGATACAATTCCGAATGAATACGCAAATATAGTAGCCGGAAGTTTTGCCTTGTTATCCAGCTTCTTCAAAGAAACAATTTTTGAACTTTGCTTAGGCGCATATTCCTTTGCTATCGATTCTGCTAAAATTTTGTCTGTGTTCATTATAACAACCTCCTGTTTGTTTTTACAATCAAATGTTAATACAAAAAAGAAGTCAACTGAACAACACATTTTTATTTTACTGTTTATTTCAGAAAAAATCTCCCTGCCGCAATTCACAGGAACTGCATTAGGGAGAACAATTAAATCGCCATTAACGCTGCAAAACATTAAATCCAACTCATTTCAGACGAAATAACGTTTATTTACTTCAATATCGGCTTTATATAAAAGCAAGCCTGTGTGCCGTCGGACAATGTACAAGTATATTCGTAATTCACATCTACGGATATGCGTGCCAAAGTTTTTTCATCTGTGCTTTTTTTAACGGTCGCAAGATAAAGAACATCGTTTACAACAGCGTGTATCACCAAATGGAAACCACATTCGGTGTCAAACAAGCCGGTAGGTTCTATATGCTCCATAGTAACTTCTTCAAGAGGAATTTCTTTTTTGTCGCTGACAGTATATACGCCATCAGAAGCTTTAATGCCCCACTCAAACAAAACACCTTTTACTTTTTCATTGCCGGAAATGACAACTTCATTGTATACCATTTTTGAATTATGCATTTATCTATCTGTACTCCTATCAATAATTTTTATTTGATTATAACACAATTATGTTATCATTTTTCACGATGGCAAGCAAGCTTTTTGCAAGATATTTTTCTCATTTATTTTTTTTGCATTTTGTTGCATAATAATACATTGTGAGGTGAAATTTATCATGCTTGAACTTGAAAAAGGAATTGAGTCGGTAAATAAAACATTTCGTATCCCGGTTGACATTGTAGAAAAGCTTAACAGCCTCGCAGGCGAGTATAATACTTCTATGAATAAAATCGTTATCCAGTGCTTACAGTACGCTTTAGATAATTTAGATACAAGTGACAATTCCGACAAAGCAAAAGAAAGTAAATGATCCACAGCAAGCGGCCGCCTGTTTTTTTACAGGGCGGCAGTTTTGTTTTTACAAACCATTCAACTGACAACCGGCGGTGCATTCGCACCGCCGGTTATATTAATTTTTAATTTATATTCTTTGCAATATAATTTTGAACTTCTTTTCGATCTATTCCGAGAACGTAAGCAAACTCTTCATTTATAAGTTTCTCTGCTTCTTTCATATAGCGTTCATCGGCAATATGAAAATGCTTTTTTTGTTCTTTCAGCTCTGACTGACGAGAATAAAGCATGCCGATAAGTCGCATAAGTTCTGCTCTGTCGCCTTTTTTTAAAGTATTTACACAAAACTCCTTGCGTTTGGCATCATCAGTTATCCATTCCATGGCATTTCCGTCGGAAACATTTTTAATAATTGTATTTACCTCATCGACAGTAAATACAAATCTCATACGAGAATTAACCACGGCATCATTATCCACCGGCACATATACCGTCGAACGGTCTTCATACACCGGTTTCAAAACATAGTATTCACGAGTAACCTTGCCCGCCGTCATCGACGTAATCTCGCTTATTTTACATACACCCTGGGTCTCGTACACCACTGCATCTCCAACCGAAAACATAATAACAATCCTCCTATAAAAATAACGTGCTGTCTCCAACAGGACTTACGCCGCTATCAAGACAACACGTTGAACATTGACATTATATCATATTTTTTAATTTTATGTAAGTTAAAAAGCAATATTTTTGCAGTTAATTTATGTTAAACAATACCGCCTTTGCATCTGTTTTCATAAGTAACTCTCGGATAAGGACCATCCGGAATATTTTTGCCGAAAGTATCATAGAGCCACTTTGCTGAAAGATCTATCCACTTAGCAAAATCTTCGTCAATGCTGTACTCGTTATTGAATGTAATATGGCTAGCAAGAGCAAGTCCATGTCCTCCGTTCTGGAATATATGAAGTTCAAACGGAACATCTGCAGCCGCCATAGCACTTGCAAACAGCAAAGGATTCTCTACCGGCACGACATTGTCAGAATATGTGTGTGCTATAAATGCAGGCGGGGTATGTTTTCCGACCTGATTTTCAAGTGAAACTTTCGCCAAAGCTTCAACTTTTTTAGTTTCATCCTCTATGCCGATTGTGATATGACGAATAGACTCCGGTTGCACATTTCGGGTTGACGATATTACAGGGTAAATAAGGACAAGTGCATTCGGTTTGTTTTCCTCTCCGCTGCAACCTGCAAGCTCCTGAACTTCCGGATCATTCCACAATGTTCCGATCGATGCTGCAAGGTGTCCGCCCGCCGAAAATCCGCATACTGCAATTTTGTCAGGATATATACCGAACTCTTCGGCGTTATCTCTTATATATTTCATTGCACGGCTTACATCTACCAATGAATTAGGGAATGTTGCGTGCGGATAAACAGAATATCTGACAACAAATGCATTGAATCCTCTTGCCAGATAATTAAGAGCAATAGGCTCCGCTTCTCTGTCCGATGTCATATAGTAAGCACCGCCGGGACATACAACCACCGCAGGTCTTTTGTCCATATACGGCATTTCGGGGCTCTTGTCTCCGATATATGCGATCATATAAACTCTGCCGTCGTCCGACAAATCAATTCTTTTAATTTGCATAAAATTTTTCTCCCTTATATTTAAATTTTAATTACTGTTATTGTTATCTGTCGCAGAAGCGGGAATATAATTCTCAACATCAAAAGACATCAGCCAGTCAATATATACCTCAGATTTTATATCTTTACCATACATCATGTTATACCAGTACACATCACCGTTACCTGCAAAAACATGAACTTCCGCGGGAACTTGATCGTCTTCAGGAATCAGCAGACTGTTTGCAGGTGAACCGCAATCGTATCTTATCATCACATCGCAAAAAGAGTTGCCGTTTACAAATTTGTATTCTTCTCTTATATACTTTTTGTCAAATCCTCTGTCATTATAAAGCATATACGTTCTCTTTGTCCGAGTATACTCATCAGTCTCACTTTCTGAACAATCTAAAACGTCAATATTTTCTCTATCAAAAAACGCCTCTGAAAAATACCGTTCATCCTTCCACGCGAGAAGGTCTTTCTCTTCATCATACAACCAAAAGGTACCGCTACCGTTATCAGGAGTACTCCAGGAAGTTACATAACCATCTCCATACCAATCGATTCGGTCAAGAGAAACATCCGCCCGAAACTTCGGCTGATACAAATTATCTATATCAAGAATTTTCAAACCATTGTCAGTACGTCTGAAATTATCACACATATCATCAAACTCTTCTTCCGTAAAATCGAGGTTTTTAATTCTTGTATACATTTCATCCATAGATGAAAACTGAATATATTTTGCAATCTGACAACATGATCCGCCGTCACCGTAATCTGCAAGTTGAATATAATATTGACCGTCTATTTTTACTAATGCAGGATCAGGAACAACGGTATTTTCTTTAGCACCGGCATACACCGACAGCAAAATAGCTATGGTTAATATAAAAGTAATAATCTTATACCGCTTCATAAAAACACCCCCGATTTTTTCGAACAGTGTATGCTCAAAATTTTCAAATGTTTCCGACACATTGTACTTATGTCACAAGAGTATCACTTTTAACACAATTTATCAATATTTCTCACGCAGTTTTTACATATAAACATTTCCGAAGAACTTGCAGCATATATTTTAACGGTATTGTCCCTTTTCGAGGTTATCTGTCGTTGAAAAATAAAATCACAAAAACAAACAAATCAAATAAATACGAAAGCTACAAATCAGGTGCGTTCAAACTTATGATTGCCGGACTTATCGTCAGACTTTTCGGCTTTGCAAATCGCATATATATGTCAAATCTTATAGGCGCAGAAGGAATGGGACTCTATCAACTCACATTTCCGGTATATTCGCTTATCATATTGACACTCACCTCCGGCGTTTCAATTACCGTTTCCGGAATGGCGGCAAAGGAGCGCGCCCTCGGGCGTGTTAAAGGGGCGCGCCGTGCTGCCAAGGCGGCATTTTTCCTGTTGCTTTTTGCAGGCAGTGTCGCCGCTGCGGCAATGATGTTGTTCGGCAAGCAAATTGCAAACGATTTGCTCGGTGACAGCCGAACATACCTTTCACTTTTGTTATTGGCGCCGTGCATACCGATTGTTGCATCGGCATCTGCGATAAAAGGTTACTTTTACGGAATGGCAAGGGTTACTCCGACAGCAATATCACAAATCACGGAGCAAATTGTCAGAATACTTTTTATAGTATTTCTTTCACAGAAAATTGCAGGAACAAATCTGACGTACGCCTGCGCTATACTCACACTTTCATCTGCTGTAGGTGAAATGGCAAACCTTTTGGTAGTGGCTGTAGCATTTTTCAAATACAGCAAAGAAGACGGGCACAGCGGAAAGATGACATTCCGTGAGCTTCGCCGGACTTCAGGGCAAATCGCAAAGGAATCTGCACCGATTTCGCTCAACCGATTCATCGTGTCGGTTATGGGAACCGTCGAAACAATTATTTTGCCTCTCCGATTTATCGCAGGCGGACTTAACTACCAAAGCAGCCTCGCTATGCTCGGTAGGCTGTCGGGAATGGCTATGCCGCTTATTATGTTTCCGACAATTGTAACTTCGTCGCTTTCTACAACTTTGGTTCCGGCTGTCGCCGGCGCGCTCGCCTCCGGACACCGACGGCTCGCGCAACAACGCATTTCGCGTTGCATCAGAATCAGTTGCCTTATGGGATTCTTTTTCTTCGGATTTTTCACAACATTCGGTGTTCAGGTAGGTGATATGCTATACGCAGGACAGCATACAGGTAAATTACTTCAAAAAATGGCCATTTATTGCGTTATAGTCTATTTGCAACAAACCATGACAGGAATATTGAACGGGCTCGAAAAACACGGTTTTGCGCTTTTTAGCACATCTGTGGGTTATGCAATCCGCATGAGTTTCATATGGTTTGCTGTTCCGGTAAAAGGCGTCAACGCATATATTGCAGGAATGCTTATCAGCTCTGCTGTCACTGCAATAATAAATCTTGTCTACATAGTAAAAAACATCGGCATCCAGATAGAATTTGCCGAATGGCTAGTAAAACCTTTTTGCATAGGACTTATAATCAATGTGTCCGGAAATTTTATGATGACATCAGCACTCTCAAACTTTAAATACGGTTGGTTACTCGCATGCGGCATCGCATCGTTCCTGTCGCTTGGCGTTGCACTCCTTACAAAAACAATAAAGCTTACCGATATAAAAACCGGTAAGCTTTGTAAATCAAATTAATATAAATATTACAACCTTTTATTCTTTATAAGGCGACGAATTCCGCTTATCGCAAGTGCAATCAAAAATCCTCCGATAAATCCGCCGAAATGTCCGTAGTTATCGATGTTAGCTTCTGCAGCAACAACTCCGTAAAGAAGGTTAAATGCGATCATCACCGCAAATATCAGATAGTTGCCGCTTTTCCTGAAAAGCCTTGCACTTTCACCGAAAAACATTCTGTATATTACAAGACCACCGAGACCCATAATCGCACCTGACGCGCCGAGTGAACGATAGTCGGTTAAAAAGAACGACAAAAGATTTCCGCAAAGTCCCGACAAAAAGTATACTGCATAAAATTCAGCAGTACTATAATATCTGATGGTTATCTTACCTAAGTAGAACAAGAAAAGCATATTTCCAGCCAAGTGAGCTATATCGGCATGTAGGAACATACTTGTGAAAAGTCTCCACCACTCTCCCTGCATTATGAGTACATTATCTTGTATGCCGAGCGTCTTGAACAAATCTTCTCCCGTATCAAGCGAAGTCATATAGCCAAATACAAAAATTGCTATGTTTATTATTATAAGTAATATTGTCGGATTTAAAAAGCCTGCATTTCGCACTTCTCCGAGAGCTTCGTACTTTTTTCGCATCTCGCTCTTTTTGTCATTTATGACTTCTTCTGTAGCAACACCCATACCCTGCAACTCTTTGTATCGTTTCACGGTATCAATGATTATTGTACGAGCCTTCTTTTCGGACATTTTTTTGCCCTCTACGGTTTTCAATGTACCGCTTTTTATATCCAGAATATCTACTTCTGCAATTATTCCGTTCTTTTGACACTTTCCGCTTATATCCTTCAGTATCTGCGCGTAAGCATTTTCATACACAGAGTAATCGTCAACCATGAATAAAAAATATCTGAATATCCGTCTGGAACTTTCTGAGAAACGATTATTTTCGATAAATTCATCAAAGGCATTTTTCAGTTTTTCCGCATCTTCAGTAATAATCTCAAGCGGGTATATCATTATATACGCACCCATATCCTGCTTAACCAAAACTCTCTCATTCGGAAGCCATTTATAGTATGCATCTACGGACAGTGACAATAAAAGCAGGTCTGTAAAACCTGCTGTTTTATTTTTTTTATCTTCAGTTTTTTCTGCACTGTTATAACTGTCAGACATCAATATTATCTCCTGACATATCCGCCGCCGCGTTTGTTTTCGGTGCGGTGTTTTATATCAACTAAGCGTTCTTCGCTGTTTTTCATAAATTTTGAAAGCTTGTCCTCAAAAGAAACAGTACCGGCAGAATCTTTGTCCGCACCATAGATATCCGGAGGCGGTGCTACCGATGTTGTACGAGACACAGGCTTCTCTTTCTTTTTTTCCTTTCCGGTAGCCACAGTAGCCTCTGCAGCCTGCTTTTCTTTAGTCTCAGCCTTGACTTCGGCCTCAGTTCTTCCGTCAAGTCGCGGCTGGTTTGCTATGCGTTTTATCGAGAATTTTTTCTTTCCGTCAGACTCCTCCGACAATACAACTACCTGTACTGTCTGTCCGACCTTAAGATAATCTTTTACATCCTGTACAAAACCGTCTGTAATCTCAGAAATATGAACAAGTCCCGTAGAACCGTCCTTGAGCCTTACAAAAGCTCCGAAATTCATCACACTAAAAACTCTGCCTTCGAAGATTTCAGCAACATCTGCCATATAAATTTTTCCTTCCGTACCCAAACTGCGGGTTTACGATACAAATTCTCGTAACCGAAATACTATTTAACAAAAGATCAAAACACAAGATACATCAATCCGAGGTTATGAATACTATCTCATCCTCTTCGACATAACCTTCTTCGCGTGCTTTTTCCTCGCGATACGCTTCCGTACCTACATAATCATTTTTTTCCTGAAGTTCTGCATTATACTGCTGGGTGGTCTCAAGCTGTTTGAGCTTTTTGTCATAAGCCTGTCTCTGTGATTCCAATGAACCCTGCTGAGTAATAATCATAACTACTATAGCCAAAGCAATGGCATAAAAAATAATATTTTGTAGTTTTAAATCCTGAAGTCTGAATCTTCCGAACAAAGCGCCGCACTCCTTTTGTCTTGTGTAAAATACGGTCAAACATACATTCAACCATAACAAATATAATTATATATTATGTATTTCAGATACGCCAGCTTTTTTTAACATTTTTTTGCGTTTTTTTGTAAAATTCACAGACTTTTTCATAAAAACTTTACCTTTTTCGCGAAAATGCAACTTTGCAGCCAACTTATATGCTGTCATATATATGATTTTTAAAACTTTTACAATTGCAAAAAAGATTACAAATATAAATTTGCCCGCTATCGGCTCAGCAAAATAGTAATAAATAACCGCCCCCAAAATACACCCGAGTGATATATACCAATCAAGGCAACCGCCGTTCACACGGTATATCAAAAGTACAAGCACGGCAAACGACAACAACAAAAATATCAAATCCTGCAAATACACCGTTATGGTCAAATTTTTTCCGTTATTTCGTCTCACGGCTTTTCTCATTGAGCGAAAAACATCAAACAATAACGCTATAAAAAATCCGCCCGACATCATCGAGAAAAAATCAATTATTGAAGCTATAATCTCTGAACTCTTACTCATCCGAACATTCCGCCAAACTTACCTCTTCTTGTTAATTTTGATTTATCCTCGTATTCACAACTGTACATATAGCCGGTCAATTCAAGTACCCCTTCATCAAGACTCAATCTTGCGATTTTTATTCCTTCGCCTCTGACAGTGAGTTTGCCCAGCACCGTATCAAGTTCCGCAAGGTTTTCATTAAAGCATTTCACATCCTTTACGCCGCTTATTTTAAGTGCTTCCCTATTCTCCATATTGATATTCTGAGGACATTCATGTACCGAATTCTTTCTGTCTTCGTTCATTCAAACCGACCTTTTTCTTTTTTTGATAAATATATGCAAAAAGCTGCAAAAAGATGTTGATTTAAAGCAATCTTCTGTGGTATACTCTTTCAGCTATTGAAATACGCACGGTTTCCGGACGTTTTCGAGGTGTGACCTGAAAGGTTCTCGGATGCGGTTGATGGTTACCGGAGGAAAAAACTAAAGGAGGAAATTAAAATGGCTGTAATTTCAATGAAGCAGTTGCTTGAAGCAGGTGTACATTTCGGACACCAGACCAGAAGATGGAACCCTAAAATGGCTGAGTACATCTTCACAGAGAGAAACGGAATCTATATCATAGATCTCCAGAAGACAGTAAAGAAAATCGATGAGGCTTATTACTTCATCCAGGATATCGCAAAACAGGGCGGTACAGTTCTTTTTGTAGGTACAAAGAAACAGGCTAAAGACTCTATCCTTGAAGAGGCAGAGAGATGCGGTATGTACTATGTTACAAACAGATGGCTCGGCGGTATGCTCACAAACTTTAAGACAATCAAGACAAGAGTTGCTAAGCTCAACAAGCTCAACGCTATGGAAGCTGACGGAACTTTTGATCGTCTCCCCAAGAAAGAAGTTATCAAACTCAAAGCTGAGAGAGATAAGCTCGAAAAGAACCTCGGTGGTATAAAAGATATCCAGGGACTTCCCTCTGTACTCTTCGTAGTAGACCCCAAAGTTGAAAAGAATGCAGTTTCAGAAGCTAAGAAACTCGGTATTCCGGTTGTAGGTATCGTTGATACAAACTGTGACCCTGATGATGTTGATTACGTTATCCCCGGTAACGACGACGCTATCAGAGCGGTTAAACTCATCGCAGGCAGAATGGCTGACGCTATCATTGAAGGTCGCGAAGGCACAACAGAAGTAGCTGAAGAAGCTGTAGCTGAGGAAGTTGCAGAGACAGAAGAGGCTTAATTCTCTACCCTTTGCAAATTTAGAAATTTTTATTGATATACAGGAGGTTTTTCAAATGGCTATTGACGCTAAAATGATAAAAGAGCTCAGAGAAAGAACATCTGCAGGTATCGCAGATTGTAAGAAAGCTCTCACAGAGACAAACGGCGATATGGAAAAGGCTGCTGAGTACTTGAGAGAAAAAGGACTCGCTGCTGCTGTTAAAAAATCAGGCAGAATCGCATCTGAAGGTGTTGTTGCATCATACATCCACATGGGTGGTAAAATCGGTGTTCTCGTAGAAGTTAACTGCGAAACAGACTTTGTTGCAAAGAACGAAGTATTCACAGCTTTCGTAAAAGACATTGCTATGCACATCGCTGCTTCTAACCCGCTCTACGTTAGAAAAGAGGATGTTCCGGCAGAAGATCTTGAGAAAGAAGCTGCAGTTCTCCGTGCGCAGGCTATTAACGAAGGTAAGCCCGAGAAAATCGTTGACAAAATCGTTTCAGGTCGTATGGAAAAATACTACGATGACTACTGCCTCATGGAGCAGAGCTTCGTAAAGAACCCCGACCAGACAATCGGCGATTATGTTAAAGAGAAAATCGCTACATTGGGCGAGAACATCACTATCCGTCGTTTCGTAAGATACGAGATGGGCGAAGGTCTTGCAAAGAAAGAAGAAAACTTTGCAGAAGAAGTTATGAAGCAGGTTAACGGCTAATATCTTAAAACAAATCAATTACGGAAATGCCGCTCGCACGAGCGGCATTTTTTATTGCCTTAATCCACTCAAAAAAACGGTTTTTTATTTGTAATTTGATATGCTTATGTGGTAATATATATAAAATAAATATTTTGCAGAGGTGAATTGTTTTATGAAACCGATTTACAAGAGAGTTTTGATAAAAATCAGCGGCGAAGCACTCGCAGGCGGAAACAAAACAGGACTTAATTATGACACTATAGCAAACATTTGCAAACACATAAAAGAACTTCACGACCTCGGTGTCGATGTCGCAGTCGTAGTAGGCGGCGGAAACTTCTGGAGAGGCGCAAAAAACCAGAACATGGATAGAACACGTTCAGACCATATGGGTATGCTCGCCACCACCATGAATGCCCTTGCACTCTGTGATTTTTTAGAAAAACTCGGCGTAGATGTGCGTGTGCAGACAGGTATAGAGATGCGACAGATAGCAGAGCCTTATATCAGAAACAAAGCTACTCGTCACTTAGAAAAAGGCAGAATAGTTATCTTCGGTTGCGGCACAGGTAATCCGTTCTTCACAACAGACACCGCAGCAGCACTCAGAGCAGTCGAGATAAATGCAGAAGTTATACTTCTTGCCAAAAACATTGACGGTGTATATGACAGTGATCCGAAAGTAAATCCCGAAGCCAAAAAATATGACAAAATCACTTACATTGACGTGCTCAACCAGAGACTCGGAGTTATGGATACAACCGCCACTTCACTCTGCATGGATAATAACATTGCAGTTCATGTGTTCGGAATTGACCAGCCCGAAAATCTTCTCAAAGCAGTATGCGGAGAAGCTATCGGTACACTTATTTCTTAAATAATAACTTAAAATATATTCAGGAGATGAAAGCTATGATAAGCAAAAGCGATTACAATGTATATTCGGACAAAATGGATAAAACCATTTCTGTTCTCAAAGAAAACCTTGCAGAAATAAGAGCAGGCAGAGCAAATCCTTCTGTTCTCAACAAAATCACTATCGAGTACTACGGAACCGAAACCCCCATCACACAGGTAGGTAATGTATCAGTTCCCGAGGCACGTATGCTTGTATTTACCCCCTGGGATGCATCAGTTCTCAAGGAAGTAGAAAAGGCTATCCAAAAGTCAGAACTCGGTATTAACCCGAACAATGACGGCAAAACGTTGAAACTCGTATTCCCGCCTCTCACAGAAGAGCGTCGTATCGAGCTCACGAAGTCAGTAAAGAAATATGGTGAAGATGCGAAGGTTGCTATCCGTGCCATCAGACGTGATGCAGTTGATGCATTCAAGGATATGAAAAAGAAATCCGAAATCACCGAAGATGACCAGAAGGTTGCTGAAAAAGAAATTCAGAACATTACCGATAAGCATATCGCAGAAGTTGATAAAATTGTCGCAGATAAAGAAAAAGACCTTATGGATATCTGAAAAATCCTTGACAGATATTTCAATATGTTTTGCAAACTGACTCTTTTGCTTCGCAAAAGTTGATTTTACCCCCCGCCGCATTGGCGGCGGGGGATTTTATATATAAATACAAACGGTGTTAAATAATGGCAAAATTAAATTTGTTTAAGAAAAAGGAAGCAGTTGCTTCAGAAAAAATTGAAAATCTTATAATCCCCGAGCATATCGCCATAATTCCTGACGGTAACCGCCGATGGGCAAAAGCGAAAAATCTTCCTGTTTCCGTAGGCCACAAGACCGGTGCAGATATGTTCAAAAAAATAGTTAAATATTCCGGCGACATCGGTATAAAATATATTACTTTTTACGCTTTTTCCACTGAAAACTGGAAACGTGACGAATCTGAAGTAAAAACCCTTATGGGAATGCTTCTTAACTTTTTGAACAATTCAAACGAAGAGCTCGGTAAAGACAAAAACAAAATCCGTATAAAAGTTATCGGAGACAGAAGCAGACTTTCAGATGAATTAAATGCAGGTATCAGCAAAATAGAAGACGAAACAAAGGACAATATCGATATCACGGTAAACATTGCCATAAATTACGGCGGTCGTGCAGAGATAAAAGACAGTGTCAAAAAAATTGCCGAAGATGTTTTATCCGGCAAGCTTTCACCGGATGATATTACCGAGGAAATAATAGGAGAAAACCTCTATACTGCAGGCACACCGGATCCGGATTTACTTATAAGAACAAGCGGTGAGCTCAGAATAAGTAACTATTTACTCTGGCAGCTTGCCTATACGGAATTTTATTTTGCAGATGTAAATTGGCCTGACTTCGACACAAACGAACTCGACAAAGCAATTATCGCCTACAACAAACGTCAACGCAGATACGGCGGTTCTTAATTTCGGAACTTTTCAACATTAAGGAGTACTTAAATTATGAAAACAAGAGTTATTTCCGGTATAATCTTCGGAGCTTTAGCGCTCGTACTTATCATAGCAGGCGGCTATGTGCTGAAATCAACTATTTTGGTTTTTTCGGCAATCGGTTTATATGAATTCTACAAATCATTCAAAGAAAAGGGCCACAACCCGATGAGATCACTCGGATTGATGTATTTGCTGTTCCCTATTGCAACATTTTTACCTAAAATGTTTGAAGTTGCACCTATGAGTGTGAAATTCGCAGACGGCTCTTGTCCCGTAGATTTTTTCACATTTTTACAGATACTTATCTTTATCGGACTTGCAATATCGATTGTTCTCAAATATCCTAAATTTAATGTTATTGATGCAGCAATCACTCTGTTCGGAGGTTTTTATATTGTAGTAGGATTCAGTTATTTCATATTCTTAGAAGAAATGTCAAAAGGCGTATTTCTCGTACTTTTGGCACTTTTGGGATGCATCGCATCAGATACATTTGCTCTTTTTGCAGGAAAATTCTTCGGAAAGAAAAAACTCTGTCCTGCACTCAGTCCGAAAAAGACTGTTGCAGGCAGTATAGGCGGTTTTGCAGGGTCTACAGTTATTCTTATGATATATGGTGCCGTAATTTATTTCGGAGGTTTTTACACGGCAATTCCGTTATATCACTACGCAATTTTGGGAATTATTATAGGCGGACTTACACAGGTTGGCGATCTTTTTGCATCTGCCGTAAAAAGATATTCCGGTATAAAAGATTTCGGTAATCTCATCCCGGGTCACGGCGGTATTTTGGACAGATGCGACGGATATTTGATTGTCATACCGTTTGTTTATTATTATTTGAATATTTTTGTTTTTTAAAATTACTTTAAGCTTTTTGATGTAAGGTAGTGTATGTTATGATTAAGAAAGTCGGTATTTTAGGATCTACCGGTTCTATCGGCAGACAGACAATAGAAGTTGTTAAAGAATTAAATGCTTGTGAAGGCGCGCCGAAATTTGAAATCACTGCTCTTTCGGCAGGTTCTAACGCTGAGTTGCTCGCGCAACAAGCACGCGACCTGAATGTAAAGTTTTTGTGTATTGATACCGAAGAAGGCGCCAAATACTTAAAAGAGTCTCTCTCCGATATGAACCCCTATATTATGGTCGGAGAAGAAGGCTTGTGTGAATTTGCAAAAGCCGATATTGATGTTTTGGTTACAGCCATCGTCGGTATGAGGGGACTTCCGCCTACAATGGAAGCCATAAAGTGTGGTACGGAAATTGCCCTTGCGAACAAAGAAACTCTTGTTGCGGCAGGCGAAATCGTTATGGCAGAAGCTAAAAAACGCGGAGTTGCCATAAGACCGGTTGACAGTGAACACTCTGCGATTTTGCAATGTCTTGAAGGTGAATCACACTCGGGAGTTGACAAACTCATTCTCACAGCGTCCGGTGGTCCGTTCAGAACTTATGCAAAAGAACAACTTGAAAATGTTACAGTTGAAAATGCTCTCAACCACCCCACCTGGAATATGGGCGGGAAAATCACAATAGATTGCGCTTCTATGATGAACAAAGGATTAGAAGTTATCGAAGCCGGCTGGCTTTTTGACATACCCTATAACGATATCGAGGTTATAGTGCATCCGCAGAGTATCATTCACTCTATGGTCAGATACCGTGACGGAAGTGTCATAGCACAGCTCGGAAATCCTACAATGAAACTTCCGATACAGCACGCTTTGACATATAACACAAGATATCCTTCTCATGTAGAAAGACTTGATTTTGCAAAAGTCGCTCAAATGACTTTCGAAGCACCTGACACAGACAAATTCCCTTGCTTAAAGCTTGCTTACGAAGCAGGAAATATCGGCGGCTCACTTCCTGCCGTTATGAATATGGCTAATGAAAAAGCCGTAGAGATGTTTTTTAAAGGAAGTATTAAATTCACACAAATTCCGTATATTATCGAAAAGACGATGGACGCGCACAATACAATTGTAAAACCGTCTCTTGAAGAGATCATTGATTGCGGAAAGTGGGCATATGATTACGCAGGAGGACTTATTAAATGAGTGTAGCTATCAGTATATTGGTTATGTTGATAATGCTCAGTATTCTGACTATTGTTCACGAATGGGGACACTTTATTGCAGCCAGAATATTTAAGGTCAAAGTAACCGAGTTTTCTATATTTATGGGACCTTGCATCTGGTCTAAGACAAGTAAAAAAAGCGGTACTAAATATTCAATCAGAGCATTGCCGATAGGCGGATACTGTGCTTTCGAAGACGACCAGGGCAATGCAGACGCTCCGGACTCGCTTAATTCACAGAAATGGTACAAAAGACTTGTAATTTTTGTTGCCGGTGTTTTCCTTAACATAGTTTTAGCATTCGTTATCACGATAATAATGCTTTTCTTCACAGGATATCAGACAAATACAATTTCAAGTGTTCCGGAACACACCGTAATGTCTGTTGTCGGCATTGAAAAAGGCGACAAACTTTGCGAAATAAATGATCACACAGTTCTCACACCGACCGACTATGATATTTATTCATTTGCCATACAGGACAAAAATGATGATCCCGATGTTATGGATTCACACTATACTCTTCTTTACGAGAAAAAAGACGGTAGTGAGCTTTTTTGTGATATCCGCAAACAAATTCTTTTCACCACCGAAAAGGATGCCGAAGGAAATGAAAGCAAGAAAACCGAAAGCTATCAGTACACAGTAGTTACCGATGACGGAAAGTCAGATAAAAAGACTTATCTTCTTTTCAGCAAACTGCTTGAGCAACCTACATCAGAATCCACCCAAATACGCTGTGAACTCAATGTGACAGTCGACGGAAAAACCACAACAGAAGAAGTAAATCTTACAGGAGTAAATTACAATCGTCTCGGCGGTGATAGTTTCACATTTGTTAAAACATACAATCCATTCCGTATAATCGGTCACAGCGGTAAGTATTTGGTTTCGATGGTAAAATCGATATACACTTCACTCTTCTGGCTCATAGACGGCACAGTAGGTCTTGAAGCAGTATCAGGACCGGTAGGTCTTACCACAGTAGTAGACGATGTTGTAGGTGAAAAATCAATTTCTTTCTGGATGAAACTCCTTACACTTATGAATATGACTGCACTTATCAGCGTTAACCTCGGAGTATTTAATATGCTTCCGTTCCCCGGGCTTGACGGTTTCCATGTTATATTTATAATTATTGAACTTATTCGAGGCGGAAAGAAGGTTTCACCCAAAGTACAAAGCGTTATTTCTACGTTAGGTTTGGTACTTCTGATGGCACTTGCAGTAGTCATAATGTTTTCAGATGTTTTTAAAATTATCAGTTAACTTTTTGTGCGGCGAAAGCTTTGCTGTCGCCGCACGATTATTATTTTATCAGCGGAGGTAATATATGTTTTCAAGAAATGAAACACGAAAAATAAATATCGGCGGAGTTTACATCGGCGGCGGAAGCCCTATAGCCGTACAATCAATGACAAACACAGACACACGCGATGTAAAAGCTACCGTTGAACAGATTCTTCGCTTGGAAGAAGCAGGTTGCGATATTATAAGAGTCGCAGTTCCCGACGAAGCAGCTGCTGAAGCTATAAAGGGCATAAAAAAATCAATACACATTCCGCTTGTGGCAGATATTCATTTTAATTATAAACTTGCTTTGATGTGTATAGAAAACGGCATTGATAAAGTCCGTATAAATCCTGGCAACATCGGTGATATACAGAGAACAGAGGCCGTTACAAAAATGTGCAAAGAGCATAACATTCCGATCAGAATCGGTATAAACGGCGGTTCTCTCGAGAAAAGACTTCTTGAAAAACACGGCGGATGTACACCGGAAGCTATCGTAGAAAGTGCAATGGGGCATATTGACATTCTTGAAAGTATGGACTTTAATGACATCGCCGTTTCACTTAAATCTTCAAATGTTCCTACGACAATTGAAGCTTACAGACTTATGGCAGAAAAAAGAAACTATCCTCTCCATATCGGAATTACCGAATCCGGCACCGTATTAAACGGTACAATAAAATCATCTGTCGGCATAGGTGCGATTTTATCAATGGGTATCGGCGACACAATCAGGGTTTCATTAACAGGCGATCCGGCAGAAGAGGTCCGCGTAGGCAGAAAAATACTTCACTCACTTGAACTCGGCGGCAAAAAAATGATTCAATTCGTTTCATGCCCTACCTGCGGCAGAACAAGAGTTGATCTTATAGGCACCGCTCAGATCATCGAGCAGAAGCTTTCCGACTTAGAAGCCAGAGGAGCCTTCAAAAAGCCCCTTACAGTCTCCGTAATGGGTTGCGCAGTAAACGGACCCGGCGAAGCGAAACACTCCGATATCGGCCTTGCAGGCGGTGAAAACGAGTTTCTGATGTTCATCAAGGGAGAGATTGTCGGAAAATTCAAACCCGAGACCGCAATCGACCAATTTATTGAAGCTGTTTTGAAATTAGGAAACTGATTCTGATAAAAATTTTTTTACAGTTATATAGGATTAACGCCCCCTCGGCAAATACCGAGGGGGCGTTATCGTTCACATAAAAATTATTAATTTACATTTGCCACGGTAGGCACAGGAGCTTCTGTAGCAGAGGGCATCTCTGTAGGATAAGGAGTAAGTGACGGTTCTGCTGTAGCATCACCACCGGGTGTCGGTTCCGGAGTAGCATCTCCGTTAGGTGTCGCACTCGGATCCACCGTAGCATTCGGATCTAAAGTAGCATTTGGATCTAAAGTACCGTCAGGAGTCGCCGTAGGCTCTTCAGTAGACATCGAGCCGTCATATGCCTCTTTGTATACAACGGTTTCTTCAAGAATCGATGAGTCACCTATTTTTATTTTGTAGGTGTACTTTATAAATGAGTCATCTGCCTCTTCAGAAAGAAGTTCTGCCGACAGACTGTACTTCTGGTACCTGTCATATTTTGTACCGGAAATACCTACATAAAAACCGGTTCCGTCAAATTCTGCAGAAATCCTTATTGCATTACCCGTATTGTTTACAATTATAAGATTTGAACCTTTAGACTGGTTTATATAAGCATCAAATCCACGTTCTCCATAGTATGGCAAGAACTCACTATGTGCAACCTCACGCACATTAAAGCCTGAATATTTAAGAGCTGCCGTATAAATCGCGGTCGCAGCCATTGAGACACCGCCGCCGATAACTTTTCCGCTTCCGTTTATATTTTCACGTGCAAAATCATAACCGTTACTGCTGCTTATCGCACCGACTATAGAATCGAAGTCAAGCGCATCACCGTCTATAATTTCATACCCATTCAGCTTTGACGCTATTCGTTTAAGGTTTTCTGCACGAACCTCACGGTCGTCGATACCATCCTCGTCTGTCACATCAATGGTGTTTTCTACATATCCGGAAGAGAGCTCATTTTTGTAAAGAGAAGCTCTGACATCCGCGGCAGATTTGTTGGCCCAAACAGTAACAAAAGGAACATCTGCTACAAGTGTAGCTTCGCAGTTATTTATCTTCGCAATAACCGCTATAAGTTTATCTTTGTCAAGACCTCTGCCCGACACTGCCTCTCGCACACCGACTTTTCCAGCCGATATCTTATAGCAGTATGCATCTTTTGCAGGAGTCAAGGTTTCGTTGTAAATCCTGTCAGAGTCAAGCTGTTTGAATCCGACAGTCGCAACAACTGCATTTATGCTTATATTTTTAAGAGTCTCACCGCTTCCGAGGTTCGACATTTCTTTTTCGTATTCGCTGAGCGAACCGAGCAAATCAGTCTCGAACTTTTTCTTATCAATCTTTGTGCCGGTCTTTCCGGGAGTAAACGACACAATATTGCTTTTTACAATGTATGTCGGATCTACCGGATCGCTGAAACTTTCGGACTCTGCAGAATCCATAACTTTATCAAGACCTGTATCAACGAAATTATATATAAGCGATATCTCTTGTCCGTTTTTCTTTAAACGTAAAATATTCATAAAACGCTCAAAGAATCCGCCGTGACGCATTATGGAATGAGCCTCTTCTGCCTTTTCCTGTGCATCGGGGCACTCGATAAAATCAGTCATCGGATAAATATACTCTTTGCCCTCAAGCACAACTTTAACATCGGCATTGGTAATAGGCTCAATGTACATTTCGTTTATATAGTCGGCAACTTCTTCCTTTGTCATTCCTCCGAGATCTTTTCCGTACAAGCGTACACCGCTGTATACGGTAGATTGGTTGGCGATACTCATAACAACAATTAAAAGTACGATAAACACCGTAAGCAATACACCGCCGGCAGAACAAAGAACGATAGCTGTACGCTTCTGAATCTTCTTTTTCTCTCTTCGGTTGCGAGGATTAAACATATCATCCTCATCATCCTCAAAATCAGCGGACACGATTTCATCGGCAGCAACTTTTTCTTTAATGTTCTGCTTTACGTTTTTCTCTTTCTTCTTTGCCACAGGAACTTTCTTTACGATATCTATATCATCAAAGTCTGTCTCTACAACATCGTTCGACAACACTTTTTCGACATTCTCTTCGATATCGTCCGAATCATCAAACTTTGTAACATCCTCAAACTCAGAAGCCTCTTCCGAGCCGTAAATACCCGCAGTGCCGAGAACAGCTCTGATATCGTCCGGATTATCAGAATCATCAAAAAGGCTCTTTTTTGCCCTCATATGCTTGTAATCAGACACCTGCTCATCCTGCTCTGCATCTGCTACATCCATAACGTCGGCATCGATATCATCATCCCTGAATGCATCATCCGCGAAAATTTCTTTAGATTTGTTATCACCGTCAAAATCATTAAATTCTATACGATTGTTTCTTGCCATATTAAAGCCTCACTTTTTTTACTGAAAAAATGTCAACAACCCGCGTGAACTTTCACACTATACATGTTTATTTTACCACGATTTTCCTCTATATAAAAGCACTTTATAAAAAGTTAAAAATTTTTATATAAAAATCCGAAACACAATGCTTCCGCACCGCATTTCGGACTATTAATTGTAATTGGATTTTTATTTGAATATTATAAAAACATCGGTGTAGAAAGGTATCTTTCACCGGAATCCGGAAGCAATACCACGATACTTTTTCCGGCATTTTCAGTTCTTTTCGCAAGCTGTATAGCCGCATAAAGTGCCGCACCCGATGAAACACCAACGAGCACGCCTTCATCACAAGCCATCGCCCTGCCTGCTGTATAAGCCTGTTCCTCAGTAACGGTAATGACCTCGTCAATTATATCCACATCTAGTGTTTCCGGAATAAATCCTGCACCAATACCTTGTAAACCGTGAGTTCCCGATATACCCCTGGAAATAACAGGAGAATTTTCAGGTTCTACCGCAACAATTTTTATATTCGGGTTTTGTTTTTTCAAATATGCACCGACACCGGAAACAGTACCGCCTGTGCCGGCTCCTGCAACAAATATATCAACTTTTCCGTCAGTATCCTGCCATATCTCAGGACCTGTCGAAGCAATGTGCGCCGCAGGATTGGCAGGATTTGTAAACTGTCCCGGAATATAGCTTCCTTTTATTTCACCGGCAAGCTCCGTCGCCTTCTCAATAGCACCTCTCATACCGTCAGCACCCGGAGTCAATACAATCTCTGCGCCATACGCCTTAAGCAAATTTCTTCTCTCTACACTCATAGTATCAGGCATCGTAAGTATAACTCTATAACCTCTGGCCGTACCTATTGCAGCAAGTCCGATACCGGTATTTCCGCTTGTCGGCTCAATGATAACCGAGCCCTCTTTCAAGAAACCTTTCTTCTCCGCCTCGTCTATAAACACGGCAGCAACTCTGTCTTTTACACTGCCTGCCGGATTAAAACATTCAAGCTTTGCAAGAATTGTCGCATTCAGACCGTTTTTCTTTTCGTAATTATTTAATCTCATAAGCGGTGTTTTGCCTACAAGTTCATCTATTCTGTTATAAATTTTCATAAAATTTCCTCATTTCAAAGTATTGCAAATATACTTTCTATCTTTTCGACTTTTTACTTTGTACCATTCATTTTTATTTATACCATATACACATACTTTTTCATAGCATTCCGGAATAAATATTTCTTAAACTTTTATGCAAATAACACACTACACACCATCACGAAATACAGAAACATATCTGTCATCATTTGAAACAGACTCGTCCACCAAAACACTAAGTCCATCATCGGATTCATATGTTATTGTTTGCCTTACAGTAACCAAACCATCTTGATTTGTAATATCAAGTCTGATCTGAACGTTGTGCCAATTATTAGTGTTTATGAAACCGTATTCCATCCGATATTTCCCGGGAAAATCAATCTTGCCGCGTACCTCGCCGTAATCAATATCAATTTTATATCCGTTGACAACATCTTTGCATTTTAAATCAGTGCTGACGGTATATTCTTCTGACAGAATCAGTTCACCACCGTCAAAAACAGTCAGATAAGCTACTCCTGATTGCATATTCCGTTCAACATAACCGGGAACATCAAATATAAAAAATATCGCTGTCAGAAAAAATATCACAGCAATAACAAAACTTACAACCAAATACACACGTTGCCTTTTTACGTTTTTTACCGAGCCTTCAATAATCTCATCACGATCAATATCTAAAACAGTACATAACTTGCGTACTGTTTCAATGTCCGGAAGAGATCTTCCGTTTTCCCACTTTGAAACCGATTGTTTACTTACAAAAACAGACTTTCCCAATTCTTCCTGAGTAAGGTCTTTTTTCTGTCTGTATTTTCGTATAATCAAACCTATTGAATCCATATTGCACCTCCTCATATACTGATTTTAATTTACCATGCTTTGATTTACAATATTTAAGTAACTTTAATCGGGTATATTATTGGTTGACAAAGTCATTTTGTTTGAATTATGTAAAAATCGATTAAAAAATAATTTCGATGAAGTATAAAGCAAGTGCCGTTTCGCATAACGAAACGGCACTTGCTTTTTTCTTATGGAGATGAGGAGAATCGAACTCCTGTCCGAAACCGAATCCCCACGGACATCTACGAGCGTAGTCTGTTATTTAAATTCCCGTCATAGTGCACCAGCAGACAGGTTCGCTATGGCGCTAGCTTCATAAGAGCCATGCAGCCTCAAAGCTTTGGCTGCACCGTTCACAACGCTAACCTACGTGTTGTCGGGTCCGATTTACTGACGCCGGACACTAAAGGCTCGGAATACCTTTATGCCGACGAGGCGCGCTTAGGCAGCCTGAAGAGCTAATTTATTATCAGCGTTTAATTTTAAATTTCTCGTTTTTATGGAGGCCAACGAGAATCCTCCGCTCGCCGTCTGTGTATCAACGACCCCGTCGAAACCAAGACATCCCCGAAAAGTGGGTTGCGATAATATAGCTCACTCTCTGAAAGACTCCTTAAGTCGTCTGTCGATCTCTCTGGAAGTCTCACGCGCCGCCATGTCGTCACGCTTATCATAAAGCTTTTTACCTCTGGCAACGCCTATAGTTATTTTAGCCTTTCCTCTAATGAAATACAAGTCCACCGGTACGAGTGTCAAACCTTTCTGCTGAACGTAACCGATAAGTCTGCGTATTTCCTTTTTGTGAAGAAGGAGCTTTCGGTCACGCAGCGGATCTTTGTTAAAAATATTGCCATGCTCATAGGGGCTGATGTGCATACCGCAAACAAAAACTTCGCCGTTTCGCACAACTGCATAGGACTCACGCAAATTCACCTTACCTGCACGAAGCGATTTAACCTCAGTACCGGCTAGAACTATACCGCACTCGATAGTCTCTTCGATAAAGTAATCGTGATGCGCTTTTCTGTTTTGAGCAACAATTTTTTTAGACTTATCTACCACAGCCGATGACACCTCCTCTTTGTAAAGTCACAGTAAAAGCTGTGTTGTGATATTGTAACATAAATTATATCAAACTCAACACCATATTAAACCATTATTCCCCGAAATTTTCATCAATTATTGTTTCATCAGGTAAAATTTCCGTGGAAATTTTCAGATACAAACGCCGCCGCAATTTCGTCTGCGACGAAATTGCGGCGGCGTTATAATTTTTGTACTTTGTTAAATAACCTTTTATGATTATTTTGCGGTAGCAACCTCGCGTGTTTCGCGAATCATTGTTACCTTTATCTGACCGGGATATTCCATATCGTCCTCGATCTTCTTTGCGATATCCTTTGAAAGAATAACCATATCGTCATCGGAAATCTTATCAGGCTTAACCATGATACGGATTTCACGACCAGCCTGAATCGCATAAGTTTTGTCAACACCGTCGAATGACTGTGCAATCTCTTCGAGTTTTTCGAGACGTTTAACATAAGCTTCGAGAGTTTCTCTTCTGGCACCGGGTCTTGCGGCTGAGATAGAGTCAGCTGCCTGTACAAGAACGGAGATAATCGAAGTAGGCTCTACATCGCCGTGGTGAGACATAATAGCATTGATAACTTCGGGACTCTCTTTGTAACGCTTTGCAAGCTCTGCACCGATTTCGATGTGTGAACCTTCCTGCTCAAAGTCAACAGACTTTCCGATATCGTGAACAAGCCCTGCTCTCTTCGCAAGATTTACGTCTACACCGAGTTCTGCTGCCATAACACCTGCAAGTCTGGAAACTTCTATCGAGTGAATAAGAACGCTCTGACCGTAGCTTGTACGGTATTTGAGACGTCCGAGAAGTTTTATCATCTCAGGATGCAAACCGTAAACGCCGGTTTCGTAAGTAGCATTTTCGCCTTCCTGACGAATAACGTTATCAACTTCTTTTTTAGCTTTCTCAACCATCTCTTCGATTCTGGCAGGATGAATTCTGCCGTCAACGATAAGACGTTCGAGAGCGATACGGGCAACTTCTCTTCTGATCGGATGGTAGCCGGAAAGAATAACGGCTTCCGGTGTATCATCGATAATAAGATCGATACCTGTAAGTGTTTCGAGAGCTCTGATGTTACGACCTTCACGACCGATGATACGACCTTTCATATCTTCGTTCGGGAGCGGTACAACAGAAACAGTCATTTCCGAAACATAGTCAGCAGCACACTTCTGAATAGCAGCACCGATAACTTCTTTAGCTTTTCTATCGCACTCGTCTTTGAGCTGAGCCTCATATTCTTTCATAAGGGCAACAGTTTCGTGACGAATGTCATTTTCGACATTTGCGAGAAGATAAGTACGAGCCTCTTCTCTGGACAAGCATGAAATTCTTTCAAGCTCTGCCTGCTGCTTTGCATACAACTCTTTTGTCTGCGCCTCAATTTTCTGAATTTCGGCAACATTTTCATTGAGCTGTTTTTCTCTCTGCTCCAAAGCATCGAGTTTTTTGTCCAAATTTTCCTCTTTTTGTATCAAGCGACGCTCACCTTGTTGGACTTCGTTGCGTCTGTCCTTAATTTCCTTCTCAAGTTCAATTCTGCTTTTGTGTATCTCTTCTTTAGCAGCCAAAAGATATTCGCGTTTTTTGCGTTCTCCTTCTTTGGCAGCTTCACCAATCATACGCTTTCCCTCGGCTTCTGCGCTCTGGAAAATAGCTTCAGCTTCTTTTTTTCTGAGTTCATAACCTCTGGTCTCGCCTTTTTTACCGGAAACTTTCCAGCAAATAAGACCGACAAGAAGTGCGGAAATTAAGGGGAGGGCTATCAGTAGTATTATCACAATGGGATCCATGATATACTCCCCTTTCTATAAAAATATTTGATTATCAAAGTACTCATTTATCTGAACGTTATAAATGCAGAAACTTATACCCGTTTAGTATACAAAATAAATGTCTCACTGTCAATCAAAAACCATTGCTTTATATTTTTAAATTATTGTCGGATTATCTTTTTGTGGTATAATGACCTCAATTAATCAACAAAATATAGTAGGAGGCCGCTTGATGAATGAATTACTTTTTTTAGGTACAGGCGCTGCCGATTGGGATGTCAATGACAAAACAAATTTCTTCCGCAGAAACTCCGCTGCACTCCTCAACAATGAGCTCATGTTAGACTGCGGACCGCATATTTTTGACTATCTCAATGATTGCAACAATCCGGAACTTTTTGACAAAGTCAAATATATTCTCATAACACACGATCACGATGACCACTTGTATGCTGAGAGCATAGCAAAAATTGCAGAAAAGCAAAAAATATTGTTGTGCGGTGCAGAAAGCATATATGACTTCGTCGGGGATCACGAAAATATTGAATATTTATTCTTCGAGCCGCTCAAAACTTATACTGTCGGAAATTATGAAATAATCCCGTTACTCGCAAACCATGATGTTATCATAGGCGGCAAAAGCCGTGCGTTCCACTACATAATAAAGGCACCGGACGGCAGAAAACTGTTTTACGGACTTGACGGGGCGTGGTTTTTAAGGCCTTCGTGGGAAGAAATGTTAAAGCACACATTCGATATATCGGTTTTGGATTGTACCGTAGGCGACAGCCACGATTGGAGAATCTTCGAACACAATACCATTCCGATGTTAAGAGTCATGACAAAAGAGATGCGGGAGCAAAACATGATTGCACCCAACGGAAAAATCATTGCTTCACACCTTGCAAGAACACTCCACCTGCCACACGAAGAGACAGAGAAAATCCTTGCAGAATTCGGTATGAAAACAGCGTTTGACGGCATAGAGATTGAATTTTAATTTTTCACGCAACAAATAATATTTGATCACAAATCAAAAAGCACGGCAAAAGAGTATGAACACTTTTGCCGTGCTGAATTTTTATAATATTCAAAATGTTCCGATCGCAAAATCAAAGTTTCTCAAGAATCATCTTTGCGCAATCAATCTGGTTCGGAATATTTCCGTTTGTATCACGAACTCTCCAGATGTCAGGAGTAATCTCGTCAGCAACATAGACCTTGCCGTTCTCGTCATATCCGATCTCAATCTTGAAGTCGATAAGTGTAAGATCCATCTTCTTAAGCTCTTCACGAAGAACTGCACCGACTTTTACGAGAATATCGAGAGCCTCGTCATACTGACCTTCGGAAAGGATACCTTTCATAATACAAATTCTCTCGCTGATAAGCGGATCGCCCTGCTCGTCGTCTTTCAAAGTAACTTCTGCGTACGGAGGATCAAATACTATACCCTCATCGAGTGTAAATCTTCTGCACATACTACCTGCTGTGAAGTAACGCAAAACGAATTCGAGTCTCGGAACTGTGAGGTTACGAACCTTCATCAAACCTTGGTCGATATCACAATCAATATAGTGTGTCGGAATTCCGTTTTTCTCCATCAATTCAAAGAAATATTTCGAAACTGCAAGACCTACTTTACCTTTACCTTCAACGCTTCCGCCAACTGAGTTTGAACCGGGATCGAAAACACCGTTTTCGCCTGTAGCGCTGTCCTTAAAGAACAAGTGAACTATGCCTGTCTCTTCGTCAAGAAGAACATTTTTTGTTTTACCTTCATAAAGTTTCTTCATAAATAGTTATCTCCTTATTTAAGTATCATCACACGAATGATTCAATTCAATAAACCAACCATTAGTTTGACTGGAATATTATATCACAATCTCGTCGTATGTGAAGTATTTCCGAAAAATTTTTTTGTTAATTTTTTAAAAATTTTACAATCTTTTCAGTCCGCTGTCCTTTGGATAGAAAGCGTCGGCACACCTATAAAGCATCTCAGTTTTCTCATTAGCATTAAACTCCGGATATTTAAGTTCGATTTTTTCAAAAGCCGCAGGCAAAGCAATCAATATTTCTTCGAGAATATTATCCTCATCAAAATCATTTTTGTATCTTGCAAAATCGCACTCTGCAACCGCAAAAACACTATCCGTCGTCATATATACTCCGACTTTCTTAGGCAAATTATCGGAAGCATTTGAATAGATGTAACACATAATCTTTTTATTCAAAGAACCGTCAATATAGTTCTGTTCAAAATATTCATTGAAATCCTTGAAAATCTTTTTAATTTTACTGCTGTAAAGAGTATTACTTTCAAAAGAAAATCTGATGCCTTCGGGTGCAAATTTAGCATAGTAAATGTACTTTGCGTGCAGTAATGCGTATTTCAATTCTGCAAAAGCAACCCTTACAACCTTGAATACAGGAGGAAAAACATAAAAAGGAACTATAAAAAATGCTACCGCAAACAAAAGCACACTAAGAACCGACAACACAATACCCGAAACAAATTCGCCGGTCATTACAATGAACCACCATTGAATAACCATAGCGGATTTTCCCATCGGGGTATCCGGCATACATAAATAAAAAATCGGGCATGCCACCAAAAACGGCAGCAAAGGAACAATCAATTCTATTATGTACCTTATAACCAAGCGTTTTTTCTGTTCTTTATACTCATAAGCATGTATCTTTAACGGTCTTATGTTTTGCTGAATCCAGATTGCATCAAACAACCAAAAAAACAGTAGCGGGAAAAAGAAAAAAGTTGTAGTATCTGCCAGATATGAAGGCTCAAACATCGGATAAATAGCCAACTTGTATGAGTAATAGTCCAATACGTAAAGTTCCATATTTACGCTATAGTTATGAAACCACCAAAAAAACAACAAAACAAATCTGACAATGCAATTTACCGCTAAATTATCGGAATGAAATATTTTTTCGAAAAGTTTTTTCATAGGTATCACTCTGTTTTCTATCCAGCATCAGTCAAGTTCAGATATAATGTCATATCCTCTTCTACCGGTAAATCCTTATCACCGTCTTTGAAAGGAACTACACACGCGCTGTCGGCAAAAAGTTCAAGAACTCCCACTCCTGAATTATCTATACTCTGATTTTCAGGATCAGGGACAAATAATGTTACATAAAAATGACCTGTAACACACATTCCTCTTGGGACGTATTGTGGCTCAAATTCGTTGTCCGGATCGTACATATTTTTCAAATTAACTCTTACCAAATCGTTAAGGTCAAATTTTTTCAACGGTTCAAAGAAATCTTTCTGAACTCCGTACTCTACATTCCATACCTGCATACTGTTCAGAGCTATTTTTGAAACAGACATATCTTTATTGAAGACAAATTCCACATATGACGTATTAGTTCCGAAATTCTGCTTATATCGGTATACATATTTACCATCTTTTATAGTCGGTCGCTTATCCAAATCATCAAAAGGAATTATGTCAAAAAACAGATTTTCAAATTGCTTAATCGATCCGGGAGGTGTGTTTGATAAATAGCTGTAAACCGTTTTATCTTTGCTTACAACATATCGTTTATCGTTATATTCAAGTTCTATCTTGTAATCTCCAAGATAATCACGGAATTTGGCGGTCTGTATATATTCTCCGTCTTTTACAAAATAACTGCCTTCCGAACCATTTTCATTTACAGTGCTCAAGTATAATGTACCGTACTTTTCAGTAAGATTTTGCAGAGTATTAAAATCCTGCAATTCACCAACAGTCGGGCGCATAAAGTATGTAATTATATAAATAACAACAGCAACCAAAGCCACCGCCGCAATACCTATAAGAACTTTAATCATAGTCGGAGAGAGTTTCTTCTTTTCTTTTTCGATTTTATTCAAATCAATATAACCATCTCTCACAGAATTTCTGCCGTACATTTCCTCGTGTTCTCTCATAATTTTTCTCCTATCAACTAATCATTTTTTCATAAGTACCGATCTACTTCCCGGTCATCACCGAGCAAATTCAGATAAAGTGTTGTATTCTCCTCAATTTTTGTAGTTTCATCTATCGGAATTGTACACTCTTTATCAAGATATATTCCAAGCCAAGGCTCCGACGGTCTTTCCGCATCAGGATCGTTAGGATTAAAAGAAAGAAAAGTACCGGTAATACCCATACCTTTCGGAACATTATATGTTTTATATTCGACAGACGGGTCATACATATTTATAAAATTCACCTTAGCGGTATCTTTCAGATCATACTTTCCAAGAGGTGCAAAGGCATCCTTTTGCACACCATACTCAATATTCTGAATAAGAATATCATCCATATAAATCTGTGACACAGACATGTCCTTATTAAAAACAAATTTCGTTTTCAACGTATTCGAGCCGATTTTTTTCTCAAGCACATACACATATTTACCATCCTTTACGGAAGGTCTTTTGTTGTACTCAGAAGGAGTAATACCCGAGAAATGCATACTTAATATATTTTTTGAAACCGATGATGGCGTGAATTGTGAAAGGAAGCAATAAACAGACTCGCCGTCTTTACCGACTACATAACGCTTTCCGTCGTATTCTAAATCAGCGCTGTATTTTTCTGAATTATTATAAAACATCGCCGTCTGCATATACGCATCACCCATTATTAAATACGTTCCGTCAGAACCTTCATTGTACAGATACATAGAATTCTTTTCATATAAAAGATTTTGAAGATTATTATATGCCTGTAATTCCTCTACTGTCGGGCGTTTGTACCATGTGTATGCGTAAATCACAATAGCAATTACCGCTATCGCCGCAATTCCCAAAAGGACCATTTTCGCAGCAAAAGGAAGCTTTTTCTTTTCCTCGTACAAATCAATATCATTTTCATCACTTGATCCGTAAACCAAATCTCTGTCTGACATACAATCACCCTCCCTTATATCGAACAAATTTATTAAAAATATTATATAATATTTTTGTATACTTGTATACAAAAATCGGCGCAACGAAGGGCTTTCGGGCGTGGTTTCAAACGCATTTGAAACCACGCCCGAAATTAACATTTTCTTAACATTTTAACATCTCACAAGAAAAGCTATTCCGTTAATCAACATACAGCAAATCACTCCGCACAAAGTCGGAAGCAATATGCCAAGCAAAGTCCATTTGAAGCTTCCTGTTTCTTTTTTTATCGTCATACAGGTCGTCGCACACGGCCAATGCATCAACACAAAAACAATTACACAAATCGCAGTTACAGGTGTCCAACCGTTTGATATCAGAAGTTCCCTTACCGTTTCAATACTGCCGACTTCTGAAAGACTTCCGGAAGCCGTGTAGCCCATAATTATTAAAGGAAAAACAATTTCATTTGCCGGAAATCCGAGTATAAATGCGATCAATATCACTCCGTCAAGTCCCATCAGTTGACCAAGAGGATCCAAAACATCGGCAAATATTTCAAACAAACTCATATTTTCAGTACCGGCACGCACATTTGTAAGCGCCCAAATTATTGCACCTGCAGGCGCAGCGGCAGTTATCGCTCTTCCCAACACAAAAAATGTTCTATCAAGAAATGACCGCACTATGACTTTTCCCACCTGCGGTGTTCTGTACGGCGGCATCTCCATAGCAAATGACGACGGCTCACCTTTGAGCAACGTTTTTGATAAGAATTTCGATACAACAAGCGATGAAAAAATTCCTGCAACTATAACAACCGAAACTATTGCCGCAGACAGCACGGAATTAATATGCTTTGAGGCAAACACGGCAAAAAACACCGATATCACCGTTATTATCATCGGAAATCTTCCGTTGCACGGAGCAAAGCAGTTTGTAATTATCGCAATAAGTCTTTCCCTCGGGGAATCAATTATCCTGCAACCGGTAACGCCAACCGCATTGCAACCGAATCCCATACTATGCGTAAGTGATTGCTTTCCGCAAGCGCCTGAACTTTTGTAATATTTATCAAGATTAAATGCAACTCTCGGCAAATACCCGAAGTCCTCTAAAATCGTAAACAACGGAAAGAATATTGCCATCGGCGGCAACATCACCGATACGACCCACGCAACCACCCTGTAAACGCCTTCGCACAAAAAACTTCGCAATCCTACCGGACAACCTATTACATTCAAGCCTGCCGAAATCTTACTTTCAAGCCCGAGCAATACTTCCGACAACAACATTGATGGATAATTTGCACCTTCTATCGTTATCCAAAGCACAACACACAAGAGCAACAACATTATCGGTAGTCCTGTAAGTTTTCCGGTAAATATTTTATCAAAACGCATGTTGCGTTCTTTCAACTTGTTTTTTTCAGCGGATTCTCCGGTGGCGGCATTGACAACTTTTTTACCGTCACCGGATTTAGCGCCGGAAGCCAAGTTCTCACCGACACTGCCTTGGCTTCCGGCAGCAACGGATGCTGCCGCGCTTGCGCGGCGGAAGATGCTCTCAACAATGATTTCCGAAGCATCTTCCGGCGGCTGCGCGAGCCGGAGCGCAGCCGCCAGCATCCGCGGAGCGTCTCCGACGCTCTCGTCATCACCGATAAAACAATTACTTCGAAGCTTGCTGTTAATGCCTTCGATAATTTCATAATCACGGCTTAAAAGTCTGAGAGCTATCCAGCGACTACTGACGTAACCGGTGTAGACTTGCTCCACGTAGGGTGAAATCAGTTCAATGCCTTTTTCGATTTCATCGGGATACAAAACAGCTTTCCGTTCCGTGTGCTCTGCTGACAAGCCTATACGTTCCGACGATTTTTCAGCCATATCAAAAATTGCTTCTTTGAGCAAATCAATTCCTTTATTTGACCTTGCACTCGTTCCTACAACCGGTACACCTAAAAATTCAGAAAGCTTATCCAAATCCAAATCAATACCGAACTTTTTCGCCTCATCCATAAGGTTTACACAAACTATTACACGGTCGGTTATTTCAATTATTTGCAGTGCGAGATTTAAGTTGCGTTCAAGGCAAGTTGCATCACATACGACCACGACACAATCAGGATTTTCAAAACAAATAAAATCTCTTGCAATTTCTTCCTCCTGAGAGTGTGACAAAAGTGAATATGTTCCCGGAAGATCAACCATCCTGCAACGAATCCCGAAACAATCGAAATATCCTACAGCGCTTTCCACTGTCTTGCCGGGCCAATTTCCTGTGTGCTGTCGCATACCGGTCAAAGAATTAAACACGGTGCTTTTGCCGACGTTAGGATTTCCTGCAAGAGCCACGGTAAAACAATTCATTCGCCCCACCCCTTTTCATCGGAGTTTGATTCTTTATCACAAATTCTCACATTTATTTTCGATGAATCTTCTTCCCTGAGCGCAATCAACGCCCCTTTTATATAAAAAGCCTTCGGATCACCGACAGGACTTATCAAAGCACATTCAATTTCAGCATTTTTCACAACACCCAGATCCATCAATCTGCGTTTTATATCTAACGAAGTGTCAACTTTTTCTACAACACATTTTTGTCCCGTTTTTAATTCGTTCAATGTTTCCACTTAAAAACTATTTCTTTCTGAAAATTATTCTCATCAATATGGTATTCATTCTTCAGGAAAATAGTGCCTTGCCGCAAAAACAAAAAATGCCTCCTGCAAAACGCAGAACGCATTTATATGTTCAGATCAATAAATTCATAATATTTTTTAAAAATCAGTTCAATACATCACAAGAAATTATTATATATTCAAATGCATAAATATTTTTTATAAACAAAGTCAGTGCAGAATCATTGCGGTTAAGAGTATTCTGATCTGCATTATTTTCATATTTAATATCGGTTACTGCGTATTCATAACGGTTTCCTTCCATATCCGTAAAGAAAACGGAATCTCCCACAGAAATATCACGGTAAAAATCATACTGTCCCTTTTGAGAAGTACCTCCGACTTGCATGGTACGGTCATAAACACTTCCGCTGAAACGGCAAGGATAATCAGACAGGTTGCCCCAATCAGCACATACAGGAAGAACAGACTCATAGCGAGGCATTTCTATGATACCGACAAAATTTGTATCATCTATAGAAAGCGTTGACATATTATTATCTCTTCGCTCTGTCAAAACTGCACCTTGTGGTTCCGGAATCAATGTACGAATCGTATCTGCATAGTATTCCGCCTTTTTTACAGAAGAACCAATACCGCTTTGCCATATCACCAACCACGCCATTGCGGCCACAATCAGACAAACACCTGTAATAGCACAAATTTTCCAAGCAAGACCATTCTTCAGATTCTTCATGAGTGTTTTCTCTTTCCTATAAATCCAATAGCAACAAATACAACTCCGGATACGGTCATCAAGATTATATATAGCATGATGTTTGCGGTATCTCCGGTATGCGGAGGACGTGGTGTGTCCGGATCTTCAGGATTCAGCGTATTCGTTAAAATAAAGGTTGTTCCTCGTTTCTCAACAGTCATAGTATAGACTGAAGGAATGTTTCGTTCGATGACTTTCCAATCAGCACCATCATTTTTTACCGACCAGCTGTATGACCAATGATTTTCTTCAGATAGCATTACTTTCTTATAACTTGTGCCATCACGGAATATTTCAACTTCAATTTCCGTCGGACGTTCTTTCTGACTGTTGTCACCCTTCCAGAGTTTCACTACTTTCAATTCAGTTTCTTCATCCGGCTCAATCGGAGGCATAACCGCTGATTTTGCATTTACTGAAACCTCATACTGCCAAGTGCCGTCATCTTCAAGTCCTGGCAAAGCAACAAGTGCAGAGTCAAAGGAATATATATAATCATCTAAAATAACTTTTTCTGTTGTCGTCAGATATAATCCGGGCTTTAAATCAGTAAAACAAGCCTGTCCGTTTTTGTCCGTCATAATTTTTATATCCGGTTCTGTCGAATTTGCAATAATATGCGTTTCTAACGTTGAACGGATAACGTTCCACTCTCCGACAGACTTAATACCGTTAATGATAAGACCTGTATCGGCAAATGACACTGTAAGAGTATATTGGTAATCCGCAGACACTTCCGCAACTTTATACATTCTTACAGGCATATCGGAAAATTTATTTTCCCCACAAATATATGAAACAGTTAACGAGCAATCCTTATCAGTATAAATCAATTCTGTTGCTTCGGTCGTTGAAGCAGATTGTGTATGGCACGGATTCAGACACAGGCACAGACATATACAAAGCAAGAAAGCAATTATTTCAATTTTTCTTTTACCCATTCGTCATCCTCCTTTGATATAAGCGGTTTGCTGCCCTTATCTCTATACTTGACCATCAACACAACTAACAAAATCAACAAAATCGGTGCAGCTACTATTGGAGTAGCCACCAATGAATCTATTTTATAAGCGTTGGATGTGACATACAAAACCGGCGCAGCATTTTCAATACGCGTTCCGCGCACCAACAACCTATGTGAATTTATTCCGTAAGGCGTACATGTAAGCAGTGTACACAAATCCTCGCCTTCTATGATTCGTATATCATTAACATCATTCGGGCGAACAACTTTAATCTGATCTACCTGATATGTAACCGTCCTGCCCAATACCGTAATCATAAAAGTATCGCCGATCTCCATCTTATCCAATTCCGTAAACAGTTTAGCATGAGGAAGACCTCTATGTGCAGAAAGAACGGAATGTGTACTTTCTCCCCCTACGGGAAAAGACGTACCTTCTAAATGACCGCAAGCAACATTCAATACTTCGGCAGAAATCCCATGATATAAAGGCAATTCTATACCCAATTTAGGAACAGTTATGTATCCCATGATACCATTTCCGCTTACATTGAGAATATCGTTGTATCCTTTTAACTGACGATAATCAGCTAACGGTATTGTAAGTTCATTAAGCTCTTTATTATACGTTTCTGCTTCCTGATAAAAAGTTTCGTAGTCTTCAGGTTTTAAAGATTCCAAAATTTCCATGTAATTTTCTACGGCGCGAGTCTGAGTTTTTGTGTTCCAATACTGACTCACAGACGGATAAAGCAGTCCACAGACGCCCACGAACAGCATCAGAACTAATAGTATTCCTATTTTATTCTTCTTCATACGCATCTCTCCACTGCCTTATAAAAAGTTAAGGCGGATGACGGAACAGCCATCCGCCTCAACACTCAAAACAAACAAAACATACAATTATGTTTCAATAAATCAATCCTCATAAACGGACATTTTCTTACGTGTAATCATAAATACTGCAGCAACAACTACAAGTAAAGCACCACCGAGAATAAGGAAGAATGTACCCTGTGCACCTGTTTCAGGGAGAACGGTACCTGTATTGTTGACAATATCTTTTGTGATTGCACCTGTAGCGACATCACCGAGACCCATCAAATCGCCATCCAAGAGTGTGAGAGAAGGTTCACCGTTTATTTCGCTGTGTTCTGCTGAAACCGAGAATGCTATATCAGACATTTTGTTGTAACCTGCAGGCACAGTGCTCTCTACCAACTTGTAATCGCCATCATCAAGACCTGACCAAGTAAATGTTGTCATGGCATCGCCCTTAATCTCTGTACCAAGTACATTGTAAGTTCCTGAAATATCTTTTTTGTACAAAGTAAAGCCTGCGCCTTCGAGGGGATGACCGTGTGAATCTGTTTTGTTAATGATCAATTCGTAAGTAAATACTACAACCTTATCAGACTCAGTATCACCTGTTGAATCACCGTAAGGATCATTCGAGAATTCGAGATATACTTCGTTAGCGTTTCCTGCACTACCCATTACAGCAGCATCATTAAGAGTTGCTTCGTAATAAACAACGAAAGCAGTATCTTTTGTTACGCCTTCAATGGTAAATATATTCTCACGAGCAACTTCAAATGTGCAATCATCTGCCAATCCGTCAGTTGTTATAACAAAATCAGCAGTAACATCTTTCATAGAATCGTTCAGATCAGTATCCACGTCAGCTTTGTGCTTTGTTTCATACATAAGAACCTTGATAGAAGCATCGTTCAAAGTAAGGCCGGCTGAAAGAGTATCGTGGAATACAATTTTATATGACTGATAGAACTGTGCATTGCTGGGGAGTGTTGCTGTAAGTTTAAATGGAACAGTATCTCCTATATCATGGTCGGCAGAATCATTCCAGCCGTTATCAAGAATGTTATCGTCTTCGCTGTCATCAATATCTTTTACCTTCTTCTCTACAGTAGGAAGTGCAGTCTTAGGATTGATTGTAACAGCATTCTGACCCTTTGTGTCTACCATAACCAAAGAATTAGTCTCATTACCTGTAAGGTTAGTTACGTCAGCAAACATCCAGTAACCCTGTTCGATGCTGTCATTTACACCTGTAAGATCAGTCTTATCAGCTTCTATACCTGCAGCTTTAATCGCACGGTAGATACGGTCTGCAACCAGTCTCATAGTCATATAAACGTCGCCGTTATCACTGCTCTGTCCTGAAAGATATTCAAGAATCTGTGCGTCTGTTACACCTGCAGCAGTAGCGGGCTTACCATTAGTTACCCAGAGTTCATTTCTGCCGTTTGTATGAGTCTCATTCTGCAATATTGTGCGATACTTGTCGGCTACAGTATACGCATAGTTGTAACAATCATCAGAGTGATTGCCGTCACAAGCAGCAGGATGATGACTGCCTTCTTTAAGGCTGGTTGTCAAATTCAACAATTTGTAACCTGCATAAGTTCTGCCTGCAGGACCTGTGATATTAAGGCTTGTGTCTTCTGCAGCAAATACAGTAGTGCTCATTGTCAAAAGCATAGCTACTGTCAACAAAATAGATAAAAACTTTTTCATTTTCTTAATTCCTTTCTACATTTAGTTCAAAATTTATATATTTTCTCGATTCATCTCCGGCACTTTTTCGCCGTAATAAGGGAAGCTAACCGACGCCCCTCCCTTCTCGCTTGCGCCTTCGAATGAATCTATATACAAACGGTGTAATTATAAATATTACACTCGTAAGTATCAAGGGATAAGTTCCGGGGCCACCGGTTGCGGGCAGGTCATAGTCCATGATTTGGTTTTCTACATTAATCTTACCAACCTGCTCAAACGGAATACGTAAAGCCCCTGTGTCTGATATAATACCTGCATACTTACTGCAAGTATCACCTCTTTCATCGCAGAAACAAAACCAATGTTTTGTTCCGTCAAGAATATATCCGGGCGGAGCTTTCAGCTCCTGCACATAGTAAAGCACATGTTCTCTCAGGATAATACCCTCTACAATATTTGACTGAAAACTAAGTGCTCCGTTTGCATCTGTCACATCTGTTGCAATAAGACCGCCGTTTTCATTAAAAAGACCGAACGTCGCTCCGCGGAGGGCTTTACCGGTTAATGCACATGTCTTAAATAATTCAACCTTATAATTTTTAGCTGCAATATTTATATCAGCATAAACCTTTTCTACACCGGGATCCTTAATTTTCTCTCCCCAAAGAGTAATTTCAGCGGAGTTACTGTATTTTATAGCCTGTGTTGTTCCGGTAGGAATCATCAGAGTAGTGTCATAGTCAAGAATATACATTACAGGCTGCGGATGCAGTATCTCAATATCCAATATGTGAACCGGCTTGCCGTGCTCATCCGTAGCATTTCCGGTACCGTCGTATGTAACTGTATAATCGACATCTTGTTTCAAAGTTGTCCTATGACCGTTTGCATCCTCTGCAGTAATCACCAATGAACCGCTGATATATACAAGAGTTTGCGTCATAACATCATGGATAGTAAGCGGAGTACCGTCTGTAAGAGACAATTTACCCTCATTGACAGTAATCTTGTAATTAGCTGTATAACCGTTAAAGTCATGAGTAAGTTCTTTCTTAAACAATCCCGGAATAGGAACATGCGCATTCGTACTTGCAACCACAACACCGTCATAAGCATTAGGTTTGTTATACAATACGGCTTCATTACGCAAACTATTTTCCATACCACCGTATCTTTCTATTATAGAAATGTCATCCGTCTCGTAAGCAAAAGTAAAGATTGTATTTTCAGTTGCAGTCCAGCACTGGCAATATCCGTTTGTATACCAATAGCCGTCTTTTCCTTCAAACCAGTATTCACTTTCACACCTGCCGTTGTTCCAATACTGACAGTTTGCTTCATTACAGTGACATCGGCATAAAAGATTCAGCTGCCTGCCGTAATAAATTCCGTCTCCGTGATCTACCGACCAGTAGTTATGCCACGCATACGGATCAGCTGCAGTCGCATCATGAATGCTCGGAACTTTAATCGTAACACCGTTCTGTTCTGCAGTAACAACAGACTTATCAACATCATTTGTAACATAATCATAAAGCTTCAGTTCGTAGTCACGAACATCCATATAGTCCATAATATACCAGAAGTAGTCACTCTTCTGACCTTCTCGCATCCCCGGTATGGTAGCCTGAAGTTCCCATCTGAAAGATCCGCCGCTTGCGTCAGAAATAAACGAACCGTGCTTTATAACATCACCGTGAAGTTCACCTTGCGTAAACTCTGCCCAACCGTCTGCATATTGATTTTCTATTTCCACTTTGTTCATATATCCCATTGCACCTGCTATAGCAGACTGAATCGGAGTACTTGTATACTCAACGGTATATGACCAATTATTACTGCCGAGTGTAACCTCACCACACCATTGACAAAAAGCAGTTTCCGGGAATTTATAAGACCAACCGTCTTCGTTCCATGTAAGGTTCGGATCGCCGGGATAAACCACCCATCTGTGCCAATTAACTGCCTGTCCGGTTACCGGGTCAGGTTCTGATACTCCGAAAGTAAGACCTCCTGCCATGTCGGATTCAGTATATCTGTGGTCACCAAGCCATTCACCTGAAACTATCTTATCCGTCAGAACACTTCCGGGAATTTTAGAATCTCTCTGACCTTCTACCAAAGCGGTCCAATATATTTTAGTAGAATCAGTCTTACCGGAGGTTTCGGCATTTCCCTGAACACCCCACTTATTAAGCTTTGTAGGAATTTTCTCTACATCAGGTTTTTCGATCTTTACAATTATTTTTCCGTCGAAATCAATAGGCTCGTCCTGCTCAGGAAATTTTATTCCCATTGTTGCACTGATTGTGATATCTATACGGCTGTTTATGTGATCATTAAAATCCAATGTAATCAGACCATCATCTGATACGGTCCAACTACCGACATCAGTTCCGTCTTTCAAAATGAATCGGCCGTCTCCACCGTTAACCGTTACTCCGTTGGAAATCCGATATTGATACGTTCCGGGTACAAAACCTTCAGGGCTGGTAAAACTGATTGTCAGTTTATAGTCTGTATCAGATTGTGCAATATAATTACCGTCTGCATCTTTCGGAACTTCCTGATTGTTCTGATCAAGCAAAGTAAAGAAATAGCTGCCGCCGTTTGATTCCAGATAAGAGGTCAAATCTATTACGGGCCGCGACGATTTAAGTGAAAAACGCATCTTCGGTTGTATCTGCTTTGGAACTTCGCTTCCCTCAAAAATAAACACTGCCGGTCCGTCGGAAATATTCAGTAGATAATCCACAGACGGACGATTTGCTTCATCTGCAGTTCCGCAGGTTAAACCCCAGCCTATAACAGAAGCATCTTTTAACGGCACAGCATAACTGCATACAGCATTATTTACATCACCGCGAATAACATAGAACGTAGCATTATGTACATCCGTAACAATACCAACTGTATTGTTTTCAAAGAATACCAGATCACCTGCCACCGGCTTATAATCATCTGCAGGGAAATATTTATTTAATTTATTCCAGACCTCTGCCATAGAGGAAGCACCGGTATTTCCGGGAGTTTCCTCAGAATCAGCCCCTGCATAATTAAGACAATACGAAACGAATGCCGCAGACCAGTCCATATAAGGAGCTCCGTACCATGCACCGTAACGTGTATAACCGCGTCTGATCCCATCACTACCCACTTCAAAATTTAACGTACTTTCAGAATAGCCTACCTGTGTCTTTGCAATTCCTACCAAATCCTCACGCAAATTCCCTGTAAATGGATAGTCGGAAAACATTTTCTGCCAATCCAATTGAGATTCCACATCTGCATTTTCATCAGAATAACATTCGATGCAGTGTACGTGTTCCTCAAGTTCGCACGGAATTTCACCGTTTTGGCAGCCGTCATCATGTGTGTGCTCTAAAATTTTACAATCAGCATCACCCGCGAGAGTCCATCCCGGTTGACGCAACGACCAAAATACATCTAACGACACAACGAGAGAGAGCACTAACAAGATAGAAATCATCCATGTTTTCCGCACTCTGACTCTCTTCGATTTTTTCAGACTTTCTTCCAAAACATCCTGCAATGCTCTCCCTCCTTTCATTTAAAAAATTTTATTACTGCTTTTTCAGGAAATAAATCCAAACCTTGAAAAAGGCCATACTCTGATAACAACTTTTCCGATGATATCATCGCGCGAAATCGCACCGACTACAGAGTTACGACTGTCCACAGAATTAGACCGTCGATCTCCCATTACAAAATAACCGGTACCGGGAACTTTATAAGGAAACTCCAGATCACAATCACCAAGAGTCTTGTCCGTAACATAAGGTTCTTCCAAAAGTTCGCCGTTCACATATACGTTTCCGTCAGCATCGATTGCCACTTCATCATCAGGCAAAGCAATCACGCGTTTCAATAAAATCTTACCCTGATAATAGAAACCGATCAGGTCACCACGTTTAAACTCTTTTGTTTTTAAAAGAACCACTATCTCATTATGTTCCAAAGTAGGTGACATGCTGTCTCCTGATATCTGAAGAATAGGCAGAAATAATGTTGCTATCAAAACAGCTACCGCAGCTACTACTACCAAAACAGAAACAGTACCTCTGAGAGCCTGTCCAAAATAAGCTTTTCTTCGTATACGTTTACGTTCATCCTGAATCTCAAGCAAAGAGGGAATCGCTACATCTTCTTCAATTTTTTTATTCATACGTCATCCCCTTGCTTAATCCACATTTTCAACTCTTCCAACTTTTGAATCTCTGTTCTGAGTTGTTGCCACTTTTTATGATCTACCCGATAGCGAGTGCGCAACTCCTTATGTTGAGTCTTTACATCGGACAAAATTCTTTCAGCCTCCTGTTTTGCCTCATCAATCATTTTTGCACAATCTTTTTCGGTTTTTTCTTTCATACAGGCTATTTCCTGCAAATATAAATCAGCGGTAGTCTGAGCTACAGAAAAAACATTCGTAATATCTGCAGCAGCTTCCGCAATAGAGCCGGCTTCCTCAATTCTGATTCTTTTATCATGTAGATTTTCCTCTAAAACAGCAATCTGTTCCAATAGCTGCTCCTCATTTTTTTTCATTTGATAAATGATATCTACAAGCTCACGTCTACTCAATTTTTTTAATTCTTTATCAAGCATTTGTGTCTATTCCTTTCAGAATAAATTACAACTTTTCAATATATTATTGTAGTACTAACAACACCCAAATTCAACAGCTATTGTAAGAAAATACAAGAATAAAAAGGCAAAAAAAACGGGTTGAACAGTTTTAGGTTCAACCCGTTTTTAATATTATTTTTTTCACTCGGTATCTGTCTTTTTAATAGATATTCCGTATTGATTTCAATTCAATTTTTCACTTCCGAAAGGATACGGAAGCATCTCGAAAAACTTCCGGACTGTTATTTTTTCGCCATTAAAAAGTATTATTTCAAAATCATCATCGCAGAACTCCGACATCACCTGTCTGCACGCACCGCAGGGCGGAAAATAATCTTTTATTGCTCCGTCGATTCCACCGACGATCGCTATCGCCCTGAATCTTTTTTCACCTCCTGAAACAGCTTTGAATATCGCAGTCCGTTCCGCACAGCAAGTCGCAGAATACGACGCATTTTCAACATTGCAACCCGTATAATATCTTCCGCTGTCACCCAAAAGACACGCACCGACACGGCACTTCGAATAAGGCGAATATGCCGTATCCATAGCATCAACAGCCAATTTTATCAATTCTTCATAATTTATTTTTACCATAGCCACTCTGCCTCTAGCAAACAATCTAATAAAACACAATGTTTATTATTTATATTTTAATCTAAAAGATTTACGCAGTCAATTTGCTTTAACATTCTCTTGGACGTTGCCAACAACTGCAGGCGGCTGTTTTTAGGCACGTGTCAATACTTCTTCATAATCGGCAACCAGTGTGAGTTGAAAAATGTTTTCTCCATATTTTCTACCTTTCTTGCCCCGATAAACACTCGCAATAGGCAAAAATGAAGTTGTTAAAAATATTTTCCCATATTTTTAACAACTTTATTTTTGCCTATACCATTACCTTCCCCAACTTTTCCAACGCCTTTTTCTCTATGCGTGAAACGTACGACCTGCTTATCCCGAGCAACTTTCCGACCTCTCTTTGAGTAAGTTCATTGCCTCCCACAAGTCCGTATCTGAGCTTTATAATTTGTTTTTCGCGTGCAGACAAATATTTATCAACACACTTTGAAAGAAGCTCCGATCTGAAATTTGCATCGATTTCATCAAGCATTTCTGTATCATCAAGGCTCAAAACATCTTCAAGCAATATTTCATTGCCTTCTTTATCGGTACCAACGGGATCGTGAAGCGACACCTCATTCTGATACTTCTTGCCGGCCCTCATATACATCAAAATTTCGTTTTCGATACAGCGAACGGCGTATGTCCCAAGCTTAATGCCCTTGTCTGATTTAAATGACCCCACCGCCTTTATAAGACCGATTGTACCTATCGAAATCAAGTCATCACCGCTCGAATTCGGTGAAATGTATTTTTTTGCAATATGTGCAACCAATCTCAAATTGCGTTCAACAAGTATGTCTTTAGCACTTTCATCACCCAGAGCGTACTGCTCTACATAGTAATTTTCCTCTTCGGCAGAAAGCGGCTTAGGAAAAGCCATTCCGCCGGCAGAATAAACCGTTGAATTTCCGTTTACAGACAATTTTAACAGCTCCTTAAACAAGGGCATAAACTAACGCCGCGCATATATACAAAAATATATGCGCGGCGGAAAATTGTCCGTGTCTGTCCGTTTGAAAAACGGACAGAGATTATTTTATATTATTTACCCTATCACTCAAGCATTCCAAGCTTATCAAACCAATAAATTACATGAGAAGCAAAACCGTGGCAACAGCTTGCGTATGTACCGTCATGCTCCCAAAGAGTTCCGGTCTGCTCTGCCATATAGTAGAAGTAACCTTCCATGTTGTCGAGAATTTCCTCGTTGTAACCGTAGATGTTCAAAAGGTCAAGGCGGAGATAGTTTCCGATGAAAGCATTTGCAAAATAAACCTCCGACCACTTTCCTGTCTGTTTACGCTGAGGACCGAAATCTTTCAATAAAGTTTCCCAAAGTTCGGGGAACTCTTCCGGAGTTGCTACACCTGTGTGGAACGCATAATACTGACAAGCTTCTGTATAGTTCTCTGTCAAAACAAGTTTTCCGTCTTCGTAAACTGCATTATCCCGGAAGAATTTGCCGCCGAAAGAAAGCTCTTTTATTTTCTTATCAAGCGCCTCTGCCTCGTCAGCAAGAGTTTTGTCATTGTAAAGTCTTGACATAACTTTTTTCATTTTGCTGTAAAGCATATTTGAAGGGAAGTTTATATCCTGCACAAAATCGTTTGCCTTCGACCATTCAACGAATACCCATGATTTCAGATGTTCCAAAAGTCCGTCGCTGTTTTCAAGACCTTTGAAATAGTTGAGAAGTGCATACATCTTAGGCTTTGCACTTTCAATAAATTCAACGTCACCGCTGCGTGCAAGATATTCTTCGAGCTCTACAACATACCACATTGCCCAGTTCGGGATAAATGAATAGTCATAGTGGTCACCGGGATAGCACATCGGAAGCATTCCCTGTGGAATACACTTGAAGCTGTCAGGCTGCAGGAAGTTTTCGAGGAAGTTTCTTTCAACTTCGCTCTTTCCTGTCAAAGTTTTTTCAACTCTTGAAGTAAAGAAGCTGTCGCAGAGCCAACCGCCACGCTCTCTCGATGCACAATCCATATATATGTCGCAAACATTCTGTCTGAAAGTTTCTATCGCAGCATCAAATACCGCTTTGAGTTTCGGATTATCGGTTTTGATTTTTTTGTCCGGCATATAAAAACCGACGCGACGAATGTGCATATCGGAAATCTTTGCACTGCCGCCCATTGAAACCATTCTGAGATATTTGTATCCGTAAGGCTCGTATGAAAGAATTGAATATTTTCCTTTAGGAAGTTTCCACATTATGACATTTGAACAAGTCAATCGTGTTATGTCAATTTTATTCGGATCATTGTCAAGAATTATCTCATCAAACAACGCATACAAAGTGATATCTTCTTCACATTCGATATCAAAACCCATAAGGCCGTTGCTGTTTTTACCCATGTCGTAAACAGCAAAAGTATCTTTCGGAAGTATTATCGGAGCATTGTCGCTGACAGTATAATCAGTTGCATCAAAGTCGAGTTTCTGAGCTTCCCATACACTGCAAACTTCAAGTTCATCGATAGGAAAACCTTTTATCATTTCACCGACATTTACAATAGCTCTGTCGTCATAATATGAGTCTTTTTCGGAAACGCCCACCGTACCTTTGCAAATGATTGATTTCGCAGGTTCTTTTTCGTATTCAGGATAGAAAATTCCTCTTTCGATAAATACTTTGTCCTCGGCTGTAGCGTGAACAAGTTTTACAGGGGCTGTATAGTCTGTTTTTCGATTGTAATCATACACTTCTGCCGCAGGTCTTTGGAATGAATATCTCTGTACTTTTACAACTCTTTCAGCAAAATTATATGCCTTGAAGTCATCACGGTTAGCAGAAGTCCAAGCGATAGCCTCTCCGTCCTTTAAAATCTCAGCACAGAGAAACGACGGCTGATCAAGCCAATAAAAGCTATTCTGATTGTATCCCGCAACAAGTATTTCAATCTTGTTGGCAGCGCCATCTAAAACATTATCAAGAACATATTCGTCTACACGATAGTGTCCGTGGCCGGCTCTTGCAGGTCCCATTGCAAAGAACTCACCGTTTACTTTTACGGAATACGCACAGCTTGCAGTAAGTCTGATCACTGTATTCTTTTTGTCGGTAAAGTCAATATTTGTATTGAACATAAGGTGGCGATTAATTTCTTTTTCCAATCCTTCTGCCCATACAGGAATCGCTTTTAAAAATTCAACCTTTTTACTAAACATAAAATTACTCCTTTATTTTCATCTTATTTTATATACCATCAAGTAAATCAAGTAATGAAAGATTATCGTCTTCAGGCATTCCGTCAAGACAACCTTCGGCTCTCAACGTTTCTATAACTGCTTTATTGAGCTTTGCTCTTGCTCGCAAATCCGCAATAGAAATAAATTCGCCCTTGCCGTCATTTCTGGCATCCACAATAGCCTGGGCAGCATTTGTACCGACTCCTTGGAGAGCGCTGAACGGCGGTCTTATTTTACCGTCTTCCGGGCGGAACACCACTGCATCAGACTTGTAAAGGTCTACCGGCAAAAATTCCACGCCGCGCGCATAAAGTTCCATAAGCTGTTCGTAAATGATAAGCTGACGGTCATCCTTGTCAGTCAAAGCACTTCCCTGTTTCTTCATTTCAGTCATTTTCATAAATGCTTTATCAACACCGTGTATCATATTCTCAGCGTCAAATTCATCCACTTTCAATGTAAATCTTGTGCAGTAATATGCAACCGGATAGTAAACCTTAAACCACGCAATACGAAGCGAAAGTACAACGTAAGCAACAGCGTGAGCCTTCGGGAACATGTATTTAATCTTTTTACAAGATTCTATGTACCAATCGGGAACATCGTGTTCCATCATATCCTCTACCTGCTCAGGTTTCAAACCTTTACCCTTACGAACCTGCTCCATGATTACAAAAGATTGTTTCTTATCCATCCCCATCTTTATCAAAAAGAGCATAATATCGTCACGGCAACAGATAGCCTGCGAAAGCGTACAAGTTCCGCTCTTTATGAGGTCCTGTGCGTTACCGAGCCAAACGTCCGTACCGTGTGACAGACCTGCAATTCTTACAAGTTCTGAAACTGTTGTCGGCAAAGTATCTTTAAGCATGCCCATAGCAAAGCTTGTTCCGAACTCGGGAATACCGAGCGTACCGAATTCAATATTTATACGAAGTTCTCTCGGGTCCATTTCAAGAGCCGTTGCAGAGTTAAAAAGCGAAAGAACTTTTTCGTCGGCTATATCTACCGAAGTTGTATCAACTCCCGTAAAGTCGCCCAGATATTTAAGCATTGCGGGACCATCGTGTCCGAGTATATCGAGCTTCAAAATATTGTCGTGCAAGAAGTGATAATCGAAGTGTGTCGTTATCGTATCGGAATCCGTTTTGTCCGCTGGGTGCTGTATCGGAGTAAAATCATATATGTCATGGTCTTTAGGTATAACCATAATACCGCCCGGATGCTGGCCTGTAGTCTTTCTTACACCGGTAAAACCGCTCGCCAATCTGTTTATCTCCGATTCGGAAGCCTGTATACCTTTTTTCTCAAGATATTTGAGCACATAACCTCTCGCATTTTTCTCTGCAAGACCTGAAATCGTACCTGCACGGAACACGTAATCCTCTCCGAAAAGTACAGCGGTATAACGATGAGCATTCGGCTGGTCGTCTGATGCAAAGTTAAGGTCGATATCAGGAACTTTGTCGCCGTCAAAACCAAGGAAAGTTTCAAACGGTATGTCAAAACCGTCACGGACAAGCGGAGTACCGCACTCAGGACAATCCTTGTGGGGAAGTTCACAACCGCTCTCGTATTCTTGTTTCAGGAAAAATTCATTATAAAAACACTTCGGGCATCTGTAATGCGGAGGAAGTGAGTTAACCTCTGTAATACCTGACATGAACGCCGCAAGTGATGAACCTACCGAACCTCTAGAACCTACCGTGTAACCGTTTCGCGCAGACTCTGCAACAAGTTCTTTCGCAGTAAGGTACATAATCGAGTAACCGTTACCGATGATTGCATCAAGTTCTCTGTTGAGACGCTCCATAACAAAATCAGGAACTCTGTCGCCGTAAATTTCTTTTACTTTGTCGTATGAACTCTGTCTGATTTTATCATCCGACCCTTCGATAACAGGCGGGAAAAATCCGTCCGGCACAGGGCGAATCGACTCTATCATATCGGCAATCTTATTTGTATTTTCAACAACAACTTCGTACGCTCTGTCACCCAGATATTCAAACTCACGGAGCATTTCCTCCGTAGTCTTTAAGTATAACGGAGGCTGCATATCGGCATCGTCAAATCCCATAGCAGTCTGCATAACATTTCTGTAAAGAGCATCCTCAGGATTTAAGAAGTGCACATCACCTGTCGCAACAGTCATCTTACCTAAGAGGTCACCGAGTTCTACAATTCGCTTATTTATCTCACGAAGTTCCCAAGAACTGGCCACTCTGCCCTGGCGGAGCAAATATTGGTTGTTGTCAATAGGCTGTATCTCAAGATAATCGTAGAATGACGCCATCTCCAAAAGTCTCTCTTCACTCTCGCCGCTTATAATCGCATCGTAAAGCTCACCCTCGGAGCAAGCACTACCTATGATAAGACCTTCACGCAGATTTTCTATTTCAAAACGAGGCATAAGAGGTCTCTTATAATAATAGTTAAGGTTTGACTTTGAAATAAGTTTATAAAGATTCTTAAGGCCTACAAGATTTTTAACGAGAATGATACAGTGCCATCTCGGAATATTCTTTGCTTCTTCTTTTGTAACCTCTCCGGGTTGGTCGGTGAGATAACATTCAATTCCGTAAAGAAGTTTCAGACCGCTCTTTCCGAACTTAACCGAGTTAAACATATCAGGATATGCCTGAACAACACCGTGGTCTGTAATTGCAACGGCGGTATGTCCCCAGCGGTCAAGAGTAGCGACAAGATCCTTCGGACGTGTCAAACCGTCCTGCGCACTCATATTTGTGTGCAAGTGAAGCTCAACTCTCTTTACCTCGGCATTATCCATTCTGACTTCGGGCTTGTACTCTACGATACTCTTTGCCCGGATAACTATCTCACGAGCAAATCTGTCATCAGTAGCATCGCCGTACACGATGAAGCATTTACCGTCTTTAAATCTTTTCTTAACAAAATCCAAATCCTCAGGATCAAAGAAAAACTTTATGGTTATAGAATAAAGCTCGTCCGTCATACAGACAGCCGCAATATATGAACCGCTTGAAAGTTCTTTGAACTCTGTCTTGAAAACTCTTCCCTTGACGGCAATGTAACCGGAATCAGCGGTAATCTCCTGCATTTTGACAATCTTTTCGTCAATCTGTCCGCCCATAATAATTTCACGACCGTAAGAATCCTTCGGAAGTTCTTGTCCCTCTTCCGGAGTAAGTCTGCGTTTCTTGCCCGAACCTTTGCCCTTGTATTCTTCACTTCTTCTGACAGGTTTTGAACCGGAACCTCCGTAAACCTTGTCGTAACTTCCGGAATAGTCCTTTTTCTCGGTATTTTTGCGACTCGAAACAACTCTATTATACTCGTCAATCGAAAAATCAACAGTCACACACTCATAGTCATCAGCGTCTGCAGAAACACATCTGTCCGGAATTTTATCCTCAAAAACAATGCGACAATGTTCACCGAAAGTATCGTAAATATATTCATCAATGAACGAATCCGCACGCATAACATCAAGTGCACTCTTTGTAGCCTTTTCGGAAATAATATAAATCGTACCGCTTGAGTAACTCATTTTGCTGTTTTTCAGAAGCGCCCATAAACTTACACGCTCACACTGCAGGTATTGCAAAATACTTGCCCACAATACCTTAAGGCGTGAAGGATCAGGCAAAATATCAAAAAGAGGCTCACCTGAGCGGCAAGTAATTTTTATTTTGTCGCAACGAAGACTGTGGCACATGTTCTCTTTAACTTTATATAAATCACCGTACATGGCAAACTTATCGCTGAACATTTCAACGATAAATGCTCTGTTTTCAGTATCAATATCCACTTTTAAAATTTTAAAATTTCCGACATTCCTAAAAATATTTTCCATCCCACATTCTCTCCCTATCACCACAACTTGTATTTTAGCATTTTTATGCGATAATGTAACTATATTTTTTAAATCCGGAGGAAATTTTCATGAAAAAATTTTTACTTTTTTGCATATCATTGTTAGTTCTTTTCAGCAGTTTTTCCTGCAAAAACGGAACTGATAATTTGTCCACCTCGACATCTATTCCGACATCAACTATGATCATCCCGACAATTGATGTGCCACCTACACCTACAGGTCCCACTCCAACACCTAATATAAGCGGAGTTCTTCCTGAACAGGAAGTAAAAATCGTAGATATAAATATTGACGGAAATACTGCAACTGCACAGAATCGCGCAAGCGGTCTCATCAGTACGATAATATCGTATGAGCCTGATTCAATCGGTGTGCAGGAGTCCAGGGATAACTGGAACACCATTATGACCAGTGCCCTAAGCCCAATATATGGAAGAGAAGGCACTGCCGCTGACGGACAGATAAATTCCCGTACAGCATTATCCTCGTATATATACTATAACAAGCTCAAATACAATGTGGTCGATTCCGGTACATTCTGGCTTTCTAAAACTCCATACAGACCTTCCATCTACGGAAGCACCGTCGACTGCAACCGTACTTGCGTATGGGTTATTCTGGAACATAAATACACAAAATTCCGTTATGTGCATATGAGTACACATCTGGATTGGATGGACAAAGAAGCTACAAGGTTTCAGGTTTCACTTATACGCGATCAGATAAAATGTTTTGAAAAAATGGGGCTTCCGGTTTTCGCAGGCGGAGATTTCAACACAAGTGAAAACACCACAGCATACAAAGAAATGTTCAAGGTAGAAGGTATTGCCAACGCCAAATACGTTGCTGCGAAAACTATGAATCTCGGAACATATCCAGACTATGGAAAAAATGATGTTACAAAATCTTCTCCGATTGACCATGTTTTTGTCACCGAAAAAATGATGGATGTCATCGAATACAAAGTCATTGATGAAAAGCCGGACGGTCAGTATTTTTCCGACCACAACGGACTTTTTGTACACGCCAAAATTCATTCTATGCCTGACTCATATATGCACGCAAAGGCGCCGGATATTTCCGGACTTGCATTTAGCATCGAATACTCCGACAAAACCGCAACCGCATCATTTGAGCAACCACAACACTCCGCACCATATGATACATATAAGATACATATCACAGACAGACTTGACAGAAATATTCTTATAACGGAAATTCACGCAAAATATCTGAACGAAAGCACAATTTCATTCACCATAAATAATAAGCTTTCCCAGGGTGCAACTTATCATGTGAAAGTAACCGCAACAGATACATTCGGATTACAAGACACATATGAGTTTGAATTTACCGTACCCCAAAAATAATTTTTTCAAAAAAATACCTGCATAATCCTCCTATATAACGAAAAAAATATAAGCGTGAAAATCTTATGTGCTGCTTTTCACCTTGATAACAATAACTAATGGAATATAACATTTTCGCAACGTAGGAACGCAAATTATACAGCAAAAATGTTACGCGGAGGATATGCAAATGAACAATTTGATTAAACGATGTGCTGTCTTATCAGCAATGGGTTTTATGCTTATGTCATTTGCTGCATGCAGTGGAAGAGACGGAAAAGTTAAGAATTCGCCTGACGATAAAAACACTACCGCTCCCACTGCTACAAGTGAATTAAATACCGCTTCGCCGTCAGCCACAGCTACACCGGAAGCAACCGACAGAATCAGAGACGATTTAGACGATGCCGCAGACAATGTAGGCGACGCTGCCGATAAAACGCTTGATAAAGCAGGAGATCTCGCAGATGATGCCGGAGACGCAGTCGGTGATGCAGTAAGAGGTGCCGGAGAAGTTTTTGACGATCTCACACCCAATGCAAACAACGAGCGTGATGCAAGTCATTTAATTCCCGAAAACAACAACAGCAATATAAGCACGGATATGAGAAGATAAAAAACCATATGAGTATAAACAGGAAATCTGCTCGATATCAGATTTCCTTGGTTTATACTCATAGTGGTTTACATAAATTCATAAATAATTTACAAAGTTTAATTGTTATTGCAAACCTGTCAGAAACATTACTAAGTAGTATATCAAGTTACGAGAGATCGTTTTTGTATGGTTTTCAAAAAAAAGCAACATATCACTCCTGTTTTCAGGATTTATTACAATGTTGTGTCGTTTGTTTTGTACACTAAATCGTATCATATACAAACTCTCATCAAAAGCGTCATACACAAATTTCAAAGAACATATATCATCCTTTTTTAACCGGCTTACATCCTTTCCGTTATATGTGACAACCAATTCTTCGTTGATAACACGGTATTCTGATTGTTTTTTGCATAGTAAAACAACACTAAAAATTGCACCTATAAGGGCAATGCCACCCGGGATGAGCAAAACCAAATCTTTTGACATAGATGCACTACAAATGAATGTTACACCCATTGCAAAAAAGGAAATTATAAAGAAAATTAAAAATACTTTTCTCATATTGTTTTTCAATTTCACTCACTCCTCAAAAATCGCCCTTTTTATACTGAAATTATATCACATGCGCACTTCTCCTCACAATATACCGTTTATATTTTACAAATACCTCTTTTTCTGTTATATTTATCCATATAGTTTTACTATATAATTTCACGGTTTGTGTTTCGCGGAGGTCATTATGGAAAAGAAGAAAATCAAAGTTAGAATCGGTCAGAAATATTACACCATTCTTCATGACGAAAACGAAGAGTATATAAAGCAAATTGAGCATTATCTCAACACAAAAATTGCAGCAGCCTCCACAAACGGAATCCAGCTCGGCGAACAGACAGCTACCGCTATGGCGGCACTTGCTGTAACTGATGAGCTTTTCAAAGCACAGCAAAGTTTTACATCCCTTTCAAACGATGCTTCCAGAATGGTTGAAGAGTACGACAGACTTAAAACAGACTATCAGGATTTGCAGGAGCAGGTTAATTCACTCCTCAGACAAAACGAAGAACTCAAAAGACGTACAAATCGTTTCTGATTATATAAAAAACGTTTGATATGAAAAAATTTCCCGAAATTCTTTCACCTGCCGGCGGCGTTAATTCATTCAAAGCTGCGGCACAGGCAGGAGCCGATGCGGTTTACATCGGTTTGCCTAAATACAACGCAAGAATATCCGCCGATAATTTCACTTTTGAAACATTGGCGGAGTGTGTTTTTTATGCCCACATTCGCGGTGTTAAAGTATATATCACACTTAACACACTTATTTCGGACAGTGAAATTGATGATGCCGTTGAAATGGCTCTGCGAGCAGACGCTCTGGGCGTTGACGCATTTATCGTTCAGGACATAGGCATCGCAAAAAGACTTTACGGGAAAATAAAAGCGCAGCTCCACGCAAGCACGCAACTTACCGTTTATAACATTGACGGACTTAAATTTTTGAAGCAACTCGGTTTCACCCGTGCCGTTCTGGCCCGCGAACTTTCGTTAGAAGAAATTGCCGAAATTTGCAATGCAAACATTATGGAAACAGAGGTATTCTGTCACGGAGCACTTTGTATCTCTTACTCCGGTCAATGTATGATGAGCAGATTTTTAACAGGCAGAAGCGGTAACCGCGGAACCTGTTCACAACCTTGCAGACTTAATTACAATTTGAATGTTCCGGATTCATCAAAAATTGACAACAGGAAAAATTTACGATTCTCACCGAGAATGAGTCCGGCAGACCTTTGCAGCCTTTCATACATTGAAAAACTTATTGAAACAGGTGTCGATTCTCTCAAAATAGAAGGTCGCTTAAAATCACCTGAGTACACCGCAATCGTTACCGAAAAATATAAAAATGCTGTTACGGCTGTTGCAAACAGCAAAAACTCATATGAAATCTGTACCGACAAGGATATGGCAGAGCTCGGCGTCATTTTTTCGCGCGGCGGTTTTACGAGCGGACACCAACTCGGAAAGATGTCACTTGACAGCATCACGGAAAACAAACCCGGTCACCAAGGCATTTTAGCCGGCAAATTGCTTGCACCTACGCAGAAAGTCAAAGGACCTGTCAGCATATTCAAAGCGGAAGTTTCACTTTTTTCGGATTGTCTTTCTCAGGGCGACGGCATCACATTTGAAGGCGGAGACTTCGGCGGCGTCATAAATGTTATAATACCCAAAGGCAACAAAACAGAAATTACCGTTGCAGGAAAAGCACCAAACTACAAAGAAGGCCTCCGGTTCTACAAAAATTACGATGCGCAACTTATGAAAAATTACAGCAAATACTATGCGCCCGATACAGAACTCAGAAAAGTTCCGGTTTCAGGCACTCTTCAAGTTTTTTGCGGCCAAAAATGTATTTTTACACTTTGCGACAATGACGGCAACAAGGTTACGACAGAAAGCGACATACCGTGCGATTTTTCCGACAAAGGAATTGACATAGAAAATGTTAAAAAGAAGCTTTCGGAACTCGGCGGAACTCCTTACAATATGATTTCGGCAGAAATTCAAACCGACGGCAAAAGTTTTGTACCCTTTTCAGTGATTAAATCACTTCGCAGAAATGCTGTTCAAAATCTTTCCGACATAAGAAAGGGGCGCAGATAAATGATTTACAAATCTTTTTACTTTTACAGTATTGAAACTTTCAAATCAATGTGCGTCTCGAAAAACAACACTTTCCTTGAAGAGGCAATGCGAATATATCTTCCGTACAATGCTTTTACGACCAGCGACATTACCCGACTCATCGCAGATATGCCGTGTGAAAAAGTTGCTGTATTGCCGTATATAAACAAAGGCAATGCAAGAACTGATTTTGCAAATAAGTTTGACGCCGTTTGCGAAACGGCAGACGGTTTCTTGATTGAAAATATAGGCGACCTGCCGTTTCTCGATGGAATTTTGACAGCAACTGGCACTCCCGGCGGCAAAGCCGCCGGAAATAAATCCGACAAGTTTTTATGCGGCGATTACAGTCTGAATGTGTTTAACGCTGAAAGCGCCGCATTTTGGGCCGCTTCCGGCCTTAACAGCATAACGTTTTCGCCCGAGCCGGAAGCGGCGGAACAAATCCGGCTTGCAAACGCAGTTTGCAAGCTACCGGACGGAACGATACTGCCCGAGATAATTGTCGGCGGCAAAGTTATTGTGATGAGAAGCGAACATTGCTTCATAACAGACGACCCGAAATATCATTGCGGTAAGTGCGGCAAAAACGGCACGGCAGGATACACTATTACCGACAATGCAGGAAACGAATTTCCGCTCATAGGATTGCCTCTTGACTGTCAAAACCTTGTACTTTCTGCGAAAAACATTGAAATTGACGAAGAATATGTAAAAAAACATATTTCAGGAGATTGTATTTTGAGATATAATATTTTAAACGATTACAGATAATTAAATGAAAGGCAGGAAATAAAAATGAATCAGGAAAAAGTAAAAGTTGCTATTGAAATTTGCAGAGAAGGCGTATCACTTCCCTTTTATGCAAAACCCGGCGACGCAGGTATGGATGTGCGTGCTGCCATTGATATAACACTCGCTCCCGGCGAAACAAAAATCATTCCCACAGGACTCAAAGTTGCGATTCCGGTAGGCTACGAAATACAGGTAAGACCGCGCTCCGGTATGTCATTCAAAACTCCCATCCGAGTTGCAAATGCACCCGGTACAATTGACGCAGGTTACCGTGACGAAGTAGGTATCATTCTCACAAACACTTCTGCCACAGAAAGCTTTGCTATTGCAAAGGACGACAGAGTTGCACAGTTCGTACTCCAGAAAGTTCCTATGATGGAATTCGAAGTTGTTGACGATGTTTCCGCTATCGGCGAAAACAGAGGCGGCGGCTTTGGTCACACAGGCAACAACTGATTTTCGGGAGGCAATAAAATGGTCAAATGTTCCATAGGACAGGACTCTCACGCATTTGATAAAGAAACTGCTAAACCGCTGATTTTGGGCGGTGTTGAATTTCCGGGGAGCACAGGACTCCGCGCAAACAGCGACGGCGACGTAGTACTTCACGCTATAACAAATGCAGTTTCCGGAATCACCGGCAGAAACATTTTGGGAAAGGTTGCAGACGACATTTGCAAGAGCGGCATCATTGATTCCTCTGCATATCTGAAAGTCGCACTCGACGACCTTGCCAAAACGCCCTACAAAATAAATCATCTTTCAATAACAATCGAATGTCTTGTCCCCAAGATGTCCCCGAAAATCGATGAAATGAAAGGAAAAATCGCAGAACTTCTTTCTGTAACAAAAAACGATATCGGCATCACCGCCACCACCGGCGAAGGCCTCACGGCATTCGGTCAAGGATTGGGAATATCGGTGTTTTGTATACTTACAGTATCTGACAATATGGACGGTAACTAAGTTATATTCTATAAAATTTAGCAGCTGCTGACTTTCAAAACAGTCAGCGGCTGTTTTGTATACAAAACGCCCCTCGCAACCTCTGCGAGGGGCGTCATCAATCAATATTCTTCTAAAAATCACTCTGCAGCAAACATATCTTCTTTCATCGCAATGAATGTTGAGAATACATAGTAAATATATATAAAGTTTGCAAAAAATTTCAATATAGTATTCAGTGCAAGGAATATCACTGCGGAAATACCTGTAGCTTCACCGTATCCGAGCAAAAGCATAAGTACTATGATACCTGCCATAACCAAAAGATATGCAAGAGTTCTGGGGATAAGATACCAGCAGTAACCGTTTACCATCTTTATCGAAACACCTACACCACCGCGCTTAAATCCGATAAGGCCCGGAAGCACGAATGAAAGGTACATTGCGAAAAATACGGTAGCAAAGAAAAGCACAACCGCTGTCAATATGCAAAGGAATACCAATCTTACAATAACGCTCGTATCTCCTGCCGCAAGAAGCTGTTTTATAGTCATAGCTGCAGGGATAAGTGAATATGCAGCAAGTACTACAAACAGTATCGAAAAAATGAATGTACATGTAAAGTAAAGTGTAACTTTAAGGAAGTTTTTATTTATACCGACCTTAAACTCACCTTTTTTAGGAGCATGATCTATAAGTGAAAGATACAGAACATGTGAATATCCTGAAAAGAAAATTCCGATTACGGCTGATACGGCAAAAAGGAACACAATTGCAACAACCACGGTTATCAGTACCACGAGCGGCGAAGATACATGTGTCGCCAACCAATGTGCAAAATCAGATAACAAATCAACATATCCGTCACCTTCGAGCAGCTTGCTCATAGAACCATACTCTCTGATTATCGGATTAAACTGTTCTGCTGCACAGAAGAACAACGTAGAAAACAATATAAAGACTATCAATATAGGTCTTTCTTTAATTCTCGCAAGGCATGCTTTCATATATGAAATCTCCTTAATGTATTCATTAAATCATTTTTTATTATATCACCGCATTTTTTATTCGGCAACCAATATTTGACAAGCATTTAAACTAATTTGCTGACAATACATACAGTGTCGTCACTCCTGTGCCAAAGCGGTGCGCAAAGCCTTTGCAAATTGGTCCGGACATGAAGTATTTTTGAAACCGCATTTGATTCCTTCCAACCTTTGAATGACATCCTCGGCCTTCATTCCTTCTGCCATTGCAGAAATGCCTTTGAGATTTCCGTTGCAGCCGCCCGTATATTTTACATTTGAAACTATACCATCATTTAAGTCGAATTCTATCATACTTGAACATACACCCGATGTTCTGAATTTGTAATTCATAAAAATACCTCCGCTCACTTTTTCAATAAATATTCACTTAAAACTCCTATGAGTTCATCATATTTCACAGCCTTAAAAAGTCTGTCTCGTACTGCCGCACTACCGGGAAGTCCCTTGAGATACCACGCCATATGTTTGCGTAGTTCGCGCACACCGATGTCTTCGCCCTTGAACCCTATAACGAGTTTACTGTGAAGTTCTACTTCTTTTAGTATATCCTCTCCGCTGTGCGATGAATCAAAACCGTTTAACATATCTTCGAATATCCACGGATTTCCGAGTGCACCTCTGCCTATCATTATAGCGTCGCAACCGGTTTCCTCAAAAACTTCATAAGCATCCTGCACACAGCAAATATCACCGCTGGCAATGACCGGAACATCGACTGACTGTTTTACCTTTTTTATCGTATCACGATTAGAAGCACCCGAATAATACTCTTCTCTGTATCTTCCGTGAACCGTAACCGCCTTTGCACCGTTTTCACATACAATCTGAGCAAGTTCTGCAGCACTTTCATCGCCTATTTTAAATCCTCGGCGCATTTTTACCGTAACAGGCACCTTTACCGCATCACTGACTGCCCTTACTATCTCTCCGGCAAGCTTCTGATCCTTCATAAGTGCAGAGCCCTCACCGTTTCCGGCAACCTTCGGCACCGGGCAACCCATATTTATATCAATAAGCGGTGCTCCCATTTTTTCAAAGACTACCGCGGCCTCTGCCATAATTTCAGGTTCTGAACCGAAAATCTGAACAGCACAAGGAAATTCTCGTTCATCGGTTTCGGCGAGTATTATACTGTTCTCGCTTTTGTAATGAACACCTTTGGCACTTATCATCTCTGAATAAACCATACCGGCACCGTGCATTTTGCAAACTGTACGGAAAGCTCTGTCGCACACACCCGCCATCGGTGCAAGGAACACATTGTTGTCCGCGCGTACATCACCTATGTAAAAAGGTTTCTTTATATATTTTTCTATCAACGCTGTATTCTTTTCCATATCTATTGAATTATAACACGCCCACCAAAAAAATAGTATGTTTTTTTGAGCACTTATGATAAAATCAGCCCGTACATTGTTCAACTACAGGAGGAAACACAATGAGATTCGTAAAAATGCAAGGACTCGGCAATGACTATATATATGTTGATTGCATGAAAGAAAAAATAGATAATCCCGCAGAAGTGTCGAGAAAGATAAGTGACAGACATTTCGGCGTAGGTTCAGACGGCCTTATACTCGTAGGCAAATCTGAAATTGCAGACTACACAATGAATATTTACAACGCAGACGGTTCACAGGCCGAGATGTGCGGCAACGGCATCAGATGCGTCGGCAAATTCCTTCACGACGAAGGCTATGTGACAGGCGACAGCGTTGATATCGAAACACTTGCAGGAGTAAAACACCTCGATCTCATAATCGAAAACGGTGTATGCGTAGGCGCAAGCGTTGATATGGGCGAACCTATACTGACACCTGAAAAAGTTCCGGTAATTTTCAACGGCGATAAAATGATAAACGAGCCTGTGATTGTAAAAGGAGAAACATACAATGTCACGGCAGTTTCCATGGGCAATCCCCACGCCATCATATTTCAAGACGAAAAAGTAGAAGATATGGATTTGGAAGCTATCGGACCGTTCTTCGAAAGCCATGAAATATTCCCTGCACGCACAAATACAGAGTTTGTAAACGTACTCGATCGCAAAACACTTCGTATGAGAGTATGGGAGCGCGGTTCAGCAGAAACAATGGCATGCGGAACAGGAGCAAGCGCGGTTGCTGTTGCAGGCATTCTCAACGGTCTCTGCGAAAGACAAGTCACCGTAAAGCTCAACGGCGGCGATCTCAAAATCACTTGGCGAGACGACAACCATGTCATTATGGAAGGTCCGGCAGTAAGAGTTTGCACCGGAGAATATAAAATATAATTAATCGTAAAATGATTTAATGCAAGAACCCGACGCAATGTATGTTTTATCATTGCGTCGGGTTCTTGCATTTTTAGAAAGGAGAATAATGTTTCCTATGAATTAGCTTAATTATAATTTGTAAAATGATTTGCCCATGTCAGCACCACGTTTCTGACAAGTCGCAAGAATTATCTGCGATCCTTCGTATGTGTTTAAAAACTCCATAGCTTTAGCAAGACGGTCATCATCATACTGAGCAAACGGGTCATCGAGCAACAACGGATAAGGCTGTCCCTTCGGAGCTATAACGCCGGCTATTGCAAGGCGAAGTGCAAAGTATGTCTGATCTACCGCTGCACCGCTGTACGATGAAATATTTCTCGGCATATCTTCGTCGAATACCGAAATATTGAAATCATCACCGATTTTCACATTACCTTTTGTTCCGACAATCTTTGAAAGAATGTTTTCGGTCTCATTGCTGAGCACAGGACCAAATGTTGTTCTGAGTTCTTCAAAACTCTCCTCGGCAACTTCCTTTGCAAGTTTCAAACCGTCGTACTTTCTCTCGTAATAATCTATCTTTGCACAGATATCGTAATATTTTGCAGAAGCTTCGGAGAAAGACATTCTCTCGTTTTTGTACATGTTGTCGATTGTAGCTTTGAGATAACCGATTTCAGAATCGTATGAATTCAACTTTTCAGACAACTCTTCAACCGTTGCAGTATGTTTTTCAGCAGATTCGAGAGCAAGTGACGTACATACACGAGAACCTGCGACATCAATTATTTCCTTTGCTTTCTTCCAGCGTTCTTCCAATTGTTCAAAAGTATATCCTTCCATTTTATCGTCGAGAACACTTTCTTTTTCTGCAATCAAAGCCTCGGTTTCATCGAGCTTCTGTATCACATCGGCTTTTTCATGGTTTCGCTTTTCCTGTGCACTCTGTTTGCTCTTTGATTTGCCGACAAACGAAACAACGGCAAGTGCAACCGATATCAATGCAACTGCAAAAAGTATAATTGCAACCGTTCTGAGTTTTCCAAAAAGCAAAAATCCTGCTACAACAAACAATACCGCAAGCACAACAGCCACAATTCCGGATATATTCTTTTTAGCAGAAGTCTCGGAATCAGTCGAATAGGAAGAAAGGTCTTTTATTTTCTTTTTGTAGTACTCTGCTTTCTCATTAAGCTCATCGAGCGCTTCGAAAAGTTCTATAATCTTGTTCTTTTTGTTTATTATTTTTATGGCCTTTATGATGCGAATTTTTCCTTTGAGTCCCTTTATTTCCTCGGAAATATTTTCGCGTTCTGCCATAAGTTCGTTAAGTTTCAGACTTGATTCAGAAGCATTTCCGTCAGTAAGTTCCAGACGGTTCATATCGTTTTCACATTGAGTCTTCCGGAAATAGAGTTTGTCAAGTATTCCGGCATTACCTCTGGGGGAACGTATTTTATCCATACATTCTTTTATCCGACCGATAACTTTTACAGCGGAAGCTTCACTCTCACCGAGACCTGATACTGCAGAAAGTCTTGAAACAAGTATGCCATCCTTATCATCTGAAGCATTTATCACGGAACCCATCTGACCTATATAAATGGATGAATCATAGGCGCCTGCCGTAAGCTGCAATATGTGTTCGCCGATAGTTCTGCCGTCGGGAATTCTTATCTCAGCACCTGTTGTGTTGTTGAACAAACTTACTTTGTCCTCGCGTTTTGAATCGCCCCATAAACTGATGGCTCTGTATTCAATGTCCTTGTGAACAAATTCAAGCTCGCCGCCGAAACGGTCTGTACCTTTTGTGTAGTTCCAGGGAATATATTTTTTTCTGAAATTCTCTGTACCTCTTCCGGTAAGACCGTAAAGCATAGAGCGAATGAATGCAAATATCGTAGACTTTCCTGTTTCGTTCTCTCCGTAAATAACATTAAGACCGTCCTCAAATGACCACTCTTTGTCTTTGTGTCTGCCGAAGCCGTAAATTTTAACTTTTCGTATAATCATAAATTCACTCCTCCGAATTAGTCATCCGACGCCGTAAGCGTTCCGTCAAAAGCTTTCATACCGAGGTTCATCGCATCTGCAACAGCCTGCTTGTCTACAACTTTTTCCATGCTCGCTCCGCGCTGCATTGAAAGCAATTTTCTTATGAAAATTCCTCTGAGTGAATTTTCTCTTGAAATAAGATTGTAATCAGTCATCGGCGAAGTATTATCCTCTATTTTTATTCCGGGAAAATCCTTTTCAAGTCGCATCTCTATCGCACTGCAATTTATTTTTTTGCCCTCTGCGATTCTGCCCTCTATTCTGACTTTATAAAAATTTTTTCCGGGAGTTATCTTTTTAAGTATCTCGATGCAAATATCCTCGGGAGTACAATCATCAAGTTCTTCTATATTTATTTCAGTATCAATGTAGCGTCTTCCCTCTATAGATTCGAACCAACTGATAATGGTTCCGCCGTCACTTATAGTACCTTCAACAACGCCGCAGTCGCCCCACTCGTCAAATCCTCTTGGGTAAGGTACCCCTGAATAAACATAAAAGGGTGACTTTTCAAAGCGGTGTCTGTGACCGAGAGCACACAAATCAAACTCACATTCCTTCAAGTCCTGTGTATGAATGGGGTTATAAACAGACTTTGAAACTTCTGCATCGCCGTGCATAAGCAATATATTTGTATAGTCATGATCAAGAACAGGAAGTGTATCATTCGCATCACGAAGCAATGTCTTTCTCGTGAAATGTCCCGCATTTCCTATTCCGTATATACGAAGCTTTTTCTCACAGGTATCACGAAGAGATATTTCAAAGCAACGCATCTTGTCCGCTTTGAATATATAAACATTCTCCGGCCATTCCGCATAAAAATACGGTGAGTCGGTCGTATACGGATCATGATTACCCGGAGCGATCAATATATCTGTGTCGGGAATTCTTTTAAACTGACGAATTACAAAATCTACTGTCTCCTGTGCAGGATTTCTGACATCAAAAAGGTCGCCCGGAATCAATAAAAGTTCCGCGCCGTTTTCATAAACAGTATCTATAATTTTTTCAAAAGTGAATTTTTGTTCTTCTCTGCGCAAATCATTATCAAGCGCAAACGTGGAATCAAGGTGCATATCTGCACATATCAAAAAATCAATACTACCCATTTTACTCTTTCCTTCGTAACTTATGTTATAACTAACCCTTATCTTACTGTAAAAAAAAACTACATAATGTATTACTTTTGTTATTTTATACTAAATGTGCCTGTTATTCAAGTGTATATTTATGTTTAATCTTATATACTGCTTTCGGAATATTTCTCGGGAAATATTTGACATCATTTACAAACAGAAACGCTTATGGCATTATTTTCTTGCGAGTCAGCCTTTACATAAATCAAACAAAACGACTGCGCCCTCCAACTCAGATAAGAGACGCAGCCATTCCCAAATAAAAAATACCCAAGGAGCATAACCTTTCAGACCATGCCCATTATAAATATATAACTTTGATGTTATTTTGCTGTCAAATACATTTTGAATGACATTCTTGGTAAAGGCTACCTGTGCGACAGTTCAAAAATCGGATATCGGGTCGATTTTAACTGTTGCACAGGTAGCCTTTTGTGGTATTATTTTAAAGTAAGTTTATCACAGCAGAGGATATGCAGTTTTATGAAATACAAAATGCTCGCCGTTGATATGGACGGCACACTTTTAACACACGAAAAAATCATTACAAAAAGGAACTTTGACGCGCTTATGAAAGCAAAAGAAAAAGGCGTACTGACGGTGGTTTCCACAGGTCGCGCCGTTGCAGGCGTTGACATTTATGATGAAATTGTCGCGCTTGAGAGCCCCGTTATTCTTTGCAACGGTGCGGAGATTGTAAAATTCCCCGAAGGCAATTTACTTTTCAAACAGGCATTTGAAAGAGATGTTGCAGAAAAAGTTATTTCGGAAGGCTTAAAGAGAAACACAACTCTTTGCATCTGGTCAAACGGCAAACTCTACGCAAATGTCTATAACGACAATGTGCGCATATACGAGGGATATTCACGCGGACGAGCTGAGATTCTGAGCGATATGACACCTGTATTAGATGCAGGCATCACAAAAATCGTCTGGTATGATGAGCCTGAGAAAATCACCGCATATTTAAGTGAAATGAAATCATTCTTCGGAAATACATCTTCATGTGTCAGAACGGCTCCCGAGTTTCTGGAATTCTTTGACCCGACTGTATCAAAAGCTACGGCGGTAGAAGCCATTGCAGCAGACTACGGTATAAAAAATGAAGAGATTATCTGTATCGGCGACGGTTACAACGATGTTGAAATGATAAAGCTGGCAGGCCTCGGTGTCGCTATGGGCAATGCACCCGACGATGTAAAAAGTCTCGCAGATTTTGTAACTGAAACAAATGCAAATGACGGAGTCGCGTTTGTAATAGAAAAATTCATTCTCGAAAACGCCTGATGTGCGATAATTTATTGAAAGAAAACACTTTTTGGTATATCATAAAACCAGTTATATTAACGGAGGCGCAGTATGAAAGTTCTCATAACAGGTGCAAAAGGTTTTGTAGGTAAAAATCTTGTTGCAGAGCTTAGCCAAAATAAAGAGATTGAAATATATTCGTACGACATTGATACGGACGAGACAGAACTTGCAAGATTCACGCAAGACTGTGATTTTGTATTTCACCTTGCCGGGGTAAACAGACCGAAAGATCCGGCAGAATTTTTGAAAGGCAATTTCGGTTTCACAAGCACTCTGCTCGATTATCTTAAAAAGAGCGGAAACACTTGTCCTATTCTCATGACTTCCTCTACTCAGGCAGAGCTTGACAACCCTTACGGCAAAAGCAAAAAAGAAGGCGAAAATCTCCTTCTGAATTACGGCAAAGAGACCGGTGCAAAAGTTTATGTATACAGACTTCCGAATGTTTTCGGTAAATGGTGCAGACCTAATTACAACAGCGCAGTTGCGACGTTCTGCCACAACATTTCAAGAGATTTGCCGATTACCGTCACAGACCCGAAAATAGAACTCACACTCGTTTATATTGACGATGTGGTATGCGAACTTAAGGCAGCTCTCGCAGGCAATGCAAACACAGAAGCTGACGGTTACTGCAGAGTACCTATTTTTCACAAAGCGACACTCGGTCACATTACAGACCTTTTGTACAAATTCAAAGAGAGCCGCAAAACACTTTCCGTTCCCGATATGAATGATGCTTTTGAGAAGAAACTCTACTCTACTTACCTAAGCGCACTTCCGACAGACGATTTTTCGTACAACCTCAAAATGAATGTCGATAACAGAGGTTCATTCACCGAGATTATAAGGACGGTCGGCCAAGGCCAGTTCTCAGTCAATATTTCAAAGCCCGGCATCATAAAGGGCAACCACTGGCATCACACAAAGAACGAAAAGTTCCTCGTTGTAAAAGGCAACGGTGTTATCAGATTCAGAGATATAAACGGCGGAGAGATTATAGAATACTTCGTATCAGATGAAAAATTAGAAGTAGTTGACATTCCGCCCGGATACACTCACAACATAGAAAACTTGGGCGATACCGATATGGTAACATTTATGTGGGCAAATGAGCCTTTCGATCCCGCAAATCCCGACACTTACTTTTTGGAGGTTTAATATGAGCGATGCAAAGAAACTTAAACTTATGACAATCATCGGCACAAGGCCTGAAATCATCAGACTTTCCGAAGTTATAAAAAAATGCGACAAATATTTTGACCAGATACTCGTTCACACGGGACAGAATTGGGACTACACACTTAATCAGATTTTCTTTGAAGATTTAGGACTTCGTGAGCCGGACTACTACCTTGATGCAGTAGGCGACAATCTTGGTGCCACTATCGGAAACATCATAGCAAAAAGCTACGAACTTATGGCAGAGGTTAAACCTGACGCCGTACTCATTCTCGGCGACACAAACTCCGCGCTTTCAGCTATCCCTGCAAAGAGACTCAAAATCCCGATTTTCCATATGGAAGCCGGTAACAGATGCTTTGACGAAAATCTCCCCGAGGAGACGAACCGCAGAATTGTTGACCACATTGCCGATGTGAATCTTTGCTACAGTGAACATGCCAGAAGATACTTAAATCACGAAGGCGTTGCAAAGGAAAGAACTTACGTAACAGGCTCTCCTATGGCAGAAGTACTTTCCGCAAACCGCGCTAAAATCGAAGCAAGCGATGTTCTTGACAGACTTGGCCTTGAGCCTCGCAAATATATCCTCCTGTCAGCACACAGAGAGGAAAACATCGACAACGAAAAGAACTTCTTTGATTTGATGAACGCAGTGAATGCAATGGCGCAGAAATACAATATGCCTGTCATTTACAGCACGCACCCGAGAAGTGCTAAATTTATAGAGCAACGCGGTTTCGTTTTCGACCCGCTCGTAAGAAGCCTCAAACCGTTCGGTTTCTCGGACTACAACCACCTGCAGCTCAACGCTTTCTGCGTAGTTTCTGACAGCGGTACTCTTCCCGAAGAGGCTTCGTACTTCAACTCATTCCCGGCAGTTTGTATAAGAACAAGCACCGAGCGCCCCGAAGCAATCGACAAAGGAAACTTTATCCTCGGCGGAATCGGCACAGAACATGTTCTACAGGCAGTTGACACAGCCGTTGCAATGTTTGAAAACGGCGACCTCGGACTCCCCGTTCCGAACTACGTCGACGAAAATGTCAGCACAAAAGTTGTCAAAATCATTCAGAGCTACACAGGCATCGTAAACAAGATGGTTTGGAGAAAGTGATGAAATACTTATCTAAGAATATCTTTTCGGATTTTGAATTTCACGATGCTTATTTTAAGTTCGAAAGTTTTGAGAACAATATATTAAATATTTCTGTAGAATACTTGAATATTCACAAGAATACCGAGCAAAATCATTATCCTACGGATATGGAAATTGAACTTACACAAATCACTTTTACAGATTTCAAAGTAAAATGTTTCGAACCCGGCAGAGCATGGAAACAAGATGCAAACGGAAAACTCTACACCGATGAACCACAGGTTATTTTCGAAGGGCAAACAGCAGAAGAAAAATTATTAAATGAACTTCGTGTTGGTGTAACTGTTTTCGAATTTGGAACACTTGAAAACGGAACTCCGTATTTCGAAGGCAACGGAAACGAGCCTTGGTTTCAAGTACAGTTTTCTTTTGATTCCGTTACACTTGAGTGGGATGAATACCGAAAACCTGCTTGGTATGAAGAAAAACCTTTTAAGAAATGAAAAAGCGGCACTGTACAAGTGTCGCTTTTTTTGCACATAAAAACAGGGGTGTTATCCAATAAATAAGCCCATAAGCAACCGATGCCACCGTACCGTATACAATCACGGGCCCTGCTATTTTGAACATATTAGCACCTACGCCAAGAATAACCCCCTCTGTATGTGGTCAAGTAGGACCAATTAGTTTAGAAAATCTTCACTTTCAATCACGGTGTGGTATAATAACAGAAAGTGAGGTGAGATATATGACCACAATCCAGAAAGATGGATACGTGTTTGAAGTAGACCTGAAAAAAACGATAGACTATTATAAGACGCACTCACTTTGCGAATGCGAATACTGCGAAAATTATTATGCCCAAATCAAAGGTAAATTTCCAAAACTCGAATCTTTTCTTGCTGACTTTGGCGTGGATATAACGAAGCCCGACGAGTGTATGAGTGTTGAATTAGATGATGAGATTCAATATTTTGGAATTGATTATACAGTATGTGGCAAAGTATCAACTATGGGTGAATACGAAATCGACATACATGACAATCTGTTTTTTAGCCTTGTCATTACCGAGGGATTTGCCTCACCAAACGAACAAACAGGAGATTATTTTACAATTTCAGTAAATAATGTTTTTGAGTTGCCGTGGGTGTTGGATAAACCGTTCCCGGGAAGAAAACCATTAAAAAAATTCCACGCTTGTTTAAAAGAAAAAATTCAATTACAAAAAATTCGACAGAATGTTTAAACAATATAAAAAACAAAATATCCGCAAAAACAGGCATATCAAAATTCATTGATATAAACGAAACCAGTGCCGCATTTTCAGGAACGAAAGACAATTTTGATTTGTACTTTTCTGTAAGTGTCGAAAAAAAGAGAGGCAAGGACTATCTCAGCGTTTATATGGATGATCATTTTGAGTGGAAGGAATGGGATTTCAAATCACAAGACGACTTTGAAAACGCTATAGTCGAATGGCTTTGTAAAAGAATCAATCATACAATCAAAACTGTAACGGAAATGAAACGTCATAAATACATCAAGGTAACCGAATACACTCTCAACAAAGAAACAAATGAGTGGATTTTAACATCTGATGAAAAAGTATCGAATTTACTTGTGCGCCTCGTAATTACAGAGGATATGTTTGAGGAAAGAATAAAAGAATATTATTTGTAAAAACCTATCATCAAAATGCACGGTGTGATAAAAATCATACCGTGCATTTTATTTTCCGAATACTCAACAATTCATATCTTATAGATAATTTTTCTGATAAAAAGAGCAATATTGTTTTTCAACGAAGAGTTCCTGCAAGCTTCACGAGCGGATTTTATATACTCTTCAGGGTTACGGTTTCTAATCAGATCTGCAGGAAGCCAATGAATGTGCGATCTTTCCTGATAATACTCTGAAGCAATTTTAAATCGCGGTAAATCAAGTATGCTTCGTACCAGTTCCAAAAGTTCTTCTTCCTCGATATGTGACAGGCCCTGTTGTACGTATGAGAGTAACCAACCCACTATCTCTACAAAATAATTAGTCAGAATAGTGTCTTTCTTCGCATGGTTTTGTTGCTCAATAAACCGAAGCTGGTATTTTTTCAAAATATCCAGATCAAACATAGTGCGCGTGGAAAACGAACCATTCAATCCAACATTCTCCTGATACACGTACAACTTGTCAGGAATCAATAAAAAGGATGTGCAATCTTTCAATAAGAACAAATTCAACAACATATCCTCACCGAAAAAGAACTTGTCAGTATCCTCTAATACAGGAAGATTTTTAAGCAAACTTCTGTGGTATACTTTGTTCCAAACTGACGGAGTCAGGTGCGATTCGTCCCAAAAACTGCACATGAGCTTTGGATATTCTTTCTCAAGAAACTCGTCTTGATTGTCAATAACCAACGGAGCAGAAACTTGTCTGCGTCCCACTTTTATATGGTTAAATTTTCGGTAAAAGGCAAATTGCAAAGCCTGACAACCGGATTTCACTATTGAATTATACATGATGCCAAAAGCCTTATCATTCGCGTAATAGTCATCTGCATCACAAGTAGTAACATATGTACCGCACGAGTTTTCAAATCCTACAATTCGTGCCTGAAAAGGCCCGCCATTTTCCTTTTTAAAGTAACGAACTCTCTTGTCCTTTTCGGCATAGAGCAAACAAATCTCAGCAGTATTATCAGTCGAACCGTCATCAATCAACAATAATTCAAAATCTGAAAATTTTTGTTTTAGAACAGAAGCAATGCATTTTTCAATTTTTCCGGCGGCATTGTAAACAGGAATAATGACCGATAATTTCGGCAATTCTATCTGCGCCGAAAGCTCAGAATGTACAGACTTTTGCATGAATCCTCCTAAAAACTTTATTCGGAAAGTTTACCCTTGATACATATGATAGAATTATTATCTCATAAAACACAGGCTAAAACAATATAAAGATTAGCCTAAAACTTCTTAAAGCAATTTTTTAATAACCCATGTATACCAATGGAATTTTACGGCAAAACTAACTGCGGAGGTTGATATACATGAAAAAATTTCTAAAAACAAACGGTTATTATTTGATATTGATTGTATGCGTTTTTGCGGTATGTATTGCCGGAATTGCGATACTTGAGCACAAGTCAAATGATGATACATCTACGTTGCTGAACAAAGATCCCGTATCTGCGGATTTAATACCGACAGCATCTATGCCGCAATCCACTGACAGCCAGCAAAGTTCGGCAAACGGCGGAAGTACGAGCGTTTCCAAACCGGTAAAGCCAAGTGCAACTGCACCTCAGGGAACGGCAGAGCCTGAAAAGTTGACTCTCGCAAAGCCGGTCTCGGGCAAAATACTCGTTGAATTTTCCGATAAAAAACTCGTTTACAACAAGACACTCAAGGAATGGAAAGTTCATCCGGCAATCGATATTGCAGGCAAAAAGGGAGAAGATGTTAAGTGCGCAGTGACAGGAACTGTCATCGATATAAAGTCCGACCCGCTTTACGGAACAACGATTATCATTGATAACGGAAACGGAACAAAGACTATTTACTGCGGAATTGCAGCGATGAATGATCTTACAGTCGGCAAACAGGTGACAACAGGCTCGGTTCTCGGAACTTTGGGTGATACGATTTTCTGCGAAAAAGAAACAGGAACACATCTTCACTTTGAAGTAATCCAAAACGGCAAGAAAGTCGACCCGACATTGTTCTTCCCGAAAGAAACTTCGGCGGATGCATCTGATGCAGAAGATTCCGACAGTTCCACCCCTTCACCTACTTCAACTTCAACTACAACTCCCACAGCCACTTCAAAGCCTACTTCAACTATAAATATTATGCAACCTACGGCAACCTCGGTAGGATGATGACAAAACGACGCGGCAACCATCCTTTGATGGTTGCCGCGTCGTTTTGTCATATTTTTGATAAAATCAATTTGAATACTTTTCAATTGCCGAGGAAATTGTTTTTTCAATAGATTGCTTGCTGTGACTTTCTATGTGAGATTTGTTTTTCGGGCTATGAGTCAGACAACCGGCGCCGCCGATGCAACCGCCCACACATGCCATACCTTCAATAAAGTTTGCATCAAGCAGATTTTTGCTTTTCTTTAAAAGTGCCGTTCGGCAAGCTTCTATACCGTCACAGGAAATCGGTTTTAATTCAAAATCATCAAAGCCCTGCTCCTTTAATCCTTGGGCAACCGCTTCGGAAAGGCCGCCGCACCTTGCAAAAATTCTGCCGAAATATGATGCATTGTCAAGAGTGCCTTCCTCGAGTGACGTTATGTCAATATCTCTGCTGTCAAAGAGTGCCTGAAGTTCTTCGAAAGTAATCGCAATGTCAACATATTTGCTGACTTCTTCTTTTTTTATCTCCGCCTTTTTTGCTGTGCATGGACCGATGAATACCACTTTGGCATTTTCGTCGTGATCCTTTATGTATTTTGATACGGTTGCCATAGGTGAAAGATTGTGAGAAATGTACTGTTTTAAATCAGGGAAATTCTTTTCTATGTAGGCAACAAAAGCGGGGCAACAAGAACTCGTTATGAAGCCTTTTTCAGCGAGTTCTTTTGACTCTGCCTGAGCAACCATATCGGCGCCGAGTGCAGCCTCGGTTACATTGCAGAAACCGAGTTTTTTAAGACCGGTGACCACTTGACCGAGTTTTGCATAAGTAAACTGGCTGGAAACGGTCGGAGCGACAACTGCGTAAACTTTGATGTTACTGCCCTGTTCGGAACTTTTTTTGAGGAGTCTTACGAGATCAAGTATGTAGGATTTGTCAGAAATCGCACCGAAAGGACATTGATAGACGCATGCACCGCAAGCAGTACAGGAATCATTGTCAATCTTTGCAGAAAAATCATCATCCACCGAAATTGCATTTATTTTGCAGGCATTCTGACAAGGACGGATTCGGTTTATTATTGCATTGAAAGGACACGCCGTTGCACAGAGACCGCAGTTTATACATTTGGATTTATCAATTCGTGCCACATGGTTTTCATCAAAAGTAAATGCATCTTTTGGGCATACATCTTCACAGCGGTGTGCAAGACATCCGCGACACACATCGGTTACTTCGTAGCCGCCGACGGGACATTCGTCGCATGCAATATTTATTACTTCTATAACATTCGGATTTGTTTTATCGCCGCCCATAGCAAGTTTTATGCGTTCAGAGAGAATAGCACGCTCCTTGTATACACAACAGCGCATTGTCGGAATATTTCCCGGAATAATGCTCTTGGGCAAATCGATAATGTTTTCCTCGAGAGTGTCGTTCCACTCGTGGCGGGCAACTTCACGAAGCACTTTATATTTTAAATGTTGAACCTTTGTGTCGAATTTTTTCATATGTAATTTCTCCTTGTAATACCGGTTTTTTTCTCTATCGCAATAAAATTCTCTTCTATCAAATAGAGATCGGCAGCAGAATCAAAGGCAAACCGAATCATATGGTGCTCTTCGACTCCGCTGTCGATAAGATGTTTATAGAATATGTTATTCTGTAAATGCAGTTTACAACATATGACACTTTCGAAGAAAAGGGGTTTGCAAATATTTACACTTTCCATTTGTTTAGTAGCATATTCAAGTAAAAAAGTCAATGCAAATGCAGTTTTTAGAAAAGATTTTTGCAACATTTTACAGTTTTCATTCATTTAACGGCATACATATAGTTGAAATATCCCGGTAGCAATACGGCAGAATGCCGTTTTGCTACCGGGTATAGCTTAATTCTGAATGCCGTGGTAAGCGTTAAGGTAGATTTGCCGCAATTCCGACATCATCGGGTAGCGAGGATTTGCGGCGGTGCATTGGTCGTCAAATGCTTGCTCCGTTATTGTGTCAAGTTTGCTCATGAAAAGTTTTTCATCGGGAACATAATCGCGGATAGTCTTTTTAATTCCTATCCGCTCTTTCAGATTGTCGATAAGTTCAATTAATCGGTCAATTTTTTCATCATCGTTTTTACCTTTTAAACCAAGGTTTTCAGCAATCTCTGCATATCGCCTTGCCGTGTGGGGATAGCTGTATTGAGGGAATGTTCCCATGCGGAGAGGTCTTTCACTTGAATTGAAGCGAATCACCTCGTTAATCATAAGTGCGTTTGAAACACCGTGAGGCAAGTTGAAAGCAGCGCCGAGCTTGTGTGCCATTGAATGACATATTCCGAGGAATGAGTTTGCGAAAGCCATTCCCGCCATTGTTGCGGCATTGGCCATTTTTTCTCGTGCGACAAGATCTTTTTCACCGTTTTCGTATGCTCTCGGCAAGTATTCAAATATTATTTTCAGAGCAGAAAGCGACAGGCTGTCGGTGTAGTCGGTTGCGAGCATTGATACATACGCTTCTAACGCGTGTGTCACTGCATCAATACCCGAAGCCGCCGTAAGTGACTTCGGTGCCGACATATGAAAATCGACATCGACAATTGCCATATCCGGAATCAATTCGTAATCTGCTATCGGGTATTTTATACCGCTCTTTTCATCGGTTATTACGGCAAACGGCGTCACCTCAGAGCCAGTTCCGGCAGATGTCGGAATTGCAATAAAGTAAGCCTTTTCACCGATTTTCGGAAACTTATTTATACGCTTTCGAATATCCATAAAACGCATTGCAAGGTCATCAAACGACACGTCGGGATGTTCGTAAAGCACATGGCAAATTTTTGCCGCATCCATTGCAGAACCACCGCCGAAGGCTAATATGCAGTCGGGTTTAAACTCTCTCATTCGCTCCGCACCCATCTTTACACATTCAAGCGTCGGGTCAGGCTCAACATCGAAGAAAACTGTGTAATCAATTTTGAGTTCGTCGAGCTTATCGGTTATCGGTCTTGTGTAACCGTTCGTGTAAAGGAAATTGTCCGTAACGATAAAAACACGTTTTTTGCCGAGTTCGTCGCGCAATTCGTCAAGTGCCGTTGCCATACAACCTCTCTTGAAATATATTTTCTCGGGGCAACGAAGCCAAAGCATATTTTCACGCCTTTCTGCAACAGTTTTTATATTAAGCAAATTCTTTACCCCCACATTATCCGGCACCGAATTTCCGCCCCACGAACCGCAACCAAGCGTAAGTGAAGGAATCAATCTGAAGTTATAAAGGTCGCCGATACCGCCATGTGCCGCAGGCGTATTGACCAATATTCTGCAGGTTTTCATTCTCTCTTCAAACTTTTTAAGATTCTTCTTTGCCGTTTCATCTTTTTCATCAATAAATACCGACGAAGTATGACCTGCACCGCCGCCCTCTATCAATTTCTCTGCTATTGAAAATGCATCGTCAATATCCTTTGCCTTGTACATAGCAAGCACCGGTGAAAGTTTTTCGTGTGCAAAAGCCTCGCTTATATCGGTTGACTCTACCTCGCCTATCAATATCTTAGTGCCCTGCGGCACGGTAATCCCTGCCATTTCCGCAATCTGCTCAGCCGTCTGTCCTACAATCTTCGAATTAAGCGAGCCGTCAACTAAAATCGTCTTTCTCATCAATTCAATCTCGTTATCATTCAAAAAAGCACAACCGCGCCTTGCGAATTCTTTTTTCACTGTCGCATAAATTTTTTCAGGCACAATCACCGCCTGCTCCGACGCACAAATCATTCCGTTATCAAATACTTTTGAATGAATAATCGAATTGACGGCATTCAATATATCGGCACTTTCATCAATCACCGCCGGCACATTTCCCGCACCGACACCGAGTGCCGGCTTGCCGCTCGAATAGGCGGCCTTTACCATTCCGGGGCCGCCCGTGGCAAGTATTGTATCTGACTTTTTCATCAATAATTCAGTCAGATCCACGGCGGGCGCATCTATCCACCCGACAATTCCCTCCGGCGCGCCCGCCCGAGCCGCCGCCTCTGCCAAAAGCTTGGCGGCGGCCACGGTACACCGTTTAGCCCTCGGATGAGGGCTGATTATAATTGCATTACGAGTTTTCAAACAAATCAATATTTTAAAAATAGTTGTCGATGTCGGATTTGTCGTCGGAATAAGTGCCGAGATAACTCCGATCGGCTCTGCGATTGTCTTTATTCCGTAAGTCATATCATTTGAAATTACTCCGCAGGTTTTTGTATTTTTATATGCATTGTAAATGTACTCCGCGGCATAATGATTCTTTATAACCTTGTCTTCCATAACACCCATTTTAGTTTCTTCTACAGCAAGCTTTGCAAGTTCTATCCGTGCTTTGTTTGCCGCCATCGCAACTTCCTTGAAAATTCTGTCAACCTGTTCCTGTGAAAATTCCGCAAACTTTTTCTGGGCCAATCTCACCCTATCTATAAGTTCAATCAACGATTCCTTTGAATCTACAATTTTTTCCATTCAAAACCTCCGAAAAATTCAATTCTATTTACATTCTTGCCTCTATTTTGTGTAATTTACGCAAAAAAATGCAGGTACAATATTTTATGTACCTGCAAATCAAACAGTTCTGCTAAAACTTTTAAAAATTATATTTGTCGTATGTCTTTCCGGTCAAATCTTTCCACTCGACAAGTCCATCCGTAATCAATATATAGCTATGTTCTGAACCTTCTTTCGGAATTGATATCGATCCGGGATTAATATAAGTGTAATCGTCATACTCTCTGACACACGGGATATGGGTGTGTCCGTTAAACAAAATATCACCTTTTTTGAGCAACGGCGGCTTTGACTCATTAAGCGTATGTCCGTGAGTAAAGAACATCAGTCTACCGCCGTGATACATAATTGCGTACTCTGCAAGAATCGGAAACTCCAGCACCATCTGGTCAACTTCGGTATCACAATTCCCCCTCACGCACAAAATCTCGTGCTTTATATCATTCAACATTTTAATAACTTCTTTCGGTGCATAACCTACGGGCAAATCATTTCGCGGACCATGATATAAGATATCTCCCAAAAGTATTAGTTTCTCCGCACCTTCTCTTTTGTACGCTTCCAAAAGTTGTCTGCAATACTCTGCAGAACCGTGTATATCCGATGCAATCAATAATTTCATACTGAATCCCTCCACGGTTATATACTAAATGCAGTCAAACTTATTGTCAAACAAAACATCGAAAGTTCCGCCTTCACTCCTCCTCTTCCCCAACTAAGCTGACAAAAAGCGTGGCAGTGAAAAATATCGAAGGCTTTGCCTTCGCCCTTTTTTCACCGCCACGCTTTTTGTCAGCTGCGAGGGATTAATAATTTCTGTCCCGGCAGAATCAAATCGGCATTTTCTATATCATTTATTGATTTCAGAATTTCAATCGGTGCATTGTAACGTTTTGCGATTTTCCACATTGTATCTCCCGGCTGTACAACGTAAATCAAAATTGATGCACGGTTTGCGGCATTTGCGTCAAGTTCGTAAACTGTTCCGACATCGCTTATCATATTTATCGGTTGAGCATTGAGAGCTTCGCCCTGTGCCGAAAGTGCAATTCTGAGCTCAGTTTCAGTTGGAGAAAGCAAACTGTACGAAGTATGATTTACGTTTAGATTAAGGTTTATCAATGTTTCCGGTGTTATATCGCGGCGGTCGATTTTCTGAGCGAACGGAATTTGCTCGGTAAATGATGCGATCGGACTTTCAGCGTCTTTTGCAAGATAAAGAATGTTGCAGACAACTGCGCCCTCAATAATTGCGCCGCCATCTTCCGCGGTAACTTCCATCTGACCTATCTGACCATCAAGGTTTACAATTTCTGCGATAGCAGGGAAGCCCTCCGGCACACTCACCGCATTTTTAAGAACGAACTGAGACATAAGATCTCCGCACTTTGTATACACGTCAAAATTTTTGCGAGAGAGGTCAAATGCACACGAAAGTGAATACGCATCCGTCATCATTTTAACCGGCACATTTTCAGAAGACGTCACATCAAATTTAATTGAAGATACTATGCACAGAACTCGTTTTTCACCGTCTGCATCCTCTTCGGCATCAAGGCAAAATGAAACAAGTGAATAATCTATGCTCCAATCAAGTGTGTCGCTGTCATTTTCCACGAAAATTACCTCGCTGAAAGGCACTTCACTTTCCATAACCTGCAAATCCTTTGTCACACCGTCCGCCTCGTAAAGAGTTGTCACATTTAAAATACCCTTTACAGTCAATTCATTCGAAGCGACGGAGTATGTAATATCCGAAATCGATGCGTTGCTTTTTATTACTCTGTAAATTGGGTCTTTTCCGACCGGCAATGAGATGCGCTCTTTCAAATCAAGCACATCGGTCAGATTTTCAATCGTCACATTCATCGGACAAATATCATCTCGTGTCTGAACGTCTTCAATTCCCAAAATATCGCAGGGCACGGCAATTTCCGAAATATTCTCTATATGTGAAGAACACTTTACCACGCATCGAACCGACAATTTTCTTCCGCCCGCACTTAGAACCTCAGTCTGTTCAACACAGCACTTTACAACTGCCCTGAACTCCTCTTCGATGCCCGGCGCATTTATCAAAAATGTCTGTGAATTTTTAAACGACACGCTCTTTACCGATACCTCTTCGCCCTCCGGCATATACAAAACTGTGTATTTTATCAAAACTTCCGCCGAAACTCTGTCACCGTCAACAGAAGTTTTTTCAACAAATGCTTTCGCATCTACGGTCAATACTTGTTTAATCTCCGGCATTACCTCCGGAATAGTATAATCGGAATCAAAAACACTTCTCAAAACCTCAGTAGAAAGAAGTCTGCTTGTTTTAATATAATTTTTTATTAACTCCGGCATAGCTCTTTAACCTCCTTAAATGTATGTATTCTCGCCTTGAATACGCTAAATATTATGCAATATCCCCCGCTTATATGCGTGCTTGACTTAATTTCAATGAATTAAATTAAAATTTCTTTGCAAATTCCGCCAACGGATCTTTTTCCTGCTTAACCTCTTCAAGTTGCATCAAGCAACTTTTCTCACACCACGATCTGCGGCTGTTGTAGTATTTATTGATTATCCTCCAAAGCTTCTGCGGAAATTGAAGCAATACTTTCAAAACAACTATTTCATCATCTGAAAGCGGCCTCGTCTTGCTGTAATTATTAAGTATAAATTCGGCATCCTCCACCGACCAACCGCACTTTCGCATTCTCCTTCTCAGAAAATTCGCAACATCATAAACAGGTAAATCAATACACGAGCTTTCAAAATTCAGTACAGCCTCATTCTTCCCAAGCAAAATATTGTGTCCGGTATAATCCCTGTGACAAAGGCAACCTTCTTCGCAGTACAGTTCCGTCAACTTTCTGTAAGGCGACAACTCTATTTCACCGTAAATCTGCTCCGCCAGATTGCAATAATAATCTGCAACGGAAAGATACGCATAATCAAATGTATTCCTGCTCTTCTTCGCCGTCTTTCTGAATTTCTTCAATTCTTCAAGCCGCCGCTTAAATGTATCGGGAATATTCCCCAAATCATTTTTTATGTAGCAATTAAAATTAAACACCGCTTCTCCACGCTCGTCGCTGAGCCCCTGCCTCGGCTCCTCGCTTGCATCCTCAGGCGAATTAATCAAATTATGGAACCGCATCAGCTCACCCACCGCCTTAGGCTGGGTAAACCCCTTTGAAGCAAGGTGCATCTCAGCAAGCAACCTCGAAGCATCCGCAAGGTCCTCACAGCAATTTATATCACATTCACGCCCGACACTCCGCCTCATCAAAACATAATTCACACCGTATCCCGGCATAAAAGGCAACCCGTTTAACGCCGCAACATACCTGTCAGTCTTTTCAAAACCATTCTCTCTCAAATGGTTCAATATCACATAAGTTCCGACAATTTTCTCACCCCGAAGCGGTAACGCCCTGCATAAAAGTCTCTCCTGCACCTCGTTTTCTATAACCCAGCCTTCACGCGTATTACAACATTTAATGACACGTATCCCGTAATATTCCTGCACAAGTGCCCCTATATCAATAGCCATTTCCTACAAAAATGCCTCCTTCACTACGTCTGTACTCAATATATGAACAGTCTTCTAAAGGTATGCCGTACCAACGCCCTCATTCTTTCAAAATTTCTTATGAAAGGTTGCATTTAAATTTCTTATGCGGTATAATTTTAACGTTTGCGGATATAAGCGTACCTGGTAGGTGACATACGCTCCGCCTCGGCTTTCTCTCAGTCGTGTAAAAACAAGAGAAGTATGATATCTGCGGAAACAGCCTCGTGCTCCGCCTCGGCCGGCTCTTGCCGTGTAAAAATAAAGAGTGTCAAAAGCGGATATGGCGGAATGGCAGACGCGCTGGTTTCAGGTACCAGTGAGGGCAACTTCATGCAGGTTCAAGTCCTGTTATCCGCATATTAAAATGTACAGGCACTGCCGTTAGGTAGTGCCTGTACATTTTAATATCAGTTCATAAACAGGACGCAGAACCGTAAAGGTTCAATTTGTGAGAAACCGTGAAACCGAGTGTCAGCGAAGGTTGAACGGCTATGTCGAACTTATGCAGCGAGCCTTAATCATTCCAGGCGAGTCGCAGTCCTGTTATCCGTATATACAAATACCGGCAATTATGCTTTACGTTTTAAAACCTATCATTTTACTGTTTCGCCAAAATCAAACAAAATGACTGCGTTCAAAATCGTCATAAATGATAATAAAATTACATAAATGGAAAAAACTGTAAGCCCTCGTAAAACATCTGATAAATATATACAGAGTTATTTTTAGAGCCATAGGTACTAAACAACACTTTTATAATTTAAGCAAAATCTCCGTAGGTACAGCAAAATACTATTTTACGACCGTAAGAAGTAAACCATAATATTTTGTTGTACCTACGGAGATTTCCTGGGAAATAATCTTTTCCTCATAACTCCGCTATAATGTCTATACAATTAAATACAAAAGACAACAGGAGTTGATATTATGCCTAAAAATTCGACAGTTATTATAAATTGTCTATCTTGCGAAAACTATATCGGAAGACTTATTGACGGAATGCTTTTATGCTCACTTCATGGTCCGGTTATCGATATGACTTTCTGTGAAAAATTCCAACAAAAGCAAGAAGCTGAACCCATCATAAGGAAAATGGATTTTGATTCCAGAAAATGCAAAGATTGTATGAGATTTCATCTTTCGGGGAAAAAAGAGGTTTCTTATCCGCTTGTAACGTTCTCGCGACCCGAATACTGGGGTTCTTGTGAAAAGTTCTTACAGCGAGAATATGACGGTGCGACGCACAGAGCATGTGCACTTGCAAAATATCCAAACGTTTGTGCCACGTAATTCGACAAAATTCTTATTTGCTCGACAGACCCGAAAATAAAACCCACAGGGTTTCCCACAATTTGTGGGTTTATTTATAGGACTTCCTTCGAGTTTCCCTCAGGTTAAAATTTAGAATTCCCACAGCTTGTGGGAATTGATTCTGCGACAGCTTGTTCGAACCAACGGAGCCGCGGCTCCGTTGGTAAAGCGAAAGCGGGCCAAACCCAAACAGGTTGGCGCGCTTTCGCTACATATTTTTTACTTCGATAAAATTTACACTACCACTTTTACATTGCTGCCACCGGTTTTATCTTTAGTGACAACAATTTGCTTTTCTATGCGATTTTTAAGTTCTGCTACGTGAGAAATTATTCCTACGATACGATTGCCGTCAGAAAGTTGGTTGAGGACTTTTATTGCCTGATCAAGTGATTCTGAGTCAAGCGAACCGAAACCTTCGTCGATAAACATTGAATCGATGCGAATGCCGCCTGCCATTGATTGGATTTCATTCGATAAACCAAGAGCAAGTGCAAGTGCAGCTTTAAACGATTCACCGCCGGAAAGAGTTTTTACACTTCTTTCGGTACCGTTGTAGTGGTCGATTACATCGAGTTCAAGACCGCTTTTATTTCTGTGATTATCAGCTTTTTCACGACGTTTCAATTCAAATTGACCGTGGCTCATATCCATAAGCAGAATGTTTGCACGACGTATAATTCGTTCAAAGTAAGTTGCCTGAACAAATGTTTCAAAGCTTATTTTCTCTTTGCCTGAAACATTTCCGTTTGCGGTATTTGACAGAGCTACGGCAGTCTGATACTGTGCCTCGGTTTTTACAGATTCGGCAAGATTTGATTTTATAGCGGCAAGTGTTTCGCTATTGGCATCAAATCGTGAAGTTGCTCTGTCACGTTCTGAATTAAGTGTTGCTAATTCAGTTTTAAGCGCCTTACGGTTCTCTGTCAACGTTTCTTTATCCAAAGGCAAAGTCTTATCCAGATTCTTTTCAAGCGCCTTTATTGAGGCATTTAATTCGTCTGCTCGTTTTTGCGAGTCTTCTGCTTCTTTCTTTGCTTTTTCAAGTTCAGTTTCAATATCTGTTTTTCTTTTTTCAGCAGTTTTCACTGCACCGTTCAAAGCATCTATGCTGTCAAATTCAAGTGTTTTATTTATATCGGCAAGTTGCTTTTCTGTTTCAGATAATTTTGCCGTTGCGGTAGCCGCCTCAGCTTTTGCATTCGAAAGAGCGTCGTTTGTATCTGAAAGAGCTTTTTCTTTGAGTGGCAAATCGTCTTCGATTTCCGTAAGACGTTTTGCACCGGCCTCACAAACCTTTATTTCGGCATTTATATCATCAATGCTCTGCTTTTCTTTTTTGCCTTCTTCGGACACTGCAACTAAAAGTTCCTCTGCTGTAAGAACACCGAAAACTGTCGTTTCAGCAACAATCTTTTTCCACAGCGTTTCAGCTTCTGCTTTTTTACCGCTCGCCTTTTCACTCAATTCAACTGCAGCTTTATGATCTTTTTCATATTGTGCTTTTAATGATTTTACATCATCTTCCGACGGAGCATCTGCGTGAAGTACCGCCGGTGCCGGATGCGAAACAGATCCGCATACGGGGCAACATTCGCCGTCTACCAATTTTTTTGCGAGAATACCTGCCTGTGCATCCAAAAATGCTCTCTCAGCGGCCAAATATCTATGATTTGATGCATCGCATATCTCTGCCGCGGCCTTATATTCTGCCGTCAAAGTCTGCCATTCCGCCTTTATGGTTTTGTATTGTTGCAAATCTGTATATATTATGCGGAGTTCTTCTCTTCGTCTGTTGTGAGCTTCAAGAGAATTTTTGAGTTCGATTAATTTTTTGTCGGAACCTTTCAAAGCCAACTGTTCTTTTTTCAAATGTTCAAGTTCTTTTTCCGTGTCGGCTTTTTTCTTCTGCAAAGCAGATACTCGGCCGTTTATCAAAACAATTTCTTTATTTAAAAGTTCAATGGCTTCATTTAATTTTGTCTGCGCTCCGTACTTTTCAGCAGTGGCTTTAAGTTCTGCGATTCTACCTGTCAAAGCTTCCGCTTCTGCAATCAAAGATTTCTTTTCTTCATACAGTTTAGCTTTCTGCTCTGCGACTTCCAACGCCTTTTCTCTTTCAGCTATAAGACGACTTATCTCTGCAACGGATTTCTCTGCCGTTTCAACTTTTCCGTACAATGTATCAAGTTCTTTGATTTTTGCGTTTATCTCCGCAATCTTGGTGTCAATCTCACGAATTTTTCCGCTGTCTTCTTTTATAATATCTTCAAGAAGTCTTACCGCATCTTCAAAAGGACACGATTTTTTCAAAAGTCCTTTCAGCCTGTCCGCTTCATAATAAAATTCACTTGTTTCATCGACACGGATTCCGTTTATATACTGCTCTGTGCTTTTTTTGAGAGTCTCATAACGCTTGCTTATTTCCAGGGAAAACTTTTTGATTTCTTCCTGAATGTCAGCGTACATTTTTGTTTTGAAAATATCTCTCAATATCTTTCCGCGGTTGTCGGTATCAGCGGTCAGAAGCTTCATAAAATCGCCCTGTGCAATCATCGCTATCTGGGTAAATTGTTTGCGATCAAAACCTAAAATTTCAGTTATCGCCGCGGTTACTTCCGTGTATTTTGTAACCGGTGTTCTGCCGTCGGAAAATACAAGTTCTGCATTCGGCTTTTCCGTCGTCATACCCTCTCCGCGTTCGCGCGGTCTTTCGTACTCGGGATTTCTTTTTACACGATATACTTTTCCTTTGTTTTCAAATTCAAGTTCTGCATACGTCGGTACATCAGGCGTAGCATATTTACTTCTAAGCATCGCTGGTTCTCGCATCTCACCGCTTGCCTCTCCGAACAGAGCAAAGGATATGGCGTCAAAAACGGTCGTTTTTCCCGCTCCGGTATCTCCGGTAATGAGATAAATGCCTGACGCACCTAAAAGCCCGAAATCAATCACTTTTTTATCTGCATACGGACCGAAAGCAGACACTGTAAGTTTTATCGGTTTCATACTGCTCCCTCCGTTACTTCTTCAACAATTTTCTCTACTATCTCTCTCTGTGCATCCGACATTTCGCTGTTGTTTTGCTTTTCATACAGTTCCGCAAAAAGTTCAACAGGACTTTTATTTTTGCTTATATCTGCACTGTCGATAACATTGTAGTTCCGCGTGCGTTTGTTGTCGTAATCAAGACACATAATGTTAGGATAAATTGCACGAAGCTTTGCTATCGCATCCGGCACATCCTCTTCGTCGGTCAATGTAATATGCATATAGTCCTCGGTATCTGTACCTTCATAATTCTGTCTGTTGCTGACATCCATATATGTACCCTTTATCTCACGCATATCGTGAAGCGGCACAAGCGGAACGGTAGTAATTTCCACCCTGCCTTTTTCTTTTATATCAACAATCGTCACCGATTTTTTATGTTTCACTTCCGAGAATGAATATTTGAGCGGAGTACCGCTGTATCTGACCTCGGCTCTGCCTATGTGCTGTGCTCCGTGAATGTGTCCGAGCGCCGCATAATCAAACTTATCAAACGCATGGTACTCTATATCATCAAGGCCGCCTACCGAAACTTCCTCCGAATCGCATCTTTCCGCACCCGTAACAAACTGATGAGCAACAATTACATTTCTTGCCTCCGTATCAACATTCATCTTCTCAACGGCAAACTTTACCGCATCGTCATACGTACGGATTTCCTCTGCATCATCAAAACAACTTCTCACATGTATCGGTTTTATAAAAGGCAACAAATAAATATTTACCTCTCCGAACTCGTCCGTCATTTTTATCGGTTTAACCACGCCGTCATAAACCGGTGACATATACACACCGCTGTCTTTCATAATCTGTGACGCAAAGGCAATTCTCTCCGCAGAATCATGGTTTCCGCTCACGGCAAAAACCTTTATGTCTTTTTTCACAAGCCTCGTCAAAAAGGTATCAAAAAGCTGCACCGCCTCAGCAGACGGTACTGCCTTATCGTAAATGTCACCCGCCATAAGCACGGTCTGTACTTTCTCCGAATCAATGATTTTCAGTATTCCATTAAGTATATATTTTTGATCTTCTATCATCGAAAACTCATTAACTCGTTTTCCGATGTGAAGGTCAGCAATGTGTAGGAATTTCATATGACCCTCCGTAGGTATACTACATATTTCGATATTTATATATTGCTTTTTGTAATTCTTCCGGTATTTTTGATTTATCGGTAATCACAACTACTCCCAGCGGATTATTCCACGACTCTATTGTTTCATCTTGTACGACAGTAATATAGTAACTTTCTTCCGCTTTAATGTAACCGACATCTATCTGCATACCATCTTCATACGTGATTAGCAACATATCTTCATCGTCATCGCAAAAACTTTGCAGTTTTCCGTCATTTAAATCCAACTTCTTATACTTGTCATCCCAAGAAGATTGATTAATCTCCGATTCAATATCAGTACCGGTCTCTAGCTTATAAGTTTTTATTATTTCACTTGTTTTCGTCAAGTGTGCTGTAATATAGCAAAATAACTTACTATAGGAACTCTCATCTTCGAAACACACCCACTCATTATTTTCATCTAAATAATACGATGCAACCCGAAAACTCTTATTATTCACTTCCGTAACAGTTTTTATGGTGCGATTAACACGATTTGCGATAAATTCGATAATACTGTTTTCAAACTCTTCAGTGTTATCAAAATCCCATTCTTGCCACGAAACGTCATCATCAACGGAAGCATACAGATATTTTTTGCCTTCACACTTTTGAGTACAAATTTCAAGCATCAATTCCATATTATCTTTTGAACCTGAAAAAGCAACCGTGAACTCGTCGTAATCTATAAAATTATCAATACCGCACCTTTGGCTGACAGCCTGTTTTATTCTGGTAACACAATCTTTCTCCCTTTGAATATCCTCTTCATAAGTTTTTGTTGTGTGAAAAAATTTGAATAATCCCATAGAGTCACCGCCTTTGGTTCATTATAATTCAATGAAGGGCAAAAGTAAATTCGCGCATAACAAATCACTACACACAAAAGCACCACAGTTTCCTCACGGAAACTGTGGTGCCTAAAATTTTTATATGTTTAAATTTTTATCAGCCAAGCTCTGCAATAACTTTTGCAAGTGCTGCAACAGCGTCAGCAGGAAGCTTATCAAAGCCACCCTTTACATCGTCTCTGGATTGAACAAACTCGAGTCTGTCGTGCATACGAGCTTTGAGCTGTTTTACATACTCTGCATCGTTAAGATCCGGAACGAATCCTTCCCACTCAAAGATTTCGATATCCTCAAACGGTCCCCAAGGTTTGAAGTCTGCTTTGCCTTCTACGATAGCTTCGATAACTCCGAGAGTATCCTTAGGCTGAACTTTCTTACCCATAAAGTCGCCTGTGTTGATGATATAGCAATCAACATTCTTGTCACCAACAAGCTTTTTGAACTTCTCGTAGTCATTTACGAGCGGATAAGTTCTGAACGGGTTAGCGTAAGGCTCAACAACGAGTGCATTCGGGTCAACGCCGGGAGCAAGTCTTTCGGCAGTTGAACGCTTTGTAGCAAGTGTAGCACCCATAACTGATGCAAGTGAAGCACCTTTGAGTTTAACAACCGGAGGAATTGTAGGATCTTTCATAATCCAGAAAATCGCATTAACCGGTGCATCGATTTTATCAACACGGTTAGGTGACCAAAGCTTTGACTTAATCGCACGGCCGTTACCGTTTCTGATGTCCTCTGTTACAAGAACAACTTTTCCGTCTGCATCCAAAGTAGCGGAGCAGTTCTGTGCTGTAAGCAAATATTTGTTATCCTCGCAACCTGTCGGATAGTCAGCAGTCTTATCAAAATATGTAGGCTCCATAGCAACAGAAGAACATGTCTCAGTATTGATAATGAAAGCATCATCGTGCAATACAGTTACGCCGTACTTACCACCGTGCTTAGCATGTGTGATAGTAGACTTACCTGAACCTGAAAGTCCAAATACAGATGCAACATATTTCTTGCCGTCAGCAAGCAAATACTCTTTCTGACCGCCGTGGCATGATGCATAACCGTTTCTGTTAGCGATAGCCCAACCGATTGTAAGAGTACCCTTCTTATGCTCACCGAAATACTTCATACCCAAAATAGCTGCACAGTTTGTAGCAGTGTTGAAATATGAGAGGCACTTTCCGTCGCAGATATCAGTTCTGTCAGAACCCTTCCACTGAGGATCTGAGAATATGTAAATGTCAGCCTCGTTGTCATAAACCTTTGAATTCTTGTACATCTCAATGTACTGCTCGCTCATATACTGGAAGTTGAGCATCCAAGAGTACATAATGTTCTCCTCGCCCTGAGGAATAAGAAGGTGTGCCTTAACCATAAACTCCGGATCAAGGCCGATGAAAACTTCTGCATGATACATCTTTTTCCATCTTGTGTCATAAACAGCATCCATAACGAGTTTGTCAAGAGACTCGCAATCAACGCCGGGCTCACCTGCAATTCTTCTCGCAGCGGCATATCGACCTGTGATAGAACCGTCGTTGAACAAAAGTACTTTAGCATCAGCCGGAAGGCCAAAAGTCTCTCCTTTGTATACCGGCATATCAGTTACGATAGTTCCGGGTGAATTTTTAGCAAGCTCGTAAGCCTGTGCAAGAGAAGTTACTTTCTCAACATTATTTCCGTAAAAAGCTGCTTCGATGATAGAACGGGTCTTTGCAAAACCAACTTTGCCCTTTCCGATCTCTTCTGTTTTAAAGTAAGCTTTAGTAGCCATATATAAATCCTCCTAAGATTCTGCAATAAATACATATCATTACCCATTTTATAATATGTATAAAAATACATATTAATTGATTTTATGTTTTTTTGGGTTGGTTGTCAACCCCCAAACAGAACGCTGAAGGAATATTCTTTTTACGTCCTTTGTCCGTAAAAAGAATATTCCTTCAGCGTTCTGTTTGGGGTTAGAATATTTGTCGGTTGGGTTACTCCTTTCAGTCGTAAAAAGTTGGTAGCGACAGCAAACCGTTGTGAAGGCGTTTACAACTGAACAGGTTTGCAGAGCGTGACTTTTTGCGAAAAGAAAGCGTGACGAAATGAGTGAGTGATGGTTTTGTGCCATAACGAATGTCATGAAGTCCACACCGACGTAGAGGAGGTGATTGGCATGAGCACATACGAAACTCTAATGATCACACTTAACATATTAGAACTTATCTTTATAATTTTTTATAAAAGCCAACAAAAATGACTGCGCTCTATAATTTTACCAACGAACGCAGCCATTCCCTAAAATAATCTTCCAAGGAGCATAACCGTTTCAGGCAATGCCCTTTTTAGTATATTAACTTACTCAAAAAATCGTGTCAATAGCTGAAAACTCTGCACCGACAAAACATTCGAAAAAATTCTACAGGGGCTATGTAAAATTTTTTTTACGGAACGTAAACCATAATTTTACATAGCCCCTGTAGAATTTTCTTTACTTCTTTCCTGCTGCCAAAAAAGCTTTCGTTCTTTCGGACTGCGGATTATCAAACACATCAGCAGGTGTACCCTCTTCTTCTATCACGCCATCCGCCATATAAATCACATGATCTGCAACATTCTTTGCAAATTCCATCTCGTGAGTAACGACAATCATTGTTCTTCCTTGGTCTTTAAGGGAACGGATAACTCGCAATACCTCTCCGGTAAGCTCCGGATCAAGCGCAGATGTCGGTTCGTCAAAACACAGTATATCCGGGTTGAGAGCTAGGGCACGTGCAATTGCTACACGTTGCTGTTGACCACCCGATAATGTGCAAGGATATGCGTCAAGTTTATCGGACAACCCCACCATTGAAATCAACTGCTTGCCGTTCTCGATTATTTCCTCTTGCGCCTTCTTCATTTCAGCCTTTGGAAGTTTCTTTTCTTTGAGGCGAAGGAGCGGTGCCAGAGTTACATTTTTAAGGACATTGTGTTGCGGAAATAAATTAAACGACTGGAAAACAAGTCCGAAGTGAAGTCTTCGGTCGCGAAGCATTTTTTCGGTCAATTTGCGATGAAGTGCTGCATTGAATACATCTTCGCCTAAGACATTTACGATGCCGCCGTCAGGGGTTTCAAGAAAATTGAGGCATCGCAACAGAGTCGTTTTGCCGCTTCCGGATGAACCTATCAGAACCAGTACCTCGCCCTGTTTGAGAGTGAACGATACGCCTTTGATAACCTGATGGTCGCCGAAGCTTTTTGTTAAATTTTTTACTTCAAGTACATTCATTTTTATCTCCCAAACTATTATACAGTGTAGTAACTGAGTTTCTTTTCAACCAAGTGGAATACAATCGTAAGAATTCCGCTGAATGCAAGATAGAAAACGCTTGCGTAGATAAGCGGCGACAATACCGCAAATTTGTTTACATTCTGATATGCAACTGCAATGATTTCAACAACGCTGAGTGCCCTTGCAAGAGCCGTATCTTTTACGAGAGTAATAATTTCGTTACTCATCGGAGCTGTAATTTTTCTGACAACCTGCATTAATATTACATGTCTGAAGATCTGTCCTTTTGTCATTCCGAGAACCTGACCGGCTTCGTGCTGACCTACCGACACATTCTTTATTCCGCCTTCGAAAATAACGGCAAAATAACATGCGTAGTTAAGGGAAAATGCAATCAGTACAAACAAGAACTGCAAGTCTGCCATCGTGTCTATATGAAGCATTGCAGCAAAGTCCTTGTTAGGCATATCAAGAAGTGTAGATGGTATAAACGTCACAATGATACACTGCAAAAGGAGCGGTGTACCTCTGACTATCCATATAATTCCGTTCATAAGCCAGCTAAGCGGTTTGAATGGCGACATAGCTGCAAAGGAACAAATAAAACCGAGCGGAATTGAAAAAACTAAAGTAAGTGCAAAAAGCTTCAGCGTTAAACTGAAGCCTTCGCACAATTCATAAATTAACGGCCAAAATTCCATTTATTATTTCTCTTCGTCAGGAAGAACCTGTGACTCTCCTGCAGAACCTTTCTCAACAATGATAACTGCATCTGCTGTCAATGTTACAAACTCATCATACGCTTTGTTGTACTTTTCAGCGTCAGTCTTTGAAGCAATAGCAACCTGCTTGTTTGCAAGATAAGGAACTGAAACACACATACCTGCTTCTCTCTCGGGAGTAATTGTCATACCGTTCCAAACAAGGTCAATAGAACCGTTCTCAAGAAGAGCTTCTTTCTGATTCCAGTCAATTACGATAAATTCGATTTCAACTTCTGTAGAATATGTTGTGTTAAGATATTTTACAACAGCCTTAGCAAGGTCAATATCAAAACCTACGAGTTTTGCATCAGCGCCTTCGCCGTCATTGTAAGCGATAGGAGCAAAGAGTGTGTAACCTACGATAAGTTTCTTTGCAGCAGCAACATCATCCCAGGACTTGTCAGTTGCGTTTGCATAAGGGTTTGTTGTGTCAGCCTTTACGAGGAGCTCAGTTGTAAGTCCGTATGTAGCAGCTACTGTCTTATAGTCTGAATCAACGAGAGCGATAAGAGCTTCATTAATCTTTGACATAAGAGCTTCGTTGCCTTTCTTAGCGGCAATACCGTACTTTTCTTCAGCAAGAGCAACTTTATCAAGAACCTGATAATCTTTGAACTCTTCTGTGCTGTTCATGTAGTAACCTGCCATAACAGAGTCGATAACTGCGATGTCAGCGTCACCTTTCTTAAGTCCGTTAAGAGCATCGAGCTGTGATGTAACACCGAGGAGCTCCTTACCGAATTTGTTATTGTTTTCATCTTTCTTATCTCCGTCGCATGCAACAAAGGTAAACAATGTCGCAACAATAAGCATAACGGAAAGAATAGTTGTAATTGTACGTTTCATAATGAACTTCCTTTCAAAATCAATAATTTTCTGTAGCTTTATGATTCAGCAAGCTTTGCTTTTTTACTTTACTTTGCTAAACCGACAGCATAATATCATATTATTATCTTAAAGTCAAACAAAATGTTTCTATAAAAACTTACGGGCGCATCCATACCCAGACAGCACCCGCAATCATATAATACTTTATTTAAGTTATCTTTCTTCTCTGAAATACGGAAGTCCGAGACTTGCAGGAGGCTGATGCTCACGTTTCTTTCTGGCACTTGTAATGATAAGAACAAGTATTGTTACAATGTACGGGAGCATATTTATCAATTCCTTCGTCGCAGACGACAATCCGGGGATGTACACGCAAACTATATAAAGTCCGCCGAATACAAACGAACACCAGATTGCAGACTTTGGTTTCCACAGAGCAAATATTACTATCGCTACAGCAAGCCAGCCTCTGTCACCGAAACCGTTGTTTGTCCATGCACCCGTAGTATAGTCCATAACGAAGTACAGACCACCCATTCCGGCAATGGCTCCGCCGATACAAGTCGCAAGATATTTGTACAATGTTACATTTATACCTGCCGCATCTGCCGTAGCCGGATTTTCACCGACAGCACGTAGATGGAGACCTACTCTCGTACGATTAAGGACAAACGATGTTGCCAAAGCAATAATTACAGCCAGATAGGCCATAAATCCGAAAGATATTTCAATCTTTCCTATTGAGAAGCCCAACGGAGTTGCATAATAAGTACCGGTTGTAAGAAGTGATATTGAACCGCTCTCACCAAAGAAGCTCAAAAGCGAGCCGCCGAAGAAGTTACCGATACCCATTCCGAAAGTAGTAAGAGCAAGACCTGTTACATTTTGGTTTGCATGCAAAGTTATTGTCAGAAAGCTGTATATCAACGACATCAATACTGATCCTATTATACAAGCAAGAAGAGGAATCAATATGCAAAGCACAACATTAGGTTCAGCCGTACTTTTCTCATAGAAGTATCCTCCTATAATACCTGATATACCGCCGACATACATTATTCCGGGAATTCCCAAGTTCAGATTACCGCTTTTCTCGGTAATAATTTCACCTGTTGCGCCGTACAAAAGAGGAATACCCTGCACTATCGCTGCGCAAATAAAAGCAATTATTTTCTCAAGCATTTTTTTCCTCCTTTTCTTTCGTACGGAAGTTTATTTTATATCTTACAAAGAATTCACAACCGATTATGAAGAACAAAATTATACCGGTTACTATATCGGCAATACTTTGATTCAAGCGGAACGATGTGGCTATTTCACCGGCACCGATTTGTAAGAATACTATTATAAACGAAGTAAGTACCATAACTATCGGGTTGAACTTAGCAAGCCATGACACCATGATCGCAGTAAATCCTACACCGCCTGCAAGGTTAGCCGAAACGGTATGATTGATTCCGGAAACAAGCAAAAATCCAGCCATTCCGCATATTCCGCCTGATATTGCCATTGTTCTGATAATAACTTTTTTAACGTTTATACCTACATATCTGGCAGTATTTTCACTCTCTCCGACAACCGTTATCTCATATCCCTGTTTACTTTCCTTAAGATATATGAAAAGGATTATTGTCGTAACCGCAACAAACAAAATACTTAAAAGATACTTTTGTCCGAAAACTTCTGGAAGCCAACCGCTTTTTGTCTGAGGGTTTATTACTCCCATTACGCTGGAACCATTGGGAACCCAAACCATTATAAAGAACGATATAAGTTGCATAGCAACATAGTTCATCATAAGAGTAAAAAGAGTTTCGTTTGTATTCCATATTGCCTTAAAGAATGCAGGAATTATTCCCCATATTATTCCGCAAATTACGGATACAATAAACATAAGTATAAGCATAGCCGGTAACGGCAACGAATCGCCTAAATAAAACATACAGGCAGCAGATCCGAGAGCTCCAACCAAAACCTGTCCTTCTGCTCCGATATTCCAAAATCGCATTTTAAACGCAGGCGTTACCGCCAAAGATACACACAGCAGAATGGCAAGTTCTTTGAGCATAACCCATATTCTTCTTTCAGTACCGAAGTTACCTTCGATCATCGAAGCATATATCTGTATAGGGTTCTCTTTGGTCAAAAGCATTATTACAACGGCACTTACAATCAAAGCTGCAAGAACAGCAACGGCACGTATTATCCAGGCCTTATACCAAACCAAATCCGCACGTTTTGTGATGTGAATCACCGGCTCATGTTTTTTTGTTTTTAAATCACTCATTTGCCAACCCTCCGTCCGTCTTTGTCATAAGGAATCCGACTTCTTCTTTTGTAGCAGTACGTGCATCAACAATTCCGCTGATTCGACCGCCGGCAATTACCATTATTCTGTCGCACAATTCCAAAAGAACATCAAGGTCTTCTCCTACAAATACAACAGCAACGCCGCTGTCCTTTTGTTTTGTCAAAAGATTGTATATAAGATAAGAAGAGTTTATATCAAGTCCTCTTACGGGGTACGCAGCCATAAGAACGGTAGGCGACGAAGCAATCTCACGGCCTACAAGAACTTTCTGAACATTTCCTCCCGAAAGCTGTCTTACGGGAGTCTGTGCGTTAGGGGTAACAACCTCAAGTTGTTCGATAATTCTCTCTGCAAGATTTTTAGGTTCTTTTCGCTCTACAAAAACAGTTTTTCCGTCGTTGTAGCTTCTGAGCATCATATTATCGACAATATCCATATTGGCAACAAGACCCATACCCAATCTATCCTCAGGTACAAAAGAAAGTCTTACGCCGAGATCTCGTATCTGTACGGGATTTTTAGAACACAGGTCTTCCTCTGCTCCTGTCACAGGATCATGATATGTAATTTTGCCTGATGCCACGGTTATAAGACCTGCAACCGACTCCAAAAGTTCTCTCTGTCCGCTACCCGCAATTCCGGCAATACCGAGTATCTCACCTGAGCGAGCAGTAAAAGAAATGTTATCAAGTATTTTCACGCCTTCTTTGTCAAAATAATTTATATTTTCAACTACAAGACGGTCCGCAGGATTTACAACGTCACTGCGCTCAATATTAAGCTCAATTTTCTTGCCCACCATCATCTCGGTAAGTGTCGATGCGTTTGTTTCAGCGGTATTTACAACGCCGATACATTCACCTTTTCTGAGAACTGCAACTCTGTCAGAGATTGACATAACCTCGTGAAGTTTGTGCGTGATAATAATTATCGCTTTTCCGTCCTCTTTCATTCTCCGGAGAACTTTGAAGAGTTTTTGTGTTTCCTGCGGAGTCAGAACTGCCGTAGGCTCGTCCAATATGAGAATTTCCGCACCGCGATACAATACCTTTATAATTTCAACGGTTTGCTTTTCCGAAACAGACATTTCATAAATCTTCTTGTCAGGATCAAGAGCAAAACCATACTTTTCGCTGATGGCTTTTACATCGCCCTTTGCAATCTTTATATCAAAGCGTCCCTTTTCCTTAAGACCGAGTACAATATTTTCTGTAGCGGTAAAAAGGTCAACTAACTTGAAATGTTGGTGAACCATACCGATTCCGTATTTGAAAGAATCTTTAGGAGAAGATATCACAACTTCTTTTCCGTCAATGAATATGTGCCCTTCGTCGGGATAATAAATGCCCGAAATCATATTCATAAGTGTGGTCTTTCCGCTGCCGTTTTCTCCGAGCAATGAAAGAATTTCGCCTTTTCGCACACAAAGGCTGACATTGTTATTTGCAACAACATTTCCGAAACGCTTTGTTATGTGCTTGAGTTCTATAGCATTTTCTTGCAATTTGGAAGTACCTCCGTTTTTAAATTTAAAAACAATCCCGCAAATTTTAAGTATTTATTGCGACATTCTTTTTAAAATTAAAAATTTAAAGATGTCAAGCGAAGACAATCTTCGCTCAACATCTTTATAATCATTATTAATAGCGAATATTATTTTATTGTAATACCGTCGATGTCAAGATCAAAGTAAGGAGCAGATCTGTGAGCATTAGCGTCTGACTCATTGAAGTAACCGTCTTTGATTACGTTTACGCCTTCATCAGGTTTGTAGTCGCCGTTGATGTCAGCAGCATACTCTGCGAGTGCAGCACCCTTTACAGTAAATTTAGAAGTATCAAATACTTTGAGCTCGCCTGCTTTGAATTTTGCCATAGCAGCGTCAATAGCTTCTTTTGTGCCTGCAGCTGCAGCTTTTTCGTTGAGTTCAGTAAGTTCAACAGAACCTGTCTCGATTGTTCCGCAGTAATCTGTAGGAATAGCCTCACCCTTCTGTACAGACTCAATCATAAGCTTGAAGTAAGGAGCCCAGTTGATTTTTGAAGAAATGATAGCTGTATTAGGAGCCATAGAAATAGTGCTGATGTTGTAAGCGATGTTAGGAACACCTGCAGCTTCACAAGCCTTAGGAGCACCCTCTGAGTCAGCGTGCTGGCTGATAAGTACACAACCGTCACTCATAAGAGACTCTGCGGCTGATTTTTCTTTACCAATATCAAACCATGAATCTGTAAACTTTACATCCATGGTAGCTGTAGGACATACAGATCTTGCGCCGAGGAAGAATGATGTATAACCTGATTTAACTTCAGCATACGGGAATGCACCTACATATCCGATCTTTGCCTTGTCAGCAGTAATCTTACCGCTAGCAATCATCTCGTTAAGTTTGAGACCTGCAGCAATACCTGCGAGGAAACGACCTTCGTAGATAGAAGCGAAAGCATTGTGATAGTTAGAAAGTTTTTCAACCTTAGCCTGTGTACCTGTAGCGTGGCAGAACTGAACGTCTGTATACTCTTTAGCAGCCTGAATCATATATGACTCATGACCGAAGCTGTCAGCGAAAATTACGTCACAACCCATATCTACAAGATCTTCAGCAGCATCGAAACACTCGTTGCCTTCAGGAACGTTTACTTTAAAGATAACCTGATCGTCTGTAAGATTGAGTTCTTTCTGAACTGCTTTAGCAGCCATCATAAAGTTGTTGTCATAAGTTGAGTTCTCGTCATGAAGGAAGATAAATCCGACTTTGAATGTATCTTTGTCTTTTTTGTCTCCGCCGCAAGCTACCAAACCGAGTACCATAACGGCAACGAGAAGTAAAGCAATAATTTTTTTCATTTTTTGCCTCCAAAAATTTTTTCTCCGTAAACCCACTGATTTCTCGCACAAAGGAAACATAAAAAGCCAGACTTACACAAATAAGTCCGGCCGCATATACATATCCCGCTGTACAAAACAACCGGTGACATTCACAAGTTGGATTTTATCACAGCGGAATTTTAAAAGCAAACAAAATTCGATAATTTTTAACATTTTATATCAATTATTTTTTCTCAATACAAAAAACTTTCTACAGGTATCATCAGTTGCTTTTTTCAGTGACATACCGTCATATACCGCAAGAGCACTGAAACCGGCCGAATTGGCGGCATTCTCAAACTCCTCGTCCGACCAGACTTTTTCACGAACAACATCATCGTATCTTTCGTAAAGTTGCTCCTCTTCATCACAACATTCAAAAAATGTTATGTTATACTTACAAAGCTTTTTTCCAGGGTTATACTTACTGGTCCAGATACAAGTTCCATCCTCGCCGTCATCAAAAAAAGTATTATTCCCGACAACCTTTCCAAAGTAATTTTCGGAAAGCGCGTCAAAAATAAACAAACCTCCGTCGTCAATAAAATTTCTTATTCGTAAGAAAAAGTTCCGGAGAGATTTTTCCGATACTATATGATTTATACCGTCTGTAATGCATATCATCGCACTTACGGTGCCGTACATATCCATTTTGCACATATCCTGACAAAGCCAAAGAATATCCAAATTCTCCGAGAATGCTTTATCACGAGCCTCCTCAAGCATCTCCTCACTCAGATCAAGACCTATCATCTCATAACCGCGATTTGCAAGAATACAGGTAAGTTCCCCGGTACCGCAAGCGACATCGAGAATCATCGGTACGTCGCCGCCGTCACTTCTTTCAGGAAGACCGTACTTTCGGAATAATTTTTCCAGATAGTCAGCGATTTTTTTATAATCAATATCGGAAGTATATCTGTTGTAAAAATTTGCTATATTTCCGTACATATCATTCAGCTTTCATTTCAGCATCCAAATCAGTCTCTGCGGGAGGTGTGATTTTCTCAGTCGATTCTACTCCCAGAGCGGACATCGCAGCATAGAGCTGAACATCATATCCGGTAGGAATTTTATCAACCGAAACATCTTTATACTCGTCAGCAAGCTCAACCACAGTCGAAGGAGTAATTCCTACACCATCTATACATTCACCCGATGGGGTGAAGTATCTGGAAGTAGAAAGTACAATTCCGCTGCCGTCATTCTCATACTTTTTATTTATCTGTGCAAGCGCCTTACCGTAAGACTTTACACCCACCAATGCACCGTATTTAAAATCTCTTATCGCACCGGCAAGAAGTTCTGCGGCACTAGCGGTATTTTCATTTATAATTACTGCAATCGGAATTGAAATACATTCCGTGTCAGATGTTATTTTCTTTACAGTCTCACCTTTTCTGTTTTGAGCAGTAGCAACCGTTCCTTCCGGCAAAATCATATCGGCAACTTTAGAAGCCTCGTCTACATATCCGCCGGGGTTATTGCGCAGATCGATTACTACTCCCTTATACGTCTTGTCAGCAACAATCTTCTCTATGGCGAACTTAAACGAATCCGCAGTTCCGGGAACAAACTGTGTGATGCTTACGCAAACCAAGTCACCCTCAAGTTTTTTAACATTTACTGTCTGTTCTTTTATAATCGCAACAGTTATTTTTCTGTCAACGGTTTTGCCGTCAGCCGTTATAAATGATACAGTCAAAGCGTTACCGTCTGTTTTGAGATATGAATTGAACTTCTCAGCTTCCATATTGATAACAGACTCTCCGTTTATGGCAGTCATGGTTTCGCCGACCTTTACACCGGCTTTGGCAGCGGGAGAATCCGCGGTCACTTCCTCTACAAGATAACCTGTGTCAGTCTTTGTTACGGTTATACCTATACCGGAATATGTACCCTCTACAAACGAAATGTACTCGTCCATTGTATCTGGACTGTAATACTTGCTGTACGGATCTTCGAGTTCTTCTACTACACCGTTTATCGCACCCTCTATCAACTCGTTTATATCATAGTCGGTATAATAGTTCTCATTTATGAAATCTAAAATATCCTGAAACTTCGCAATTTTCACCGAATCGGCATCCTTGTCACGAAAGGTAACTTTGTTTCCCTTTTCAAGGGCATATCCGTTATAGTAAAACTTATCCGCGAGAATAAATGTCGCAAATACGGTAACCACTATAAGTACTGCCGCAAGCAAAAACAGAACAAAAGCATTCACTTTAACTTCTGCCTTTTTTCTTACATTTTTAAATATATTTTTTCCTCCGAACAACGATTTTTTCTTTTTCTCCGGTGCCTTTCCGTTTACCGTAGCCGCATAGTCAAGCAACGGTTGCTCGTCACTTTGCTGATTTTCTATTATTTTTTCATCGTCTGCCATAATAACCTCCGTGTATCATCAGACTCTAACATGTCTTTTTACGGCAAGAGCACCGGCACTGATACCGAGGGCAACTCCCGCAACAACAAACCACAATAAGAAGCTTCCTGCTAATGCATCAAACTTCACCAATTCTACCGAATCTCCGAACAATGTATTTTTTGTGAAATATTCGTATACGAGCGAATACGAAAGTTTCAATACACCGTATGAAAATACCGAACCTACAAGTCCTACAAAGAAACCTTCTATTATGAACGGTCCGACTATAAACACATCGGTTGCACCTATATATTTCATAATCTCTATCTCACGTTTTCTCGCAAAAACAGTCAATTTTACGGTATTAAATACAAGCAACACAGAGAGGCAACCAAATACCAATACTGCAATTACCGAGCAAGTTCTGACGACAACTTTTATTGTTTCGAGTTTGTTTACTACTCCTGCAATGTTTCTGACATCGGAAACACCTTCTACATCACTTCGCACAAAGCTTTCAAACTCATCACCCGACACAGCTGGTACAAGACTTACATCCAGGCTTACGAATCTAAGCTGAGCATTATCGGTATATCCGGCAAACAAGTCACCGTTTCCTTCGTTCTCAAAAGTTTTTATCAAACCTTTCATATTCTCGTCAGCAGAGATATATACAACCTCCTCGACACGCGAATCTGCAAGAAGCATATCTTTTACTTTAAGACATTCTTCCTCAGTAATCCGAGATTCAAAATTTATTCTTATCTCCGGTCTGTCATTGTAGTGATCAATTATAGTCTGCATATTTGTCGAAACGGATACGAGAGCACCGATAATCATAAGAGAAGCAAATATCACACTTACCGAAGCAAATATCATAAACATATTTTGAAGAATATTTTTTGCACCCTGCTTAAGCATATATCCGAAAACACGGACTCTCGAAAAGAACTCATTCATCAGACTCACCTCCGTTATCGACTCTTGCATCATCGCCGGTATCTGCCTTTCCGTGGTCAAGCATTATAATTCGCTTGCCCATACGCTCTGCAAGTTCTTTTTCGTGAGTTGCAATAACAACAGTTGCACCTCTTTGGTTTATCTGTTGCAACAAATTCATTATCTCCACTGAGTTCTTCGGATCAAGGTTGCCGGTAGGCTCATCTGCAATTATAAGTCCTGGAACATTCACAATAGCTCTGGCAATAGCAATACGTTGCTGTTCACCGCCTGAAAGACAATCCGGCATCTCATTTATTTTTCTTTGCAAGCCAACAATGCCGAGAACGAGTTTTACTTTTCTGGCAATTTCCTTGCGTTTTTCGCCGGTCAGTTCCATAGCAAATGAAACATTCTCAAATACAGACTTGCTTTTTATTATTCTGAAGTCCTGGAATACGACACCGATTTTTCGTCTGTAATAAGGAATCTTTCCGCCCTTTATATCTGAAAGGTCATCTTTTCCGATAGTAATCTTACCTGAAGTCTGACGTTCTTCGAGCATCATAAGTTTTATAAGCGACGACTTTCCCGAACCGCTGTGTCCCATTAAGAACACAAATTCTCCCGGTTCTATTGTAAAATTAACATTATCCAACGCCTTTACGCCGTTAGGATATTCTTTCGTTACATTTTCAAAGACTATTTTAGGTCCCTTAAATTCACTGTTTGACATACTTAAAACCCTCTGTTCTATCAATTAAAATCAGTTTCAAGACGCTCAGGGAACATCTTTACGAAATATTGCATTATGAGCAGAGCTACTCCTATCAACATTCCGTCTTCGAATTTCGTACAATCACGTTCTGTAATTTTGTTAAACTTATCTATTCTGTAAATAAGTGTATTTCTGTGGACATATAAAGCTCTCGATGTTTCACTTATATTCTGGTTATTTTCAAGGAAAAGTTTTATAGTCACCAAAAGCTCATCCTTAGTGTTCGACTTTGCCTTACTGAAGCGCTCACTCAAAAATTCAGTTCCGAAAACTTCTTTCATATAAGCAAGACAACTCTCTGCGCCGAGACCGTACACAAGCCTATGTACACCGAGCTTATCATATACAAAGCACTTTTCGTTCAACTCGAAAGTACTGCCGACAGCCTCTGCTCTCTCAGCAGTCTTGTATGCCGCAGGCAACGCTCTGATACCGTCTGCCGCCATACCGACAGCAACACTTACATTCATCATAACTTCCGAAAGAACCGTATCCTTTATCAAGGAAGCCTGATTCACTGCATCATCAAAAGTAAATCCGCTGTGAAGAGGACATACTACAGCAGTCTTTCCCATCTCTACCGGCACCACATAGAATCCCTGTCCCATCGGAAAAATACTCTCTAGAATAGCAATCTGCGCTTCCGAATCTACCGATACAATATTTTTCTTCTTTTCATTCACGATCACAATAACTGCATATCCTGAAACTGATGCTCTCATACTGCCGTAATGGCTCATATCAACGGCACTGACGGAATCAACGCCATTCACCATAAGACTCCTGAAGAAATCAAGTGTCTTTCTTCGGTCAGAATCCTCTTTATTATCGTAAGCACACACAGCAAGCTCCAAAATTTTTTTAGAGTCAATCTTGCTGCGTCCTACAAAAAACCACAAGTATTCCTCATCATTTATAAAATATTTCATATACGAATAACGATTTGTCTGAATAAAACCGCTTTCTGCAAGATTAGATGCATCCTCCTGATCCGGAAGTTCTATAAAAGAGCCTTCGGGCAAATCATCAACGCTGCTGAATAAAACAACACCGGTAGAGGCTGCAACTCCGAAAACATCACCTATGATATCAGCAAGTTTTTCAAGTTGTTGTCTTCCGCCTTTACTAATCAATAGCACTCAACCTCGCTTTCGCATAATTATTCATTTATAATTATACATTTCCGAAAAGCATAATTCAACCCACAAGACCATCGACGCATAAAAAAAGTTCCTCTTGCCATAAAGCAAGAGGAACTTTAATTCTAGAATTTGTTTTGCCGTTCATATAAACATGAACACTGTCAAAATCTCAAATAATAAATTATTCTACGATCTTAGAAACAGTACCTGCACCAACAGTTCTACCACCCTCACGGATAGCGAAACGGAGACCTTCCTCCATAGCGATGTGAGTAATGAGTTTAACTTCCATAGTTACGTGGTCACCAGGCATAACCATTTCTGTTCCCTCGGGAAGAGTGATAACACCTGTAACGTCTGTTGTACGGAAATAGAACTGAGGTCTGTAGTTTGAGAAGAAAGGTTTGTGACGTCCACCCTCTTCTTTAGTAAGTACGTATACCTGACCAAAGAAATGTGTGTGAGGATTGATTGTACCGGGTTTTACGAGAACCTGGCCACGCTCGATTTCTGTTCTCTGGATACCTCTGAGAAGAGCACCGATGTTGTCGCCTGCTTCAGCCTGATCGAGAAGCTTTCTGAACATTTCTACACCAGTGATAACTGTGCTCTTAACTTCTTCTTTGATACCAACGATTTCAGCAGCGTCACCAACTTTGATGATACCTCTCTCAAGACGACCTGTAGCAACTGTACCACGACCTGTGATTGTGAATACGTCCTCAACAGGCATAAGGAACGGCTTGTCTGTCGGTCTCTCAGGAGTAGGAATGTACTCGTCTACTGCAGCCATGAGCTCGAGGATAGGAGCGTATGCCGGATCACTGGGATCTGAGCTTTCGCACTCGAGAGCTTTGAGAGCTGAACCTCTGATGATCGGAATATCGTCACCCGGGAACTCGTACTGATTGAGAAGGTCTCTGATCTCCATCTCTGAAAGATCGAGGAGCTCCATATCTTCTTCAGCAAGCTGGTCGCACTTGTTCATGAATACTACGATGTAAGGAACGCCAACCTGACGAGCGAGAAGGATGTGCTCTCTTGTCTGAGCCTGCGGGCCATCGGGACCTGAAACGAGAAGAATTGCGCCGTCCATCTGAGCAGCACCTGTGATCATGTTCTTAACGTAGTCGGCATGTCCGGGGCAGTCAACGTGAGCGTAGTGTCTTGTAGCTGTCTCATACTCAACGTGTGAAGTATTAATCGTGATACCTCTTGCCTTCTCCTCCGGAGCGTTATCGATCTGGTCGTAAGCCATAGCTGCAACGTTAGCGTTACCAAGACCGAGAGTCTTTGTGATAGCAGCTGTAAGAGTTGTTTTACCATGGTCAACGTGACCGATAGTACCGATATTTACGTGGGGTTTTGTTCTTTCGAACTTTGATTTAGCCATTTAAAATGTCCTCCTTTTGATAAAATAAAAGAATTTTTTGGTAAATTTCAATGTGTACATAATACACATTTTTTACCTATATATCAAGCTTAATTTTTATTTTAAGCGAAAACTAAGCCTGCTAATCAGTTATTTTGCGGCGGCGTCACGCCGCCGCGATTTAATTTATTACTTTTTCTCAGCGATAACCTTATCCTGAACGCTCTTCGGAACGTCTTCGTAGTGGCTCGGCTCCATAGAGAATGAACCACGACCCTGAGTCATAGAACGAAGCTGTGTTGTGTAACCGAACATTTCTGCAAGCGGTACGAAAGATGTGATCTGCTTGATTCCGGCAGCACCGTCATCAATGCTCTCGATACGACCACGTTTAGCATTGATCGAACCGATTACGTCACCGAGGTTCGGCTCAGGAACTACTACAACAACCTTCATGATAGGCTCGAGAAGTACAGGTCCTGCATTCTTTATAGCTTCTTTGATAGCCATAGAACCGGCAATCTTGAACGCCATTTCAGATGAGTCGACTTCGTGGTATGAACCGAATACCAAAGTAACCTTTACGTCTACTACAGGATAGCCTGCAAGTATACCGCTCTGGAGAGCTTCCTGGATACCCTGGTCAACAGGTCCGATGTATTCCTTAGGAATAACACCACCGACGATTTTATTAACGAACTCGTATCCTTTACCTCTTTCCAAAGGTTCAACGTCAATTACACAGTGTCCGTACTGACCACGTCCACCGGACTGTCTTACGAACTTACCTTCCTGCTTGATAGCAGCTTTCTTGATACCCTCTTTGTAAGCAACCTGCGGGTTACCTACGTTAGCTTCTACCTTAAACTCACGGAGCAAACGGTCAACAATGATTTCGAGGTGAAGCTCACCCATACCGGAAATGATTGTCTGTCCGATTTCAGGATCAGTTTTTACTCTGAATGTAGGATCCTCTTCAGCAAGTTTCTGAAGGGCGATACCCATCTTCTCCTGTCCTGCTTTTGTCTTAGGCTCAACAGCAACTGAAATAACCGGATCCGGGAATTCCATACGCTCGAGGATTACAGGGCTGTTCTCTGCACAGAGTGTGTCACCTGTTGTTGTATCTTTAAGACCGATAGCAGCGGCGATATCACCGGCATAAGCACGTTCAATTTCCTGTCTTTGATTTGAGTGCATCAATACGATACGACCCATACGCTCTTTCTTGTCCTTTGTTGAGTTAAGAACATAAGAACCTGCGTCAACATAACCCGAGTATACTCTGAAGAAGCAGAGCTTACCTACGAACGGGTCAGTCAAAATTTTGAATGCGAGAGCTGAGAAAGGCTCTTCGTCGCTTGAGTGACGAACTGTCTCAGAACCATCCGGGAGTTCACCCTTTATAGCAGGAACGTCGAGCGGTGAAGGCAAGTAGTCAACGATAGCGTCAAGCAACTGCTGTACACCTTTGTTTCTGTATGATGAACCACAAGTAACAGGGATGATATTGAGACCGATAGTAGCTTTACGGATAGCACCCTTGATTTCATCAATAGTGAGTTCCTCACCTTCAAGGTACTTCATCATAAGCTCTTCGTCTTCAGAAGCGATAGCTTCGAGCATCTCTCCTCTGTACTGTTCTGCAAGCTCGATCATATCAGCGGGAATCTCTGTAACGGTAACTTTCTCACCGAGTTCTCCCTCATAGATATGAGCTTCCATTTTTACAAGGTCAATAATACCTGTAAATGTATCTTCTTTACCGATAGGCAATGTAATCGGCACTGCATTTGCACCGAGACGTGTTTTAATCATGTCAACAACACGATAGAAGTCAGCACCCAAAATATCCATCTTGTTTACGTGACCTATTCTCGGAACGCCGTATTTGTCAGCCTGTCTCCAAACTGTCTCTGACTGAGGCTCAACGCCGCCCTTAGCACAGAAAAGTGTAACAGAACCGTCGAGTACACGGAGTGAACGCTCAACCTCTACTGTGAAGTCAACGTGTCCGGGAGTATCGATAATGTTTATTCTTGTGTCCTTTTCATTAGCTGTTCCGCGGTCTGTAACCCAGTGTACAGTCGTAGCAGCAGAGGCGATAGTAATACCTCTCTCCTGCTCCTGTTGCATGGAGTCCATTGTAGCAGCACCGTCGTGTGTCTCACCGATTTTATGGTTCTTACCTGTATAGTAGAGTATACGCTCGGTAGTTGTTGTCTTACCGGCATCGATATGAGCCATTATGCCTATGTTTCTGGTATTCTTAAGTGAATATTCTCTTCCCATAGTCTAAAATCTCCTTGATATTACCAACGATAATGTGCAAAAGCTCTGTTTGCCTCTGCCATTTTGTGCATGTCTTCTTTTCTCTTGAATGCAGAACCTGTGTTATTGATAGCATCCATGAGCTCTGCAGCGAGTTTCTCAGCCATTGTCTTTTCATGTCTCTTTCTTGCGAAAGTAACGATCCATCTGAGACCGAGAGCCTGTCTTCTTTCGGGGCGAACCTCCATCGGAACCTGGTATGTCGAACCACCGACTCTTCTCGCTTTAACTTCTAACTGAGGCATAACATTGTTGAGAGCTTCACGGAAGACTTCCAAACCGTCTCTGCCTGTCTTCTCTTTAATAATATCGAAAGCATCATAACAAATCTTCTGGGCTGTACCCTTTTTGCCGTCGAGCATGATATTGTTAATGAGTTTTGTAACTACCTTATCACCGTAGATCGGATCAGGTAAAATTTCTCTTTTTGCAATAAAACCTTTTCTAGGCACTTTGCTTCCCTCCTTCTTGATATAATAATCAATGGTACTCTGCGGCATACTTTATATCCGCAGTCAGTGCTCGCGTATTTAACAAGGCTTATCGCACATATATATTAAATACTCGGCACCTTCCGGTATAACCGGTATGAAAAATTCTTAAAATTTCGCTGAGAATAATATTCAGATATTATTTCTTAGCAGCAGCCTTAGGCGCTTTTGCACCGTATTTAGATCTGCTCTGAAGTCTGTTGTTAACACCTGCTGCGTCGAGTGTACCTCTGATAATGTGGTATCTTACACCAGGCAGATCCTTAACTCTACCGCCTCTGATAAGAACAACGCTGTGCTCCTGCAAGTTATGTCCGATACCCGGAATGTAAGCAGTAACTTCCATACCGTTTGTCAAACGTACTCTGGCGATTTTTCTCAAAGCTGAGTTAGGCTTCTTAGGGGTAGTTGTTCTTACGTTTGTGCAAACGCCTCTCTTCTGAGGACAACTGATGTCAGTAGACTTTTTCTTGAGTGAGTTTATACCTCTCTGCAATGCAGGAGATGTAGACTTCTTTGTCTGAGTCTCTCTTCCCTTACGAACTAACTGGTTAAATGTTGGCATTCAATTCACCTCCAATAATATTCTATCCGTCTACAAGGCATAGTAATCCCTTGTACGCAGACTAGATTATTTTATACGCATCGTCAGGCGTTGTCAACCACATTTTTCATATTTTTTTATTGTCGGGATAAACTACATTTATAACTACAAAACCGGAGGATTACTATGACAGAATTCCAATACATCCAGAAAAGGATTCGCGATTTATCCGCATCACTCGCAGATGAAAACACAAAAGGAAAATTCAGAGAAAATCAAACAGAGGCACTCGCCTTTTACTTATTACAAGCAAATCAGCTTATGCCTCCGAATTTTAATTTTAAAAAATATTAAATTTTATCAATTGCCTGATGTCGTAGTTCTGTTCACGACATAATCTTCTTCATCTTTTTTTCTGGAAGAAGTTGGGTAAACGTTTGTCTGCTGTGCAACCGCAGGGCCCCAATGAATCATATTCATATCACCGCTTGTCGGGATCTCAATTCCACCGTTCATATACGGTGCATACTCTGCAAAATTCATTGCACGTATATATGCATCAACACTACCAGTCGGAACAGTCATTGTAAATCCGGTAAGGTTCGTATCAAATATCGAGGCTCCCATAAGTACGGGTGGAACAGCTCCGGTGAATGTGATCTGTCCGAGATAATTACATCCGATAAATGCAACACTGTCTATAGCACCTAACCCGCTACCAAGGATTATTGAGTTAAGATTTCTTGCATTTTTAAATGCATTACCCGAAATTGCAACGACCATATCAGGAACGGTAAACGATGCATCAGTCTTTCCGTGCGGATATCTTACAAGCATTTTTTTGTCTTTGCTATAAAGAACACCGTCAACAGAAGAGAAGAATCTATTCTCGGAATCTACTGCAATCTCATTAAGTCCCAAAAGTTCCGACAAAGCATCAAAACCAAGGAAATACAGATACTTTGGTAAAGTAACAGATGTAATAGTTTGTGTCACTATTCCAAAAGCATTTTCTTCAAGACCTACAACATTTAACGTCCCAAGAGTCTCCGGAATCACAACGGATTCTGATCCACCGATATATGATTGGATAATATATCCACCATTCATAGGAAGAACAACAAAAGACTCATCCCCCACGACGATAGTATCTCCGTAAGCAAGCACCGGTCTGCCCTGCCAGCTACCACCATAGTAACTCATAGAAGCAGCAGGAACTCTTATCGGAAGATCCGTGCGAACGTCGCCTGAAAATGCATCTGTCGCCGTAGGTATATCGTTTGCAGAAGAAAGCTTTTTATTTACTACAAATTCTTCAAGATTTGAACAACCGTAGAAAGTCTGATTACCTAACGATACAATATTCTGTAAATAAACCTTCTTGATAGATGTATTATTTGCAAAGTTCTGCGATCCAGTAACATTTTCAAGTGAGGGCAAAGTCAATATTGTAAGCGATAAACATCCGTTAAATGCATTGTTTCCCTTTATCGTTTTCAAATAATTTGCCACAAGATTTGTCATGTCCGAGCAATTATAGAAAGCAGAATCACAAACAGTTTCTGTATTTTTAAGATTTACATTCAAAATACCTTTTCTGCCATAGAACGCATTCTCACTGATTTCTTTAACGTGTGCACCCACAGTAAGATTCACATTTGTAAAAGACTCATTCATAAATGCATTTTTAAATATCGCAGTAATAGGAAATTCTTTTCCGTCACTCGTAAATGTATTAGGCAATGTCACATCGCCCTCAAAAGATACATTCGATGTTATAAGTGTAGCAGTCTGACCATCTTCATTAACTTTAACTATATATCTTCCAAGGTTATAACCATTAAGTTCATTTGTACCAACTTTTTCACCAATAGGATAAATATGAGTAGCACCTAGTCCATCTGGATTCTTACTTTTATAAAAATCCAACAACTCCGCAGGCACAAAAATCTTTATCTTATCTGTTTGGCACAAGTAAAAAGCATAACCACCTAAAGACTCAAAGTCGGAAGCGCCTAAATACAATTCTCGCAAAGAGCCACAGCCAATAAAAATAAACTGACCTTTAACTACGGATAACAACGGAGCTCTAACAGATACTAAATTTTCAGAACCTTCAAATAAACAATTATCACGGCCAGCTTTTCCAATCATCACCACATTTGATAGCTCAGCCCATATAAGTTTTTGACAATTCTTAAAAACGTCCCAACCAACTGCAGTAGCACCACCAGTAACAACACTCTTTATACCGCTTGAAGCAAAGGCAGAATCACCTATGTAATCCAATGAATCAGGCAACACAATATCTGCAGTCAAATCTGCACAATTAAAAAATGCATTATTTGCAATTGTTGTTAATGCATTGCCCCAAGAATTAACCGCCTTAAGCCCATTAGCAGAATCAAAGGCATTTGTTTCAATCAATTCCACATATTCACCAATAGAAAGAGTTGCATTATTAAATATACCATTTTTGAATGCACTCTCACCGATAACAGTAATTTTTCTTTCTACCCCGTTATCATTCCACACACTAGGAAGTACTACCTCACTAGAAAAATCAATACGAGAAGTTATAAGAGTTGCCGTTCCATCATGATTTTCTTTGACAATATATTCACCAATATTATATCCGAAAATAATATTTTCACCTAGCTTCTCACCCTCTTCAAACACACTACGATCTTGAAGACCAGCAAGTCCCTTTGCACGGTAGAAATCAACTAATTCTTCCGGCACAAAAATCTTAATTTTAGAACTATCACAATCAGTAAAAGAATATCCATTAAAATTCATTTCCGCATTGCTACTTGCCATATGAAGTTCGCGTAACGCTGTACAATATCGAAAAGTGTAAAAGCCATTAATCAAATATAATTTCGGCATATATACAGCTACCAATGAGCTACAATTTAAGAAAACGGCAGAATTGTCATTAGTAGCTCCACCTAATATCAAAACTTCAGGCAATTCAGCCTTTACAATTTTACCACACAACTCAAATGCACTTTCTCTGACAAAAGAAGTTCCACCTGTATTTATATTACTTATCTCGGAACAGCTATAAAATGCATATGCACCAATCTCATGCATACTTTGGGGCAAAATTAAATCGCCCTCAATTCCGACATTTCTACAAAATGCATATTCACCGATATTCTTCAGATTTACAGCTTGACTAAAATCCAAATATTCGATACCGCTCTTCTCATAAAAAGCATACTCGCCTATTTTTTTCAATCCACTACCGAACGAAATTTTCACATTATCAAAAGTCTGATATCGAAAAGCATTTCTACCAATTTCAGTAACTATACTTCCATTGTACTCTTCAGGGAATGATATCAAATCAGCACTGCTACCATTTGAAACATAATCAATATTCGAAGTAACCAAAACAACCTCACCGTTGTCATTGTTTCGAATAATATATTCACCTATATTATAGTCATTAACAATAACTTCGCCAAGTTTATTACCAGCAGAATAAATACGTTCAGAAGACACACCGTTTATAGCTACCAAAGAGGTATCATCCACATCAAAATATATTTTAGTATTATTTCCTACACTACCATAAAATGATGTGAATCCGGAAACAGCAACTTCTTCAAAAGAAGCCGCACCGAAAACAACCTCTCTAAGAGAGCTTAAATTCCAAAATACATTTCCTATTGTTTTCTTAAGTGTCGGAGCAGTCACTGATACAAGTCTGGGGCAATTATTGAAAACGCCAACAGTACCAACAGTCTCAAATGTCTCAACACTCGACATATCTGCATAAACCATACCGGAACAATTTAAAAATGCACCGGTATAGACAAATTTTGTACCACCTGCATTTATACCCTCAAGCATGCCACAAGAAGCAAATGCATACGAGTCAATTGTCTGCATTGTTGCCGGAAGCATTATCTCGCCTTGCAGAAGGGAGCAATTTTCAAAAGCACCATAACCAATTGTAGTTAAAGATATTCCCCAACTTTCAACAGACTTTATCGGTCGACCGTAAAAAGCTCTCTTACCTATCACACGAACTCCATCGGCAAAGCTTATAGTTGTAACCGAATCCGGCAAAGTATTTCCATATGCATTTTCACCTATATTTACAATATTAATAAGCTGACCGTCGACACGAACATTTGATCCCACGGAAAGACTTGTTATATTCCCCTGATTACCAATATAGTAAACAATCTCCCAATCATTTCCCTGATTAAGACGGCGCACAAAATTATTACCGCTGTCATCCTTTTGACCAACACAGTAAATAATATTTGCATAGTTTGCATAATTTTGTCTATATGCAGAAAGATACGGTTCTTCTGTAAATATTGCCTTAACACCAGAAAGACCTGAAGCAGCATTATATGCGGCAATGACAGGGGTGGGTGATTCAAAGCAAACATATTTTGTTCCTCTAAACCAGTTCACACCAAACTCCTTTACAGACTCCGGAATTCTTATAACATTATCACAAGACATATTGCTCAAAGCACCGACACCGATAGACTCAAGTCGCTGTGGCAATACAAGATTTTCAATCCTTGTATCACCGTTGAAAGCATTGTCGAACAAATGATTTTCTCTTGAAGTAACAGTATCAAATAAGATAGCACGTTCCAAATCAATATTCTTAAGATACGGCAACGCAGCACCTCTGAGATACTGTATATCAGAATTCAGAACTTGCTTGCCTTCAACAGATATAACTCTCAAATCTGTAATTTCGGCAATAGCTGCCGCAACATTTACAACATTTATCTCTCTGAAATAATCTTCAAGTAATGATTGAATAGTCGTTTCAACTGTCTGACCGTCTTTTTTAATATTCTGATAGTAAACTATAAGCTGAGTATTGCTGTTACCCATAGGAACAACAGTATCGTCTATGTTTTCTCTTTCAATATCAGCAGTTGTGAATGCCCCGGTTACTGTAGCACCTGTTACGGACATATCATTACCCGTAATCGCTTGAACAATTTTTGTATTGCCGGAGCATGTAAGCGGCGACTGAGTAACAATTTCGAACGGAGTAGACCATGCAGGAAGCTGTATAGATTGAGTAATAATACCCATATTATATACATAAATCTGCGGGCTCAATGTCTGCGGCAAAATATACATATTTATCAAAGACAGCTCATGGATGATACCCATATTCTGAACTTCGATATTTGTAGCTCTGGCAACAGCTTCCAATCTTGAAATTGTTGTATTGTCAGTAACGGTCACTCTTGAATTACTGTTTACATATATAGTTTTAAGAGTACCGTACGCTTTATCTACAACTCTTAAGTTTCTAAGGGTAACACCAGCCGCACCATAGGCGCGTGTTCCGCTTACAGTGAATCTGCTCTCAGTAACAATATCACCGTCCGAAGTGTTACTTCCGATGATTGTTACATCACTGTTCGGAGCCTCGATTGTAAAGTTGCCGCCGACTCCCGCACGAGGGCAACTGACAAGAATACGTCCGTTACCGGAAACATTCACGGTCATCGCAGTCGGAGCAACATATTCGTAAATCAAATTACCGAGAACTTCCAAAGTGTAGTTGTTTGTGAAAAGATTTACACCTTTATTGAAAACCAAATCGCCCTCGAAAGTAATATTGTTAAGCAATACAATATTATCTCCGGGGAGAGCCTGCTCTCTTGCCTTTTCTATATCAAGCTGTGAAGAACAGTTGTATGTATAACCTGTACCGTCTTCACTGTCCAAAGCGCCGACCTGAGTCACAAAAATCTTTGCAAATATCTCAACAGACATGTTTGTGTATTCTTCAGGAATTGCAGAAGATTTCATGCCATAGTCCAAACGATAATATCTTGCGGTTATATTTGAACCATCTAAAATACTGCCTATCGTCGCATATCTGTCCATTGTCGCCATATTATAGCCATCAGTTTCAGCCTTAGGATTGTTGCCTTTTGCAATATAATCTTTGAGAAGCGCTGAATGGTCACTGTTTGAACTTGTACCCACAACCTCATTTGTCACGTCGGTAAGTGCATACCAAAATCCGCCGAGATACTCAACAGTTCCGGCTGCAGTAAAGCTTATCTTATAATCCATCTCCAAAGAACCGGTCTTTTCGACAACTATGTACGAAGTTTCGGTCTGCATGTTTGCATCCCAACCGATGTGATTAAAAAGAGGCTGGTTTACTTTCTCATAGCCGGCAGGATCTTTGTCGCCTTGCAAAATAGTTGTAACAAGATTTCCCTCGCTATCATATCCGCGTGACACAAAATCGATATCACCGGTTGAAAAAGTGTTACCTTCCAAAGAAACCTGATTCTGATACCAAGCAAAGGATATTGTAGTAAGCAACATAACAAAAGAAAGAACAAGTGCAAGCATACCGTAGCGTCGACCTACAAGATTTTTCAGTTTTGAAATTTTAAGCTGCTGCATTTTCTTCATCTACCTGTTCCTCCTTACATTCTTTATATGTTCTTACAAGTGAAACAACCTCACTCGTAAGGAATACCGCAAGCGGCAATATTATTATCATTAAAAATCCGACCTTGTTGTTTACAACCGAAACGACATTTCCTAAAAGACTGCTTTTAAAAACCATCTTAGAAACAATCTGATCCGATGTTATCGGCGGGTCTGCCGCCGGATTTGCAACGCCCTGCGTCACAAAAACAAGTTCACCGTTTTCTTCACGCATCTCTATAATTTTATGAGTTATTGATTTATCCTTTACCGTTCCGACTCTGCCGTTATATGTAATAACATCGCCGACTTTAAGTTTGGACATATCATCAACTGATTTTGAAAAAATAACATCTCCGGCCATAATCTCAGGCTCCATACTTCCCGTTAGGACATAATATGCATTATACCCAAGGAAACTGTAGCTTTCCCCCATAAATCTCATAACAACAAGTGTTACGGTTATTATCATCAGCAAAACAAACAGTACAGTTGAACAAATTTTAAAAATCTTTTTAACCATTTCTTCAATTTCTCCGTTTATAATGCTATAAAGTTAACGCTTCCGATTGTAAAGTGACAGTCGGAAACTTCCTCTGTCGCAGTACGCGAAAACATTACGTAAAAGTAAATAGTTACAGTCTTGTCCGCCGGTACAGCTGCACCGTCAATCAAGACAATGCTCTCTCCGACAAGACTGTTTTTCATAGTGTCCTGCACCAAATCAGGAGCAGGATATTCCGCAGTGAATCCTTCAAATCCACCTGTTCCCACAACAAGATGTTCCTGCAATAATTCATCAGGGCAGGAAATGTTTGAAAGTACCATCTGAAGTGAGAGCGGAATCTTACCGGTATTAGCAATTTCCACTTTGTACTTTTGTCTTGCACCCGGTGCAAAATTATCTATATTAACTAAATTTTCAAGACTGCCATTTGCAAAAGAAGCCGTAATATCCTCAAAATCATCTGTCCCGGTTCTATCTCTGTACATTTTAACTTCTATGTCGGTGTCCGTAACAACAGCCTTACCGTCTTTGAACTCAAAATTAAGATAACGTCCCTCAGGATTCTGGAGCTCATTTATCCAAGCAAATGTTGCAGTGAGGCAAAGCAATATCGAGATCATCGGAAGTATTAATTTTTTCAAATCACGCATATCTCTGCCTCCTTTCGTGTTCTTGTCTTAAAAATTATTGTGATACACTGATTGAATCAAATTTCAACACCATATCAAAAGACTGCCCTGCAATTTCATTTACGCAGTTTTCATCTGCACCCTCAAGCCAAATTCTCATCTTTATCCATCTTATTCCACCAGGGTTAAGTTTGAACAGTGTTCTCGACGGTTCAACCGTAAAATTATGATCAGTCTGCCCGTTTGTATAATTATCCCAACCGGCATTGAAATAGCGCAGATTGTATACTTTCTGCTGGTTTGTAGCAGTCTCATCCTTATCATTTTTACCGTCAGCATCGGGTAAAACCGCCGAAGTAGAATAATCCGGTTCATCCTTATCTTCTGTATTGCCTAAAATATATGAATATTTTACAGGCTGACCGTTTTCATCGATATCTTCATACTGCAAAGAAATCCTTATAGCCTTTGCAACATCAGAGGATATTCCGATGTTTTCGCTGGACAAAATCGAATCAGGATGTATAAATATGTACTTCGGTTCAGTAAGCGAATCGTCAAGTTTCAAAGCAAACTCCGTGTCTATATAGTTTTCTTTCTGCAAATCGGTAACCTTTTTGTAAACCGCGGGTTCGTCATTAAGAGTAGGAGTAAAATCCTTCCAGAAGAATGTCTCACCATCTTGGCTGGACACTTGCTTAAAGACAAATGAATCGAGTTGGACAACCTCATTAAGAGAAACAACGTCATGATTATCGTCACCGGTCAAGCTTATAACCAGCGCACCTGCTGTACTGATCTGTATTTCATTTTGCTCAAAACTCGGTGTCCAGTTCCTGGCAACCCATGTAAACGTAAATGCAATCAACAGAAAAAACGCCCACACCACAGAAACCACGGACATAAGACCTTTTAATTTTTTCATATGCATATGCCCCTTTCTATGGAATCATTATTTTTTTAATGTCAGTCCTAAGACTGCCCTTTGTTTCATTGTACCGTAAATATACAATCATTCCGCTGTCAAAATTCGGCAAATTAGGCTTTGCATCATTGTAAGCGGTCCAAGTATATCCGTCTGTTGAGAACGCCATTCCCGATAGCACACCGGTTAAAGACTTTGAAGAAACATCATATTCTACCGCATCCAGCGCATTCAAATTCTCTTCGGATGGAACGGCTTTATTTAATCCGGTAAACTTCAGTTTTGCCGCAACTTTTCCACCGGCAAGAGCTTCACTTGCCTCACGGTCAGTTCCCTCAAACCAAATTCTTATCTTCATTTTTTTGTAATCAAACTCTCCGGCAGCCGGATTTGTAGAAAACAAAACAGCACTCTCACCGCCGTTTGATATGTCAGCACCGGTATTTCCCGCAAGGAAACGAGATGTTGCAAAATCATCAGATGTATAAGCTTTCTTTACATACTCACCATCCTCATAGACAGTATAGTAATATGTTTCTCTTGATCCGTTAACAGTAAAAGTATATATGCCGCCTGTACTCTTCGAAAGCTGATATTTAGGATTGGGCGCCCAAATCATTTTCAAATCATATTCTTCTGCACCGGTTTCGACATTATCTGTCACTTCTATAAAAGCAACTCTGGTAGCTCCTGCAATATAATCACGGCTGAAATTGCCGAACATATTTCCGCCCAACGTAGGATTTGTAGGAGAAATATATGATTCACCGTTCAGATACACATTCATCTTGGAAGTGGTACGGAACATCAAGTCAATATCTATAAAATCTCCCACACCATTTTCATCAATTGCAACTGCCGGTTGGTAACCCGTCGGATTTGAAGTTTCGTCGATAGAAACGGGTCTGTACATATTTATACCATCCCCTGTTATATCAACAGTGGATGATTTGAAACCTTCGTTTGACACAAATCCCGACCAACTCTTACCTCCGTCGATAGATATCTCTAAGCTCTGTCCGGCTTCACAGGAAATGTCAGAACCATAGTCTACATAAGAACTTTCATTTATGAAGAACCATGCAAGAGTTCCGCCGATAGCCGTAAGCGCAACAAGGATAGCAACTATACTTATTACTAATTTATTCTTATTCTTCATTGTTGCTAACCTCCCTTACCGCCTGAAATTTAAAATACATTTTGAACTTACCCTGATACAATGCTCTGACACATTCGCGGTCAGTACCCTCTACCCAGACACGAGCAATAAGCTTTTTAGTGATGCTACCGTCAGGTTCGGCTTCGGTCTCTTTATCAAAAGACAACACCGGTTTTACTCCGTCTTGCTGTAAACTGCCCCACACCAAAGGATCTGACATGCCATCTGACTCGCCGTTTGTCATTATTTTCACGAATCCCGGTTCTTCACCATTTGCATAGTATGAATAATAATCTTCAACCGTGCCGTTTTCCGTTACCGTGTTATTCTTTGCATTATATTGAATTTTCGGATTTGGTACCCATATAAAAACAGGCTTATATTCTCCAGCATCCGTCAACTCAAAAAATCCCACACGAATCGCACCGGCTATATAATCCTTGCTGTAATTACCGAATTCACTTTTATTCTTTGTATCACTCGCGGTATCTGCCGGAACAATAAAACTCTCATCGGTAAGATATATACTTTGGGTTCTGTCAGTCTTAAAAGTAATTACACTTTCAAAATACACATTTTCATTTGCCGATTGTACATATCCGCTTATACTGTCGGTACCGTCGTATACAGGTTCATAAAAAGTTACACCGTCACCCGTCGTTTCCCTCAAAGAAACTATCGTTCCCAGATCTAAGTCCAAGTTGTTTTCCCAAGTAAGACCTTCGTCCTTAGAAACCTTTATATACGCAGCATCGATAACTGCCATTTCCAGATTTCCGATATCACCGCTGTCTCTCATAACAAACCACGAAAAAGTTGCAGCTATCAGTACAATGAACAGTCCGCATATGATAAGTATGTTTTTCAAAATGCTTTTCTTTGCCATAGCCGCTCCTTTCATAATTTGTGTCAAATTCAATCTTTCTTAGTCTTTTTAGCTTTTTCTTGCTCTCTTTCTTTTTGCTTTTTCATTCGTAACTTTTCGGCTTCTTTAGCCTTTAATCTACGAGCCTTTTCAGCCTCTGTAGCCTTTTGTCTGCGAGCTTTTTCAGCTTCTGCGACCTTCTGTCTGCGCAACTTTTCTTTTTCGAGTTCCTTTTCTTTCAAGGCCTTCGCTTTCGCGCGTTCTTTAGCTTTTCGGTCTCGTTCAAGCTGTAACTCTTTTTCCTTGCGAAGTTTTTCAGCCTCGGCTTCTTTCTTTTTCAAAGCTTTAGCCTTTGCCGCTTCTCTTTCCTTTAAAAGCTTAGCGGCTTCTCTTTCGCGCAAAGCCTTCGCTTTTGCGGCATCCTTTTCCTTCTGAGCTTTCTCTGCCGCAAGTTGCTTCTCTTTTAAAGCTTTAGCTTTCGCACGCTCTTTTTCTTTTCTATCTTTTTCAAGCATCAAAGCTTTCTGTTCCTGAGCTTTCTTTTTGTCTCTTTCTTTTTGCTTGCGCTCTTTCTCTTTCTGCTTTTCGCGTTCTAAGCGCTTTTTCAAAAGCTCACGTTCTCTTTGTTGCTGTTTTTTTTGTTTTTCTTTTTCTTTTTCTAAGCGAGCCTTTTCTTCAGCACGAGCAGCTCTCTCCTGGGCCTTGCGTTCTTTTTCTTCAAGACGCAATTTTTCCGCAGCCGCTCTCTCCTCTGCAATGCGGAGCATTTCCAATCTTTTTGCTTCTGCTTTTGCAGCTTCTCTTGCCGCAACAACCTTTCCGCGGCGCTTCGTTTCGGTGGAGATCGCAAAATCGATAGCCGAAACAAGCTTCTTTTCTTTTGACTTGAGTCTTTTCTCTGCACGGTTGTACTCGTTTATAAAAATAGTTTTTACCACATCAACATCCAATGTGACATTGTCGAGCATTTCCCTGAATGTTCTTTCCATGAGTTTCGGAGAGATAACTCTCTTCTTGCCCGTATAATCATCCATAGAATCATCACCGGTGTGATGTTTAAGCAAAGCATAGTTTACCGCCATTATGTCATAGATATCATCTATGTAACCCTGATCCGGTATCTCGTCACGTTCCGTAACTTCGATATTAAAACCTGCTCCTCGATATGTATCAATAAAGTCCCAAAGTTCCTTAGCTTTTTTGAAGTTAGGGTCTTTTTGAAGGACGTTTGTTCTCATAATGGGCGGACGCACAAGTGCACAACCCGACAAAGACTTCATAAGAGCAGAGTTCTGGAAGTCAAACAGGATCTTTCTGATACGTTCCACACGCTCAAACAAATCCATTTTAGAAGTATCCATGTGTATGTCACTCAAATTCATTTTGAATGCAGGGGATACTGTCGATAGTTCAAACGAATACCTGACTTTCTCTTTTCCGTTCGAAAATTCATCCTTGAAACATATTGAAGAAACGTTTTCACCGGTAGCACCGCTCTTCATCGCACCCAATCTCTTATCAATAAAATACTGAATATTGAGAAGCAATGTATATATGAAACGATTTTCATAAGTTTCAAAGCTTTCTTCTTTAAAAATGTTAAGAATTCTGTTCGGAGTAACATTTCCGTCCTCAACCTTGGCAATCATATTTGTATGCTGAGCCAGATGTTTGATAGAATCCGTTGTGATTTTTCTTGCAAGCTCAATAGGAATAATTTCTTCCTCTTGTGCTATAAATCTACGAGGATTTCTTATGATTGTATCAAGAGGAATAATACATTCTTCTATAGCCTCTACCCATGCTACATCAATCTGCTTATTAACAAATCTGTGCATGAATGACACTTCACTTTTACCGCCCTGTGCCATATTGATAAAATGCTGATAAAAATCCTCATTCTTCATCAGAGAGATAAAATAATCTTTATATATATCATAAAACGTTTCAAAGTCTTGGTTCATATTCTACCCCTCCTTTACAGAAAATAATTATTAAGACAATCTTTGCAATCTGCGCAAATATGACTTTGATTCATTCATATTCTCTTGACCGAAATGTTCATCAAGATATTCGATAAGTCCGTCAATCTCATCACGGATAAATGCAAGGTTCAAGCTCTCGAACTTTCTCAAAATCTTGTTGGCAAGAACGTAATCGATACCGTCAATCTCTGTTCCGCCGCAACCTACGTACGCAGGAACGAACTCACGCAACTGTTTTACGATACGGTTACCGAATGCCAAACGGAAATGTTCGATAACATAATCATCAAGCGCTGTAAGCTTATCAAGATTTTCTTCGGAAACTTTGAACTTTTCTTTAGCCTCGTTAAACAACTTTTCAAGATGTACAAAGCTGAGGTTCAGATTTTCTGTATACGGAGCTTCAAAATATACACCCTTTGAATCAATATTTATCGGGAGCGCACGGTCATAAACCTTATCGGAGATAGCAAATGTAGAGTCGTCGTTATTCGCTGTACCGATGTACCACATATTCTCGGGCAAATGGAAACGACCGTTTTCCAAGAATTTCGGGTCATTAGGCCAACCACTCGGAACAAGGTCGATAACCCACTCGGAACGTGTAGGCATCTCAAGGATTGAAAGCATTTCCGCAAAGTAATACTCAACACGCGCAATATTCATCTCGTCAAGGATTGTAAGATAAATATTCTCTGTGTATTTTGCCTCGTACATTCTCTTCAAAGTCTCGGTTTCATTAAATCTCTTTGTAAACTCGTTGAAATATCCGAACAACTCCGAACGGTCACGCCAAGAAGGCTGAACCGACGCAATGTTTGCATCGTTCTGCAAAAACTTACCGAAAGCATACGGAAGAGAGGTTTTACCTGTACCGGAAATACCCTGAAGTATAATAAGTCTTGTAGAAGCAAAAGCAGCCAGGAATAACCTTATGATTCTGGGTTCATAGAAAAGCCCCATTCTTGAACAAGCAAAATTACGGAACATATCACAAATTTCAGGCAATGTAATGTCATTGTTATATTCACGCGGAACATACTCTTTCATAGCATTATCAACGTCTGTCAACTTGTAGAAACGGCTTTCACCTTCCTGAATCGGTTTTTCTTCTTCATCAGTCTGCTCAACAGTATCACTCTCGCCGGGTTTAAGGCCGATCTGCGATACCTTCATCGCAAGAATTCTCTCCTTCTCAGTAGAAAGTTTTATAACCTCGTGGTTAAGTCTGCCTACCTCGTTGAGAAGCTCCTCCTGGCTGACAAGTGTTTTGCGTACTCTTACATATTTTCTGATAAGTAAGTAAACGACAAAAACGATAGCTGCCAATGCCGCTACCAAGAGTATTACCACCAGAATAGCCAATATCCACTCACCGACACCGAAATCTTTAGAAAATGCCTTAAAGATTTCTATGTACTTTGCAATATTGAACATCCCGAAGATACCTTTAAAGAAGCCCGAGATTCCCGACCAAAGAGAACCGAAAAATACTGCGAGGAATTTAGAAGCAAATTTGAAAAACGCGTCCATATTTTTTGCTTATCCTTTCATTCAATCATAATACAGCTAAAGCCGCCCGATTATTCGGGCTGCCCTTCCGCTACATTTTCAGCCGCAACCTCAATTTCAGCTACAGCTGTATTTTCAGCCGCAGATTCTGCCTCCGCAGCCTTTTGTTTTGCAAGATATTCTGCAATAATAGCTTCTTTCACATCATCAGAAGCTGTTTCGGCAACTTCATTTGCCATTTCTACCTTTTTGTTATACATAATAACCGCAATCAGCTTGTATACCTGATATACCGTGTATAACAAGATAGGCAAAAGAATAACAAGGAAGAAACCCAATTTTGAACCTAAAAAGTCCATTACTGAACCCATAACCGGTACTCTAGTACGATAGCGTCCGATTATATCGCCCTGTGCAACAAGCAACTCATCCGGCGTGGGATTTGTCACTTTGTTATCACCTTGTGTCTGATAACAAGTATTACTGTTCTCTTCAACAATATTCACAATCCTATGGGTATTTATTACTCTTTTATCCTGTATAATCGTATAAAAAGTAATAATGTCTCCCTCTTTGAGAGTATTTACATCACACTCTTCAACAAAAATATAGTCACCGACCTTTATTGTCGGTTCCATAGAATTTGACTGGACAGAAAAAGTACTGTAGCCGAACAAGCGTGGAACATTATTGTTGCTTTTAGCAGTAAAAGTTGAAACAGAAACTAAAACCGCAAAAATAACAATTATTGCGATAACTATATCAAAAGCGATATTCAGTGCTTTTTTAGCTACTTTATTCATACTCGGTTCTCCTTATCTTTCAAATTCAATAACACGGGAGCATAAGCTCCCATGTCATTGAAGTCTTTTAAAAAAGATTATTCTGCATCAACCTTTGTGAACTTGAGGAATGTGCTGATATCTCCACCTGAAATAGAGTTTACACAGTCACCGTCCTGACCCTCAAGCCAGATAGATACACTGATTTTGTTGATTCCGGGTTCGAGCTCTGCGATCAAGCCGGACTCTTTTACACCGATATCATCAGTTGTTGTAACAGCCTCAAGTGCAGTGTTATGTGAACCGTTCGGCTCATTCGGAACATCAGTAGCAGCAGCTTTTACACCTTTGTATTTGTTAGCGGAAGCGCCACCATCAAAAGCAGTACCGAGCTGAATAGCTTCTGCTGTATGTGTTGTAGCATTAGGTTCCCAAACAACTGCTTTCTCACCGCTCTTAGCCAATTTTATAGCATCTCCGGGAGCTGCATTTGTACCAACAAAGCCCTGGTGTACAAAAGCAACACGAGTTGCAATGTTACCTGCAGAAATTTCACTTGTTACCTTCGAATCAGCATTGAGGTACAAATTAGCAGCAGTATTAACTTTTACGTAAAGGTCAAAAGTTATGTAGTCAGCAGAACCGGGAGTAAGCTTACCATTAGCCTCACCGGGAGCAGGAACTGCAGTAGTCGTCAAAGTAGTACCATCTGCATTAACAATTGCTGAATAGAAATCAAGTCTACCGTTTGAGTTTGTCTTAGCATTGGTAGATACAGGATTGATTGAATAGCCTTCAGCAGGGAAGACAGCAACGTCTATAATGTCCTGAGTAGCGATTGAGCTCTTCCATGAAGCTGCGTCCAAAGAAAGCTGAATACCACTGGCAGCAACAACCTGTACATCCAACTTTCCAAGCTGAGCGTCGTTACCAACTGTAAACCAAGCGTATGTCGCACTTGAAAGAGCAATAACGGACACCATTACCATGATGATAGCAGGTAAAAGTGCTTTTTTCTTGAAATTTTTCATCAAAATTTCCTCCTTATAAAAATTTAATATTAAATTTATCTATCATGCATCGACAATGCTAAAGTGCATGGACATTCGTACCTGCCCGCCCTTTATATTGTCAATACATTCAGGATCTTCACCTTCGAGCCAAATAACAACCGTGTACTTATCCACGGAACCGGGTTCAAAGCCGTCATACTGTTGTGACATAGCTTTTGTATTTCCGGGGAAAGCAACAGCATCGGGTTCCGGCTCGGTAGAACCCTTTTGTGCTTTTCCGTAAACGGTTTTCTCACCGTTCTTTATAAGCATCACTCGGACAGCCTCATCGGCGCCTTTTGTGACTGAATCTATATTAATCTCGGCAAGATACGAAACCGTCTCTATGCCTGTATTTTTTAAATACCAAGTGTACGCTATGTAATTTTCTCCGTTGTGAGAACCATCAGTACCATCAAGATTCTCAGGAAGCCACGACTGTGTGATATTATCCATCTGAGGCAGAACCTCCGCTTCAAGATAAGTAGTCATCTCACTGAAATCAGGTTTTGTACTAAGCGAAAAAGAACGCTCATCACCATCAGGCACATAGACCGTGAAATTGCCCACATTATCAGAAGCAAGTGTAAAGCAATACATAAGTCCCAACAGTAAAACACATATTAACAATACAATCGAGGTAACTTTTAAGAGAACTTTCCTTCGGCGCAACGCCTTGGCGGTAACCCTTACGGAAAATGTTTCCATTGTACTCAAGCCGTTTCAACCTCCGTTAACATTTCAATCTTAAGCAAGCCCTTTTTACTGACTTCAACACCCTGCATATATTTGCAACCAAGTTCCGTCAAAGCTTCTTTCTGAGCAAGTGAGTCAACACCGTCTGCTATAACAGTCAACCCCAAAGAATCCGCAAACTGAATCACACTTCTTACAATCTCGTAAGACTTATTATTCAGATGAACTTTTTCAATGAAAAGTCTGTCAATCTTCACTATATCAAAATCAAAATCATCCAGTCTCGTAAGCGAGGAAAACTCCGATCCGAAATTATCAATCGCGATTCTCATACCCATGCGTCTAAGCTCTGTCAATGTTTCGCATACTGCAGGCTCTCCGTAACCGAGAACTGTCTCTGTGACCGCTATAATAAACATCTCCGGATTTACTTTATACTTGTAAATCATACGCTTCACATACTGTATAAATACCTTCTTGGTAAGGCAACCGACAGATATGGGCAACATAAACGTTCCCCTGAACTCTGAATCGGAAAATCTAAGCATAGAAGCCTTTTCAAAGACTTCCTCTATCATAACTTTTGTAATATCAAAGATACGATTTGTCTTTTCTGCAACCGGTGTATATGCCGCACGAGTAACAACGCCGAGATTTTTATCATCTAACTGCATCTCAACAAAATATGTATACAAAGAATCGTCTTCGGTATTACGAATTTCCTCATACTCTAAAAATACGCTTTTCTCGTCATCGGAAAGTTCTAAAACTTCGCGTTCAGTATCATAAATCTTATCAAAAAGCGCCAGTACAACATCACAAATAGCAGGATCAAAATCATTACCGGAAGCTTCTCTGATCTGCGTAGCAACAACATCTTTTTGAACACAATTAAACAAAGCCTTTGCCAGAAACTCCGACACGGCAAGCACTCTGGCAGAAAGTGAAATCGCATTTCCGCTTTTATATGACGGAAAACCTGAGCCGTCAAATTTTTCAAAACGATCTTCTATCAAAGGATAAAGAATCTTGTAGCATACAGCATCCTCTTTAGCAAGCGCAGAAATCTCGCCTGCACTTTTTTGTAACATAAGAAGACCGTGATTTCTTACGGCAACACAATCTTCACGACTTAAATCAATATGACTCACAGCGGTACAGTCAAAAACAGACCTACCAATGTCATAATAAAGCATATATTTATTATTTCTGCCTACACACTGAAACTCACATGTCACATCATCGGAAAACATTCCGTGTTCAGCGATATACTTATATATCTCTTTAACAATATCAGTTGTAATTTCGTTCAAAAGCGTTATCTGAAAAGGCAACGACTTAAACAGAACTTTAACATCTTCCGCTAAACCCAAAACAAATGCTCCCCCGATCAAATTTATATCATGATACTACACGCCATAATACATTTTATTTAACCATATTTCAATCACATCGTCAAGCAAATTTCACACCGGACTTTGTGAACTTTTTGCAAATTCAATCCAAAAAAAACCGAGCGGCAGATACTGTATGTATCTGCCGCAAAGAATACAATCTATAGATTTTATATAATTAAAGAACCTTTGCCAGAAATGTTTTAAGTCGTTCGGACTGCGGATTTTCGAAAATTTCAGCAGGTGTACCTTGCTCCATAATCTTACCTCTGTCCATAAAAACAACTCTTGAAGCAACTTCCCGTGCAAAACCCATTTCGTGAGTAACCACGACCATCGTCATACCCTCGTTCGCAAGCTCTTTCATAACATCAAGAACTTCGCCAACCATTTCAGGATCAAGGGCCGAAGTAGGCTCATCAAAAAGCATAACCTCAGGATTCATACAAAGCGCACGAACAATTGCCACACGCTGTTTCTGACCACCGGAAAGTTTTGAAGGATACTCATTTGCCCTATCTGCAAGGCCCACTCTCTCAAGAAGCTTCATAGCGCTTGCCTCAGCTTCTGCTTTACTCATCTTCAAAAGTTTAATCGGACCTAATGTCATATTTCCCATTACAGTCATATGAGGAAAAAGATTGAAATGTTGGAAAACCATACCCATTTTCTGACGATGAATATTTATATTCACATTTTTATCCATAATATCAACGCCATTGAAATATATATGACCGTCAGTAGGCATTTCAAGCAAGTTAAGACATCTTAAAAAAGTTGATTTTCCGCTACCCGAAGGGCCGATTACGACAACAGCTTCTCCGCGTTTAATTTCGGCACTGACATCGTCAAGAGCTTTCACAGTCTCTCCGCCATAATATTTTTTAAGGTTTTCTACTTTCAATAAAGTATCAGCGTTCACTCTTACGCAACCTCCTCTCAAGTTTACCTAAAAGCCATGTCAATATCATAACAAGAATGAGATATATCAACGCTACGGCAATCAAAGGCATATATGCAGAAAAAGTCTGACCTCTTATAAGGTCACCGGCTTTCGTAAGATCTCTTATACCTACATAACCCGCAATTGAAGTTTCCTTTAAGAGAACGATAAACTCATTGCAAAGAGTAGGGAGCACAACTTTAAACATTTGCGGAATTATTATGTATACCATCGTTTGGATATAATTAAATCCAAGTGAACGGCCAGCTTCAAACTGACCTTTATCAATAGACATAATTCCGCCACGGAATATCTCCGCTACGTATGCACCGGAATTTATTCCAAAACACATTATCGCAATCATAAGTCCGTCACGTGACGAAGCACATATTACAAAGTACATTATGAGAAGCTGAACCGTAACCGGAGTTCCTCTGATAACTGTAAGATATATATTACAAATGCCGTTCAAAATCGACATCACAACATATCCGATTCCGCCTTTTCGCTTATAATCCTCTTTGTTGTTGTCGTAAGTGGATCTTATCAACGCAATTACAACACCAATCGCGATTCCGATCAAGACGGCAAAAAAAGTTATTTTGAGAGTATTTCCGAATCCCTCAACAATCAATTTCCAGCGTTCTTTTTCTATAAAATTCAACTTAAACGTATCAACAAACTCGTTGATCCACTCTTGCATAAAAACTATCCTTTCAAAAGAAAGGGCGGCGGTAGCCGCCGCCCGAAAAATACTATTTACAAATTAAATATAAATTACTTTATGTATTTTGCAACTATTTTATCAATAGTTCCGTCTTCTTTGAGCTCTTTGAGAGCTTTGTTTATATCATTCAAGAGAGCTGTATTATCCTTCTGTACACAGATAGCATAATCTTCATTTGCGTACTCACCCTCAAGAATTTTAAGACCTTCATTTACCTGTACAAAAGATTTCGCCGGCTCGTTATCAATAATAACAGCTGTAACTTTATCAGTAAGAAGTGCCTGAACAGCGTCTGCTCCTGTCTTGTACTGAATTACGTTATCTTTTCCGAATCCCCATTTCTTAGGAACATCAGACGCGTAAATATCACCTGTTGTGTCCTGCTGAACACCAATCTTTATACCCTCTTTAACGCCGGTCGGATCTCCGTCAGCGTCAAATCCTGTATAAAAATCTTCGAAAGAAGCATACTGGCTACCCTCTTTTACAATAACAACCTGTACTGCTGTCGCATATGTATCAGAAAAGTCTACGCTTTTCTTTCTATCCTCGGTAACAGTCATACCTGCCATACCGAAATCATATTTTCCAGATTGAACACCACCGATAATAGAACCGAACTCAACATCTGCAATTTCAAGCTCTTTGCCGAGTTTCTTAGCAATCTCCTGTGCAATCTCAACGTCAATACCGGCAAAACCGTTGTCTCCGTCAACGAACTCATACGGGGGAAACGCGGCATTAGTAGCCATTACAAGTTTATTATCATCTTTACTGTCACATGCAGTGAATGCAGCCACGCATCCGATAAGCATAGCAACACACAAAATCATAGAAATAATCTTTTTCATTGTTTTACACCTCATTAAAATTTTAACTACTTGTTAAGTAGTAGTCATCAATATTGTTATTGTCAACATAAACTACCTGCACCGGTACCACCAACCGCACAATATGCTATCAAAAACAGCAACAAAAAGCCGCTCTCATGAGATTTACTCAATCGAGCGGCATAATTACTAATATCTATCGATAATAACTATCAGTTACAGATAATCGTCTCTGTCTCTTTGTCAAACACATGAACCTTTGTCGGGTTTATAGCAAACGCCATAACATCTCCTACATAAAGATTCTGACGAGGCTTAACTCTCGAAATGATAAGAGTATTCTCGATAGTCATATAGATGAGAGACTCTGAACCGAGAAGCTCAACAACATCGATAGGAGCTTCTATACGGCACTCAGGGAACTGCTCAAGATAGATAGGCTCATCATGTACATGTTCAGGACGAACACCCATAACGACTTCCTTACCGATATAACCGTAATCCTCAAGAGCCTTACCTTTTTCCTCAGGAAGCTTAACAACCCACTTTGTCTGACCGATTCTGAGGTAAACATCATTGTTTGTCTTTTCAGCACGAACAACAACAAAGTTCATCTGAGGGCTTCCGATAAATCCTGCAACAAACATATTTACCGGCTTCTCATATAGACGCTGTGGCGCATCAACCTGCTGGATGTAACCATCTTTCATAACAACGATTCTGGAACCCATTGTCATAGCCTCTGTCTGGTCATGTGTTACGTATATAACTGTAGTCTGGAGTCTCTGGTGGAGTTTGATAATCTCTGTACGCATCAATGCACGAAGTTTAGCATCCAAGTTAGAAAGCGGTTCGTCCATAAGGAATACCTTAGGCTCTCTTACAATAGCACGACCGAGAGCAACACGCTGTCTCTGACCACCGGACATAGCCTTTATAGAACGATCGAGAAGGTGCTCGATATCAAGGATTCTGGCAGCCTCCTGAACTCTCTTTTTAATTTCTCCCTTCGGAGTTTTTCTGAGTTTAAGGCCAAAAGCCATATTCTCAAAAACTGTCATATGCGGATAAAGAGCATAGTTCTGGAAAACCATCGCGATATCTCTATCCTTCGGAGCTATATCGTTAACCAACTTACCGTCAATCAAAAGCTCACCGGATGTAATCTCCTCAAGACCTGCAATCATTCTCAATGTTGTAGATTTACCACAACCTGAAGGTCCGACCAATACGACGAACTCTTTGTCTGCAATGTCAAGATTAAAGTCATTTACAGCAGTTACGCCACCCGGGTACTTCTTGTAAATATTCTTAAGTACAACACTTGCCATGTATTTAACCTCCTAATAATTATAAGCATAGGCTTCAAAATATATTGGTATTATATCATTGTTACAGTGTAAAAGTAAAGTATCCGCAACACAAAATTTACATGAAATATTTTGGTTATTTTGACTAAAATATTTAATATGGATTTTGTTGGGTTACTATGGTTTAATGAGCATTTTATACATATGCAGAAAACATATTCCCTGCAAAGCAACAAAGAAAAAAGCACCACGCTTTCACGTGATGCTCTTCATATAGTATCCGGCAGCGACATATTTTCACGGGACGTCTCCGTCCGACTATCGTCTGCATTACGGTGCTTAA
>SVJA01000018.1 GCA_015069195.1 Oscillospiraceae bacterium | reverse complement strand
GGAGTCTTATATGAGTAGGCACAGGAGTCGCAGTAGGCTTAACCGTCGGAGCGGCAGTTAAAATAATATCAGAAGAAGCATCCTTTGTACTTTCAGGCGTAGCGCCTGCAGTCGCAGTCGGCGAAGCCACAGAAGTAGCTGACTGCGTGGGAGTATTTTTCATAACATCATCTCCGTCATCCTTCGGATTATCGGCAGCAAACAGCACCAATCCGAGAATTATCGCAACAGCAGCAAGGCCCGCAATAAGTGAAAACTTAATATTTCTGAATTTTATAAGTATAAAAGCAGATACAATTATCGATATAGCCGCTACAACTATAAAAAGTACTTCCATTCCGCCCATAAGCAATCGCCCTTTCACGACCCGGTAAAGGTCATCAAAATTATCCTTTAACGGATATATTTTAGTCCTAGTTTTAATATTTAGCAAGTGAAAGTATTGACTAAATCGCACACAAATGTAAAAATTGATACATACTTACAAAATTTTACTGCAAGGAGAACTGTTTTGATTTGCAACGACTGTCCCAGAAAGTGTAATGCCCTCCGAAATGAATACGAAGGCAACGGTTTTTGCCGCAGCGGACTTATGCCTGTTTGCGCAAAAGCGGCACTTCACCCTTGGGAAGAACCGTGCATCAGCGGAAAGCGCGGAGCAGGAAATATTTTCTTCAGCGGTTGCAATTTAAAATGTTACTACTGTCAGAACAGTGAAATCAGCGGTATCGATGCACATATTGCAAAAGGTAAAACCATCACACCGCAAAGACTGAGTGAAATATATGACGAACTTATTATGCAAGGTGCATCGTGCATAAATCTTGTCACTCCTACGCACTTTACCGATGCGATTTTAAAATCTCTTGAAATACACGGCAAGCTTAACGTTCCGCTTGTGTATAACAGCGGTGGCTACGAAAGTACTGATACATTGAAGAAATTAGACGGCAAGGTGGATATATATCTTCCCGACATGAAGTACGGTTTATCAAAGCCGGCATTAAAATATTCAAATGCGCCCGATTATCCCGACATCGCAAAAGAGGCAATTACGGAAATGTTCAGGCAGACCGGACCTTTTGAAATCAATGATAACGGACAAATGAAGAAAGGTGTCATCATAAGACATATGATAATTCCGGGAAATTTACAAAATACTTTTTCGATTATTGATTGGGTGAATGAAACGTTCAACCAGGGAGATGTGATGTTCAGCCTGATGAGCCAATACACACCGTATGTAAAAACCGGTTTTAGCGAACTCAACAGAAAACTTACGGAATATGAACACAAGAAGGCAGTTGAATATATGTACAACACAAATATTTGTGACGGCTTTGTTCAGGAACTCTCTTCCGCAAAAGAAGAATATATACCAAATTTTAATCTGAGCGGCATCTGATTATTACAAATATACCCCACCGGCTATCACCGGCGGGGCATCAAACAATCAACAATTTATCAATCTCTTCTTCTGCTGCCGCCAACCATTAAAACCAATCGCAGCAACTGCATAACTGATACAAACAATGCCGCAAGATAAGTCATTGCTGCGGCTGTAAGAGTTTTTTTCGCACCCTTAAGCTCGTCACCATCAAGCAAACCTTCGTTTTTGATTGCCTGTACCGCACGTTTTGAAGCATTCAACTCCACAGGCAAAGTTACAAGTTGGAACACAGTAGAAAATCCGAAGAATGCTATGCCCAAATATGCAAGCGCAGTCATTTCGATGAGAATTCCTATCAATATAAGAGGGAACGCTAACATCGAACCGATATTTGTAATTGGGATAATAGCCATTCTGAATTTTATCAGAGCATAACCTTTTGCATGTTGTACTGCGTGACCGGCTTCATGAGCTGCAACACCTATTGCAGCTATCGAAGAAGCACTTCCTACACTTCCGGAAAGTCTTATAGTGTTTGTTTTAGGATCAAAATGGTCAGTCAAATCACCTGCAACATATTCAAATCTTACGCCTTCTACTCCGTTTGCACGAAGTACCGCTCTTGCGGCATCCTCACCTGTTATTCTCCTCGCAGGTGAAACTTTAGAATATTTTGAAAAAGTCGTTTTAACGCCGATCTGTGCAATAAAAGCCAAGATAACGGCGGGCATAACCAAAATAATATACAAAGGATCAATATACATTTATATTACCTCTTTCTCACGCTTCTTCGTACAAAGCATCACGGTCAAGGATATCCATCGTTATACCACCGGCTGACGAAGAACCTTTGTAATCGTCTGCAGCAGGATATATATTATTCTCTCTCTGCAGAATCACATCCACATCATTCAACTTAAACTCTGTGTAATCTTCGCATACACATTCGATTTCGATTTTTACACTGCCAAGCTCCAAATCATTTTTAAATACATATCTGTAGTATTTGTCAGAATCATCAAGTTTATAACTTATACAAGCATCTTCAAGTAAAAATCCGTCGTGATAAACATTTACTTTCACATATGAGTTTTCGGTTTTACCACCCGTTGCAACAAAGCGGACCTCTATAGACGAACCGGGAGCCAAATCGTGAAATGTCGCAGTATTCAGACCTTTTCTCGGATTGTTATGAACCTTAGCCCCTTCGCTTTGGATATCCGAATGGAAAGGAACCGAATATACCGACCCTTCGCGTTTTCCTTCTTTGTCTACAGACTTAAGAAGACCGTTAGACGAAGATCCCAGCGTAACAATGTTGTATTTTTTTCCGTTGTACATCACTGCCCTAACTCCCGCAGTGCCGGTTGCATAACTGTTTCGTGAAGTATCTCTTTGCAACAACAACTCGATAGCATTCAACTCGGCAACCGCATAGTCCGGATTTGCACTTTCGATACCGACATATTTGCAACCGTTTCTGTACATATACAAAAGCTGATAAAATGATTTTTCGTATGAATCAGTTCCCGACGAATAGGATGATAACGTAATATCCTTAAATCCTGCTGAAAAAGCAAGAGAAACAGCATGACGAGGGTTTGTATACCACACGCCCACTCTGCTAAGACCGAGCGAAGCGCCGACATTATACATAACACTCTCAGGAATAATAGAAAGGCCATCAATGTAATATTTATTTTCTATATTGTAATCCGCAGCGTCACTTTCTTCCGGCAGATAGTCCGACAATTCTGCATCACATGTAACCAATGCAGGTGGCAATCCGCTTGATATCGCAGCACCGTAAAGCGCGGTAATTCTTTTACCGACCCTGTATCTTGTAAACCTATACCAGTCCCTGTAATAATCGTCGTTTTTCAAATCAAATGATGCCTCATCAGTTTTCGGAATATTTATATCCTTAATCGATGAAAAAGATGCACCGAATTTTTTATTTATATTATCGATATTTCCGTACAGATTTAAAAGATATTCCGCAAATGCAGCTCTTATTTCCTCTCCGCTGTCGCTAAGTGTAACACCACTTAAAACATCAGTAGTTGAAAAAATCTCCATTGAAACTACACTGCTCGGGGATCTCCTGTACTCCGCAGTGAGCGCATCATAAACAGCCTTTGCCGGTTCTATTCCGTAACCGGCAAGTTTTACTTTCCAATATGCAAACTCTGCCGCCCTCTCAGCTTTTTTTATCAATTTCGTAACATCTTCACTGTTTGCCATTTCGAGTTCATCGGCATAGCTCACAAAAGAAGATTCGATCAAAGACAACGCCTCTACATCGTTAACCGATTTATCGGCATTCCAATAAAAGCGTTTTTCTTCGTAATCTACATAGCGCAATGTACCGTTTTTCTCACCGTATCCGTACACATATACATAAGATACATCATTTTCGAAAAACTCATTGTTTGCGGTAACAATATACTTCTCACCAAATTCAGACGAAGAATACACACCGGTCGCCCCATACGGCAAAACCATGTCAACCTTTTCGAGCAATCCGGTCGCATCACCCTCAAAAACAGCATACATATCAGATGTATCTTTTTCCTCGGGAGCAACTTCTTCTTCGATATTAAAGTATTTATTTTTGTAAGGTTTGGGACTTTCCGCAAAAAGAATGATTTTGTCATTTCCGTCAGCTTTATTTCTGACACTTACGGAAACATTTTTTTCGTCATTTTCTTTTCCGAGGTCATAAACATACTCCCCTTTTACCGAACCGTCAGAAAGTGAATAAATCACTGCCTGTATTTTTCCGTCTTTTATCACAGATTCCGAAACCAAAAGGTATTCGCTTGAATCACCCTTTATAAAATGTCCCGTAGCTATGGTAAAAGGAGCTTTTGCATAAAACTCGGGGATTATCTTCATATAGAGCATGCCGTGGCTGTCGTAAACACGTACGCAACGAGCATCGTCGTTAAAAGCACCGTACGCCGCTGTCGCAATCAAAGTAACATTCTTTCCGTCAATAACGGTTCTGCCTGCAGCAACAAGTACACCACCTTTTACACTTGACGGGAACGCCGAAAACTGTGCCGTACAAACCTGCTTTTCGTTGTATATTCTCACGACGGTTCCGTTATCGGCATACTTACCCTCCCCAACAACTATAGCCGGCGAATAATACTCAGTATCAGAGCCGTACAAATCGCTTTCGGAAAGATAACCTAGATCAAGTTCAGGTGAAGTATAATACACAGAATTATTCACACCGTTTGTAATCAATTTCAGACCGTTTATCTCCATCGGTACTGACTCCTCTGTACCGATACCGGTCAAACCGTAGATTTTCACCCCCGGAATAAGTCCTTCGTCATCATTCCAAAAAACTACTCCGAGTACAACGGATACGGTTATATATATCACTGCCGCAACAATGACGGCAATTCTTATCTTCAAGCTTTTCTTATCTTTCATACAATTCACCGACTACAATCGTAACACAAAGCAAGCAAGCAAGCAACTAAAGAATTATTTAATATTTTTTGAAGAAATCTCCGAAATAACACAGGCAAACATCGCAACGGCAGGTAAAGCCGCACTTCTGTCTGCAAACGAACCGAAAATATCTGAAAGCATCGGTGTGTATCCGTTGAATATTATGTAAATAGCAGCAGCCAATGCAAGTACCGCAACCAATACAGACGCAACAAGTCCGCTCAATATCAAACTTTTGGAACAAGCTGTCAAATTTTCAAAAACATTGTAAGCAGCTTCATCCATATGTCTTATATAACGTAAAATTTTCATATAAATTCACTCTCCGTTTCAATGATTTTGCAATATCATTCTATAGTCTAAAGCAAAAGTCATCAATGGAAAGTGAATCCATTTTATCATCAAGTCTACTTTTCGGTCAGTCCCAGTATAAAATTCACCAGTTCACTTATAATCGGCAAATTTATATTTCCTATCCATTCCAGTATCATTATTATCAATGCAAAAACAACAGAGAATCCGATGGCAGAACCGACCCCTCTTGCCACTCCGTTCACAAAATTGTGCCATATCCTTTTGTACGGATGATCAACAAAGAACACATAGTCAAGTGTACGCATTTTCTCGACCTTTTCAGATATTCGTTCGACGGTCGCTTCTATTCTAGAGGTAACATCTGCACCATCTTTTTCATTTTCCGGACTTTCAGGCAACTTTTACTCTCCTTCTTATTGTAATAAAAAGCTTTTTATGATATATTTTGTCTAATTGTATTGCAAATAATTCTCACAAAAATAAGGAGCGTTATAAAATGCTTAAAATAACCGACTTGACCGTGGACTTCAAAAAAAATCCGCTCGGTCTTGAAAACAAAAACGTGCGTTTTGCATGGAAGATTTCAAGTGACTTATGCAATGTTTTTCAGCAAAATTACGCAATAAAAGTTGCCACATCCGAAAGTTTACTTGACACACCCGATATGTGGGACAGCGGAACAGTGACATATGACCGTTCGGAAAACATCGTGTACAACGGAACAGAACTTTCCCCTACAACAAAATATTGGGTAAAAGTCATCGTAACAGCAGAAATAAACGGCAAAACAGAAACAGTTTCAGATGTCTGCACTTTTGAAACTGCTCTTTATGATGAAAACTTCACGGCAAAATGGATTTGCCAGAAGAACTTTCGTTACAGTTGGGCACAGTATCTCAGAAAAGAGTTTAAAACCGAAGCCGACAAAAAAATCGCAAGTTGCCGTGCATATATGAGTGCTCTCGGTTGCGGCGAACTCTACATAAACGGTTCTAAAATCGGTGACGCGATTTTTGACCCTGCTCTTACAAACTACGAAAAAATCACACCGTATGTGTGTTATGACATAACAGAAAACATTGCCGACGGGGACAATGCGATAGGTATTCTTCTCGGTGACGGATGGTACTGTCAGCGCCACGCATGGTACCCCTGGACTCACTACGGTGACTGCCGTGTTTTGATTGAAGTCCACATCACATACGATGACGGTAGCGTTCAGAAGATACTTTCCGATGAGTCATTCAAATGCGACTTCAGCCCGATTACTACAAACAACGTTCATGTAGGCGAAACGTATGATTCAAGACTTGAACAGGACGGTTGGTGCACCGCAGGTTTTGACGATTCACATTGGACTTATGCCGCACTTACGGATGCACCCGGCGGAAAACTCACAAGCATCACTATACCGCCGGTCAGAAAAGTAAGAGAAGTAAAACCGGTTTCCGTTACAACACGCAGAGCCGGCACACCGGATCAGGTTTTCGTTTATGATATGGGAGAAAACTTCGCAGGTTTTGTAAAAATAAAAATTCCCGACTCGCCACCCGGTTCAACATACGTACTCAGATTTTCCGAAGAAAGAGAACCTTCCGGTGCGCTTTGGTACGCATCCGCAGGACCGGGAGCAACGTGTGCTTTACAACAGGACATTTATATAGCAAAAGGCTTCGGAAAGGACACTGAATGGGAGCCCCGATTTGCATATCACGGTTTCAGATATGTAGAAGTTACAGGTGTATACACATTCGGTATGCCGGCAGAAGATTTCCTCACAGGATACGCGGTAAATACCGACCTTGAAACAGCCGGTGAATTTACTTGCTCCGATTCATACATAAACAAAATTCAGGAACTCACGCGCCGCACGATTCTTTCAAACTATCACGGCTTCCCCGAAGATTGCCCCGTAAGAGAAAAATGCGGTTGGCTCGGTGATGCTCAGCTTGTTTCGGAAGCTGCGATGTACAACTTCTATATGCCTGACTCATACGAAAAATATCTCGAAGACATCAGAACAACTAAAGAGATTCACGGTGTATGGCAGATGATTTCTCCCGGCAGAAGAACATGCGGTGAGGCTACTCCGCTTTGGGGTTGCGCGCAGATTGTAATTCCGTGGAACCTTTACCTTTACTATAACGACAAAGCAGTTCTGGAAAAATACTACGGCCTTATGTGCGAATGGGTACAGCACGAACTTAACCGTTCAAAAGACTATATTATCGACGAAGGTTTAGGAGATTGGTGTCCTCCGAGACCTAAAAAGACAGAGGACGATCCCGAAGCGGAAAGATACAGAATACCCATAAAAGTAAGCTCTACTGCAGAATTTTACCGTTGTGCATATACAATGACAAAAATTGCAAAAATCCTCGGAAACGAAGCGGATGTCAAATACTTTACCGACCTCGCAGAAAAAATCAAGGAGTCATTCATCAGAAACTTCTTTGACTCTGATAAGAATTCATTCGGTACACAGGGAGCCGACGGAGTAGCTCTCCGCTACGGACTTTGTCCCGACGGAAAAGACGGTGACATTGCATATGATTATGTAAAACTTCTTGAAGATTCCGAATATCAGATCTATACAGGTATCTTTGCAAACAAACACTTAGTACCTGCACTTACGGAATACGGCTACGGCACAGAACTTCTGAAAGGATTATTCTCAGAAGGAAATAACAATTTCAGAAGAATGCTTGAGACGGGAGCAACAAGTCTTTACGAAGGTTTTGTAGTACCGCTTGAAGTTTCAGATCCGGCTTCACTTAACCACCCTATGCAAGGTGCTTTCACAAGCTGGTACTACTCTCACATCCTCGGAATAAATCCGTCGGAAAGTAATCCCGGATTTAAAGATATACTCTTCAAACCTTATGTTTTCGGTGAAATCACAAACGCCGCCGGAAGTTACGAGAGTCTCTACGGAAAAATCGTTGCATCGTGGACAAAAAACACCGAAACAGGCGATTTCGTCTACAGCATAGAGTTACCGCCGAACACATCCGGAACAGTCGTTATCCCGACCGTAAACGCCTTCAAAAACGCCTCAATTAAGTGTTTTGACGAAAAAGGTAACTCAATACCTCCAAACGTAAACACCGACAAAGGCACGGCATTTAATGTATCAAACGGCAAATATAAAATAGTTGCAGAGTTCTGATAAATATTTTTTGATAATTACAAACGGTGCCCGCAAGCCAAAAGCTTGCGGGCACCGTTTGTAATTATCAAAATCAATTGTTAAAATCAATCCTCATCATCGTCAACAAAGTCTTTCTTTGCTTCAGCGATAATCTTTATTGCGATATTTGACGGAACTTCCTCATATCGAACGAACTCCATATTGAAATAACCTCTAGCCTGAGTCATTGAACGAAGGTCTGTAGCATAGCTGAACATCTCCGCATAAGGAACTTCGGCATTTACTTCCTGTATACCTCTCGGCATCTGATTCATACCAAGGATTCTGCCGCGGCGTTTTGTAATATCACCGATTATATCACCCATATACTTATCGGGAATATAGATATTCACCGAGTAGACAGGTTCCAGAAGCACCGGTTGAGCATCAGGCATTGCCTTTTTATATGCCATCTTTGCAGCGCTTATGAATGCAACTTCTTTTGAATCTACCGGATGATACTTACCGTCAAGAAGTGTCGCTTTCAGTTTAACAACAGGATATCCTGCCAAAACACCATGCTCTATACTCTGCTGAAGTCCTTTTTCTACCGACGGGAAAAACTGTTTCGGTACGCTTCCGCCAACAACCGTTTCAGCAAATTCAAGTTCATCATCATATCCGGGTTCGAATTCAATAACAACCTTGCCGTACTGACCGCTGCCGCCTGACTGTTTCTTATGAGTAGCCTCTGCAGTAACTTTCTTTTTAATAGTTTCTCTGTAAGCAACTTTTGGGTCTGACAATTCACAAGAAACGGCATATCGGCTTGCAAGTTTGCTTACTATCACGTCAATATGTTGCTCGCCCACACCTGTAATTATAAGCTGTGAAGTAACAGAATTCTGTTCAAACTTAAATGTTTTGTCTTCATCTGCAATCTTTGTAAGACCCTGAACTATTTTATCGGTATCACCTTTAGCCTTTGCTGAAATCGCACGAGCAAGCTGTGGTGCCGGGAATTCTATTTTGGGCAATATTACAGGATTTACCTTTGTACAGAGTGTGTCATTTGTCACAGTAACAGAAAGTTTTGCAACAGCACCTATATCACCTGCCACAAGTTCCGTAACCGGAATCTGTTTTTTACCTCTCATATTATAAAGCTGTCCGATTTTTTCTTCTGCATCTTTTTCAGGATTGTAAAGCACTGAATCAGACCTTACAGTGCCTGAGAACACTTTAAAATATGACAATCTTCCGACAAAAGGATCTACAACTGTCTTAAACACGAATGCAACAGGTTCTGCGTCCTGATCTTTTGTAATATTAACTATATTCCCATCCGGAGTTTCAGCAGTTGTATCACCGATATCAATCGGAGAAGGCATATATTTAATAATATTATCAGCCAGTTCTTTTATACCGAGATTCTCATACGCAGATGCAATAAGTACAGGAGTACAAACACCCATACGTACAGCAGCTTTCAAACCACGTATAACCTCTTCCTGCGTGAATTTCTCGCCGCCGAAGTATTTTTCCATAAGTGCATCTTCAGACTCGGCAACAGCCTCCGATATGCGTTCATGAAGCATTTTGGCCTCAGCAACCAAATCATCCGGAATGTCATCAAGATCGGACACATCACCGTTTTTGTCAAAAACTTTAGCTTTCAATGTAACAGTATCTACATAACCGTACAAGGCTCTGTCCTTTCTGATAGGAAGTTGCAACGCAACACAGGACTTACCGAACTTATCACGAATTTTCGCATAAATCTTTTCAAACTCAGCATTTTCGTCATTCATTTTATTAATAACAATAGCTCTGGGGATATCCTTTTCAATAACTAAATCCCAAGCCTTCTCAGCGCCTACCTCAACTCCGCCTGCAACAACAATAAGGGCAGAAGCAGCAGCAGAAAGCCCCGAAAGCATCTCTCCGGCAAAATCAAAATATCCGGGAGTGTCTATAATATTTATTTTTCTGGCAAGCCATGTAATCGGAGTAACATTCGCACTAACCGAAGCACTGCGCTTTACAGACTCCGCATCATAGTCAAGGGCAGTATTTCCGTCTGCAATCCTTCCCATACGGTCAATCAATCTTGCATTAAAAAGCATAGCTTCTGCAATTGATGTTTTACCGGTTCCTCCGTGTCCTAGCAATACAACATTACGCAAATCAGCGCTTCTCATAAAAAACTCCTCCTCTATTAAATTTTTTCTGTATTCACAAAAATTTATATACAAAAACACTCCGGATAATTCCGAGAGAAAAATATTGTGAATAATCGTCCTAAACAGTATTTTCAGTATAAAACCTGTACTTACCTAAGTCAACCCCTAAACATAAAAAAACGGCGATTTGCAAGAAGCAAATCGCCGCGAAAATCAATCGTTATTAATCAAAACAGATTAATCAATATTCTTTTCTTCTTTTAAGAACTACAGCTGCCATAGATACGATAGCCATGAGAGCAACAAGAACAAAGGCCACAGCATCGTCTGTACCCGCATTTCCTGTGTTTCCTGTATCCTGGTTTCCGTTACCCTGGTTACCTGTATCCTGGTTTCCGCCGTCCGGATCAGGAATCTGAGCACCGCCCGGATTATCAGCATTTACAGTAGCTTTGATTATATCGAAGTACAAATCCTGTGTATCGATAAGACGGATTGTAAGGTTGTTCTGACCGTCATTAAATGCTGTAACAGGAACAGTCACAACAAATCCCGCTGTAGAGTGTCCCTCCGGATAAGGTTGACCTGCAAGGTCAGGTCTGTCTGAAATAGTCGCATCTGTTATGTCATAGAAGTGTATACCATCGATGGAGTACTGATATTTTGCAACGCCATTAGGAGTAGCAGCCCATCCGCCGAAAGCAATAGAACTTTCGACATCAAAAGTATCAGTGAAAGTGTATGTGGTATTAGCACCGCCACCACCACCTGTGAGATTCTGACCACCGGCATCAACGATGCTGAAGTCAATAGATGTATGTATGCCGCTTACCGGTGTCGGAGGAATAATGATGTCGTCACCGTTTACGATACCGGCTACAGCATTTGCAGCAACAGTTTTAGCAACAAGATCTACACCTTCGAGGTAAATAAGAGAACCGATATAAACCGCATCCCAACCTTCCTGGTTGCTTGTAATACCTGTTCCGCAAGAGTCAATCAAAATCTGATTGTCTGCCAATACAGGTTTCTGATTTCTGGATTCACCGTTGTTCCATCTTTGTGTAACTACATATGCCTGTTCCTCAGCACTGTATGTACAGATGATAGCATGGTGATATGTACCTGTTTTGTCACTGGCATAACTGTTGTCATAAATTATTGTTGTGTTTCCTGTCCAAACGTTTGTGTTCATAGAGTTGATCTTTATTGTCGCAACAATAGCAGAAGGATCTTTGAATGTAGCTGTAACAACTGAATCATCTGTAACAGTGAATGTTGTACCTGTGATAGGATTTCCGTTTACGAGAATCTTATCAAGCTCATATCCGCTTGCGGGAGTAGCAATAACAGTAACTGTTGTACCCTCTTCTACTTCACCGCTCGGAGAAACTGTAACAGTACCGTTTTCAACAGTACCTACTGATACGTTGTACTTAGCAGGAACAATAGGAGTACCGCCCTGAATGTTAGCGTATGCTTCAGAAACCTGTTGCGCTGTCCAAGCTTTAGCATATGCTCTTGCAAAACCAACACTCAAATCATCTGCAACTTCAGAAGGAACACCGCCCTTGCTGTAGTCACCTGCAACAACAAATCTGTTAGGAGTAAAGTTTTCAGCGTTTACCCAAACTACATCACTGGCAAGAGTCTTTGTGTCAACAGCGACACCATTAGCATACAAAGTAGCAGTCTTGTTATTTATTACAAATACGAGATGGCACCACTCACCGAGAGTAGGATTCTCATATGTCAATGTAACATATCCGCCTGATGTGTCACGTGCAATAGCAGTAAAGTCATAATCACTACCATCGGATACACCGTAAAGACCTACACCGGCACCCTCACATGCAGAGAAGATACCTTCTTCTACATCCGGAACAGAACCCATGTTGAAGTATACTTCGTATGTAGAAGTCTTAGCCATAGCAGCAAGAGCTGTAGCAGGAACATTACCTGAAATAACAGTATCTGTACCTTCCGGATTACCGGAGAACTTACCGACATACATATCTGCTTCAGTATCATTTACATAAGATGTAGCAGCACCGGTAACAGCACCGTATTTTCCGCTCATATTATCTACAACACCACTTGCGCTGAAACTGATGTCGATAACTTTGTTATAGCTCGCATCACCAAAACCAGCAAACTCTTCAGCAGCTGCCAAAGTCGGGAACATAGCAACGCTGGCAATATCAATACTTCCGCTTGAGAGGTTATCGATAAAGTCAAGTCTGAACCACTCAATAGTACCCGTCCATGTAGGCTCTGCAATATAGTAAATAAGAGTGTGCCACTGACCATCACCGATATAAGCAGGTAAATTTGCTATATGCGCGCCGGTAGCGAGAAGTTCAGCTCTACCATTAGCAACAGAAGTTCTGTACTTAATAGCAATATACTTATTCGCAGTAGCATTTATCGCACTGAGTCCTGTGTTCTGTGACAAGACACCTGCAGCCTGTGTACCGGGATAAGCAAAACCATCAACAGCAGTTGCGGTGAATGTTGTATAATTTTCAGTCGTATTATCAACAGACGTCATATTTGTCAAAACACAATATCCGTGAGTAGCCGGATACCATACCCAAGCGGGTGTCGCAGCTGATGTTGTCAATGAAATCCCTGCAAAAAGATTGATCACTAAAGCTAATGAAACAACAAATGCAAGAATCTTTTTAGATTTCATCATTTTGAATTCCTCCTAAAATTTAATAAAAAATACACCGAATAACAATAGTAATTCTTTGTAGAGTATATTAAATTTTTAACTATTTTGCAATACAATTTTTTCTTTCTTAAACTTTTTTAAAACTACAGAAAAAACCGCGACGGCAACGCCGTCGCGGTAAAATATTCAGTAAAACTTCTCATTCACATTTTATCAGATATTTTCTTTTCTTCTTTTAAGAACTACAGCAGCCATAGCAACCATTACCATAAGTCCTACGACAGTAAATGCCATAGTATCGTCTGTGCCGACGTTATCTTCTTGTCCGCCGTTTCCGCCGGGAGTCTGACCACCCTGATTATCATCGCCAGTACCTTCGGGAACGTCAGCATTTATAACAGATGTAAAGATATCATAATAGTTGCCCTGCTTATCAACTGCACGAACGGTAAGATTGTACGTACCGTCAGTACCGAAAGCAGATGCAGGAATTGTAATTACGCAACCTGCAGTTGAGTGACCTGTAGGATAAGGAACGTCAGCACCTGCAAGGTCAGGTCTGTCAGAGATAACAGCATCTTCAATCTTTGTGAAGTTCAATCTGTCAAATGAATATTCATAGTGATCGATACCGTTAGCAGTAGCATTCCAACCTGTGAGTACCAGCTTATCGGCAACGTCAAAGTTACCGCCTGTGTACTTGTAGCCTTCTCCGCCCATACCGCCTACGTCAGTAGCAGCAATCTTATTATCATCAGCTTCGATAAAGTCAAAGTTCATATAGTAAGCAGAAATTCTGTTTCCTTCATACTCTGTACCGTTGCCGTTAGGATCCTCAGGAATTGTTACGCCGTTTTCAACAGCAGCGTAAGCACCTGCGGAAACGGTCTGATTTACAAGATCAACGCCTGAAAGTGTAAGAACGCTTCCTACGTCGGTAGCAGCCCATACATCAGCGCAAGCGGTATAACTTGCAGAAGAATTTACGGCATTGATGATTATCTGGTTAGGTGCAAGACTGAAAGAAGTATTACTGTCAGCCTTAGGAACGTATTTTTCTTCTACAACGTATTTACCGAGAACAGAATTGTAACGGCAAACAAGTGTATACTGCCAAGGACCTCTGAAAGGACCTGCATACGTATCATCAAAAATGATTGTATTGTAAGGCTGTGCCCAAATATTGAAGTTCATCTTGTCGATAAGAATATTTCCTACGGAAACAATGTTTGACTTGAAGGTTGCAGTTACAACAGAATCAGCTGTTACTTCAAAAGTTGTACCTGTAATAGCCGTACCGTTTACAAAAATCTGATCAAGAGTATATCCGTCAGCAGCAGTAGCAGTAACGGTAACAGTCGTACCCTCTTCTACCTCGCCGTTCGGAGCAACCGTAACTGTACCGTTTTCAACAGTACCCACCGATACGTCGTATTTTGCAACGGGAATCAAAGAGAACGTAGCTGTAATAACAGCATCCTCTGTGAGTTCAAAAGTTGTACCTGTGATAGCAGTACCGTTTACGAGGATTGCATCAAGCTGATATCCGGCAGCGGGAGTCGCCGTAACCGTGATCGTTGTGCCCTCTTCAACAGTTCCGTTCGGAGTAGCTGCAACGGTACCGTTTGTAACTGTACCTGTTGAAACTTCATACGTAGTTGCAGTTACGGGAATTTCTTTAAACGTAGCTGTAACAACGGCAGCTTCAGTAACAGTAAACGTGTTTCCTGTAATAGCAGAGCCGTTTACAAGAATCGCTTCAAGCTGATATCCGTCGACAGGTGTCGCTGTAACAGTAATCGTTGTACCGTAATCAATGCTGCCTGTAGCACTTGTGGTAACAGTACCGTTTGTAACTGTTCCTACGGAAACGTTGTATTTAATTTTCTTAAACGTAGCCGTAACTACAGCATCTTCCGTAACTGTAAATGTATTTCCTGTGATAGCTGATCCGTTTACGAGAATCTCGTCAAGCTCATATCCTGTAGCCGGAGTAGCTGTAACCGTAACTTCCGTACCGTCATTTACAGAACCTGTAGGATTGATAGTAACTGTACCGTTTGTAACTGTTCCTACAGATACGTTGTATTTTACTTCTAAAGCTTCATAAGCAGTAAGAACTTCTGTAGCACTCAAAGCTCTTGTATAAACTCTCGCAAAACCTACGCTGAGATCTTTTGCATATTCCGTAATACCGTCTGTAGCACTGATGTCACCGCCGATAACAAACGTATTCGGAGTATATCCGCCGTCATTCGTCCACACGATATCACTTTCAAGCGTAGCTGTAGCAACAGAAACACCGTTAACGTACATAGTAGCAACTTTGTTGTTTACAACTACAACCATATGATACCAAGTATCATTAGTAGCTCCGCTGAATGTCAGAACTTTGTATCCTGCACTGTCACGGATATAGAACTCATATTTAGAAGTCTCGTTAGCAGGGCTGAACAAACCTACGCCTGCAGCCTCGCAAGAAGAGAATACTGCTTCTTCAGCTGCTGCAGAAGGAGTCATTTTAAAATAAGTCTCGTACGTAGACGTAGCAGCCAAAACATTCAAAGCAGCTTTCGGAAGCGGAGCTGTTTTAATAGCAGCTGAATTACTTGAAGAGTTATCAAAGTTTGCTGCATAAATATCTGCTACGGAATCCTTTGCATATGACGTAGCGGCTCCCGTAACATCACCGAAAGCACCGCTGAGATTGTCTACGATTCCGGACTCGGAGAACTCTACGTCTACAACCTTCTCCATAGAAGGATCAAACTGAGCCTCTGCCCTTACCAACGTAATACCTGTAACGACAAGCATATTAGTATTACAAGCATAAGACGTAAGCCATACGCCGCCGCTGTACGTTTTATCTATATTGGTCAAAGTCACAGTTCTGGCTTCCGGCCAACCATTCGTTGTTCCGTTCGAAAGCGCACCATATGCAATAGCCTGAGAGAAATTAGGTTCCTGATCTGCCCAACCAAACGAAGATGCAGTTTTTGCAAGACCAACGGAATACTTGGCGCCGGGTCTCTCTGTATTATCGACATTAAGACCTCCGTCTGTGTGGTAAGTGATTATAATCTGATCAACGTTTGCAAAATTATAATCTCCGAGGTATACGTAGTTATCGTAACCGAGTCTTACAAATGAAGAACCCTCGGCAAAACCCGCAGCAGTCCACGAAGTGCCAAAAGCGGCATAGTCAGTCGCAGCACCTGTACCGTTTTGGATCTGATACGTACCTGTACTGTTTATAGACTCCAGATAAGGACCGTTTACACTAATTTCCTCCGTCGTATACTCAACAGGCACAGCTCTGTTTGCAAGGTATGTATCACGGTTTGCGGAAGTATCAAAGTATGCAACAAAAGCAACGTCGATAACACCGGCATTTCCGTCAAACATATCATACCTATACCAATCAATAGTGCCCGTCAAATTAGAGTCAAACTTAAAGTCAGTCCACTCGCCTGTGCCGTTATACGCACCCAAAGAAGTAACCGCCGCACCGGCATTAGCAAGTATAGAGCCTGTAGCTGCAGTAGACGTTCTGTAACGTACAACACCGTACTTTAAAGAACCTGCAGATAACGTACCCATAGAGCTGCTCGCAACAGAACCTGCAGTAACGCCCGGATACGTATACGGGTCATCACCGGTAACCGTAAACGTGGTATAGCCGCTGGCAGTATTATTTACGGCAGTAACGTTATGACTTCCGCAATATCCCATACTGTACGGTTCCCAAATCCAGGAAGTCGCAGCATCCGATGACAAGGTCACTCCGGCAAAAACATTGACAACAAGTATCAATGCAAGCGCCAAGGAAAGAATCTTGTTACTAGATTTTACCATTATAAAATCCTCCTTAAAAAATTTAAAATCACATAAAAAACTAAAAACAGTAATTCTTTTTGAAGTATACAACAAAACCTTTTTTCTTGCAACATCAATAACCCTATTCGTTAATCAACGGAAACAAAAAACCGCGACGGCAACGCCGTCGCGGCAAAAATCTTAATAAAATTATTATTAAATTTTATCAAACGTTTTCTTTTCTTCTTTTAATAACAACTGCTGCCATAGCAACAATAGCAACCATCATCACAAAAACAACTGCAACAGAATCGTCTGTACCTGCATTGTTCTGGTTATTATTGTTATTTTGATTGTTATTCTGATCATTGTTCTGGTCATCATCAGAATCACCGCCGGGGATCTGAGCACCTGCCGGATTATCTGCATTTACAGTAGCTTTGATAATGTCTGCATAGCCGTCCTGTGTATCAATAAGACGGATTGTGAGATTGTTCTGACCGTCATTAAATGCTGTAACAGGAATTGTAACAACAAATCCTGCGGTAGAGTGTCCACCTTCGTGAGGCTGCCCTGCAAGATCAGGTCTGGCTGAAATAGTCGCGTCTGTTATGTCATAGAAATTTTCGCCATCAATCGAATACTGATATTTAGCAACACCGTTCGGAGTAGCTGCCCAACCACCGAATGCAATAGACTGTTCGATATCAAAAGCGTTGGAATATGTGAATGTCGCTGCACCACCGCTACCCGGTGTCATTTCCTGAACGCCATCGGTAATAACAAAATCAATAGATGTATGGAAAGCAACCGGCGGATCCGGAAGGTCCGGAGCATCCGGAATCTGGACGCCATCTTTGTTTACGATACCTGCAAAAGCACCTGCCTCGATAGTATTAGCTTCACGATCTACACCTTCAAGATAGATAAGCGAGCCGACCTGAACCGCATCCCAACCGGCCTGGTTCGCAGCAACTGCCTCTGTACCTGTAGCATCAATTACAATCTGATTGTCAGCAATAGTTGTGGAGTTAAGATTGCCTGCAGGCTCACCGATGACGGATTTGCTTGTAACAACGTACGTACCTTCTGTGTCGCTGTATGTACAAACTATGGTGTTGTGATACTTACCTCTATATGCCGTATCCTTATAATCATTGTCGAAAATAATAGTTTTCTTTGCTGTCCAGCATGAAATATTCATAGCATCAAGATTTATCTGAGCATCGTATGAACCGGGGTTGCTTGAACCTGTATCAGCAGCGACAAGTCTGATTTTTGTAACCAAAGACTCATGGCCTCTAGAGTTGAAATGCGAGAGATATACTTTACCTGAGTAAGTAATAGCTGAAATATCTATAGTAGCTGTTCTCTCGTTTGCTTTCCAAGCACTCGGTGTACCGGAAGCATTTGTACAATCAGCCTTTGCAAGAATGTCTGCGTGACCTGAATTATCAACCGGGGAATTAGGATCAGGATTACCGATAGATACATTGCTCTTCGCAATAGCAAAGCAAGCAGTCATAGCCATTCCGCTCTGCATAGCAGTAAAGCTGGGGTCATTCGCATAAGTAATTGCAATAGACTTGTAATCGGCAAGATTTATGCTTCCCAGATCTACAACCTTACCGTATCCGAACATAATACCTACAGTAGATGCATCATATCCGTGAGCTGTGAAACCTGTAGTACCGCCTGCAACAGACAAATCAACATTGTAGCTGGTAGCAGCACTTACGCTTACGGTCGCAAACATTGAGCAAATCAATGTGAGAGCAACCAATAAAGCTAAAAGTTTTTTCTTCATAAGAAGACCTCCTCTAAAAAATATCTTTCTAAAAATTTAAAACGAATCAACATCTATAACTCAACATTATAGAGCTCTGTTTATAATACTAAAAAAGTGCCGGCAATTCAATATATGCAACATAAAAATTTCGACAAATTCGTATAAAATTTTTACCAAATCATTGCGGTGCGTACTTATGCACTACCTTATTCATCAAAATAATTATGAAAACTTGAAACTTTCTCCCGTGAGTATTATACTTAACGTAGTTTTAATATGTGTTTAAGGCGGTTTTTTAAATGAGTGAAAAATTGAAATATACAGGAAACGAACAATGCGACAAAAACGGTAACATCATCTGCAGCGTAGGCGGAGAAGCTCTTATGGAAGGTATTATGATGAGAGCCCCGAACGGATACGCTCAGGTAGTCAGAAACCCACAAGGAGAGTTAGTCATTGAGAAAAAGCGTCAGCTTCCTTTCGGAGCAGGAAATAAATTTTTAAGTCTTCCGGTAGTCAGAGGTTCTATAAGACTTGCCGATTCTCTGGTTGTCGGTATGAGGGCATTGTTTAATTCGGCAGAGATAAGCGCCACGGAAGACGATCCGGCTTATACTCCGACAAAGTTTGATCTTTGGATTGAAAAGAAGCTAGGAGACAAGGCAATGAATGTTATAATGGGCATTTCACTTGTTCTTGCATTGATTATATCTGTTACGCTTTTCTTTATTTTGCCGCTTGTTATTTCGTCACCTATAGAAAAATATTTACTCGAACCTTATATAAAGAATGGTTGGCTTATTCACTTCCTTTCCAGAGCTGTCGAAGGCGTTGTAAGAATATTGATCTTTATGACCTATATGTTTGCAGTTTCCAAAATGAAAGACATAAGACGTGTTTTCATGTATCACGGAGCTGAGCATAAGACGATACATTGCTATGAGCAAAGACTTGACCTCACAGTAGAAAATGTTCGTAAAATGTCAAAACACCACCCCAGATGCGGAACTGCATTCCTCTTCGTGGTTATGATAATAAGCATTCTCTTATTTGCAATTGTTCCGAGTTTCAGTACTGCCACCGTGGGATATTCATTCTATGTACCTAACGGATTTTTGGCATACATACTCAATATTTTACTCAGAATAATATTGATACCGGTTGTTGCAGGTATCGCTTATGAGTTCAACAGATATGCGGGAGCACACGATAACGCACTCACAAAAATACTCAGAGCACCCGGTATGGCGATGCAACGTTTCACAACTGTCGAGCCTGAAGACGATATGATAGAACTCGCCATCGTAGCACTTACGGAAGCACTTAATCTGGATAACGAAACACCCGACTACTCGGCAAAAGATACAGTTTCCGAAGAAGAAGATGCTGTTGAAGGAAAGGCTTCTGAAGAAAACATTATTGACGAAGCATCTGGCGAAACAGCAAAAGATACCGAAACAATCGATACGGATACGGAAGAATAAAATTGCTATGGATATAAAAGCATACGATTTAAGAAAAGAAATTATTGAAATACTTGACGCCGCAGGAAGAACTCCTGCGGCGTTTAATGCTGACCTTTTACTTGAGCATTTGGCCGGAATTACTAAACTCAAAATGCTTACAGACAGCAAAATCACAGTTCCGGAAAACATTGCCGAAGAGATAAAAATTGCGGCACATAAATGCGCTGACGGAATTCCGCTCCAGCATATCATCGGATTTACCGAATTTATGGGGCTTCGATTTAAAGTTAATAGTGATGTTCTTATCCCACGCCCCGACACCGAAATTCTTGTAAACGAGGCTCTTGATATCGTAAAATCTAATTCCGGCAAAGCAAGAATTCTTGACCTGTGCACAGGCAGCGGTTGTATTGCGGTTTCACTTGCAAATTTCACGGATGATGCAGATATTGCGGCATCGGATATATCAGAAAAGGCACTTGCAGTTGCAAAAGCAAACGCTCTGCAAAACAGTTGCGAAAATAAAATCATTTTCTATCACGGAAGTTTTTTTGAACCTTTTAAAGATAATGAAAAGTTTGATATAATAGTTTCAAATCCGCCGTACATCCCGACAGAAGATATTAAATCACTTGATGACTGTGTTAAAAATCACGAACCTATATCAGCTCTTGACGGCGGATGCGACGGACTTTTTGCATATAGAAAAATAATCAAAGCTGCGCCGCTCTACTTGAACAAAGACGGATATATTCTTTTTGAAGTCGGGATCGGTCAGTCAGAAGACGTTGCAAAGCTTTTAAAAGAAAACTTTACCGACATAAAAACCGTGCGTGATTACGGCGGTATCGAGCGTGTTGTTTATGGAAAACTCTTATAAAAACAAAAATATAACTGAATTAAAAGGAATTAAAGATGTCCGTGCAAATGCTTTTGCACGGCTCGGTGTTTATACCGTAAATGACTTGCTGTCGCTCTGCCCCATCCGATATGAAAACAGAGCTGTTATAAAAAAAATCAACGAATTGCAATTGCACGACGAAGTTTCGGTCGTCGCTTACATTAACAGCATCTCAAAAAAATCTCTCCGAAAAAATCTTACACTTTACACAGTGACGGTTTCCGACGGCACAGGCACGATGCAAGTGGCATTTTTTAACCAGAACTACATAGAAAGAACTTTCAAAAAAAATTACAGATATATTTTCTTCGGAAATATCGAAAAAGGTTTCGGCGGCGCACTTGTTATGCAAAATCCGATATTTGAAACAGCGGAAGACTTAAATAAGATAGAAGAATTTGCAAAACTGCAGCCGATTTACCCGCTCACAAACGGTTTGACACAAAAAACAATCAGAAGTGCAGTAAAAGAAGCGTTGCTTCTTGCAAAAAAACACGGAGACTGTCAAAAAAATCAAAACAGAGAACTGCCGAGCGAAATCACAAATCAATTCAATCTTTTAAGCAAAAGCGCCGCAGAAGAAGCAATTCATTTTCCCGAAAGCGTTGTCGAAGCAGAAGATGCACGCAGACGGCTTGCATTTGACGAACTTTTAGAACTTCAGATGATGCTCTTTAATATGAAACGCAATTGCGAACAAAACAGCCTCTCCGGAATAAGTTTTGGTCGTGTCGATATAAAGGAACTTACAGACACATTGCCCTTTGAATTAACCGATTCGCAAAAAGAAGTCTGGCTCGACATCGAAAAGGATATGGAGTCTCAAAAAATAATGAACCGTCTTGTCATCGGCGATGTAGGTTCCGGTAAAACAATCGTTGCAGTTACTGCGATGTTCAAGGCGATCAGGAACGGCTATCAGGCAGTATACATGGCTCCCACGGAAATACTTGCAGAGCAACATTTTGCAAACATCAAAAAATATTTAGAACCGCTCGGAATAACCGTAGGTATACTAACGGGCTCTCTCACTGCAAAGAATAAGAGAGAAACAAAAGAGAAAATTGCCGGCGGTGAAATTGATTGTATCATCGGCACACAGGCACTGATACAAGACGGTGTAGAATTTTTCAAGCCCGGCATCGTAATCACCGACGAACAGCACCGTTTCGGTGTGCGTCAGCGTGCAATGCTGTCAGACAAATCGACAATGCCCGACATACTCGTAATGACTGCGACACCGATTCCGAGAACTCTCGCACTCATTTTGTACGGTGATATGGACATTTCATCAATAAAGGCACTGCCCTCCGGCAGACTTCCGATAAAAACATACCTGGCAAACAGCGATATGCACTACCGGGTCTACACATGGGTACGAAAGCTTGTCGAACAAGGTCAACAAGCCTATATAGTCCACCCTATGATAGAAAATGACAGTGAAACAGAAGACACCGGTGTAGTCTCAGCAACAGAAAACTATTTAACGTTGTCAGGCACAGCATTCAAAGGAATATCCACCGCCCTTCTCCACGGAAAAATGAAAGCGTCAGAAAAAGATGATATAATGCGCCGTTTTGCAAGCGGTGATATAAAAGTGCTCTTCTCCACCACCGTAATAGAAGTCGGTGTAGACGTAAGCAACGCCACAGTAATGGTTATCGAAAATGCAGAGCGATTCGGCTTAGCACAGCTCCACCAGCTCAGAGGAAGAGTCGGCAGAGGAAAACTACAATCGCACTGCATACTCATAACAGACAGCAAATCGGAACTCGCAAAAAAGCGAATGAAAGTTATGACTTCCGGTTGCAACGGTTTTGCAATTTCGGAAAAAGATCTCGAACTGCGTGGTCCCGGTGAATTTTTCGGCACGGCACAGCACGGCATACCGGCATTTAAAGTTGCAAACCTTTACGAAGATATACCGATATTAAAAGACGCACAAAAAGCCGCGGCGCTCATTGCAGAAAACGCCGCGAAAAAAGAATATAAATCGTATATGGATTATATTTCAACAAAAATGGTTGATTTGATACAATTATAACTTTGCAAATAAACATGAAATCATAAAACAAATCCTTTTTAGCGTAGCTATACCAGAATTTGTTTTATGATTTCCTGTTTAATATTACTATTGCCCCCAGTACAAGCACTATACCGACATACCCCATCGCAGACGGGAACTGTCCGAAAAATATCATTCCCATAATCGTGCCGACAACAGGTTCCACAGACGCAACGATTGAAGCCTTTGAAGATTCCAGACCTTCAAGACCTTTTGAATAAAAAACATACGGAAGAAATGCCGTAATAAGTGCAGTTCCACCGAAAATAAGCCATGAACTCGGCGATAATGTTGCAACTTCATAAACAACTTTCCAATCGGTAAAAAATGCACAGCCTATTGAGCAGAATAAAAATGTATAGAAAACCATCGTCCATGAGCCGTAACCGCGGTTTATTGCGAAACGTCCGAATATAGAATAAAGGGCATAGAAAAATCCCGAGCCTATCCCGAAGAGTACCCCGGCAAAACTCACGGATCCGCCACTCAGAACACCTGACACGAGAATGCAACCTAAAAGCGACATCACAAGCGCAATCAATTTGTTAGCGGTCATTTTTTCTTTAAATAAAATCAGGCTCATTATCATTACAAATGTCGGCGCTGTATACAAAAGAACTGCGGCTACGGAAAGTCCGGTAAGTTCTATTGCAGAAAAATAGCAACAACTGAAAAGAAGCAAACTGACTATTCCGGTACCGATGAAACACCAGACATCTTTCAATTTTATTTTAAACATTTTTCTGTCGAAAATCGCAAGGTACAAACCGACAAGTACAAGTCCGAGCGTTACACGAACCTGCGCTATGTCAAACGAACCCATTCCTAGCAAATTTAGTTTGCTTGAAAACACACCCATTGCGCCCCAAAGTATACCTGCGAGTAATACATATACAGTTGCCGCATTTTTCATACGATAAAAACCGTCCCTTTGTAACTAAATAAAAAACTAAGCTTATAATGCAGAAAAGGACACGTAAGCGCTCGCTCACATGTCCCGATTTATACAAAAAAATCGTTTCTGTACTTTTGTGAATAATTATTCTGCTGCAGCCTGCTTCACAGCTCTTGTCACCTTACCGGATCTGAGGCAAGAAGCACACACATAAGCATATCTGGGAGTGCCATTGTCATCAATCTTTACATGTCTAACATTAACCTTCCAGTTTCTCTTTGCACGTCTACTGACTTGTGAACGTGTTATGCTGATGTGACGACCAAACAACATGTTCTTTTCACATATTTCACACTTTGCCATCTAACACACCTCCCTAATAATATCTATTAAACAGCGGTATGTATTCTACCATAGTTGTAACAGAAAAATCAATACCGAAATTCAAAAAATTTTTATTTGAAAAAATTGTCGTATTTTTAGTATTTTTCCGTTCTTATGTAACCCTTCTCATTCAAAAATAATATACTGATATTGCACGATATCAACAGGAGTCCGATTCATCATGAAGATTTTAGTTTTAAAGCCCTGCAAACCTCTGGGCTGTCTGTTAAAGTTAGTTTTCGGAATTAAAAAAGGAGACTGAGCATATCCATATTCCGTAAATACAGAAGCGTCGGCAGGTTTAACGGCTTTGATAAAATTCAAACATCAAAAAAAATTTTTTATCATTTTTATTTCATTAGTGTTGTTTGCAGTCGTCACCTGCGGATTAATTTCCATAACAAAAGCCGAGCAGTCTGCTCTGCTGAATCTGAATAATGTTTTCACGATAAAAATACCCGAAAACATAAACTACAAAAAAGAAAACTATGTAATCGGAAACGAAATCACACAGCACTTTGCTCTTTCCGGTAAAGATGAGTACTCTAAAATCAGCGGCTATATACAAGTTTGGCAACTTACTTATCCCATTGAAGATTATATAAAGCAATCTGAATCAAACATTTCCGCAGCCGTTTATGATTATGAAAAAAAGCCTGTGCTTCAAAACGGCAGCACAGGCTTTGAAATCAATTTTAAAATAAAAGGTGATAAATTTGATACGCAAGTTATACAGACTCTCTGGCAAAAGGGCAATTCAATGTATATTCTCAGTCTTTCTTCACCTCTGAGAGACAGCAATATATTGAAAAAAGCAAACAATGAGCTTATAAATTCCGTTACTTTAACGGGAGAGTCTTTGCCATCCGGCAAACTGACCGAATACTGCATTCACTGCATTTAGGTTTTCGCGCCGTGCAATATGCCCTTCCGTGTAAAACCAATTGATGACAAAATCTTCCGCTCCGTTCCGGTGGTAATATTTCCCTTAAATCTTTTTCAATTTTCACCGGATCAGAATTATCTGTAAGACCTATTCTGTTACACAACCTTATGCAATGAGTATCGACCACATAAGAAGGTTTCCCGAATGCATCACCCAGCACCAAATTAGCCGTTTTTCGCCCCACTCCGGCAAGTGCGGTCAATTCTTCCATCGTATCCGGAACTTCTCCGTTATGACGTTCAAGCAGCGCCTTACAGCAATCTATGATATTTCTCGCCTTACTTCTGAAAAATCCCGTTGAACGGATATAACCTTCAAGTTCTTCTATATCAGCTTCCGCAAAAGCTTTGCAATCCGGGTATCTTTCAAATAATGCCGGTGTTACCATATTTACCCTGGCATCGGTACATTGTGCCGAAAGCCTTGTGCTTATCAGAAGTTGGAGCGGATTATCATAGTTTAATGAACATTCCGCATCAGGATATAACTTATCAAATTCTTCGAAAAGCCGCGGCAATTTTGCCGCGGCTTCTTTTTTTAATTTCTTTTCCATATAAAAATACCGCTGTCATCATTGAGAATCAAGAACAACCGTCAAAGTCAAATATTTACCGTTTCTGTAAACCTTTACTTTTATGGTTTCACCCGGCTTATGCTCCAAAAGGGCATTTCTCAAATCGTAAAAGCTTGATATTTCAAACTCATCCAATCCTACGATAATATCACCTTTTTTAATACCGCCCTTTTCAGCAGCAGAACCATCATTTACCGAATGTACCCAAGCACCTACAGGCAAGTCGTATTGCGCAGCTTCAGTAGCGTCATAATCATTGCTTATCATAACACCGAGTGCAGCTCTTGTAACTTTACCTTCTTTAAGAATCTGGGTAACAACACTCTTTACAGTACCTGAACTTATAGCAAAACCCATACTCTCATAACCGGTTGAAACGAGTTTCATTACACATATACCCAGTAATTCGCCCTCTGCATTAAGCAATGCACCACCGCTGTTACCGGGATTTATCGCAGCAGTAGTCTGAATCAAATCATAAGCGATACCGTCTTCAGTCTGAAGATTTCTGTTAAGTCCGCTTACAATACCGCTGCTCACAGAATTCATAAATTCGAGACCTCCCGGACTTCCGATAGCTATAGCAGTTTCACCTATTTCAACTTTTTCCGCGTCTGCAAAATCGACCGGAGTAAGTCCCTTTATGTCTATTTTGAGTACTGCAAGGTCGGTAGTAGCATCGTATCCCTTAAGAGTAGCCTTTGAATAAGTTTCAAGTGATGTGTCAAGGTGAACTCTTATTTCACAGCTTGAATCCATTGTACCCTTAGAATTGAGTGCAGCACTTATAACATGATAGTTTGTAACAATAATACCGTACTCGGAATATACAACACCCGATCCCTCACCCATTATCTGATAAGTTTCATTTGCCCACGGAGCATAAGATGTTGAAGTAACTACTCTGATGCCTACAACAGACTGGTTTGCCTTTGCGTATACTGCATTAGCCACATTGTCGGTTTCAACATTAATAGTAACATCGCTGCCCGGTTTTATAACTTCACCGGATACCGTCGTATCGCTGCCGTTATCTACAATTCCGTTGTTAAGAGAAGCGTTATTATTACGATCTTTTCCGTCATCAAATATTCCGTAAAGGCATATCATAAGAACTGCAACTATTATACAACCGATAACTGTACATATTGAGGATATCGCAATACAAGTACCGACTCCGACTGTCTTTTTCTTTTTTTCTTCTTTCACCTCAACAACAGGCTGTGTTTCTGCCGGGAGCTGAGTTACCGTTTCCGTAGCAACCACGGGTTCACCCGAAATCGCAGAAACCTCCGGAGCCGCCTGTTCGTTTACACTATCTGTAAAAAGCGGTCTGTAACCGTCATCAAAAGTGAATACCGGTTTTACCTCGACTTTATTTTCTTCCTGAAAAGAATTTGTTTCGTTAGTCATATTTTATACCTCTTTTCATATGATAAACTATCGCTTTAATTTTGCATCAAATCCGCATTGGTTTTGTTTTCCGGGTAACCGTTTTTAAACTCAAAACGATATCCTACACTCCACACAGTGGCAATCTGCCATACATTTGAATCCTTCTCTATTTTATCACGAAGTCTCTTTATATGCACGTCAACGGTTCTGGACCCCACATCAAAATCATAACCCCAGACCATATCAAGCAACTTTTCACGAGTATATACCGTATTCGGATTCGAAGCAAGCAAATACAACAATTCAAGCTCTTTCGGAGGCATTTTTATCACTTCTCCGTCTATTTCTGCTCTGTATTGAGACAAATTAACCACAAGACCGGGATATCTTATTTCTTCATCTTTTTTGAACAACTTCGGCATACGTCGCTTCAGAATGTTTCTTATTCTGGCAATCAACACGCCCGAATGAATAGGATATGAAACATAATCATCCGCGCCAAGCTCCAACACAAGAACCTCTTTTACAATATCCTGTGTCCTGCCTACAAATACTATTCCGCAATCAACGCGATTTGTGACAAATTTCAAAAGATTGTATCCGCCGCAACATTCCGTAGCAACTTCGTTTATCACTATCACATCAACATTTTTTTCACAAACTTCCGAATATATACTTTCAAAGTCATTTGTGAACTCCGTAGTCATAACATCATAACCGGCTTCTGTAAGTCTATCCAAAACATCTCGGTCCGCATCATTTACAGCACCGACAAACAATATCAACTGTCTCTGATTCTCCACTTCTGACACCTCTGTATAAATTAAAGTCAAATCCTAATGAAAAATAAAAAACTTACTTAACAATTCGCACAAAATAGCTTATACTGTTCTACGGTTTGCATTATAATACAATTTTCTTAAAAAATCCTTAAAATTTTTTTATTTTTGTTTTTGCAAATTTCATGCTTAAAACTAATGAAAGGGGGCGCCGCAAAGCTCTCGTATTATACTCATTAATGCTTCGCGGCACACAGAATATATGAAACTAGGTATCGTAGGACTTCCTAACGTCGGAAAAAGTACACTTTTTAACGCTCTCACAAAGGCCGGTGCAGAAAGCGCAAACTATCCTTTCTGTACAATCGAGCCGAATATCGGTATTGTAACAGTTCCGGACTCAAGACTTGACGTGCTTTCCGAAATGTATAATCCTGAAAAAGTCACACCTGCCACCATCGAATTTTTGGACATTGCAGGTCTTGTAAAAGGCGCAAGTAAAGGCGAAGGTCTCGGAAACAAATTTCTCGCAAACATCCGCGAATCGGATGCCATCATTCACGTTGTACGTTGCTTTGATGACGAAAACATTATTCACGTAAGCGGCGGCGTAGACCCTGCGCGCGATGCCGAAACGATAAACTTCGAGCTCATATTCTCCGACATCGAACTCATAGAGCGCAGAATTGACCGCACAAGTAAGATGGCAAAAGGCGGCGACAAAAAAATCATTGCAGAAGTTGAATTTCTCCGCAAAATAAAAGATCATCTCGAAAACGGCAAACCTGCCAGAACAATCAACGCGAGCGACGAAGAAAAAGAATATATAAATTCACTCTTCCTCTTAACTTCAAAGCCCGTCATATATGCGGCAAACATTTCAGAAAACGACTTGGCAGACCCAGACTCTTGTGAATACGTACAACAACTTGCAAAAGTTGCTGAATCAGAAGGCGCACAGATTATCGTAGTCTGCAGCAAATTAGAAGAAGACACATCTATGCTTGAGGAAGAAGAACGCAAAGAATTCCTCGCGGAACTCGGCGTCGAAAGCTCCGGTCTCGACAAACTCGTAAAGGCAAGCTACGCACTTCTCGGTCTCATCAGCTACCTCACTGCAGGTCCGAAAGAAGTCCGCGCATGGACTATCACAAAAGGTACAAAAGCACCGGGCGCAGCAGGAAAAATTCACTCCGACTTCGAAAAAGGATTTATCCGTGCCGAAATTGTAGCTTACGACGACCTAATCGCCTGCGGCTCCTACAATGCCGCAAAAGAAAAAGGTCTTGTACGTTCCGAAGGTAAAGAATACGTCATGAGTGACGGTGATGTTACTTTGTTCAGATTTAACGTTTAGTTTTTAACGAATTATTCAGATGCCGCGGCGCGCTTATCGTTTGAGGCGCCGCGGCTGTTAATTTAATCAATCGGTTTAATAACCAACTGATTGACTATTAAACCGATTGATTAATAAACCGATAAAACGGAGAAAATTTTTATGAAACCGATTGATAAAAATTTTAAAGAAAATGAATCGATACACAGCCGCACCGAAGCGTTGCTCGGTGCGGCCGGTGTAAAAAAACTCGCCGATTCCCGTGTAATAATTTTCGGAATCGGCGGTGTCGGCGGCTTCGCCGCCGAAGCACTTGCAAGAGCCGGAGTCGGACACATTGCACTCGTTGACAACGACACGGTAAGCCGTTCAAATATAAACAGGCAGATTATTGCATTGTCAGACACAGTAGGTCTCAACAAAACGGAAGCTATGGCAAAGCGCATTCACAGCATAAACCCGGACATTATGACAGAAGAATACCCTGTGTTCTACTCTGCCGAAACAGCATCGCAGTTTGACTTCACAAAATACGACTATGTTATCGATGCCATTGATTGTGTTTCATCAAAACTGCTCTTAATAGAAAAAGCCCACGAATCAAACACAAAAATCATCTGCTGTATGGGCGCCGGGAACAAACTAGACCCAACGATGTTTGAAGTCGCACGTATCGACAAAACATCGGTCTGCCCTTTAGCAAGAGTTATCCGCACCGAGCTCAGAAAAAGAAATCTCCCGCCGGTCAAAGTCGTGTACTCCAAGGAAGAACCGAAAAAAAGCGACCTCGGCTACCCCGGAAGCATTTCATTCGTGCCGTCTGTTGCAGGTTTAATACTTGCAGGTGAAGTTGTTAAAGATTTGGCTAAAAAGAATCAAGAAGTTTAAACATAAATTGCCATCAAAACAGCGAGGCGGAAACGCCTCGCTGTTTTGATGGCAATTTATGTCTCGGAAAACTTTTTTATCGGCAACAACATTCTCGTCTCACTTTTATACTCGGCAAAACCGTCCTTTCGTGATTGTCTGGCATCTGCTATCGGGATGCTTACGGCCAAGAACAACACGGTATTCGCAATCGCACCTACCGCAAGATACCACACATCGGGTGCAGCGCATATCACAGAAAGAGCTATGCCCCACCACATAAGTATTTCACCGAGGTAATTCGGATGTCTTGAATACTTCCAGAGACCGTTTCGTATAAATGGTGCATTTTTATTTTTGCGGAACTTGTGCATCTGTATATCCGCAGTGCCCTGCATAATTGCCGCACCAAGCGACACGCACAGAAAGACTACACTACCTGCATTCAAAGCCAAACTACTTTTTACAGCATACACGGCAGGCAACACACATCCGTACACCACAAGCGTCGGAACCATATGAATTCCCACAAAGTTTATAGCCGGATATAACACACTGGTCTTTTCTTTGAGCATCGTATAGCGCCAATCCTGATGATTAAGATTTGCAAAAGTATACGCCCAGTTAGCTGTCAGACGAAGAGCCCAAAAAACTACAACAACAATCAGCAGAACCCCGAAAGCATTTAATTTCTGCCCCACAGCAAATGCTGCCAGGATCACAGGTGGCTGGACACTCCAATACGGATCATAGACCGATGCGTTGCCGAATATCACACTGAAAACAAATGTTACAACGGTTGCAACAATATCCGCAATCAAAAGCGACAACCACCAATCAACTGCAAAAGCCTGATAAACGAAAACACCTACAACGGCAGCTATCACATACACCAACACTACAACGACAAAGCTCGCCGCACGGTTTTGTTTTAAACTTTTCATCCGTTCACCACACAAATTATTTCTTATCATTCAACTCTCTTGCATATTCTTCGCACAGTGAATTGATCTGCTCTATGAGTTTCTCTACATCGCGGTTCGGAATATCGCGATTTGAATCGATAACGACACGAAGTCTTTTGTGAGCTTCAAGAAGTCTGTTGTAAAGCGTGTTTGCTCTGCGGCGACCGTTTGAAAGTTTGCTGACTTTTTTGACAGTTCCTTTTCCGGTGCAAGTTCCTGTAAGCAAATCAAACTCATCACCGCTGTACGGAGCAACGGCATTTATATAAAGCCTGTCACTTATAGTCTGGGCAAAGTCATCACAAACGGTATCATCACCGTGATTTACAAAAACCTTGCGCGGCTTTTGTTTCATAGCACCAAGCCAATTAAGCAGCATATCACGGTCTGCGTGACCGCTTATACCCACAAGAGAAGCAATTTTAGCATTCACCTGAATTTCCTCTCCGAAAAGATGAACCGACTTTGCACCGTCAACAAGTTTTCTGCCGACCGTACCTTCTGACTGATATCCGACGAAAAGAATTGTGCTGGAATCCATCCAGAGATTGTGTTTTAAGTGATGTCTTATACGACCTGCCTCGCACATACCCGAAGCTGAAATTATCACTTTCGGAGTGGTATTGAAGTTTATCGCCTTTGATTCAGCGGACGTAATACTTAGTTTCAACCCTTCAAAATTTATCGGATCTATGCCTTTATCAAGTAATTCAAGAGTTTCTTTGTCATAGTAATCAGTAAGTCCGTCGCTGTAAATTTTTGTAGCCTCTACCGCAAGCGGTGAATCTACATACACAAGGAAATTGTCATGACCCTTTATGAGTTGTTTTTCCTTTATATTTCTTATGAGATACAAAAGTTCCTGTGTCCTACCTATGGCAAATGACGGTATTACAAGATTTCCTCCGCGGTCAAAAGTGTCCTGCATAATGGCAGAGAGCTGAACTTCGTAATCAGGGCGCGCTCCGTGAAGTCTGTCGCCGTATGTAGACTCTATAATCACATAGTCTGCATCAGGAGGTGATTGCGGATCTCTGATAAGAGGTCTGCTGACATTTCCGAGGTCACCTGAGAAAAGCAACGTTCTCGTTTCGCCGTTTTCAATTACTTTAATGTGAATAGAAGAAGATCCAAGCAAATGACCTGCATCGGAAAAGAATATCTGTATACCGTCAAAAATATCAACAGTTTCGTTATAACCGAAAGTTTCAAACTGCGAAAGAGCCTGTTCCGCATCGTTTACAGTATATATCGGAACATAAGGAGGTGTTCCGTTTCGTTTAGCCTTTCTGTTTCTCCACTCGGCCTCATGCTCCTGGATGTACGCAGAATCGCGAAGCATAATATTGCAAAGCCTGCCTGTTGCCTGTGTCACATATACAGGACCCTTATAACCCTGAGCAACCATCGCCGGGACCAATCCCGAATGGTCAATGTGCGCATGCGTAAGGCATATAGCATCAATATTTGCAGGAGATATCGGCAAATCGCAGTTTTCGTAAATATCTGCGCCCTGCTCCATACCGCAGTCAATAAGGATATTCTTTCCGCAAGCTTCAAGAAGCGAACAAGAACCCGTAACTTCGTGAGCTGCACCAAGGAAAGTTAATTTCATAAAAATCCCTCGTTTCCGTATAATAATCTTATAAACTTTTTCAATCGTATTTCATACTTGTATAATAAACAATTTCCCGAGAATTTTCAATATTCTCCGGGAATTTTATCAAGAACAACACTTCACTTTTTCAACAAACTTTGGTGCTGATTTCATCAGCAAAATAAACAACAGATACCCTACAACTCCGCCCAAAGTATTTAATATCACATCATCAATATCTACCATTCTCGACAGAAAAATCTGAACAGTTTCTATAAAAACCGATGACAAAAATGATATAAGCGTTACGTGCCCGAATTTTAATTCTTTCGTAGTCAAAAGCCCTGTAAAAAAACCTATCGGAATAAAAACAAGAATATTTCCCACCAAAAAAATCACATAATACAAATTCACATCCACGAAAATCTTATAAATCGCATCAGATATCGCGGCAAACGGAATATAGTTGAATTTGGCTACATAGTTTTCAGGAATACTTACAACAAAACCGCCGTCAATCCATTCCATATGAGGAATAATTGTCTGCGACGCAAGCCATATGATATAAATTGCAAACGATATAACAAGAATCTCGCGCCAAACAGTCAAAGTTTCTCTGATTGTTCTGCCGGCACTCTTTGCCGTAATCCAAGCAGATATAATTCGCCAACCGATTATAATAGGCAATGCTATCAACATAAACGGCACAGCATTTTCAATATAACTCCATGCAGCTTGTAGCAAACAGACTCACCCCCACGTTTTTTAAGGATATCACAAGAAAATTATTCACGGCAAGGAAATTTTATTAACATTCAATTAACTTTATTGAATTTACATGAATTAGTAACTATAATATAGTCAGTGTTTATTATTTTGAAAGGAAAATTACCATGATGAAAAATTTTTGCAAAGTATTATCATTGATACTCATTTTAGCAATGCTCATCCCCGGCTGTACAAAAGATCCCCGTGACAGTCAAACGGCTGCACCCGAATCTACAGACTCCGTCACAGAGAGCACACCCGGTGAAACTGTATCAGAAGATAATATCACACCGGAAGAAACAGAAAGTCAGACAAATCCCGAAAGCACTACTGGTGCCACACAAGCGGCGACCTCTACCCCCGGTGCAAGTAACGTTGACAAAAGCATTCCTGTAAGCGATACAAGTTTTCTTTATAAGACTTCGGCCGGCAAAAAAACTTTTTCTCCCGACCCGACAAATGCTGTATCTCAATACGACAACCTGCTCTTAAAGTTGGAGAACTTCCCTATTGAATTCACTTACGGTTCAAAAGCGTACAAAGGTTTCAAGGGTTTCAGAATAGAAGGCAGTTCATTTAAAAGTATTGACCGAGGAACAGAAACGGAAATTAAACTTCGCAGTGCAGATATAAATGCATTGTTCACTCTTACATCACGTGTTTTCCCATCAGAAAAAGCATACGAATATGTTGTTAATATCACAAATGACTCCAAGACCAATACAAAGGTTATAAAAGACCTTATGTTCTGTCCCGAATTTTCCGGAAGTAATCCGAGCCTTGCTACTCTTTCAGGTGATTCCAACGGACAGTACAACGAGATAGATATCGCTTTGTCAGCTCAGACAATCTCATACAATTCCACAACCGGCAGACCTACTCACGAAGCATTCCCCTATTACAATCTTCGTCACGGAAACGGCGGCACTTTCATTGCAATAGGTTGGCCCGGAACCTGGTCTTCATCATTTACATACACAAAATCCGCAAACAAAACTATAGTTACTGCTGGTCAACGTCGCATTCAGACTTACATCGCACCCGGTGAAAATATCAGAACACCTCTTATGGGTTTTGTAGAGTACGAAAACCTCAGCAAAGACGAACAGACAAATGCATGGCGTCACTACTATCTTAACGATGTTATGCCCAAAGACAACGGCAAGACCGTCGATACATCACTTTGTACCTGGTCACCTTCAGTAAATAAAGACTCTGACGCTGAAGCAAGCGCAGTTGCAACACTCAAAGCATTTAAAGACAACGGTCTTAAAGTGGAATCGATATGGCTTGACGCAGGCTGGTATAACGGACTCTTCGGCTCTGTAGGCGAACAGTTAAAAACAGGTGTCTGGGAAATAGATACGAAAAAATTCCCTAACAGTATGTCCGATATAAAAGATTATACAAATAAAAACGATATTGATTTTCTTCTTTGGTTCGAACCTGAGGTTGTCAGATTAAGTAAATCCGGTTTCTTAAAGAAATATCCGGACTTCAAAGCAGAATGGCTTCTCGAGTGTAAAAACGGAAGCAATACATATCAGATTGTTAACCTCGGCAACAAAGATTGTGAAAAATGGATGTTCAATAAAATTACCTCCGTCATAGAAAAAGCCGGTGTAGATATCTACAGACAGGACTTTAATGAAAATCCCGCAACATCATGGGCATCTGCAGACAAGACTAACAGATACGGTATTACAGAGAACAAATATGTACAGGGTTATCTTTCTTTCTGGGATTCTCTCCTCAAGAAATTCCCCGGACTCGTAATCGACTCTTGCGCATCAGGCGGCGGTCGTAACGACCTTGAAACAATGAAGCGTTCAGTACCGCTCCATTATACCGATTGGTTTGACGCACACCACGAAGATTATCTGATGAAAGCAAAAATGACACAAACACTTTTTGCATGGTTCCCTTATTTCAAAAACCAGGCATATCAGAGTTCCCTTGTAAAAAACAGAATGAATTACTCTATGTTCTCTATGCTCACTGCTAATGCAAACACAAGCAAGGCAGGCTGGGATCTTATGAAACAGAGTTACAGCGAATTCAACCAGATACGTGATTATTATTACGACGATTACTATCAGCTCACAACCTACAGCACTAACGCAAACAGATGGAACGCATGGGAATTCTTTGACAAGAAAGATTCAAGCGGTTTTGCACAGTTCTACTGCACAGAAAAGTCTACAGAACTTACAAAAACATTTAAGCTCAAAGGTCTTGACGCATCAAAGACTTACAAAATTACTGACTTTGACGGACTTGTTTCGGTAACAGCTACAGGAAAAGACCTTATGACAAACGGTGTAAAAATAAAGGTTCCAAATGCAAATTATTGTGTCATCACACTTATTAAACCGGTATAAAACACACTCGATTTAGATTCTACATAAACATAAAAGGCATGTCAGCGAGATCAACGCTTGATATGCCTTTTATGTTTATGCGTTTTTATACTGCTTCACTATCTCAAAAGTGCTTCATACAAATCCTCAAACAAATTATCTCTGTATATTTGATACACATATCTTATTTTATGGCGTTTTTCATCAAAAGAATATGTATGATCATACTCAGGTATCGGACTCAAAATAAGTGTATCTGCCATAAACCTTGAATTTTCATTCAATAGCCATCCTATCGCAGTGACGTCCCATATTATACGAGTCCACGGTTTTCCCGATGCATAAGACTCGGCCTCTTTTACGGTATTTTCACACAGATAGTCACATAAGGCATTTTTACCCTTCAGCCAATGTTCCAATTCATATTTTGAAGCTGCAAAATGATCTACTATACCAAAACAAGGAAGCTGTACAAGCGGTACTCCGCAACCGAAAACAACTCTCGCAGCGGCAATATCCTGTTGCATATTAAACTCTGACGCAGGAAGCGGCATATGCGTGCCGTGACCGCCGAGCCAGACAACTACACAATTTTCTTTCACCAACGGATTTTTCAGAATCGCCGAAGCAACGTTCGTAATCGCACCTATTGCTACAATATAAAGAGGTTTTTCGGAAGAATATTCGTTTGCCAGGTCAGCAATAAAATCAGCTGCCTCTGAATTCACAAAAGTTTCCTCATCGCTCAAATATGTCTCAGAACCTTTGAAAACAAACTCTTTCAGATTTTCTTTCCCGGCAAGAGTCAAAAGTTTCAATATTTCATCGTAACTTTTATCCATACCCTCTTTCGGAGATATTGATCTGTCATTCAGAAAAGGAGCTGCACAAATGCCCTTTACATTTAATTTATGGCTACTTTTAAGCATATAACTTATCGCAAACTGATCATCGACTTCATTACAGGCATCAGTATCAAGCACCACATCAATTTTCTCTGTCGGAACTTCTAAATTTTTTAAATACTGCGTTTCTGTCATACAAAACAACTCCGTCCGTACTTTTTTGTTTTTTATAGTCTTAAAATATCAGATTATTTTTCTATTATCAATATCAAGTCCGTTTCCGGTGAAAAACATTGACATCTGTTATTTGCGAGAAGTATACTTTTACAGAATTCAAAAGCAAATTTACAGGAAATTGCATTATGAAAAAAGATTTAAAAAACTATCTGATAAATTTAATCTTTCCGGCAATAATTTTCGGCTCTACGACCGGTATCCTGACCGGCGCTATTGTCATGCTGTACAAATTCTGTGCATCACATATAATCCACTTATCAGAAAAAGGATATGCGCTTCTTAAAGAGAATCTTATTTTTGTTCCGTTTGTTTTAGCAGGACTTCTCGGGCTTTCATTTTTGGTAGTATTTATACACAAAAAAGCACCAAACTTAAGGGGTGGCGGTATTCCTACTTCCATAGCGGTTTTAAGGGGCATTATTACGTTTAAGTGGCTTAGAAATCTTATCGGAGTTTTCTTTTTATCCCTCGTATCATTCCTTATCGGAGTACCTCTCGGAAACGAAGGTCCTTCGGTGCAAATGGGTACAGCTATCGGAAGCGGCACAGTTTCAACTATGGCCAAAACCCACAAGGCTTGGAACAGGTATTCTATGACAGGCGGTGCTTGTGCAGGTTTTGCAGTTGCAACAGGTGCTCCTATTTCCGGAATTATGTTTGCCGTAGAAGAAGCCCACCAGAGAATCTCTCCTATGATTATAATGGTGTCCTCTATCTCAGTTTTATTTGCAAATATTACCGCAGAAATATTATCACCGATTCTGGGTGTCAGCACCAGTCTTTTTCCGAAAATGGAAATAGTGTCGCTGAGCTTAAAGAATATATGGATACCGATAATTATCGGTGTCGTTATGGGACTGTTTGCAGTTATCTTCCTTAACTACTACAAACTGCTGAAAAATCTTTTTAACACTCATTTAAAGAAAATACCGCACGCAGTAAAGATTTTCGCGATTTTTACAGTGACACTGCTTTTGGGACTTTTGTCACAATCCTACATATCGACAGGTCATGAAGTTATAATGTCATTATTTGATGGCAACATAGCCATCATCACTTTGTTATTGATTTTGGTAATCAGAACAACGCTTACTCTGTGTGCAAATACAAACCGTATCACAGGCGGAATGTTTATTCCTTTGCTCGCAATCGGTGCAGTGCTTGCAACATTGATAGAAAAATCACTCACGGCAATTTTCGGACTTTCGGGACAATTCCACTCCGTAATACTGGTTCTCGGAATAACGGCATGCATCGCAGCTTTGATGAAAATGCCTATTACCGCCATCATTTTTGCAGTAGAAGTTTTGGGTTGTTACGAAAATATCATTCACGTAATAATTGTAGCCGCAACAGCCTACATTCTGACAGAAATTTTTGATGTAATGTCGATAAATGACACTGTTGTAGAGGAACGCTTCGAGGAGCTCGCCGTCAGTCACCAATCAAAAGTCATCGATACATGCGTGACGATACAAAAAGATTCTTTCGCAGTCGGCAAGCAAATCCGTGACATCTTCTGGCCTCCGAGTCTTTTCGTCCTTTCGTTAAAACACGCAGAAAATAATAATCAAAAAGCAACCAAGCATAAGGGCAACGGTATCCAGGAAGGTGACATACTTCACATCCGTTACACTACATTTGACGAAGAAAGAACTACAGATGAGCTGGAAGCGATTGTGGGTGTGCAGGAAAAATAAAATTACAAATAAAAAAGAGATTTAAAATTTAAGGCGTGCAAATACATCAAAATTTGCACGCCATGTTTATGTTAAAAGTAAATATTTGTGAGGGATCTCTCTCACGGATTCGCATGGTCGACGGATTTCTTTGGGAATCACCACACGCCCAAGGTCATCTGCTTGTGTCAAGTAAGGACAAAAATATTTTTTAGTGGTCCAAAACCCTTGATATTACTGGGTTTTTTAGCATTTCGCCATTTTTTAAAGGCAAAATT
>SVJA01000017.1 GCA_015069195.1 Oscillospiraceae bacterium | reverse complement strand
TCGGTAGTTTCTCCGGACTTCTTATCGTACGAATAATTAAACTTTGAAATACTTTGACTGGTTTTATCAAGTATTACACGAACCTCGTTGTATTCTTCGGTATAATAACAATAAACACGATTTTTGCCGTCAAAATACATATCATACACATTTGAAGATATTTCATTATGCATTTCATTTACATAACCGTTTTCACTGAGTTTTCTGATATAATTTTTATACTCTTTGATATTTGTTTCGCTTATACAAATCATTTCGGAATCATCAGATGCGTCAAAATCATCCGGAACAAAAATACCCTGACCGCAATTATAAACATTTTCAGAAAGTTTTCCGTAATCGTATGAAGGTATAGCCTTTATCATCCATCCGGCTCTTATATAATCTGCACCGGAGTATTCGGACTCCGGATAAACCTTCTCATCACACTCAGACTCTATTTCAAAAATAATTTTAGGCACAATTTCTCCGCCCTCTGCACCGTTTGTGTAAATAGTAAATCCGAATTCATCCTTTACCGTACTGCCGTCTGCGTATGGTGCATTACACCAGAAACCGACACCGTCTTTTCCGTCTTTAGCCAAGAAAAGATATTCACCGTCTGAAATATTTCCTGCAGATACATCTTCATTAACAAACGCAGAATCCGGAAAATCTACAGGGGCAACCGTGTAGATCGGCGCTGAAGACACAGTTTTTTCGTAAGACTCATCCCATTTATAAAAATTCATAGGAAGTGTTCCTATATTATCACCGTAACTCGGACAATGCGCTGTCAAACTCTTCAAAACACTCTTTGAATCAATTTTGAATCTTATACCTATACAATTATTTTCATCTACCCCAAAAGGAATATGTACTGTAGCAGAGCTGTCATAAACAGGGATCAATCTCGTCTTAAACTTATCTTCTTTTTGATTGTTCATAAAAAGTACATCCTAACTTAAAATTTCCAATTTGTATATTTACCACCGACAATTTTTCCGTGGTGGAAATCAACTATTTTGCCGTCAATTACTTTGAATCCTACAGTTTCATTACCTGCATAATATCGTCTGTTAAATATTTTTCTGATAACATCATGCAAAGCTTTTACACTCGGATAATCCTCAATGTGCAATGTATTTTGTGGAATAAGTAAAATCTCCGGTGACGAAACTTTATAAAGAGTTATAAGAGGATTTATCATGTGGTGTGATGCCTGAACCATATCCGACTTAACGGTTTCTGTCGAAAAAGATTCTACAATGATCTTTTCACCCTCAGGGGTTACGTCACCGGTTATCATCAGCTTTTTTCCGTCAAAATGAATCTTACTTACCGTACTCGTCGCATTGAATTCAGATGCTATGCTCTTTCCTGTTTTTAAATCAACCAGATCCTCATGGGTAAACAGAATCTCTATTTCAATATCGGCAAGCTTTATTCTTTCGCCTGTATGGTTTTTAAGTTCTTTGGCATCCGGCCAGTATTTTTTTATACTTTCAAATGCTGAGTGATTGTACTCGCAGTTTCCGACAAGAGCCTCATGCGAATTAAATTCATCGGGAAGATTGTACATCAGACGCTCAATGATAATATCGTCGTGATAATTTTTCATAAAATATGCAAAGCCCGAATTATGATCATCATGTCCGTGAGTAATATGCCAGCATGCAATTCTTACTTTTGCGCCGACCGGTGTCTTTGTTATCTCACGCATAAAGCGTATAAACTCGTCGCAATGATTTTTGTCATACTGAGTAAACATTCCGCCGTCTATCATATAAATGCCGTTATCTGCAAGTTTGATAAAATAAGACATTCCTCCGCCTATGTATTCAAGATAATTTATATCTGGATTAAAAGTCTCTGCCATTATCAGACCGTACTGATACACTTCTGTGGTATCATCAGGCTTTTTCTTGTATGTATAACCGAAATCATTTATATCAGTGCTTGTTTTATCAAGTATTATTCTGACGCTGCCGTCATTTGCCGTATAATACGTATAAATCCTGTTTTTTTCGTTGTAAAACGCATCATATATATTTTCATCAATCTCGTTATGAAACTCGTTTTTATAACCGTTTTCAGAGAGTTTTTTTATATATGCTTTGTACTCGGCATCATTCGTAGATGTTGCAATCACCATCAAACTGTCATTTTCAGATGAAAACTCTTCTTTCAGATATACTCCCTGACCGCAGTTATATAATCTTTCAGCAAGCACACCGTAATCGTATGACGGAATACCTGACAGGTTCCAATCACTTCTGACATAATCAACGGGATATTCGGTGTTCAAAATACTTTCGTCACATTTCTCAATTTCTTCGATACACAAAATAATGCGAGGCATACATTCGCCGCCTTCTACACCGTTTGTGTAGAGTTTTATATCATATTTAGCTTTTTGATTATCGACATCTTCGACATTTGCGGCACACCACACACCTACCGTGTCTTTACCTTTACCGCAAAGTATGAGATATTCACCGCCCGATACGGCTTTATCAAGTTCGGAAAGCAAAAAAGAGTTATCCGGAAAATCCACGTAATCTTCCGAAAATTCAGGAATCTCCTTTACGGTTTCATCAAAATTCCCAAGCCATTTGTAAACAGAAATATTAATTGTTCCTATACTGTCTGAATAGCTTGGACAATGCGTCAAAAAACGCACAAGTCGGCTGCCTTCGGAAAGGTTAATTTTTATACCTATCGAAGACAAACCGCCTATACCAAAAGGAATCATAGAAGTGCTTGAAGACTTATACGAAGTTATCAGTTTTGTTCTGAGTATTTCATTATTTTTCATCTTTTTTCTTACCGGAGAAAAGTTTTGACTCTGTACCCTTTACCAGTCGCACAATATTTGCATGATGTCTTGCAATAAGCAAAGCAGCCACAAAAACAGAAAGTATAAAATACATTGTAAATCCGCTTTCGATAAAAAGATTGTCACCCAAGAAATACACTAAAAAAGGAAGCGCAAATGCTCCAAGCATTGAACCGAGTGAAACATATCTTGTTATAAGTACGACAACAATAAATACTCCAAGGCAAATAAGCGACGGAATCGGCATTATTACAAGCAATACCGCAAAAGACGTTAAAACACCTTTGCCGCCCTTGAAACTGAAATATATGGGCCAATTATGACCTAAAATCGCACCTATCGCTCCGCACACAGCGCCTGTTGTGGAATCAAAACTCAAAAGCTTCATTATGAGCATACCTAAAAGAGCAGCAAATACACCTTTTAAAAGATCTATCAAAAAAGTACCTGCCGCAGCTTTCTTACCGAAAGTCCTGAGCATATTTGTAGTACCGGCATTTCCGCTGCCGTGAGTTCTTATGTCTGACTTATAAAAAGTTTTAGAAATTATAACTGCGGCATTTACACTGCCTATCAGATATCCCGCTATCAGAATTATTGCTGAAAATAAATACAACATTTGAATTCCCCTTATTTTTTGGTTTTCATCGTTTCGTCATTTTTCTCATGAATCTTAAATACAATCGGTGTACCTTCAAAACCGAAATTTTTACGAATCTGATTTTCAATATAGCGCAAATACGAATAATGGAAAAGTTTTGCACTATTACAGAAAATCACAAATGTCGGAGGTTTGACCTTTATTTGTGTCATGTAGAAAATTTTAAGTCTTCTGCCCTTATCTGACGGAGGCTGTACAATGGCAACAGCTTCGTTCAGAACATCATTCAGCATACCTGTTGAAACTCTGAGTGCGGCCTGATCTGCCGCAAACTTGATATTTTCGAGAAGCTTATTTACTCTCTGACCGGATTTTGCCGAAATAAATACAACAGGTGCATACATCATAAAGTTGAAACTTTCATATACATTTGTTCTGTACTTTTCGAGTGTACCTGTGTCTTTTTCTACAAGATCCCATTTATTTATAGCGATTACACAGGCCTTTCCTTGGTCATGTGCATATCCTGCAATCTTTGTATCCTGCTCGGTAACGCCTTCTACGGCATCAACCATCATTACCACAACATCACAGCGATCTATCGCAGTAAGAGAACGCATTGTGCTGTATCTTTCGATATTGTCAGTAATTTTACCTCTTTTTCTCATACCTGCAGTGTCGATGAAACAATACTTCTGTCCGTCTATCTCGGTATATGTATCGATAGCATCTCTTGTCGTACCGGCTATATCACTTACTATTACTCTTTCTTCTCCGAGCAACTTGTTTATAAGTGATGATTTTCCGGCATTCGGTCTGCCGATAATAGCAACTTTAATAATGTCACTCTCGTCAACTTCTTCAATTTCATCAGGAAGATATTCAAAAGCAGCATCAAGTACATCACCGATACCAAGGCCGTGAGCAGATGAAAGTGTAACAAAATCTCCGATTCCGAGATTATAAAACTCATATACAGCCGGCGGCGGATCACCTACATTATCAACTTTGTTCACAGCAAGAACAACAGGTTTCTTTGTCTTTCTGAGCATTGTAGCAATATCTCTGTCATCAGCCGTTACACCGTCTTTCACGTCAACCATAAAAATTATGACATCTGCAAGGTCAAGTGCAAGTTCTGCCTGCCTTCTCATCTGAACAAGGATTGTATCCTGCGACGCAGGTTCAAGACCTCCCGTATCAACCAAAGAAATGATACGTCCGCGCCACTCAATATCCTCATATATTCTGTCACGGGTTACACCCGGTGTATCCTCAACAATGGAAATTCTCTTGCCGGTAACATAGTTAAAAAATGAAGATTTACCGACATTCGGTCTGCCGACAATAGCTATAACAGGTTTTCCCATTTTTAATCAACTCCTAACAACTTATTTACAAAATCAGCACCGCTGTCACTGCAGGGTACAACTTTCGTATTAAGTTTTTCTTCTGCATCACTAACAGTTATATCATCCAAAAATACCGTTTCCCCGTTTCTGAGCATATTTTCGGTTATCAACACCACATCAGGAGTATCATAATCCGAAAGTTGATTTATCAGATCACCGCCTGTAATAAGACCGGCAACGGTAACGTTTTCACCGAAAAAATCATTTATAATTTTTACTACATTTACACATTCAAGGTCGAATTTTCCGGAAACATATGAAGCCAGCTCGGTAAGTATACCGAAAGCCGCAACACCGGTTGCAATTATTACTTTGCGTTTTTTTATTTCATCGGTTATTTTTGATTTTAGTTTCTTTTCATTCTTTTTTATATAGGTATGAACCTCGTCAATAAGAAGCGAAGCCATGCCTACACCATTTTCTATCTGAGGGAAGTCCTCGTAAGTTTCACACGGCGGAATTTCGATGTCTGACTTTATATAAAATTCGTCAGCCAGATATATAAATCCGGTTCCGATTTCTTCTCTGCACTTCTCTTGAACAGAGGATATATATTCTACAACCTCCGCACATTCTTCTGGAGTAAATACTCGCAGATCATAAAGACCGTCACGGTATTTTGTCATACCGACAGGAACCACAGATACACTGGCAATACCGTAACTTAATTCAATCAAATCTTCCACAGTTCTTTTAAGATAGCCGCCGTCATTTATACCGGGACAAAGTACGATCTGAGCATTTACGGTTATTCCACCGTCAACTAAAACCTTTATCTTTTTAAGTATATCACCGGCATTCTTATTATTAAGCATCATACAGCGTCTTTTGGGATCCGTCACATGAACGGAAACATTTATCGGCGAAAGATGGTATTTTACTATTCTTTCAAGCTCTCTGTATCCGGTATTTGTCAATGTGACATAATTTCCGGTAAGAAAAGATAAACGTATATCATCATCTTTAAAATACAGCGTATCACGCATACCGGGCGGCATCTGGTCAATAAAACAAAAGATACAATTATTTGCACAAGAGCGGTCACAATCCATTATAGAATTTTCAAACTCTATACCGAGATCTTCGTACTCATCCTTTTCAATATCAACGACATATACTTCACCGTCCGGAGTCTCCATTTCAAGTGAAACAAACTCATCAGCAGCATAAAATCGATAATCAAAAACATCTTTTATCTTTTTGCCGTTAATTTTGAGTAATTTATCACCGGGCTGTATTCCGCCTTCTTCTGCGGCACTTCCTTTTTCAATTTTCAAAATCTTTGTGTACGCCATAACTCCACCGCAAATAATCCGGATTATACAGAAAAAGCCACCACGCAAGCCGCAAAAGCTATATAAAAGCTCAGCAAGCCGTCGTGACAGCTCTTTCAAAAATTACATTCTCAAAGTATCGGTGCGGGTAAAATCATTCACCCATTTTAATAACTTCACGACCTTTGTAGTAACCGCAGCTACCGCAAACTGTGTGTGAAAGTTTAAACTCATGACACTGAGGACATTTTACCAAATTGGGAGCTTCGAGTTTCCAGTTTGCTCTTCTGGAACGGCTTCTAGCTTTAGACCATCTTCTCTTAGGACAAATCATCTTTCCTACACCTCCTGTATAAAGACACAATAATAAGCTTATTCTTTAGTATCGGTATCTATATTATCAACCGCCCCATACAGGGATTTCGGGGCGCAATAATGCCATTAACAAAAACCGACCCTCGAATTATACACATACATTCGAATAAAGTCAACAATTATTTATTCAAGACCTGAAAGTCTGGATTTTGCATAGTCTGCATAGTTAACACCCGGGAATTTGTTCATTGTGATATTATAGAATTCTTTTGCTTTTTCTTTATCACCTGTCATCTCATATGCCTTTCCGATGTGGAAACAAATTGACGCACCGTTACCGGTGAATTCAGGATTTTCTTGTTCTATGTTATGTCTGTAAACAGGCAAACCATACTCTATAACAGCGCTCCAATTTTCAGGCGGAACAATATTACCCAACATCTGATTATTATATTCGGTTGAGAACTTATTTACTGCTTCCTTATAAAGTGATTCGGCAGCCGTTCTGTTATTATAATCAAGAACCGTCAAATCAGTAACCGCAAGCAAGTCTGCAGCTTCAAGGAATTTGCCTTCGTCAAACAACGATTTCGCGTTGTTATATGCGGTCATCGCAGAATCAGAAGTAGCAGTTGTACTCTCAGGTGCTTTTGTCGGAGCAAGCGTACTTGACGGATTTTTATTACCAGTATTCGTATTCGGTGTATAATCTGTCACAGGTCCGTTATTCTTTAATGAAGCAATTTCTTCTTTAAGATTTGAGTTTGAAACACCGAGGCATATCACAATAATCAAAAGAATTAGGCAGCAAAGACCTATACCCATTGCAAGTACAGTCACTCTTGCCTTCTGTATTTTAAGATTCGATATGCTTCTGTTAGCTTTTGCAATTATTTCACTTGTCTTATCAGGCTCTTTCTTTGCAGGTTGTTCCGCCTTCTCATTCGAATAATAAGTATGAGGTCTTTCGTCAGCAACAGTAGCTTTCGGAGTCGCATCATTTTGGGAAACAGCCTCACTTCTTACCGGTCTGCGTCTCATACTGCTGTAAGGAGCGGTATTATCAGCAGATATGCCGCCTTGTGAAACAACCTGTCTGACATATGCCTTATCAGTCTCAACAATTTTCTCCGCAACTGAATCAGCAACAGGAATTTTATTTACGGTAACATCAGTATCATCATCCTCAAATGCACTGCCGGTATCACTGTCAAAATTATCCGTATCGTTCTTGGCACTTGCAGGAGCAGCCTTCATAATCTCATCCAGTTTGCTCTCTGTGTAATAAGAATCCGGCACACGACTCTGTCTGGATACACTTTTAAAGCTTGCACTTTCCGGTCTTGTAGAAAGCTCCTGGAGCTTGTCAAGATAATTAAGCGCACGCTCTCTGTTATCACCTTTGACCGTATTAAATATAGCAACCGCCTCAGTTCTCTCGCCAAGCGCAAACACGCACACTCCGAGCAACATTCTTGCCTCTACAAAATTCGGATACATATTTACCGATTTCCGCAAATCAATTCGTGCAGCATCGTAACTACCGATATTCATTTTGCTCAAAGCCTTATTATACAATGAAACCGAAATAGAAGCTCTCTCGTCGGTTATACCGTATTCGGTAGCCAGAGTCTCTATATCAACCTCTTCAAAATCTCTTAAAATTTCCTTTACATCAATCATAACGTCACCTCTCAGCCGTAACCATAGCCATAATCAATCTTCTGAACCGCAGCAATCTTTGTATTTCTTTCCGCTGCCGCAAGGACATTTATCATTTCTGCCGACTTTGGCAGTATTTCTCTTGAATGTATTTACATTGTTCTTTCCTGACACAAGCGCCGCTGGATCCTCACCGCCGGAACTTACTGTAACAGATGAACGAGTAACAGCCTGTGTATCAAACTTTTCCGAAAAGCTCTTTGCAATTTTCTGACGCTCGATAGCTTCGTCAATTTTAGAGAAATTAGTAAAAAGTGTTCTGACGGTATTTTTCTGAATATCGGAATTCATCTCGTCAAACATATCACTCGCTTCGAACTGATATTCTACAACAGGATCATGTTGACCGAGTGAACGAAGACCTATACCGTGCTTAAGCTGATCAACCGCATCTATATGTGTCATCCAGTTTGTATCGACAACTCTGAGCAAAATACTTCTTTCGTACTCTCTCATCTTTTCGGGTTCAAAAAGTTTTTCATGTTCTTCGTAACGCTGTATAGCTTCATTAAGCAAAACTTCGGTCAAATCATTTTTCTTAAGACCTATTCTGTTTTGAGAAATACTTTCCAGTGTTTCAGCAGATACCAATGCAGCCATAGAATCTCTGAATGATTCAAAGTTCCATTCGTCCGCAGATATATCTTTTCTGACAAACGAGTCAACGGCATTTTCCGTAACCTTCTTTATCATATTTATGATGACTTCACGTATATCTTCGCCGTCAAGAACTCTTCTTCGCTGGCCGTAAATAATTTCACGCTGTTGATTTATAACATCGTCATATTTTAATACATATTTTCGTGTTTCGAAGTTTCTGCTCTCTATCTGCTTCTGGGCATTTTCTATCGCCTTTGTTATCATCTTCATTTCGATAACGGGCTCATCCTCAGGTGTATCAAGAGCATTTACAAGTCCCGCAACTTTTTCGGAACCGAAAAGTCTCATAATATCATCTTCGAATGAAATATAGAATCGCGACTCACCGGGGTCACCCTGTCTACCGGAACGACCTCTGAGCTGATTGTCTATACGACGAGACTCGTGACGTTCAGTGCCCATTATAAACAAGCCGCCGGCTTCTCTTACCTTCTCACGCTCAGCGTTTACATCAACAGAGTACTTTTCAACAAGTTCTTTGTAAACTCGTCTGATGTCACTTATAAGAGCATCATCTGTATCGTTAACGCCATCTGCCTCTGACACCATAGCTTCTTCGTAACCCATTCTACGAAGCTCTTGCTTTGCCATATGCTCTGCATTTCCGCCCAACGTAATATCCGTACCACGACCTGCCATATTTGTAGCAATCGTAACAGCACCAAGCTTACCTGCCTGAGCAACGATTTCAGCTTCTCTCTCGTGATGTTTTGCATTTAAAACGTTATGCTTTATACCACGCTTCATCAAAAGCTTACTGATATATTCCGATTTTTCGATAGAAACCGTACCTACAAGGACAGGCTGACCTTTTGCATTAGCCTCTGTCACATCATTTACAAGAGCCATATATTTGCCTTTTACGGATTTAAACACAGCGTCATTATGGTCGACTCTCTGTACTGGCTTATTTGTCGGAATTACAATAACATCAAGGCTGTAAATCTCATTAAACTCTTCTTCTTCGGTAAGCGCCGTACCTGTCATACCTGAAAGTTTATTGTACATCCTGAAATAATTCTGGAATGTTATTGTAGCAAGAGTCATACTTTCTTTTTCGACTTTTACATGCTCTTTAGCTTCGATAGCCTGATGGAGACCTTCATTATAACGTCTGCCAATCATAATACGGCCTGTAAACTCATCAACTATAAGAACGCTGTTATCTTTTACAACATAATCAATATCGCGTGCCATAACGCCGTGAGCTTTTATGGCTTGGTTTATGTGATGTGCAATAGCAGCATTTTCCGGATCGGAATAACACTCGATATTAAACCACGCTTCTGCCTTTTCGATACCGTTTCTTGTAAGCGTAGCAGTTTTTGCCTTTTCGTCTACGATGTAGTCTTCCTCTACATCTTCCATCAGGTCCTTCTTGTCCGTCTCTTTTATCACGAGCTTTTTAAGCGTAACAGCAAAGTCATTGGCCTTTTCGTACAACTCGCTCGATTTGTTTCCCTGACCGGAAATAATAAGCGGTGTACGCGCCTCATCTATGAGAATACTGTCCACCTCATCGACTACGGCAAAGTGCAACTCTCTCTGCACCATATCTTCTTTTTTTACAACCATGTTATCACGGAGATAATCAAATCCGAGCTCGTTATTAGTACCGTATGTGATATCACAGGCATACGCATTCTGACGTTGCGCATGATCCATATCGTGTATTACGACGCCGACGGTAAGTCCGAGGAAATTATAAATCTTACCCATCCACTCACTGTCACGTTTTGCAAGGTAATCATTTACAGTAACAACATGTACACCTTTGCCCTCCAAAGCATTAAGGTATGCAGGCAACGTAGATACGAGGGTTTTACCTTCACCGGTTTTCATCTCGGCAATTCTGCCCTGATGAAGTACAACACCGCCTATTAGCTGAACATCATAGTGTCTCTGACCGAGCACACGCCATGCAGCTTCTCTGACAACGGCAAAAGCCTCGGGCAAAATGTCATCCAAAGTTTCGCCATCTTTGAGTCTGGCTTTGAACTTGTCAGTCATACCTCTGAGTTCGTCGTCATTAAGGGCCTTTATCGAAGGCTCCAAAGCATTTATCTTTTCTATAATAGGTTTTATCTCTTTTAACGCTCTGTCGCTGTAAGAGCCAAAAATTTTTTCAAAAAGTCCCATGTGAACTTAACCTCATTCTTATAATAATATCGCGTTATATAATACCTTAATTCAAGGCTTATGTCAAAAATCAAAGACCGCCGAGTTCGTCAAGCGAATATTCGAATGCCGGAACAAAATTCTCCGTAAAATAATCTGCTTCGGGAAGCCCCATCGATTTTATACTCTCCAATGTAGCTTTCTTTGCGGCAACAAACTCGCTGTTTCCGGATTTCACTTCTTCGATACACTTGATATGTGCCGAAATCTTATCGGCAGATTTTATCAATCTTCTGTAATCTTCGTAATGTTCTTCAAAAAACAATATATCTCTGTACTCATCGCGGAAATCTCCAGGTAACATTTCGAGCAGTTTATTTTTGCTGAGCTCCTCGATTTCTTTGTATGAATCATTTATCTGCTGATTAAAATACTTTACCGGTGTCGGCAAATCACCGGTTATCGTTTCGTTTGCATCGTGATACAAAGCAAACAAACAAACTCTGCCCAAATCATAATTTTTGCCGAAATACTTATTTCCGATCAATGCAAGCATATGAGCAAGCATAGCCGTCTGACCACTGTGCTCTAAAATATTTTCCGTAGCGGTATTTCGCATAAGTCCCCAGCGGTTTATATATTTCATGCGGTTTAGATACGCAAAGAAACTTTTATCATTTTGTAAATTTTCCATTATGTACCCCAATCGGCATTCACCAAAGCTGATGCAGTCGTAACAACCTCAGCTTTGGTGAACAATCTATTACTTGTTATTATTAAACTCATTGGCAAGATATGCATTTATAAATCCGTCAAGACCGCCGTCCATCACTTTCTGAACGTTTGTATCTTCGTGTGAAGTCCTGTTATCTTTTACAAGAGTGTATGGACAAAATACATAAGAACGTATCTGGCTGCCCCATGCAATCTCTTTCTGAACACCTTTGATGTCCGATATCTTGTCTACCTGCTCCTGCTGCTTTATTTCAAAAAGTTTGGATTTGAGCATACGCATAGCAGTCTCGGTATTCTGAAGCTGTGAACGTTCAGTCTGACATGAAACCATAATACCTGTAGGCTTATGGACAATACGTGTAGCAGAGTCGGTTTTATTTATATGCTGACCGCCGGCACCACTCGAACGATAGTGGCTGACTTCTATGTCTGAAGCAGGAATATCTATCTCGATAGTATCATCTATCTCAGGCATAACCTCAACCGATGTAAATGATGTATGGCGTCTTCCGGCAGAGTCAAAAGGTGATATCCTGACCAGTCTGTGTACACCGTGCTCACTCTTTAAAAAGCCGTAAGCATTTGTACCGTTTACCTCTATGACAGCACTTTTTATGCCGGCATCATCACCGTCAAGGAAGTCAACCAATTTAACTTCGTAACCGTGGGACTCACCCCATCTTGTATACATACGTAGAAGCATCTGTGTCCAGTCCTGTGCCTCTGTACCACCGGCACCTGAATGAAGTGACAAGATGGCATTATTTGCATCGTATTCACCCGTAAGAAGGGTTTCGAGACGTAAAGCATTGAACTCACTTTTGAACTTATCCATAAGTTCTGCCACTACATCCACATAAGCCAAATCCTGCTCCTCATTGCCGATTTCGATGGTAACCTGTATTTCTTCGAACACAGACTCAAGCTCGGTAAATTTGCCTAATTTTTCCTTTAAAACCTTAAGCTGTTTAAGTACAGCCTGCGAATTTGCGGCATCGTTCCAAAAATCCGGTTCCGATGCCTTATTTTCAAGTTCTTCTATCTTGTTCGACATACCTGTCGTGTCAAAGTGAATCCCTCAAATCATATAAATTTTTCTGTAAACCCTCAAGCTCCAGGCCGAACTGGTCTAACTCAAACATATACTCATCTCCTTTTTCTCTTGCGAGAACTGTTTTTGTTTACTGCTTTCTTTTTGCCTTTTTTCGGAATACCGAAAGATGATTTTCCACCCGACGATTTTCTCGGACTCCGACGAGGTTTCGTGCTACGTCTGCTGTCGCCAGCATGCTCATTAGCAGGCACAAACTCAATCTGACGCATCACTGTGTTTGCCTCCGCAAGAATTACTCTTACAGAATCACCTATATGAAACACGCGACCACTCTGTATATTTCTCGCAACCATATAGTCGCTGTCAAATTCATATCTGCCGCGCATCTCACTATATCGTAACAATCCTTCGACCGTATTGTCAAGTACAATAAACATTCCGAAACCTGTTATTCCGGAAATTGTACCAATAAATGTCTCTCCTTCGAACTGTTTCATATATTCAACACATTTTATATCAATGCTGTCACGTTCAGCATCTGCAGCCCTTCTCTCCATAGCAGAACATTGTTTTGCTATATCAGGCATTCTTTCGGCATAAAAATCATAAATATCTTCTGTAAAATCACCGTTTATTATGAGTTTCATAATACGGTGGATCATAAGATCGGGGTAACGTCTTATAGGTGAAGTGAAATGAGTATAATACTTCATACTCAGTCCGAAATGACCTAAACACTCATGGCTGTAAACAGCCTTTCGCATTGAACGAAGAGTCAACAAATTAACTAGATTCTCCGTCGATCTGCCTTTCGCCGCATCAAGCAATGTTCTGAACGATTTCGGATGAATATCTCCACCGGATTTCCCTTTAAGAGAATATCCCAGATTCTTTACTATGCGGGCAAGCTCGCCAATCTTCTCCGGATCCGGATCCTCATGTACTCTGTACAAAAAAGGCACATCTCGCCAATGAAAATCCTCCGCCACAACACGGTTACAAAGGAGCATAAATTCCTCTATTACATTGTTTGCAAATGTAAGCGTATATGGTTTTACTTCAATCGTATTCCCCTCAGCATCCAATACTACCTTTGTTTCAGGAAAATCAAAGTTTATATACCCCTCCTGCTGCCTGCGCCAATTAAGTGAGTCGGCAAGATTTCTCATCATAAGTAGATCTTCAGCATGCTCCTTATACTCTTCTAAAAGTACAGGGTCTGAATCTTCGAGCAATGCATATAACTTTTCATAAGAAATTTTATATTTTACTTTTATTATACTTTCAAAAATCTCATGGTTTACAACGGCACCGCTCGGTGAAACTTCTATCATCACAGTAAACGCCAGACGGTCAACGCCTACATTAAGACTGCAAATGCCGTTAGAAAGACTTCTCGGGAGCATAGGGATAACTCTGTCTGCCAGATAAACGCTGGTCGCTCTGTCGTAGGCCTCTCTGTCAAGCGCACTGCCCGGCTTTACATATTCGTTTACATCTGCAATATGAACACCAAGCAAGTAGTTTCCGTTCTTGAGCATCCGGATAGAAACTCCGTCATCGACATCCTTTGTATCCTCACCATCAATTGTAACAATTGTAAGTTCTCGCAAGTCGCGTCTGCCTTTTTTCAGGTATTTTTCTACAGTATCAGCATCAAGTTCGGAAGGAATGCCGGCAGCTTCTTCCAAAACATCATCCGGAAACTCAGGAACGATTCCGCAAGCCTTCATCATAGCGGTAATATCGGCAGAAGCATCACCGGCTTTGCCCACAACTTCTATAACAACGGCCTCGCCGTCCTTTTTACGATCCATCGGCATACTGATAATTTCGCAAACAACCTTGTCATTTCCCGTTATACCGGTAACATCACCTTTTACTCTTATAATACCGTTTACTTTCAGATTATCCGGCTCTACACAAAGATAACTTCCGTACGAATAAATATTTCCAGAGAAAATACGTCTGCCTTTTTCTAAAATCTTTACAATTTTACCTTCTCGTCTGTTTCCGGAAACAATACTACCGCCACCCAGTCTAAGAGATATCTCCCTTTTGTACAATTCCACAAGCACGGTATCGCCTGTCATCGCACCCATCGTATTTTTCTTATCAATAAAGATATCTCTTTTGTCCTCAATCGAAATGTCCGCAGACGGAGAAACAAATGCAGTACCCTTCGCGGTCAAATAAATAATACCCGGTATATGATTTTTGTCAGCCATCTTTTCACCTCATTTCAAAAAAAGAAAAGCCGGAACATAAAGCATACGTTCCGGCAAACAAACTGCATATTCTGGTATATTATCAAAGTGAAATAACTATAGTAAATGCTACTGCTGCCACAGCAAACAAAATACCCAAAACTATTGTAATTTTACTCATAAAAGCCTTTTTGTTGGAAGACTTATTTTTGCTGTAAAAAGATTCAGAACCTTGTCCGGTAATAGCTGAAGCATTACCCTCGTTCGACTCCTGCAACATAACGATAACAACCAATGCCGCACATATTATCAAATAAATTATACCCAATATAACTTTTAAAACACCCACGGTTAAGCACCTCCATAAAATCATTCGGATGTCACATTCGACAAACGAACGACGATATTTTAACACATCAACATATTTAAAGCAAGTCTTATTTTAATATTTCCCCGTTAGACTTGATTATATCTCTGTAATGATATGCAGAATCTTTTATTGTTCTCTTTCCGCTTTCAAAATCAACATGTACAAGACCGAAGCGTTTTGAGAATCCCATACACCACTCGAAGTTATCGAGCATCGACCAATAGAAATAACCTTTTACAGGAATCCCCTCGTCAGCAGCACGTTTATAAGCGCTAAGATATCGGTCTAAGAAATCAGCTCTCAATGGATCATGTACCTTTCCGTCGGTAAATACCCATGAGTTATCCGAAATACCGTTTTCGGAAATCATCACAGGCATTCCGTATCTCTCATGTACCATTCTTGAAGCCCAGTACAAACACTCCGGAACAACCGCCATAGGCATCGTAGATTCTTCCTTGCCGATTTTATTCGGAACAGGCTCATACATAGCACCATTCGAAGATTTACGATACTTCACACCGGCATAGATATTCATAGAAAGATAATCAAGCGGCTGCACGACCGTCTTCATATCATCCTGCCAATAATCAGGCAAATACGGCTCATAATTTTTAGGATATTTACCAAGCACAACAGGATCAAAACACTCTGCATAATCGCAGTAATATTTGTCAGCTTCAGTCCTCTCAAAATTTCTGCATCTGGCAGCCTCAATATCCTCAGGAGTCTCCGTAGCAGGTACTGCAAAATCACCGCAGGCCACATACGATACTGACGGTTTAAGTTTTGCTTCACTTCTGATAACCTTTACAGCCTCACCGTGACAAACCATATTGTTATGCCATACTCTTACATAGTCCGGAAAAGGAAGTCTGATTCCCGGCGCCATGCTTCCGTTAAGATAGCCGTTATACAAATAGCACGGAGGCTCATTCTGGGTAAACCAATCCGAAACTCTGTCTGAAAATCTATCTACAACCTTCTGAGTATATTCACCGAACCATTTTGAACAATCACGATTCATGAAACCACCTTTGTAAAACAACTCAAGAGGATAATCCCAATGAAAAAGTGTTACAAAAGGTCTTATATTATTTTCAAGCAAACTGTCTATAAGTCTATCATAATATTCCATACCCTTTTCATTTACTTTACCGATACCCTCAGGCAAAATTCTCGGCCAGCTGAGTGAAAAACGGTATGCATTCACGCCGATTTCTTTTAACGCATGAATATCTTCGTTCATTCTGTGATAGCTGTCACAAGCAACGTTTGCATTATGATTTTCAAATGTTCTGCCGGATTCATTGGAGAATCTGTCCCAAACAGAAAGACCTCTTCCGTCCTCAAATGCAGCACCTTCTATCTGGTATGCCGCAGTAGCTGTTCCCCATATAAAATCTTTCGGAAAACCCATAAATATATACCTCCGTTTATCCGGTTGAAAATTAAATTATCTTTTCTTTTATCAAACCCTTATTGTATGTATAAAGTAACTTTTCAAGTTCCCATATACGGTTTTTTATGTCTCTGCCCGTATCGGTATCCGCAACCAGTATTCTGTTGTTTGAATACTGATATTCTACCGTTGAAGAAAGGATATCTTTTTCTTCACGTACCGCAACTTCTACAGATTCAAAAGGCTCATGTGAAACCAATACCAGACCGTGGGAATTGTAAATAAGTGTATATCCTGCAATTCCGGTAACTTTCTGATAAGCTTTTGCAAAACCGCCGTCTATGACGAACAACTTACCGTTGGCTTTTACCGGTTTCTCGCCCTTTGTAACCTGAACAGGCACATGTCCGTTTATGATATGAGAACACGTCGGATCAAGACCGAAATCGGTCATAATGGCATCACAAACAGTTTCGTTATCTCGCATAAGGTAATACGGATTTCGCGTTTCTTTGTGAGCATCTTTATCATCAATAAAATATCGTTCAAAGGTAGTCATTTTGACTTTACCGAAAACAGGTGAATCACAGCCGCACCACATATACCAAGTCTCATCAAGACATCTGTTTTTCTCTTCAACATTGCGGACATTGAAATATGCCTCACGGATTGTTCTGTCTATTGCATCAAAATATGCTCTGCCTTTAAGCTTTTCGCCTCTGAAATTAACTTCTTTGAGAGTACCGTCCTCGTTCATAGGTAAGCAACCATGAAAAAGAAGATTTGAGTTAAAAATCGTATAAAGACTTCCGTGTGTGAACAGGAATCGTACATGACTCTGAAGTTTTTCATTTTTCACGAATGAAACCGTTATTTTTTCAAGTACATCAAGTTCTTCGGGAGTAAAAGCAGTCGGATCCTTCGGATCAATCGTAGGAAACTCGGTATCGTTTAATTTATACTTATTCCCCTCAATTTCTATTGTGCCGTCTTCATAATTTATCTTTTCAAGAAGAATTCTGTCGTCCATATTGAAGTTCGGATTGCGTTTTATAATCTGAGCCTCACATTTGAACTGCATAACAGTAATTGCCTTATGCATTTTGGCAATAAGACTTATCTCTTTTTCACTGAGTAAAATATTTTCAGCAACAGAAGGCATAAACTTTTCGCACGGATCGTTTTCGTATTTTTCCATAGCAAAAGTGGCAAGTGGTATAAGATTTATACCATACGCCTCTTCTATTGTATCAAGGTTTGCATAGCGTGCCTGAATACGTATTACATTACAAATCAACGCCTTGCAGCCGGATGCAGCACCTATCCAACTGATATCATGATTTCCCCACTGAATGTCAACAGAATGATAATTTGATATCATATCCATTATCTTGCAGGCATCACGACCCCTGTCATAAATATCGCCGATAACATGAAGTCTGTCGATTGCAAGTCGCTGAATAAGATGTGCCATCTCTATTATAAAGTCATTTGCACGGTAAAGGCGAATTATCGTCTCAATAATCTCGTCATAATACTGCTGTTTGTCACCACTTCCGACAGTAGTATCTTCCTCATGCAAAAGCTCCTCAATTATATATGAGTAGTTTTTTGGTAAAGCCTTACGCACCTTTGAACGTGTATATTTTGACGACGCAGCCTTGCACATTATAATCATTCTGTGAAGAATAATTCTGTACCAATCGTTTATATCGGTTTCAGTTTTCTCGACAATAGCAAGCTTCTTTTCCGGATAATAAATAAGTGTTGCAAGTGCTTTTTTTTCACACTCTCTCATAGTATTTCCGAAAACCCTGTCAATAAGATCCTTGATAACGCCTGAAGCATTTTTCAGAACATGTCTGAACGAAGCATATTCTCCGTGAATATCAGACACAAAATGTTCCGTACCTTTAGGCAGATTCATAATAGCCTGAAGATTTATAATCTCCGAACTGGCTCTTTCAATCGTGGGATACTGTTTTGCGAGCAAGTGCAAATAACGCAAATCCTCATCATTCAACTCAATAGGCTTAGAATTAAACATATAAAAACCTTCTTTTCGTGCAATTAATACTGATACTATATATCACAAAAAAACTATTTTATCAAATATTAAAAAACAAATACTGCTGTAAGCGGATAATCTCTCTCAGGCATTACAAATGTATAATCGGCACTCGGATTTATATCATCATCGCCACACTTCCAACCAGCAAAAGTACAACCTTCGTAAGGCACAGCAGATATTGAAACATAATCCCCGGCAGCAAACCATCCTTTATCGACATTTGTAGCTCCCGGCTCACCGGTTTCACTATCCACGCTTTGATTTATATATACATATCCGCCTCCACCGCCGTTATCAAGAGTCAATATAAAATAGTCCTTAGGACCCTGTGTAATGACAGGAGGAGCTGTCGGGGAAACGGTCGGATAAGAAACAGGCTTATTTGTAACATTGGGTTTTGACGTAGAAACAGAATCGGAAGTTGCAGCAGGTGATTCAGTTCCGATAATCGGAGAACTTGTCGCACCTGACGAAGTCGGATTCGCAGTACTTTCCGACGATGTTCCCGGATTATTATTTGGTTTTGTCGTATTCAAAGGCAAATCCGTGGGATCGCTTATCAAGTCAGATTCACCAGAGTTTCCGGTATCATCCGGTGAATTATTATCAGTTACTCCTCCGTTTTGGACACCATATGTAGTGTCAGGATTCTTTGTAGCAACATTTAAGTATCCGTCTGTTCCGCTGCCAATATCGACAGAACAACCGAAACAGAAGAATATTATAGAAATCAAAAGCAACATTCCGGCAAATCTTTTCACTTAATCACTCCCATGATGCATTCTACTTTTTTATAATATCATACTACAAAATGATTATCAATTAAAAGAGGATGTAAAAAAACACAAGTTCTTTTACATCCCCTACCCGAAAGCGGTTACTGAAAATTTCAGCAACCGCTTTCTTTTTATCTTCTATTAAATATATAAAAATCAATACTATTTAACATACTTCTTATATGTTCTGTCACGAGTCATTCCGTCATTTACAGAAAGATTGGAAAAGAAACCGGCGCCCCCATCTTTTTCAGCAGAAAGAACAATATTACGCAATACTCCGGATTCATTTTTAAAATTAAAGTCAACTTTGAAATTTGTAAAATTAGAATTAAACAAGCCATCCGACTTTACTGCAATATGCTCTTTTTCGGATTTTGAGTACCAGAAGCAGTAGCAATTAGTGAATGTACCTGTTGTAGACTCCGAAAGTCTGAATCCGATACCAAACTGGTCGCTGTAACAAAAATCATACCAGTTACTTCCGGCCTTATCATAAAATCCGCAGCTGTTATTATAATCTGTACAATCACTCATATAAAGTGCGTGTATATTTTTAAAACTGTTTCCTCCGGATTTCGCTTCAACACCGATAAAAACATTTCCTATTCGCATATTTGTCAATGTATTATCAAAGCCCTCAAGCAAAACACCGACCGAATCAGTTCTACCGGTGCCTATGATGTTTACTCCGTAGACATCTGCATCAGATGAACCATTGTTTGCTCCGTGTTTTATGTGCAGACCAATCTTTGCATTTTTAATAGATGTATCCCTGATTACGGTTTCGCGTCCGCTGTCAATAGATATACCGTTAGCCTTTCCGTTTCCGTCAATATAACCGCCCTCGAACGAATAATTGCTTCCTACAAATCTTATTTCGTTATATGGATCTTTTCCGCCCATTCTTACAACTGCTTCATCAGCATCCCATTCATCACTTGCCTTTATTATGGCAAAAGAAGAAAGTTTAAGCGATACAGCTTTTGAAGGATCCGCAGGTGTACATATAGGTTTACTTACTTTGTAAGTACCATCAGGGAAAAATATTGTTCTGTTGGGATTTTTATCAATGATTTCTTGAATCTTATCTGACAAATCTTCTTCAGTGTCTGGCTTTAAGTATTTCGTAACATAAACATAACCATCGTCATTTTCAGTTTTCCCGGAACAACCTAAAATCGCAATACCTACAGCACAGATTAACAAGATTACTAAGCCGAATTTTTCCATAAAATATACTCCTATCATAAAATATTTTTACAATCGTCTAATCGCTTTTTGATTACAAAACAGTAACACATTTTATTATTAAATTCAAGTTTTAATACATCGGGGCAGATAAAACTCACATATTTTATCACACAATTTAACAGAACAAAGGGAACCTCCCAGGTTTAATAACCTGCAGATTCCCTTGTTTTTTGTATGTCTACGTTTTTTACGTACCCGGTTACAAATTCAAAATAAGACTAATTAATAATTGTCCCTCTTATAGTAATGTGTATGGAGCTCGTGATGAGCCTTTTCACTTCCGGGTTCTCCGTAATATTCATCATAAAGAGCCTTTACGAAAGGATTGTGATGTGATTTACGGATAGGAAGATCGCAATCCTCCTGATAAGCCGCAGCGGCTCTTACTGCACGGAGATCTGTCCAGCTTCTGATAGACGAAGGCTGAATTATCTGTCCGCCGCCGTTTACACAACCACCGGGGCAAGCCATAATTTCGATGAAGTCATAGTCTGCTTCGCCTGCGCGTATAGAGTCAAGAAGCTTTCTTGCGTTTCCGAGACCGCTTGCAACTGCTACACGGATATCTTTGCCGGCAATATTAACAGTAGCTTCTTTTATACCTTCAACGCCTCTGACTGCGTGATACTCAATCTTCTCAACAGGAGCTTCTTCACCGGTAAGAACATCATTTACGGTTCTGAGAGCAGCCTCCATTACACCGCCTGTAGCACCGAATATAACGCCTGCACCTGAAGCATTTCCGAGCGGATTGTCAAAGTCTGAATCTGTAAGATTTACAAAGTCGATACCGGACTCTTTTATCATCTGAGCAAGTTCTCTCGTTGTGAGAACCGCATCAACATCGCAAAGGTCATTAACTTTCATTTCACTTCTCTTCGACTCATACTTCTTGGCTGTACAAGGCATAACTGATACAACATAGATGCTTGCAGGATCTATACCCATCTTTTCTGCATAGTATGTCTTAAGTACTGCACCGAGCATCTGATGAGGTGATTTGCATGAAGAAAGATTATCAAGGAAGTCAGGATAATTGTGCTCACAGAACTTTATCCAACCGGGGCTACAAGATGTGATCATCGGGAGCTTACCGCCGTTTTTGATTCTGTCAAGAAGTTCTGTGCCTTCTTCCATAATTGTAAGGTCTGCACCTGTATTTGTATCGAAAACTTTATCAACACCGAGCATACGGATAGCTGTTACCATCTTACCTGTAGGTCTGGAGCCGATAGGCATTCCGAAAGCTTCACCGATAGAAACTCTTACAGCAGGTGCTGTCTGGAATACCACATGTTTTTTCGGATCTGCTATAGCTGCCCATACATCGTCGATAGCACTCTTCTCTGTCAATGCTCCTACAGGACATACAGCGATACACTGTCCGCAAGCTACACAAGGAGTCTGAACGAGAGCTTTATCAAATGCACAGCCAACAACTGTACGGAAACCTCTCTCCATAGTGTCGATAACGCTTACTGTCTGTACGTTCTTACACATACTTACACAGCGTCTGCAAAGAATACACTTGTTCGGGTTACGAACGATAGAAGGTGACATATCGTCTATCGGCATCGGGTCTTTTTCTGCAAGTGCAGGGAATCTGATTTCCTTAATATTTAATTCTTTTGCAAGAGTCTGAAGCTCACAGTTTTCAGAGCGGGGACATGTAAGACAGCTTCTGTCGTGATTTGAAAGGATAAGTTCAAGAGTTACTCTTCTTGCCTTTCTTACTTTCTCGCTGTTTGTGAAAACTTCAAGACCTTCTGCTACGGGATATACACATGCAGCCTGGAGCGCACGTGCACCCTTTATTTCAACAACACACATACGGCATGCGCCGATTTCGTTTATGTCTTTTAAGAAACACAATGTAGGGATTTTAATATTAGCGCGTTTCGCTGCCTCTAAAATTGTTATACCCTCTTCAACCTGAAGTGCAATACCATCAATTTTAATATTAACCATTGTTATACACCTCTCATTCCTTAATAATCGCATTAAACTTACAGCCTTCCATACAAGCGCCGCACTTTAAGCACTTAGCTTGATTTATAGCCATAGATGCAAGTTTATGACCTTCCGGTATATACTCTGTTCTGACAATAGCATCTGCAGGACACATTCTTGCACACTTACCGCAACCGATACATTTTTCAACATCAATATTGTAGTGCATGAAAGCCTTACATACGCCGGCAGGACACTTTTTATCAACAACGTGAGCGATGTACTCGTCTTTGAAATATCTGAGTGTACTGAGTACCGGGTTCGGAGCAGTCTGTCCGAGACCGCAGAGAGCTGAATTCTTTATAGCATCAGCAAGCTCGTACAAATCATCGATATCCGAAAGCTCACCGCGTCCGCTTGTAATCTTTTCGAGTATATCATACATTCTCTTTGTACCGATACGGCAAGGAGGACATTTACCGCAAGACTCCTCAACTGTAAACTCAAGGAAGAACTTCGCAATATCAACCATACATGTATCTTCGTCCATTACGATAAGTCCGCCTGAACCCATCATAGAACCGATTTCGATAAGTGTATCGTACTCAATCGGAGTATCAATCAAAGATGCAGGAATACATCCGCCTGAAGGACCACCTGTCTGAGCAGCTTTGAACTTCTTACCATTCGGGATGCCGCCGCCGATATCATATACAACTTCACGAAGTGTTGTACCCATCGGAATTTCAACAAGACCTGTATTCTTAATCTTACCGCCTACGGCAAATACCTTTGTACCACGGCTCTTCTCTGTACCCATTGATTTAAACCAATCTGCACCTTTGAGAATAATCTGAGGAATATTTGCGTATGTTTCAACGTTGTTAAGAATTGTAGGTTTCATAAAGAGACCTTTGATGGCCGGGAATGGCGGTCTCGGTCTGGGCTCACCTCTGTGGCCCTCTATAGATGTCATAAGAGCAGTTTCCTCACCGCAAACAAATGCACCTGCACCGAGTCTGAGTTCTACTCTGAAACTGAAATCAGTTCCGAAAAGGTTGTCGCCGAGTACACCGTACTCTTCTGCCTGATTTATAGCAATCTGCAATCTCTGTACAGCAATCGGATACTCAGCTCTAACATATATGTAGCCCTGGTCAGCACCGATAGCATAACCGGCGATAGCCATAGCCTCAAGTACAACGTGCGGATCGCCTTCAAGAACACTTCGGTCCATAAAAGCACCCGGGTCACCCTCGTCAGCATTACAACATACATACTTCTTATCAGAAACACTGGACTTTGCGAAAGCCCACTTACGACCTGTCGGGAATCCTGCACCGCCACGGCCTCTGATGCCTGAATCAAGAACTACATTTATAACATCATCGGGAGTCATCTCAGTAACAGCTTTTGCAAGAGCAAAGTAACCGTCATGAGCAATGTACTCTTCGATATTTTCAGGATTTATCTTACCGCAGTTATGAAGCGCAACACGCTGCTGTTTCTTAAAGAAGTCGCTACCTTCGAGGTCTTCTTCTGTAACAACATCGTCATCTGACTTCTCAACACCCTCAAGCAATCTCTTTACAATCTTACCGTTTACAAGATGCTGTGTAACAATCTCTGCTACATCATCGGGCTGAACCTGACAATACATAGCTGCTTCAGGATATACAACAACGATAGGACCCTCAGCACAAAGACCGAAACAACCTGTCTTAATAATCTTTACCTCGTTCTCGATACCTACTTCTTTTATCAATCTTTCAAACTCTTTTATAAGAGTTGCGGAGCCTGATGAAGTACAACCTGTACCGGCACAAACCATAATGTGATATTTGTAGCCGTCGTTTGTCTTACCGTCAGTGCTGCCTGTAGCTTCCTTGACATTACGAACATATATATCGCCAAGAGCTTTTTCTTTTATTGCCTTTAATTCTTCTAAAGACTTCATATATGTAAACACCTCCGAAATAATGCTCTGTAAAATCAATCTTTGTATTTAGCAAGAATACCCGGAACATCATCAGGTCCGATTCTGCCGTATACATCATCATTTATTGTAAATACCGGTGCCAAACCGCAAGCTCCGATACATCTGCATGCCTCAAGTGAAAACTTTCCGTCGGGAGTACAATCACCAACCTCAAGGTGAAGCTCTTCTTTGAGCTTATCAAGAAGCTTGTCCGAACCTTTTACATAGCACGCCGTACCGAGACATACAGATATTCTGTACTCACCCTTGGGTTTAAGCGAGAACTGTGCGTAAAAAGTTACAACTCCGTAAATCTCTGCAAGCGGAATGTCAAGACCTTCGGAAATCATCTTCTGTACTTCAATAGGAAGATATCCGTAGATCAACTGTGCTTCATGAAGAACATGAATCAAAGAACCCGGCTTGCTTTTGCTCTCTTCGATAATCGCGAGCAGTTTTGAGTGTTTTTCTTCTGTGTCAACAAAACCAATGCTCATTATTATCAACCTCCGTTCAATATATTTTAAATATTTTTTTGCACTTCGAGTATTATAACACTTTTAATTTACATAAACAATCATAATTTATGCCAATTTACTGTAAAATTATTGATAAAATATATATTTCGGAGTATAATCCATACATCAAAGTATAAGGAAGTTTTAACATGAAATTATCTGAAATTTTATACAAAGATACGGCTTCACTTTCTTTTGAAGTCTTTCCGCCGAAAACTGATGCAGCATTCGATTCTGTACAAAATGCAGTGCGCGAAATAGCAAAACTTTCACCGGCATTTATGAGCGTTACATACGGAGCCGGCGGCGGTACCAGTAAATATACCCTTGATATCGCAAGCGAAATAAAAGCGGACTTTAATGTCCCTACTATTGCACACCTTACATGTGTATCATCGACAAAAGATGCTGTTGTAAATATGATAGAAAAGATACATGATGCAGGTATTAATAATATTCTTGCATTGCGCGGTGACATTCCTCAGGATCTTTTAGATGCCGACAGAAGTGAATGGGCATACAAACACGCCGTTGACCTCATAAGACAGCTTCGGGAAAGCAAATACGACTTTTGCATCGGCGGAGCTTGCTACCCGGAGGTACATCCCGAAAGCACAAACCAAAAGGAAGACATAAAGTATCTTAAAGAAAAAGTTGATGCAGGTTGCGAATTTCTTACGACACAGATGTTCTTCGATAATAACCTTCTGTACAACTTCCTTTACAAAATACGTGAAGCAGGTATTACCGTCCCGGTTATCGCAGGTATTATGCCTATTACCAATGCCAATCAGGTGAAAAGAGCGATTACCCTTTCCGGTTCACATATGCCCCAGCGTTTTAAATCACTCGTAGACAAATTCGGCACCGATCCCAATGCTATGATGCAGGCAGGTGTTGCATATGCTACCGACCAAATAATTGACCTTTATGCAAACGGTGTTTCAAATGTTCACATCTACACAATGAACAAGCCCGAAATAGCTTACCGCATACAGCAGAATCTTTCAGATATTACAGGAAAATGAATACGGGTGTTGTTTACGTAAAAAAATATCACGGCGTCGAGATTGAACGACGCGAGATAAAAAGATATATGTGTGCCGGCGGTGCCGGTGAAGACATTGACTGCATTATTGATGAGTGTCTCAAAGAAACAGAAAAATCAGGTGTTTTTAATTATACCGTTTGTTACAGATTGTATAATTGTACCGCACGCGAAAAAATATGCAATTTCGGCTTTTCAGAAATTGCAAGCAGTGATTTATCAAAAAATTTATCAAACTGCGAAAAAGCACTTGTTTTTGCAGCCACTTGCGGTATAGGCATAGACAGACTTGTGTCCAAATACAATCGTATCTCTCCTGTGAAAGCACTTTGCATGCAAGCCATTGGAACGGAGCACGCGGAGAAACTTTGCGACAAATTCGAAGATGATATAAAGAAAGAACTTGCTGAAAACGGATACATCACAAAGCCGCGCTTCAGCCCCGGCTACGGAGATTTACCGATTGAGTTACAAACAGATATATTCCGTGAATTACAATGCACTGCAAAAGCAGGTATCACACTTAACGAAAACCTTCTTATGACTCCGACAAAATCAGTCACAGCCATTATAGGGATAAAGAAAGAGGAAATTTGATGAACATTCTTGATTATGTAAAAAATTATATAACTTTTCTCGACGGCGGAATGGGCACCCTTCTCCAAAGTGCAGGACTTAAACCCGGAGAAAAACCGGAACTCTGGAATATAACAAATCCGGAAGTTATACAGAAAATACACTGTGACTATTTTGATGCAGGATCAAATATCGTTGTCACAAATACATTCGGAGCAAACACTCTGAAATTCAGCGAAGAAGAACTTGAAAAAATAATTTTTGCTGCCGTAGAAAACGCTCGCATAGCAAAAGAAAAATCAGTTTCAGCAAAAGAAAAATTCATCGCACTCGACATCGGACCGTTGGGCAAACTTTTGAAGCCGCTCGGTGACATGGACTTTGAAACGGCGGTTTCCATATTTGCTCAGACTGTTAAAATCGGTGTTTCCGCAGGCGTTGACCTTATATTCATCGAAACAATGACGGACAGCCTTGAAACAAAGGCCGCATTGCTTGCGGCGAAAGAAAACACTACTCTCCCCGTTTTTGTATCAAACGCATACGGAGAGGATTCAAAACTCATGACCGGTGCATCTCCCGAAGCTATGGTTTATATGCTCGAAGGAATGGGGGCCGACGCCATCGGTCTCAACTGTTCATACGGGCCGAAAGAAATGTCGGAAACAGCAAAACGAATAGTTAATGCCGCAAGCATCCCTGTACTTTTTAAACCCAATGCGGGGCTCCCCGAAGAAATTGACGGAAAGACCGTATTTAACGTTTCTCCTATGGATTTTGCTACTCAGGTACGAGAAGCGGTAAAAAACGGCGTGCGAATCATCGGTGGTTGCTGCGGAACAACACCCGAATATATAAAAGCTTTAAACGACTTAATAGCCGATGTCATCCCCCTGCCAGTCGAAAAGAAAGATACAACCGCCGTCACATCATACACAAAAGCAGTTGTATTTGATTCCAAGCCGATACTTATAGGTGAAAGAATAAACCCCACAGGAAAAAAACGCTTCAAACAGGCACTTATCGAAAATGATATAGACTACATTTTACAAGAAGGAATAAACCAACAAGATAAAGGAGTCGATATTCTTGATGTAAATGTTGGACTTCCGGATATTGATGAAAAAGAAATGCTTAAGACAGCAGTATTCGAGCTCCAAGCAGTTTCGGACTTACCTCTCCAAATAGATACATCCGATGTATCTGCAATGGAGTCAGCTCTCAGAATTTACAACGGAAAAGCAATGATAAATTCAGTTAACGGCAAACAGGAAAGTATGGATGCCGTATTCCCTCTTGTAAAGAAATACGGAGGTGTTGTTGTAGCACTTACCCTTGACGAAAACGGAATTCCCGAAACAGCCGAAGAAAGATACAAAATCGCAGAAAAAATAGTAAAAACAGCGGAAAGTTACGGTATTGAAAAGAAGAACATAATTTTTGATACACTTGCTATGACCGTAAGTGCCGATCCGAATGCAGCAAATGCTACATTAAAATCACTTAATATGATAAAAAACAAACTCGGTTGCAAAACATCACTCGGCGTTTCAAACGTATCATTCGGTCTTCCTAATCGTGATTATATAACAAGCACATTCTTTGCACTTGCCCTTTCAAACGGTCTTGATGCAGCTATAATGAATCCGTATTCATTCGACATGATGAAGACATACCGTGCTTATTGTGCACTCACCGCAAATGATGAAAACTTTGCTGAATACATAGAATTCTGCGAAAACACGGAAGAAATTACAGCAACTGCCGCAACAACAAAAGCAAAAACAACTGATGATGCATCATCCGAATTACAAAAAGCGATAATACACGGACGAAAAGAACAAGCTGCGGAGATGACGAAAGAACTTTTAAAGACTACTCCGCCGCTTGACATCGTAAACAATGATATCATCCCGGCACTTAATAAAGTAGGAAAAGATTTTGAAAACAAAATCACTTACCTTCCGGGACTTCTGATGAGTGCAGAAGCATCAAAATTTGCATTCGAGCAAATAAAACAAGCAATAACATCAAGCGGCGCAACAAGTAACAAAAATTGTACGGTCGTCATCGCTACAGTCAAAGGAGACATTCACGACATAGGCAAAAACATAGTAAAACTTTTGTTGGAAAATTATAACTTCAATGTAATAGACCTTGGAAAAGATGTTACACCCGAGGTGATTATTGAAGCAGCCATATCAAGTAATGCAAAAGCAGTAGCACTCAGTGCACTTATGACAACAACAGTCGGTGCAATGGCTGACACTATTGCATTGCTCAAAGAGAAAAACATTCCATGCAAGACGATTGTAGGCGGTGCTGTTCTGACAGAAGAATATGCAAAGAAAATCGGAGCTGACAAATATGCAAAAGATGCAATGGAAGCAGTCAGGTATTGCAATAGCATTGACTGAACAATTAACTAAAACCATAAAAACAAGCAGAGCGTGTTCCTTTCGCTGAAAGAAACACGCTCTGCTTGTTTTTTATATAAAATTCTAAATTAAAACGAAACAGCTTCACTCATACTATCTGATGTGAAAGATTTATCCGAACTTTCACTCATTGGCTCATCATAACTACCTGCAAACAAGTTGCTGAGTTTCATGATTACGCTTTCAAAAGCTATACAGTCGGATGCAGAAATATCTGCAACTTTCTCAGCAGACTTAACACAAGTTTCTGTACATGTAACGGTTACCATATCCTTTTTATTAGGACCTTTCTCAAATACAGATAAAGTAAATGTATTTTTATACGAACCTGCTGCTTCATCTACAACGCTGAATGTGTTTGTAAATTCGAATCCGATTTCAGCATCGTCTTCTTCGGGTTGTACATCTTCTGCAGAATCTTCATCATCTTCTTTTACATCAGCTTTACCGAAATTCTTTATCTTATCGATAAGTTCCTTCTTAGCGTCAGAAGTAAATACTTCCTCAGGAGCAATATAATCCTCTGCTTTCGAATCTTCTTCTGCAATATAAGAATTCTTCATAGCATTAAATATCTGACCGCCGAGAAAATCTGCATTTCCGGAAATGATTTCTACAATTTTTTTGTACAAAGATTTAGCCGACTCGTCTGTCAAATTTATTGTAACGAAATCGTCACCCTCTGTAATAAGCTTTACATCAGCGATAGCTTTTTCCAAAGCCTTTACAATATTTTCTTCGGCAGAAAACGCCTCAATGGCTTTCTTAAGTTCGTCTTTAGTCATACCAATCACTGGATACAACGAATCCTGCTCCTCATCAGCAGTTTCTGATGAAGCACCATACATAGATAAAAGAGATTCTAAATTTACCATTACATATTTCTTACCGCCAAAAGACTGCTTGATCTGTTTTGCCAGCTCCTCAGTTATAGCATCAGGCGCAAATGAACGAATCAAATCAATAACACCTGTGAGAGATGCAGTTTCAACATAAACATCGCCTTTTATCACAATCAAACTGAGGTTGCACATTTCTTTATCTTTTCCGTCTGATAATTTCATATCAAACTTAGCGCGCTCATCCTCTGTTGTCAACAACGACATCTTAACGGTAGCTTCTATCTTTTCAGGAGTCCAGCCATAATTTTTCAATGTAGCCAATTCATCAGGTGTAATTTCAGATCCGGCATCATTATCATCTTTGATAACAACTTTCAATTCTGCAGTTGACATTGCACCTTTAAAGCTGTCTTTTACAACTGCTGCCATTTTCTCGGCAGTAAGAACATTTTCGACGGCAGGTTTCTCGGAACCATCTTCTCCTGGCTTCTCACCGGAAGATTTCTTATCCTCGCCGCAAGCAGTAAGTATGCTGAGCAACATAACTACAGAAAGCAACAAACATAAAAACTTTTTCATTTTTTACACTCCTTTTTACAAAAAAGCCAACTGCAAATATGTGAAATATTTTATCAGTTGGCTAAATTATTAACTATATTTTACATCCCGTTATATAAACGGTCAAGGATATTTTCTATATTCTTTGCTTCCGGAACTCTCGGATTATAAGTTGTACAAACATCCGCAAGTGCCGATTTTACTATTATCGGTTTGGCCTGCTCGAAGGCTTCTCTGCTTACACCACACTCGGAAAGCGACACAGGAACTTTCATAAGTCTGAGCATTTCATTGATTTTCTTAATAAGACCCATAACACTTAAACGTGTTCCCATATCCTCGCAACCAATTTTAGAATAAGCAGTCGCATACTTTTGAGCAGCTACTGATTTGTCCATTCCGAAAGGCACATCAAGACAAGAGTTAAACGCAATAACATGCGGAAGAACCATAGCATTTGCAAGACCGTGACTTATATGGAAATTTGCGCCGAGACCGTGTGCGATACTATGTGTAATACCAAGACCTGCATTATTGAAAGCAACACCTGCAAGGTACGAAGCCATAAGCATGTTATCTCTTGCAGCGATATCAGTACCTTCTTTATAAGCTTTGTAAATATTATCAAAAGCAAGCGCAAGACCTTTTTCTGCAACCGAATCCGTTATAATATTTGCGCTGTTAGACACATACGCCTCAAGAAGATGAGTTATAACATCCATTCCGGTAGCTGCAGTCACTTTAGGGGGCACACTTACCGTAAATTCAGCACATAAGATAGCGAGATCCGGAGCCATTTTCTTATCAACAATCGGATATTTTACACCGTTTTCAGTATCAGATATTACAGAGAAATCAGTAACCTCAGAACCCGTACCGGCAGTAGTCGGAATTGCAACAAGTTCTATATTTTTACCGCCGCTGACATCTGCGTCAACATACAAAACAGCCTTTGCCGTATCAATCGCAGAACCTCCGCCAAAAGCTATAAACAAATCTGCGTTATGTTCCTTTGCAAACTTATAGCACTCGCCTACTTGCTCTATACTCGGATCCGGAGCGATTTTTGTATAAATATGACAACTGTTACCGTCAAGCTTTTCAAGCACAGCATTCACCATACCGCTTTCAGCTAAAAACGGATCAGTATATATCACAATATTTCTATTTTTATATCGAGAAAGTGCCTCCAGTGAATTCTCACCGAAACACACATCCGACATAATCTTTAATTCAGTCATATCTAAAAAGTCTGCCTTCCGACATATAATTATACTGCTATATTTTTAATAAATGAGTTCTACTCTTTCTTTTTCGAATACTTTATCCCAATCTCCGTCGGGTTTTCTATCTGTAACAACAAGATCTATTTCCTTTAAATCGGCTATGCCGACAAACGAAACTATATCAAATTTTGAATGATCAACAGCCAATATCTTTCTGTGTGCAGACGCTATTATAGCTTTTTTTATTTCTGCATCATTCTCGCTCGCATCAGTGAGACCGCTTTCCGCACTTATTCCTTTGCACGAAAATACGGCGAGGTCAACATGATAATTGCTGATAGTTCTTGTAGTTTGACTTCCCACAAGAGCCAATGCACCTTCTTTAAGAGTGCCTCCGGTCGATATCACTTTCCAACTGTTTCTGTCTGCAATTTCACAAATAATTTCAACAGAGTTTGTTATGATAGTAATATTCTTTTTGGATTTTATATTTTGAGCAACAAAAAGTGCTGTTGAACTCGCATCAAGCATTATACTGTCACCGTCTTGTATCATATCCGCTATCAAACCGGCAATATACTGCTTGTCTGTAACATTTGATCTTTTTCTGACGGCATAAGGAAGGTCAACATTAAAACTTTCCTTTAAAACAGCACCGCCGTATATCTTCTGCGCAAATCCTTCCCTTTCAAGCTTTTCAAGGTCACGGCGAATTGTCTCTTCCGTAACATCGAAAACCTTTGCAAGATCTGCAACAATGACTTTTTTGTCACGTTGAAGTTGCTCTAATATAAGTTTTTTTCTTTCTATAGCAAGCATTGCAAAATCCTTTCAAAACTACAAAGCAACGCCTTTGAATAAATCAAAGGATTGTATCCCAAAGTCTCTTATCCGGATTTGCAATAACAGAGCTGTCAAGGAACATACCCATTCTGCCCGCCTCTGCCTCTGCTTTCTGAACAGCAGCAGTAACGGCTGAAACATCTCCTGTAAGCATTGCATATGATTTGCCGCACATACCACGTGCAAGTCTGAGCTCTACAAGCTCAACATCAGCTGTTTTTGCAGCTGCATCCGCAGCAACAATCGCAGATGCAACAGAGAATGTTTCAACAACACCGAGAGCTCTTGCATCGGAAATTTCAGCGGCTCCGTAAATTGCAGCGAAAATCGACTCATCAGGATTGCCGAGAACGAAGCTGTCGATGAGCTGTGTTGTATATCTTGACTTTGCAGCATCAACAGCAGCGCGAACAGCACTCAAATCGCCAGATATAAGCACAATGTACTTGCCGGGACATACGGGATGTGCCTCCAATACAGAAACTTCTGCAGTTTTTATCATTAAGTCAGCAGCGGAAACACCTGCTGCAACTGTTTTATATTCTACTAAACCTATCGCTTTACCCATGAGAAGTACATCCTTTCATCAAGCTTTTATAGTAACAAACTGATCATTGATATCGGAAACAATTCCGTCTATCGATGAATGTATGCAAACACCGAGTTTATCAGCATCTGTACAACCGATAACCTGTCCCCTAACAACCTTATCACCGACACTTACTTTTACTGCACACGGAGCACCGATATGCTGTGAAAGTTTGATTTTGACCATAGCAGGTTTAACAGCTGACTCGTCAAGAGGTGCGGGAAGATTGTACTGTGTAAGACCGAGTCTTGCAGTAAGACGCTTCATAGCAACTCTTCTGTAGTCTCTCTTAGGCTCTACGGGAGCTGCGTCAACCTTCGGAATCTGAACACCGTTTTTGCGGAGATTGCCCTTAGCAACACCTATAAGGGTTTTAGGTGACAAGCCCTGGAAACATGAATACATCTCGCAAAGACCGCACTGTGAACAGAAGAATGTATTTACAACCGCATCAACCTGAGAAGCTGAATTGTTTGCCAAAGCATTCATAAATGCATGAGGCTCAATCGGATGTCCCAAAAGATTTCTCGGGCAAAGATCCGTACACATTCTGCACTGGCAACAAGCAGATTTTGCTCTGTTTACATCGACTTTTACATTCTGCTTTCTCTTCTCTGCAACAAAAGAATTTGAAGGAAGAATAAGCAATGCATTTGTTGTCTTTGTGACAGTATCAAATATATTTGCTTTCGGGCCGGTCATTGGGCCGCCGTTTATTATCACATAGTCGTCTGTGGTCGTACCGCCTGCTAAGGCAATAACCTCGTCAAAACGAGTTCCGAGAGGAACCTTTACCGTAATAGGATTTTTAACTTCTCCTGCAACAGTAATGTACTTTTCAGTAACGGGTTCTGACTTTTTTACAGCGTTGTATGCGTTGAGCATTGTCTCAACATTATAAACAATAACGCCTACTGAGATCGGAATACTTCCCGGAGGAACTACACGACCTGTAGTCTCGTAAATAGTTATAACCTCGTCACCGGCCGGATAAATCTCAGGCAAAAGACCTATTTCTATTTTTTTGAAAGAATCAAGATGAGCATTGACCGCATCAATTGCACCTTTGTAAGAACCTTTTACAGCAATGATAACGCGGTTTACTTCACAAGCATCCGCAACTATATCAAGCGCTGTCATTATTTCAAAAGCATACTTTTCAAGCACCTGTCTGTGAAGCTTCAGAAGAGGCTCACACTCAGCGCAGTTCAATATAATTGTATCTGCTGCTTTGTTGAGTTTTGCATAAGAAGGAAATCCGGCACCGCCTGCACCGACAACGCCTGCCTCACGCAAGACTTTCGTAAGTTCTTCCATTTTCATAAAATACACCTACTTTTATCAAACTATATATAAACTTTTATTGTAATCCTGCTCCGTCATCAACTATACCAACGATAGCTGCGTCAACCGGTGATGAATCAATACCGCAACCTATGCGTGCAGCACTGCCCTGAGCAACAAGTACGATTTCACCGATACCTGCGCCAACATTATCAACGGCAACGATTCTGTTTGAATTGCAGTCCATACTCTTAAGCGGCTCTACAATCATAAATTTGCTTCCGATAAGGTTTTCATTTTTTCTTGTGGCAACAATACTGCCTACAACTTTTCCTATAATCACAATATCACCCTATTGAATATATTTATCAACTAATGAATTATTTTCAACCTTTAATAGTTGCCCCAAAGGGCTGCCACGAAATTAATCATGACGGCCCGTTATAAGCAACAAAAATCACTTTACAATAACACCGATATCTCCGGTCTTAATTTTTGAAGCATTAGCTTCGTCTGTATCAATGTGCATTTCAAGAGTAAATGTCTCGTCAACACGAATTGTTACGTTATTGAACATTGTACCGCGCTCGTTATTGAACTTAACAGATACAACATCCTTATCATTGACGCCTGCAACCTGTGCATCTCTTGGGCTCATATGTATATGACGCTCTGCAATAATACAGCCTTCGTCAAGATATACAACACCTTTAGGACCTACAACTGCGATAGGCGCAGATTCTTTGAGCTGTCCCGAAAGTCTTATAGGAGCTCTTACACCGAGTTTAACAGCGTCAGTCTGAGAAATCTCAACCTGTGATTTACTTCTTACAGGACCGAGAACTCTGACATTTTCAATCGCACGAAGTTTAACACCTACGATTGTAACAAGCTCATTAGAAGCGAACTGACCGCCCATAAGCTCTTTTTTCTTTGTAAGCTGATATCCCTTACCAAAGAGAGTCTCAACATGTTCCTGAGTTAAATGAATATGTCTTGCTGATACACCTACCGGAACGGCAAATCCTGTATCTTTTTCTTTTTCAAGAATGCCCAAGACAATCTTCGTAATATCCTCAACAGATCTATCCATAATAAATCACCTGCTAAATAATTAAATAACACCAAATCTTACGATCCGGTAAATAATGCGATGTCACCGCCGCCCGAAAGCGGCGGTTATGCATTATCATAAATTATTTCACAAAAGCTGTGAAACGAGAAAATTACTTCAATGAGGGAAGAATTTTCTCAACATCTGTATGAGGTCTCGGGATTACGTGAACAGCAACGAGCTCACCGAGCTTTGAAGCTGCTGATGAACCAGCCTCTGTAGCTGACTTAACAGCGCCAACGTCGCCTCTAACCATAACGCTTACCAAACCGGAACCGATTTTCTCTGTGCCAACCAACTCAACGTTAGCTGCTTTGCACATAGCGTCTGCAGCTTCGATTGCTGCAACCAAACCTCTTGTTTCAACCATACCTAAAGCCTGCTGAACCATTTTCTTTTCCTCCTTAATAGTTGTAGTAACTTTTTCAGTAGTTTCCGTTTTCACGGATTTTTTATCTGCAGCAGCAGCGATGGACGCTGCCACTGAATTGATTTTTTTAGCTGACTTCGAAGAAGCCGCCTTTGCACCACTCTTGGGTGCAGTAGTTGTTTTTGGTTTCTTAGTCTCTGCCATCTCAATCACACTTTCTTGAGTCTACTTGCGCTGATCTCAACGATGCGCTTTGTTTCCTCATGGGGATTAGCAATAACCGCATGCGAACACGGTTTTACTTTACCTTTTTCCAATGCAGCCTCAACAGCTTGTGTTACTGCGGATACATTTCCGGTAACTACTATGGTTACCAATCTTCCGCCTAACTTTCGTTCCCAAGTAACGAACTCGACATCAGCTGTCTTGCACATAATATCAAGAGCATCAACCGCACCTGTAACACTAGAGACTTCAATAAATCCTAATGATTTCATTGTTGTACTCCTCTCAGTTAAATAATAAGTCTATGTAAGATCTATTATTTTATAACAGGGAGAATTTTCTCAACGTCTGTGTGAGGTCTCGGAATTACATGAACAGCTACGAGCTCGCCGAGTTTTGTAGCAGCTGAAGCACCAGCTTCTGTAGCAGCCTTAACAGCACCTACATCGCCGCGTACCATAACGCTTACCAAACCTGAACCGATTTTCTCAGTTCCAACGAGAACAACCTCTGCTGCTTTAACCATAGCATCTGCAGCTTCGATTGCTGCAACCAAACCTCTGGTTTCGATCATACCTAAAGCTTCCTGTGACATAATAAATACCTCCAATTAAAATCAAATAAATAAATTTTATAAAATAAATATATAAAGGATTATCAAAAAGCAAATGCTTACTTTTTATCCAGACCGCTCAGTTTGAGCATTTTTTCCGTATCCGATTCCGGATTTGCAATAACATGTGTTGAAATTACTGCTGTAACATTGTTTGCAGCATCTTTTGCAGCCTCGAGAGCCGCTTCTACTGCAGCAACGCTTCCACGGAACTTTACTAAAACGATAAGCGGTACAGGCAACGTATCGGCCTTTGCAGGTTTGTTTCTGTCAAAAACTTCCATTCTGACATCGGCAGCCTTACATCCGGCGTCTCCGGCAACAAATGCTGCAACCAATCCATATACCTCAATAAATCCTACGGCTTCTGCCATGACAATCTCTCCTCAAAAATTATTTGTTAATGATAGCAATCTTAAGACCTTCTTGCTTAATGTTTGTAACATATGCTTCATTAATCTGTTCGAGCGGGAATTTGTGTGTTATCAAATCCTTCATCGGAAGTCCGATAGCCTGTGCTCTCTTAAGAAAATCAAATGTTGTAACATAGTCTCTCAAAGTGTATACCCAAGAACCTACTGTTGTGATTTCTTTAGAGCAGATATCAAAGTGCGGGTTGATAGTAGCATCTCCGCCGTTGATGAAGAATCCGAGTTCGCAAAGTCCGCCGCCGTTTCTGATGAACTTGTAAATATTTGCATGAGCTACAGGTGAACCTGTACACTGGAATGCAAAGTCAGCAAGTGTGTCGCCGCAAGCATCTTCAACAGCTTTTGCAAGAGCTTCAATACCCTTGTGCTCCATAAAGTTAACAGACTTGGTTGCACCCATCTTCTTTGCAAATGCAAGACGCTGTGCGTTTCCATCAACTGCTACGATGTTCTCGATACCCATTGTTCTGAGAACTGAGATACAGATAAGACCGATAGGTCCGCATCCCTGAACAACAACTTTGCTGTTGAACTTAAGGATACCTGTTGTTTTAGCTCTCTCGACTGCGTGGATAAGAACTGCACAGGGCTCGATCAAAATTCTTGATTCGAGGTCAAGGTCACTTACATTGAAAAATGTAGAACCGAGCTTACCTCTTATGAGAATGTAGTCAGCAAACCAACCGTTAAGGTGTACATCGTCATCCGGAAGAAGTCCGTAAACATCAGCACCGCCTACATTCTGCTTATTAAGGTCGAACATTGTGATTGCCGGATTGTCTTTGAAAATCATACATGTAACGATCTTGTCACCGACTTTAACAGGCTTACCGGCACTGTCAACCTTAACGTTTTTACCCATTTTTACGATCTCACCTGTTCCCTCGTGACCGAGTGCTACAGGGATAAGACCGAACGGGTCTCTCTTATACTCGTGAGCGTCAGTACCGCAGATACCGCAACCTTCAACCTTGACGAGCATATCGTCGTCACCGACTTCAGGCATAGGGAACTCTTTGATTTCAACTTTCTCAAGACCTGTGAGCATAGCAACTTTTGCTGTAGCAGGAATAGCTCCGTTTGAAGCGGGAGCAGCAGCTGAAGCAACAGGAGCGCCGTTCATAGATGCGAGAACTTGTCTGACGATCTCTTCGATATTCGCATTACTCATATTTTCACTCCTCTCTTATCTTACACATAAGCTGTCAGCCATTGTACACTGTCTTCTCTTTGTGAATGTTGAAGCAGATGTAAGACCTTCACCTGTTCTGCTGGCGATTGTGAAAGTACAGTAGCCTTCACCGCCGAATCCGAGTGCTGCATATGACGGAGCGTTCTTTACGAAGATAGCTGTGTCAATAGCTTTACCGAATTTTGTGATATTTTCAACATTCTTAGAATGCATATGTGCGGAATGTCTGTTTCCGTGCTCAAGCCATACTGCTTTCTCGATAGCATCATCGATATCTTTAGCTCTTACAATACCGAGAATAGGCATCATAAGCTCTTCTGCGATAAGCGGATGTTCCTTTTCACCCTCGAAGATAATACAACGAATATTAGAAGGAACTTCTACACCGATCATCGACATCAATGTCTTAGCGTCACGACCTACGCACTTTCTGTTCAATCCCTTAGGAGTAAGAACAGTTGCAATGAGTTTTTCCAATTCTGCCTGAGAAGCGATATAACAACCGTTCTCAACCATGTGGTAAATAAGCTCATCAGCGATAGACTCAACTGCAACAACTTCTTTTTCAGCGATACAAGGGAGGTTGTTATCGAATGTACATCCGTTAACAATATCTCTTGCAGCTTTCGGAATGTCTGCTGTCTCATCTACGATTACAGGCGGGTTACCTGCACCGGCTCCAATACCTCTCTTACCTGAAGAAAGTACTGTTGTAACAACACCGGGACCTCCTGTTGCAACGATAAGCGGAATCTTCTTATGTGCAAGCATAGTCTTTGAAGAGTCCATTGTCGGCTTTAAAACAGAAGTTGCAATATTTGCCGG
>SVJA01000016.1 GCA_015069195.1 Oscillospiraceae bacterium | reverse complement strand
CGTATCACGAAATACAATTTCCTCTATCGAAACAGGACAATACACACCAACGGCAAAATTGGCACTTGTAATATGTATAGCACTTGATAAAAAGTTTGAAGACGTTTTTTATTTTTAAAAAGGCATATAGCCGGTATACCGAAAGTAGAAAATCCACCGTGTAGGTGGATTTTTTTGTAACTTTTATAAGTAACAAAATAACGGTTAAACTGATCTATTTTCTATTCCTGCCCACAACCCTAGCATTTCTAACATCAAAAATCAATATCTTCTGAAACGATAAAATAAAAGTCTTCAAAATTATTTTCCCCATAAATTTCACTACAATCCCAAACCGCTAAACTTTTGTATGACGAAAAAACAATGCCTTCAAAATTATTTTCTCCACAATATTTACTGTTATATTAACCGTATAACGAAAAACAATCAGGTTGAAATTTATTTTCTCCATAAATTTCAACCTGATTGTTTTTCGTTATTTCTTCTTCCAAAACTTCTTTCCGCTATCACCGGAGTCGCTTCCGAGTGAATTGTCGGTTGCTTCGTCAAACTGCCTGAGAAGTTCTTTTTGTTTGTCATTCAGCTTTTTAGGAACTACAACATTAACTTTGATGTAGTGATCACCTCTACCCGAAGCTTGGAGCTTTGGTACACCCTTTCCTTTCATACGGAAGCTGGATCCTGTTTGCGTACCGGTAGGTATTGTAAGTTCTACTTTTCCGTCAAGTGTATCAACTTTTACGGTTGAACCGATAGCTGCCTGTGCAAATGTTATGTCAAGTTCAGAGTAAACATTAAATCCGTCACGTTCAAAAATGTTGTGCGGTTTGATTTTTACCGAAACAAGAAGATTTCCTGCAGGACCGCCGAGTGAACCGGGTTCGCCTTTTCCGGGAATGGATACCGCCTGACCGTGATCGATGCCGGCAGGAAGTTTTACATTAAGTTTTACATTCTTACGAACCTTACCGCGACCTGAACAACTTGTACAAGGGTCAGAAACGACCGTTCCTGTGCCGTTGCACCTATCACACGGGCGTTGATTCATAAATTGTCCAAACGGCGTATTTTGGCGTGTTTTTATTTGTCCTGTGCCGTTACAAGTTGAACAAGTTGTGCGTACTTTTGATTTTGAACCCGTGCCTTCGCAAGCATCACACGAAACATACTTGTTTACGGAAATCTCTTTTTCTACACCGAAAGCAGCTTCTTCAAAAGACAAGTCTACATATACACGAATATCCTGACCTCGTTGCGGACCTCTGGAACGAGAAGAACCACCGCCAAAACCGCCGCCGAAGAACGATTCGAATATATCTCCGAAATCAAATCCGGCTCCTCCGCCGTAGCCACCGTATCCGCCGCCTGCACTCTGATCAAATGCAGCGTGGCCGAACTGATCATATTTTGCTCTTTTTTCAGAATTAGAAAGTACCTCGTAAGCTTCACTCGCTTCTTTAAAGCGGGTTTCCGCAACAGTGTCACCCGGATGTAAGTCCGGATGACACTCTTTTGCGACTTTACGATAAGCTTTCTTTATTTCATCGTCCGTAGCACCTTTTGCAACGCCTAAGACTTCGTAATAATCTCTCTTATCAGCCATTTTAAAACTGTTACCTCAAATCAACCAATTATTTGTTTTCGTCATCGTCAACTACTGTGTAGTCTGCGTCATATACGCCGTCATCATTTGCACCGGAGTCTGCTCCGTTAAATCCGGCAGCCTGTGCAGCCGCTGCTGCAGCTTCGGGGTTCTGCTTGTAGATTTTCTCGGAAATTGCATAGAATGCCTGTGTCAAAGCTTCTGTAGATGACTTCATAGCCTCTGTGTCGTTTGCAGTGATAGCATCTTTAACTTTCTGAACAGCAGCCTCTACATTTGATTTGTCTTCAGCCTCGAGTTTGTCACCCATGTCTTTGAGAAGCTTTTCTGCCTGATATACAGCGCTGTCAGCCTGGTTTCTTACGTCAACAGCCTCTTTAGCCTTCTTATCCTGTGCAGCGAATTCCTCAGCTTCTTTTACAGCCTTCTGAATATCTTCTTCAGAAAGATTGCTGGATGCTGTGATTGTAATCTTCTGCTCTGAACCTGTTCCCATATCTTTTGCTGAAACATTTACGATACCGTTTGCATCAATGTCAAATGTAACTTCGATCTGCGGAACGCCTCTGGGAGCCGGCATAATACCTGAAAGCTGGAATCTTCCGAGTGTCTTGTTGTAAGCAGCCATCTCACGCTCACCCTGAAGAACGTGTACATCAACACTTGTCTGGTTGTCAGCAGCAGTTGAGAATATCTGGCTCTTTCTTGTAGGAATAGTTGTATTTCTCTCGATGAGCTTTGTGAATACGCCGCCCATTGTTTCGATACCGAGTGAAAGCGGTGTTACGTCAAGGAGAAGCAAGTCTTTTACATCACCTGTGAGGACACCTGCCTGAATAGCGGCACCTACTGCAACACACTCGTCAGGGTTGATTCCCTTGAAAGGCTCTTTGTTGAGGTACTTCTTAACAGCTTCCTGAACAGCGGGAATTCTTGTAGAACCACCGACCAAGAGGATTTTGCTGATGTCATTTACAGTAATACCTGCGTCTTTCATAGCCTGACGTGTAGGAACCATTGTTCTCTCAACGAGGTCAGCTGTCATCTCGTCAAATTTTGCACGAGTGAGGTTTATATTCATATGTTTCGGGCCTGTTGCATCTGCTGTGATGTAAGGCAAGTTTACAGTTGTTGTCATAACGCCTGAAAGCTCGATTTTAGCCTTTTCTGCAGCTTCTCTGAGTCTCTGCATTGCCATCTTGTCATTTGACAAATCGATGCCGTTTTCAGCCTTAAATGTAGCAACGAGGTAATCCATAATCTTTGCATCAAAATCGTCACCGCCGAGACGTGTGTCTCCGTTTGTAGCAAGAACTTCGAATACGCCGTCGCCGATCTCAAGGATAGACACGTCGAATGTACCGCCGCCGAGGTCGTAAACCATAATCTTCTGCTCGGACTCTTTGTCAAGACCGTATGCAAGTGCAGCAGCTGTAGGCTCGTTCACGATACGGAGAACTTCAAGACCTGCGATTCTGCCGGCATCTTTTGTAGCCTGACGCTGAGCATCGCTGAAGTAAGCAGGAACTGTGATAACTGCCTGTGAAACTGTTTCACCGAGGTAGCTCTCTGCGTCAGCTTTCAATTTCTGAAGAACCATTGCTGAAATCTCCGGCGGTGTGTATGTTTTGCCGTCGATAGTGATTTTCTTGTCAGTACCCATGTATCTCTTTATCGAAATAACAGTACCGTCGGGGTTTGTAACAGCCTGACGCTTTGCAACGTCACCAACTATTCTTTCACTGGGTTTGCCTGCAGTAGCCTTTGTAAATGCTACAACAGACGGGGTTGTTCTTGCACCCTCTGCGTTTGCGATAACCTTAGGCTCTCCGCCTTCCATAACTGCAACACATGAGTTTGTTGTACCAAGGTCAATACCAATAACTTTAGCCATTTTTATATTCCTCCTAAAAACTTTTTAACTGTTTAATATATATTTAAAAGCGTTATTTAAAACACTTTTAATTAGCAACTTTTACCATACTGTAGCGCAGAACTTTATCATCGGTCTTGTAACCTTTTTCAAAAACTTCTGCAATAATGTTCTCACCGAGTTCCGGATCTTCAACATGCATAACCGCATTGTGAACATTCGGATCAAACTCTACACCGAGTGCTTCGATTTCGTACACGCCGTTTGCAGTAAGAATCGATTTAAACTGCTCATAAATCATTGTAACACCCTGCTTCTGCGGATCATCATCACTGAATGTAGAGAGAGCTCTTTCGAAGTTATCTATGACAGGAAGTATGCTTTTGAGCACATCAAACTTCGCATCGGAATATCTCGCATCAAGCTCTTTCAAAGTACGTCTTTTGTAATTGTCATACTCTGCCGCAAGTCTTGTGTACTTGTCACGAAGCTCTGCTATCTGGTTTTCTTTTTCTTCAACAGCAGCAGTCAACTTCTTTATCTCGGCATTAGCTTTTTTCTTTGCAAAGAAACCTTTTCCGTCAGACTTTTCTTCTGCCTCAGCTTCGGATTCTGCACCGTTTCCAATATCTTCGGCAATATCCTCAGCATCGTCTGTCTTTATTTCTTCCTCAACAACATTTTCTTTATTATCAGACATTTTTAACCTCCCGTATTGTCAGTCATTTTATTATTAAGTAATTTTCTAACATATTCAAGCGACGTAATAACTTTGGAATAATCCATTCTCGTCGGCCCCAAAACACCTATCGTGCCTAAGTTTATACCGTCAATGCTGTATGTCGCAGTAACTATCGAATAATCATTCATCGCAGAAAGCTCATTTTCCGCACCGATTTTAACTACCAAGCCGTTTGAACTTTCAACCGACTCAGAAACAATCTCTGTAAGCAAATCATTATTCTGAAGCAAACCGAGAGCTTCCTGAACCTTTGAAACATCCCGAAACTCAGGGAAATTGAACAAGTTCTGCGTGCCTTCTTTTATAATCTCACGACGATTAAACTGATGTATGCAATCAATAATGCCGTCAACTACAGGAAGCAACACGTTTCGGTCAATACCGGATTCTTTTACAATCTCATTTATAATCACAAGACTTATCATATCCGCAGGCTTTCCGGCAAACTTTTCATTCAGAATCGCAGAAAGCGAAATGAGATTCTCAGGGGTAATCGAACTGCTTATGTCAATAAGACGGTTTTTTATAACATTAGACTCAGTAACAACAACAGCAAGAGCTCTGCCCGATTCTACCGGTACAAGCTGACACGCTTTTATAATAAGATTTTCAGGTGACGGCGGAACTGCTATCGCTGTACATTGTGTAATATCAGAAATGATCTGTGCAGCTGCTTTCATAACTGTAGAACACTCAACTATTTTGCTTTCTAAAAGACCTATAATCGTGTCCGCAGCCTCCGGTGCAATCTCACCAAGCTCAATCATGTGATCGACATACATTCTGTAGCCCTTATTCGACGGAATACGACCTGCTGATGTATGAGGCTGACACAGATAGCCCATCTCTTCAAGATCCGCCATTTCGTTTCTTATTGTAGCAGAACTGAGACCGAGCGGATATTTCTTAGCAATGGTTCTCGAACCGACAGGTTCAAAACTCTGAATATAGTCATCAATGACAGCTTTTAAAATAGAAAGTTTTCTTTGATCAAGTCTTTCGTCACGCTGAAATCCGTCAATATTTTCTTCTGACATATCTCGCTCACCTCCGTCTGAATAAGTAATCATATACAGTATATGCAACTCTTTCAAGCATTAGCACTCAAGTCAAGCGAGTGCTAACAACACCCATATTATACCACCACTCAAAGTAAAGTCAACCATATATTTGGCTGAATTTGTCATAAAATTTGCACAGCAAAGCGGCGTGCCTTTATCGCCAAAAGCACGCCGCCCAATAAAAAAGATTATTCTTTTTTTCGCTTCTTTAAATTTTCAAGTATTTCATTAACATTATCAATGTTCACAACATCTTTGTATTCCTGTTTAAATTCAGTCAACAAAATTCTTGCTTCTATCTCATTCTCTCTGTATTTTTTATACAAATATTCCAGTTTTCCCCCAACAAACAATTCCTCAGAAAATTTTCGAGATTTCTCAGGAATACACATCCATTCTCCGTATAAATTAACAACTGCATTCCGTATTATTTCGTGCGTAATATCATTGCCACGTCTTTTTTCTTCAATTAAAATACCGATCACATCTGAAATATCATTTTTATATTGCCTGGCGGACATCAGTTTCATTGCAATAAGATACTCACCGGTAACAGTACGAACATCAATAATATTCCCAAAACGTTTATAAAATTTTGAATATAAAATCAATTTCGGTGAATAGGAAGAAGTCTTTACAAAGTCCGAATTCATCCAACCATTCGGTAGTCCCAACTCATCACCTACAATATTAATGGCATCTTTCATATACTCCGAGGCATTTATTATAGCATCAATGTCATAAGTTGACTCACGAAAACCATAATTTGCAAGAATAGCAGCACCACCGATTAAAACAATCTCTGCCGGCATCTTATTTTTACAAAGTTTTTTGTACTGTTTTGCAAGTCTACTGAAAATCCTGTAATATTTTCATAGGTAAAAGCAGACTTAACAGACATCTCTGATATCATCCTCCACAATATTAAAATTCAAGAATTCCGGAATAGCACTATTAAGACTCTCAACAGAATTATCATCAGACTCCGATGCTACATCAGTAAGAACTACACCGGTATTGAATAAAAGTTTTTCTAACTTTTGCGCCCTGATATCATTATAATTTGTGCATATCGGCACATCATTTATGCGTGAAAGATAATCAACCGTTGCAAGCAAATAGAATGCTTCCGGGTACCAGCCTCTATTAAAAAGTACTCGCACCTCATCAGACGAAAGTGTATCAATAATAAAATCGATATCACCTTTATCTTTTACTAAATGACAAATATTACTTCTGAAAATATCAAATGAAATCCGTTCTATTTTGGGACACTCTATAGCATCTCTCACAATGCTCTCCATCGATACACCCAAAGTTTTAGCAATTTTATAAATCGTATCAGCTGAACATTTTTCAATACTGGCTTTACCACTACAAATATCTATTATGGTTGTTTTCGGAACACCGCTGTCTTTTGCCAGACGATACCTTGAAATATTGAGCTCTTTCAATAAATTATTGAGATACATTTTATTCACCTCATTATATTATAGTATCGGTCAACCGAACTATTGTCAATATTATTTCCTAAAAAAATTTTTCTAAAAAACAGAACGTTTATCTGTGACTGATTGCCGCAAAACAAATTCGCGGCGCACCCTTTACCGAAAAAGGTGCGCCGTGAAAACCAGCTGTTTTAATTAAGATCAAATCATATTAAGAATTGTCATTACGTCGATAATCGACATATTATCTCCACCACTTGCCTTTGCAGCTTCTGCGTAAGCACCATCTACCTTAGCCTTTCCTCTTAAATGATTATACGCAACCATTGTGTCAGCAATAGTAACGGCACCGTCACCATCTGTGTCACCCGAAAGCACCACAGATATTTTTTCAACTACAAAGTCATCGCAAAAAAGTTCAACGGTAAATCCGGTTCCTACGATATCGGTAGATTCAGGTGTATTACCTTTGGAATCAGTAAATCTGATGTTAGCAGTATCCGAAAACATTCCTTTGAGTTCTGCAAATGTCTTACCGAAACCAAACTCTGTGATAAATCCGGTGTTTGAATTGATATTAATATCTAAACTGTCAGCAAGAGAAAATGCACAGTTATAGTGAATAGTGGCATTAGCCAATTGCGGAACACCTCTTACGATTTCAACATCAGCCCACTCTGCTTCAGTGCCTTTGTAGTATACATCAGTGATATTGTCATAATAAAAGGCTGCATCACCGATAATTTTCAATGATTTTGGCAATGATAACGCAGTCAAGTTATACGTATACATAAAAGAACAATAACCCAATTCGGTCACACCATCCGGAACAACAAAGTAACTATCTGCTTTATTATCAGGATATTTTACCAATTTAGTTAAATCCGATGTATACAAAACTCCATCAACGCTACTGAAATATTCATTTTCCTTATCAACACTAATCGATAAAAGCTTACTTGTTGATATCAATGCTATTTGATGAATACTTTTTATAGTCTTCGGAAGAAAAATTCTTTCCAATGTATGACACGAGCGTAGTGAATTCATATCAAGAGTAGTAACAGGATATCCTTCTATAGTTTCAGGAATTTTTAACTCCGTACCACTACCAAAATAATCTTTGACTATAACTTCATTGTCTGAAATATAATAATCCAGCCCATCCGGTGTATTATCGCCAACAAATACAGCACTAACTACAGAGTCCTGAGTTATCTTGAAAGAATGACCTTCTATTCGTTCACCATTAACACAATATCCACCCACCTTATATCCCGGTTCAGGTTTTGCTTCTAAATAAATTTCTGTAGCATACGGAGCGGGTTCGGGATTCTTTATTGAAAAAGTTCCGTGTTCTGCCTGTTCGACAGTTGCAGTATACTTGTTTAAGAATCCTGCCAAAGCACCATCAGAAACAGACTTATTAACCAAATCAACACCCTCAAGATACATATAAGTACCTACATTAAGGTAAGTGAATGCCTTTTGAGTATTTTTGTCATTCATGCCTATCCATAATAATATTTGATTTTCCGTAAGTTCCAGTTCCAAATATGAGTTACCCCCACCTCTGGAAAAAGACTCAACAATGTATGCATTCTTATCACTGTCATAACTACAGAGAACCGCACACGCACCTGTTGCATACGAATATCGGTTTCCGTTCGATGCACTTGTAAACAAATTTACAGAACCTGCATAAACGGCTGTCGGATCAACATCCGTTACATTAAACTCCGTGTCATATCCATCATAGAATTGAAGTTTTCTGACATAATTAACCCTGATGACAGTGTCGCCTCTGACAGTAAACGAGTTCTCATCAATTATGCCACCATTTAAAGTTATATAATCAACTTCATACTTTTCATCCGGTTCTGTAATTACTGTCACTACTTCACCGATATCAACCATACCGCTGTGGCTCAGAGTTGTTTTACCGAATAAGCTTTCCTCAACGTAAACATTAGCTTTAACATATTCATCGTAATACAATGTTATGCCTGAAATCATAATTGCTTGGTCATTTGTGGCATAGTTTGTCAGCCAGACTTCACCATTGTATGAAGTATCAATGTTGTTTGTAATCGTAAGCGTTTTTTCTTCTGTCCAACTACCTGAACCGGTTTCTACAGTAGTTTTTACTATTGCAGATGAAAAATCAGGTACATTAGTATCCGTACCGAACGATCCGGCAACACTCGAAAGACCTACCGCATACTTTTCACCTGATGTAACCAAACTTTCAGCAGAAAAAGCACTGTCAGTACGATAAGTAATAACAATTTTGTTAACGTTAGAAAAATCATAATCACCAATACAAACATAGTTATCCTTGCTCAAAACCACAAAAGGACCTTCGTCAATGTCAGCCTCATCCCAATAAATATCGAAAGGATAATAACTCATATAAGGACTGAGTTTAAAAGAACGAGGAATATTAATCTCCATCAAATCTATACCATTCAGATTTACTTCCACTACCAACGGAATCTTTTCCGCACTGACTGTCGTCACACCGGCAAAATTATTCACCAAAAGTGCTATTACAAACACTAAAGCTAAGATTTTTTTCAATCTTTTCATACACTATCCCCTCCTTAAAGGCAATAAATATAACTAATAAACGGTTAACTACTAGTATAATTTTAAAACTTGACAATTTATTTGTAAAGAAAAAATTAGCGGCATGCCTTCATCACTAAAAGCACGCCGCCCACAAATCATTCAATTTTTATTTAATCGCCACAACTATCTCACTAAACGAAAGTGCCTCCGCCGTAAAATCAAGGCATTTATCGCATACCGCATACTCCACTTGCTTCTCTTTGATTTGAGTATCATTAAGAGTATTCATCGCAAGCAAATTGTCAGAATATAACATCGTTCCTGTGCAATGATCAGCTATATCAAAATCACTTAAATCAAGATGTACTTTTTCTTCTGTTTCCGTCCTGTTCAGAACATTCAGAATAAGTGCATCGCCTGTCTCATTAATAGAAAGCTGAATCTGCACATTTTCAGTACGCAAAGGATGGTAACCTTCAAATTTGAGCGCATAGGCGGCTTTTGTATTTGCAAAATAATTCATAATTCTGCCTGCCGCGGTGATATATGAGCCTTCTTTTGCAGTTTCGATTACGGACTGTGAATGAGTGTTAGCAAAGTTATTGAAGTTGATAAAATCAATGATTTCACCGTAGCGTTGCCACATCATGAGAACGGCAGCCGCATCAAGCGCATAAGACCACTTGCTGAACATAAAGCACTTTGAGTGTTGAATGGAATCACGAGGCACCATGTTGTAAACATCGGCACCGTTAAGAGGCAACCATTCGGTATTGCAATACCTGATATTTGTACCGTTGGCTTTGTTGTATGTCTTTATAACATTGAGTTTTCCGACCAATTCTTCTTCGGTGAAACCACGGTCAGCAAAAAAGTCAATGTCTTTTCCTGCAATTTCTATCATCTCTGTCAGCAAATCAACACCGTGGCAATATGAAACCATACCGATTTTTATGCTCGGGTCTACAGCCTTCATCGCCCTTGAATATCGCACACACTCTTCTGCATATTCGCTGTGAGTGAACCAACGATGAATTTCATTGTCCATCTCCCAATATTTGATATTGTACGGTTCTTTACGTCCGTTAGCGATACGCATTCTGCCGCCTTCCGTAGTTTCGTCACCGTTACAGTATTCAACCCACAACGCAGCATCTTTTGCGCCCTGCTCCTTATCGGTAAACTGAGGCAAATCTCTTCCGTGAGGTGCCGCGCGAAGTGTTCTATCGTTAGGATCGCCGTTCATCGACTCAGGCGGAACATAATCAAAAAATCTTTTGAACGGATGATACATATTTATACATACCATCGATTCAGCACCTATGCTCTCAGCATAAGAAGCAAGTTCATCAGTACCAATATCGTTATACTGGTATCCGCCCCAGAAATATGAGTACATCGGAGGTCTGTATTCTCCTACACCGTCTCTCCAATCATAAAACGATGAAAAACAACCGCCCGGCCAACGAATAACCGCCGGTTTTACGAACTTTCCTGCCTCGACAGTGATCTTCTTCCAACCGTTTACGTTATCATCCGGCATCATTGTAAAATCATCACATAAAACAGAACTGTTTGCCGGGATCAGAATACAAAAAGTATATCTGCCCTCTTCTGAAATTTTAAAAGACGCCTTACAAGAAGTATATTCATCGCTGATATCGTCCAATGACACCTTAACAACAGGCTTGTCAGTTGTACCTTCCTTGAACATTGCCGCATAAATATTTCCGGAACCGCTGACTCTGCGAATCTTGCCTTTGAATGTATAAGTCATACCGGCAAAACAGTATTTACCCGCCTGTGCAAGACCGCCTTCTGCGTTACTGTTATTTATAACTTTAATCGCATATTTTCCGTGTACAGATTCTTCGCAGTAATCAATCTTTACATCTGCAGTCGGCGACTCTTTTACAATAAAATCAACATCATCTGTTATCGGTAATACTGTACATGAACCGGGAAATGCAAACCACGGATTATGTTCGTACGATGAATGATACCAATCAAAGACACTCCAATCGGTTTCATAACGAGAAGTCGGATCGTTTTCATCTTCCAAAAGATCAAACCATACTTTGTTTATGTGTCGGTACGGAAAGAACGGTTCAAAACTTCGATTAAAGAACATCTCGGCACTCATACCTTCGACCTGAAGTCCGTAACCGAGCTCAATGAAATTCGATGAAAGTTTCTTACTTATTCGATCTGACCATTTTTGATTTGTTGCTTTTAAATTTATCATAACATTACTTTCCTTTTTGGGATTTTATTTTTAAAAAGCTGATGCAATGCCTGATTAGCACTACATCAGCCTTTAAAAGTATCATTATATTATCTTACGCTTTACCTGAAAGTTTTCTAAGCTTTGCATATGCTGCATCCCAAGCTTCTGTATCCTGGGGCTCGAATGTTGTCATCGGGAATGAGTTTTTAATAACCTCACGGCCTTCGTCAAGGTCTTTTATTTCACCGAGAGCGATAAGCTGTGTGATAAGGTTACCGATAGCAGTAGCTTCAACAGGTCCTGTGATAACAGGTCTGTTTATAGCGTTTGCTGTGAACTGGTTGATAAGGTTGTTCTGGCAACCGCCGCCGACGATGTGGAGAGCAGGAATTCTGTATCCTACAATCTCGTCAAGACCTTCGATAGCTTCTCTGTACTTGAGAGCAAGGCTTTCGTTTATGCAACGAGAGAATTCGCCTTTGTTACGCGGAACGGGCTGACCTGTCTCACGGCAGTAATCCATAATTTTGTTAGGCATATCAAAGGGCTCGAAGAATCTCGGATCGTCAACATCGATAAGGCTTCTGAACGGCTCAGATTTAGAAGCAGTTTCAGCAAGATACTTAAATGTAACTGTCTCACCGAGTTTCTCCCATGTTCTCATACATTCTGTATTGATCCAGAGACCCATGATATTCTTAAGGAGACGAACTGAGTTATTTATACCACCTTCGTTTGTGTAGTTGAGTTCACGCATCTTCTCATTGATGATCGGCTTATCAAGTTCGAGACCGAGAAGTGACCAAGTACCTGAACTGAGGTAAGCAGCTTTCTTGTCGCTGAAAGGAACTGATACAACGGCACTACCTGTGTCATGCTCAGCAACTGCGATAACAGGGATAGAAGGAATACCGAGCTCTGCGCAGATATCTTCTTTAAGATTACCGATCTTTGTACCTGCCGGAATAACTTCAGGAAGAATGTCTGTTCTGATACCGAACTTTTCAAGCATATCGTATGCCCAATCGCCTTTTACCGGATCATACATCTGCGATGTACTTGTGATTGTGTACTCACACTTTTTAACACCGGTAAGGAAGTAGTTGAAAAGGTCAGGTACGAAAAGCAATGTATCTGCAATATCAAGAAGCGGATCATTTGCTTTCTTCATAGCGAGAAGCTGATAAAGTGTATTGAACTTCTGGAACTGGATACCTGTTGTACCGTAGATATCTTTCAGAGAAACTGTCTCTGAAGCTTCCTCAATCATACCGTCTGTACGAGCATCACGATAGTGAACAGGGTTGCCGAGAAGTTTACCGTCTTTAGAAATAAGACCGAAGTCAACGCCCCATGTGTCGATACCGATACTTGCGATATCAGAGTGTCCCATATTTACGGTATTGAGAATACCTTTTTTGAGTTCGTGGTAAAGTCTCAGAATATCCCATGTGTATGTACCGTTTACCATAACCGGATCACTGGGGAATCTGTGTGTCTCTTCCAAAGTAAGAACTTTGCCGTCAAAGTTACCTAAAATCGCACGACCGCTTGTAGCACCGTAGTCAAAAGCCAAAATCTTCATAATTATTCGCTCCTATTTTATATATTTTAGCAATAAATTATCGCTTAATTACATCTTTTATACTATACAAAAAATTTAAAAATTTCTCAACAGAAATTATTTGTTTGCATCGTTTCGTCTTATCTGTGCTCGCATAATCTTTCCGCTTGTAGTTTTCGGAAGTTCTTTTACAAACTCGACAATTCTCGGATACTTATAGGGTGCAGTTACCTTTTTAACGTGGTTCTGAAGCTCTTTTTTGAGTTCTTCCGACGCTGTGTACTGTTTTGTGAGTACGATGGTTGCTTTTACAACCTGACCTCTTACAGGGTCATCTGCGGCTGTAATAGCACACTCTAAAACTGCCGGATGTGTCATCAAAGCACTTTCAACTTCGAAAGGTCCTATACGGTAACCGGAACATTTGATAACATCATCATTTCTTCCGACAAACCATACATAGCCGTTTTCGTCATACCAAGCATTATCACCTGTGTGGAAGTTTCCGTCTCTCCAAAGTCTCTCATTTGCGGCATCGTCATTGTAATAACCTATTGTAAGACCTACCGGACGATTTTCTTTAGCTCCGATAACAACGATTTCGCCCTCTTCACCTATCTCACACTCTTTACCTTCATCATTAATAATTTTTATATTGAATGATGCTGCCGGACGACCTGTAGAACCGGGTTGAGGCTCTGACCACTGATAGTTTGCAAGGATAACCGGTGTCTCTGTCTGACCGAAACCTTCGTAAATTTTCTTTCCGCTTATCTTTCTCCACTCTTCCATAACAGAAGGATTGAGAGGCTCACCTGCCATACAGAAATGCTTTACGGAAGACAAATCAAAACTTGAAAGGTCTTCTTTTATCATAAATCTGTACATCGTCGCAGGTGCACAGAAAGTTGTAACTTTGTATTTTTCAATAACCTTGAGAAGTTTCTCGGAAACGAACTTGTCCATATCATAGCCCATGATAGCCGAACCGCAAATCCATTGTCCGTAAATCTTACCCCAAGAAAACTTTGCCCAACCGGAGTCTGATACCGTAAGGTGCAAGCCGTTATTTTTAACCTGCTGCCAGTATTTAGCAGTAAGAATATGACCGAGAGGATATGACTGTACGTGCTGAACTACTTTCGGCATACCTGTTGTACCTGATGTGAAGTACATAAGCATAAGATCATTACAAGATACTGCATCCTCGCCTGTCGGTCTTTCAAAAACATCAGAATGACCTGCGTAAGCTTCTGTATAATCAATCCAACCGTCAAGTTTTTTGCCGATTTTTGCAAGATATTCTATCGACGGACACTCAGGACGTGATTCTTCTATCTGACTGATAACATAATCGTCATCTGCACATATAACCATCTTGACACCGATGGCATTTACACGGTAAACGATATCTTTTTTTGTAAGCTGGAAAGATGCCGGAATAACAACAACACCCATTTTGTGAAGAGCCGTAACTGTCATCCAATACTCATATCGTCTCTTAAGTATGAGCATAACTCTGTCGCCTTTTTTAAGACCGATAGACTTGAAATAGTTAGCCATTTTATTACTGTATTTTTTTATATCGGTAAATGTAAAGATATGCTCCTCGCCGTGATCATTACACCAGACAAGAGCTTTCTTATCAGGCTGATAAGCTGCCCACTCGTCAACTATATCAAAACCGAAGTTAAAATCGTCGTTATATGTAACCTTGTAATTTTCTCTGAAATCCTCATAAGACTCAAACTTATAGCGTCCTACGAGTTTATTTAACATGTAATTCATTATTTCCTCCGAATAAAATGTATTTGCACTTTTTCTGCTTATTAAAGAATAACCGTTAAGAATTTAGCAGGCTTTCCGCCCACGGCAGACTGTGCATGAGGAATAGACGGGTCAAAATAGAAGCAGTCGCCCTCATTGAGAATAAACTCACTTTTTCCAAATGTAACTCTGAGAGTACCTTCGAGGCAGTAGTTGAGCTCCTGTCCTTCGTGTGAAACAAGTTCCGGTACCTCGGTTTCAGTCTCAGCGCCTACTGTAACCACCATCGGCTCCATCTTTCTGTTTATAAATTTGTAAGCAATATTTTCAAAATCGTAACCCTTGTATCTGTCAACCATAATACCTTCGCCTTTTCTGACAAGCGAGCAATTTGCAAGCTTAGGAGACTTTCCTGTCAGAATCTCGGTAAGGTCAACATTAAACTTTGCCGCAAGTGCATACAAAACACTTACAGGGAAATCAAGTTCTGCATTTTCATAAGCAATGTATGTTTCAAGAGAAATATTAAGGTACTCTGCCATCTCGACATCCGTATATCCGCAAATATCACGGAGTTCGGCTATTCTCGAGGCAATTTCATTTATCTGAACATTGTTGTCAGCCATTTTACAGTTCTCCTTTATATCATATTTATTTTTACAATTTTATTTCTGCGCCGTCAAAATTAAATGTCGCAAAATAGTCAGCCGGAGTCTCTGCGCGTCTTATAAGTTTAACGCTTCCATCCTCTCTGAGAAGAAGCTCAGCACTTCTAAGTTTGCCGTTATAATTATAACCCATTGCAAATCCGTGAGCACCAGCATCGTGTATCGCAAGAATATCGCCGTTTTCAATTTCAGGAAGCATTCTGTCAATCGCAAATTTATCATTGTTCTCACAAAGACCGCCCGTGATATCGTACATCTTCATGGGAGCTTCATTTTCTTTACCCATAACGGTGATATGATGGTAAGAACCGTACATCGCAGGTCTCATAAGGTTTGCAGCACACGCATCTACACCGACATAATTTTTATAAATATCTTTCTTGTGAATAGCCTTTGTAACCAATATTCCGTGCGGTCCGGTAATATATCTTCCGAGCTCTGATTTTATTGAAATTTTCTTAAGCTTTGAAGGAACTATTATCTCATTGTATGCCTTTTTAACGGTTTTGCCCACATATTCAAGATCAACCGGCTTGTCATCCGGTTTGTACGGAATACCTACACCGCCGGAGAGGTTTACAAACGAAATATCAGCACCGAGCTTTTCGTTTATCTCAACAGCCAATTTAAACAAAATCGCCGCAAGACTTGCGTAATAATCATTTTCGATCATATTGCTCGCAAGGAATGCATGAAGTCCGAAATGCTTTACGCCTTTTTTCATAAGTATCTCAACTGCTTCGAAAATCTGTGTTTTCGTCATACCGTACTTAGCATCGCCGGGATTTCCCATGATAGTATTTCCGATACAGAAATCTCCGCCCGGATTAAAACGCATACAGAGAGTTTCCGGCAAACCGCCGTTTTTCTCAAGAAAATCAATATGAGTAATATCGTCAAGGTTGATAATAACATCAAGCTCTCTAGCCTTTACAAAATCGTCAGCGGGTGTCACGTTTGAAGAAAACATAATCTGCTCACCTTTGAGTCCGAGTGCCTCTGCCATCATAAGCTCTGTCATAGAAGAACAGTCAACACCACAACCTTCCTCAATCATCATTCTGATAAGATACGGATTTGGGCAGGCTTTCACAGCGAAATACTCCTTAAAATCAGCCCATGAAAAAGCATTCTGTAATCTTCTGATGCCTTCGCGGATACCCTTCTCATCGTATAAATAAAAAGGTGTTTTGTAATCCTTGCAAATATTATCTATCTGTGCCTTTGTAAAAAAAGGTAATTTACTCATTTTCTTCCTCCTCAACAATGTAACTGTCTATTGCGTCCCATAATTCTTTTATACCGTTTCGGTTTTGGCTGGATACCAGATAAATCTTTGTATCATCCGGAAGAACCAATGTCTCTCTGATAAGCTTCATATTTCGCTGAGCCTCAGCACGTGAAACCTTGTCTGACTTTGTCGCAACGATGATGTGTTGCACGCCTGACTCTAAAATCCATTTGTACATCTGAATATCTTCTTTTGACGGCTTGTGTCTGATATCTACAAGCATAATCATAAGATAAAGTTGCTGTCTGACATTAAGATAATTTGTGATAACCTTGCTCCAAAGATTCATCTCGCTTTTTGAAACAGATGCATAACCGTAACCGGGGAGATCTACAAAATGTATCTCATCGTCAATATTGAAGAAATTTATCATACGCGTCATACCCTGTCGCGAACCTTTTCGTGCAAGATTCTTACGATTAAGTAAGGTATTTATAAGCGAAGATTTTCCTACATTTGATCTGCCTGCAAAAGCAACTTCGAGCAGATTCGAATCCGGATATTGTTTCTCCGATATGGCAGATAAAACAAATTTAGGATTTCTTACTATCACGTCATATGACTCCTTTCTTCCCACACTGCAATTTAACCAAGTTATTATATCAGTTTAATAATGATATCGCAACTGTAAAACCCCAAAAAATCCTTTTTATCGGAGCAAAACCGGTAATATATCAGGTTGCGCTCGTGGGGTTAAGTGTGGTATTTTATATAAGATTGTGTAAATAAGAAAGGATTTCACTATATGGAAACTAAACGAAACAGCTTTACAAGTAAAATCGGATTTGTATTTGCTGCTGCAGGAAGTGCCGTGGGACTCGGAAACCTCTGGAGATTCCCCTATCTAGCGGCAAAATACGGTGGTGGTATATTCTTACTCACATATATAATTTTAGCGGTAACATTCGGCTTTACACTTATGGTTGCAGAGATCGCCATCGGACGAAAGACCGGTAAAAGTGCTATTGAAGCATACGGTCAGCTAAACAACAAATGGGGATTCATCGGAAAAATGACCGCAATTGTTCCGATGATAATACTTCCGTATTACTGCGTTATCGGTGGTTGGGTTACAAAATATTTCAGTGTATATCTTTTAGGAAACGGGTCCGTTGCAGCAGGTGACACATATTTCGGCGACTTTATATCAAAACCGGTAGAACCTATTATCTGGCTTTTGGTTTACATAGCTGCAACTGCAATTATCGTTATGCTCGGTGTTGAAAAGGGTATTGAAAAATTCAGCAAAATACTGATGCCGGTTCTTGTTGTGTTGTCAGTAGGCATAGCAATTTACACAATTACACTCGATGGTGCAACGGAAGGCGTCAAATACTACTTCATGCCCGACTTTTCGAAGTTCTCCGTTATGACGGTACTCGGCGCACTCGGTCAGCTCTTCTACTCCATGTCTATCGCAATGGGCATTATGATAACTTACGGTTCTTATATGCCGAAAGAAGCAAATATAGAAAAATCAGTCCACCAGATAGAACTCTTTGATACTGGTATCGCAATGGTAGCAGGACTTATGATAGTTCCGTCCGTATTCGTTTTCACCGGTGGTGACGAAGCAAAGCTCCAGGCAGGTGCAGGTCTTATGTTCGAAATGCTCCCGAAAATATTTGATTCCATGCCGTTCGGAAGTATTATAGGATTCGTATTCTTCCTGCTCGTGTTCTTTGCGGCGCTCACATCATCGATTTCGCTTATGGAAACCGTTGTTTCTATACTCCGAGACAAATTCAATATTCCAAGAATAAGAACCTGCCTTGTCGTTCTTGTCGGTTGTATAATTCTGGCACTTCCCTCATCCTTGGGCTACGGTCACTGGGACGGTGTAAAAATACTGGGATTATCAATCCTCGACTTCTTTGATTTTTTATCAAACAGTGTAATAATGCCGATAGTAGCGTTCCTCACCTGTATATTCGTAGGCTTTATAGTAAAACCCAGCGTAATTACGAACGAAGTAAAACTTGCAGGCAAATTCAAACAAGAAAAATTTTTCACTGTGATGATCAAGTACATTGCTCCGTTCTGTATCTTAGCAATACTGATATCATCAGTGCTTAACGGTTTGGGTATAATTAAGATTTAACAAAGCAGCCCACTTGAAATGATAAAAACCCTCTTTACCGGACAAACCGTTAAAGAGGTTTTTTATGGTAGTGAAAAAGTTTATACTCATATTAAACAGAAAGAGTGACGATTAAGAATCGATTATCGAGTCGATTTTAATTATCACTCTTTTTGTTTAACTTCTTTTTCGCGCTATCTCAACCAAACCTAAATGACTTACATTTGATATATAAATTTCCTGAGTATCAGAGCCGGCAAGTTCTTTCAGATACAAAACCAATTCACGGTCTTTTCGGCTGTCAAACATATTTATAAAATCACAGACAATTATTCCACCGATGTCGCGAAGCCTTAACTGTCTCATTATTTCTGCTGCAGCTTCTTTGTTTACAGCTAAAGAATTTCCTACGGTATTTTTGCCGGAATTTACATCAATAACGGTCATAGCTTCGGTGAATTCGATCACAAGATATGCACCCGACTTAAGATAAACTTGCTTTCTCATAAGTTGACAAAGTCTGTTATCAACAGCATATACGGTAAAAATGTCAAATTCATTTTTTTCACTCATACATTTTATTTTGTCAGCAAATGCAGGAGAGGTCTCGGACAGATTATGAGAAAGAATCGGACAATCAGACACAATCTCGGCAAAATCGTCGGTACGTTCATGTTTCCTTATATAATCGATAACATCAGTATAACCTTTAATGATACCGACTTTCGCATTTGTTTTATAATTCTCCGAAAAATCATGCAACAGCGCATTCCATTCAGCAAAAATCATATCCAAATCATCATCCAGAATCGATAAATCATCAAGTTCTGCAACCGAGGTTCTGCAAATAACCTCACAGAAACAATCCATGTCGATACATCTTCGTACAGGATATTCCGAAATAAAATTGAAAAGTTTGTTTTTTAACTCATAGTCAGTTATTTTTTTCGAAATTTTTGCTTCCAGACCGCATCTGGAACTGTATTGGTGCATAACCGCAACAAGATATTTTCCGCGAATCTTTATATCCGTCGAAAATTTTATACCTTTAGAATCGTGCTCTGAGGAATCCGCCTGCACAAGCATCATCTTACCGGGCAGGAAATTGCAATTATTTATGAAGGCAGGTTTATCCCTTCCGACATCGCAAAATACAACTTTGTGCGCCGTCAAACGCTCCTTTATACGCACGGAACATATTGTTTCACCATACACATCCATAGGATCAAAAACACCGTAAAATACCGGCTCTCCGTCTTCTGTTACTACATATCTGATCTGATTCTGGGTTTCACCTTTTGTTTTAAGAAGAATTTTTCGTTCCATCGCGTCAAATAAGCTCCAATCTGTGAATGCTTTCTATCTTACAAGAAACTCCGCAAACTTCGCAAAGAGAATTAATCGCAAGTTCCGGTCGTAAGTTAGTAAGGTTTCCTGCGGCAGTAACTATCAAAAGCTCGCCAATTCCGTTGCCCTTATCCGTAAATTCAATCGAATGAATCATAGGTCTTATATCGGTTTCTTTTGTTGCACTTTTTGTTTTTTTCATAACAACAAGAGGTCTGTTAAGATCAAGTTCCGCCTCAATTTTTTCAAAAGCATCTGACACATCGGCACACTTGAAATCCACCAACACTCTGTACTTTGAGGCAGAAACTGTTTTCATAATATTCGGTGTTCTTTCTGCCAAGTGCTTTGATTCCATTATCCTTACGGCAGGCGGCAAAGAATCATTTAAACGTCTGATAAAATCAGTATTACTTATCTTTTCGTACAACTTTATATCAACATACTCTGCTTCACTTGTAACACCGACAGGAAGAGGCATTCCGAAAACAAATTCAGGGTGCGGATTAAATCCTTCCGAGTAATCTACCGGTAACTCTGCACGGCGGCAAGCTCTGTCGAAAAGTTTAAGTATATCAAGATGTGATACGTATCTTACGTCTGCACCGCGCGAATAACGTAATCTGTATGTAAAATTATTTTCCAACACAAACACCGCCTTTGTAACAAGCTGCACCGCAACCGCTGCATTTTTCTCTGCAATTAGGTGTCAGAATACCTAGCATAGCCTTCTCATATTCACTCTTGAAGAATTTCTGAGATACACCGACATCAATGTGTTGCCATGGAAGCGGAGTCTCGAGTGTTGTATCTTTACCCGTGATACAGCATTTTCCTGCTTCGTCAATTATTCTGCGCCAGCTGTCATAGTCCATATATTCAGACCACGCATCAAAACCTCCGCCTTCTTTCCATACTTCATAAAGAATATCACCGCAACGTCTGTCACCACGCGCCAAAACACCCTCTAAAACCGAAGTTTTGGGATCGTGCCAACTGAAACTTATGCGCTTATTAAGAGCGTGTTTGAGTAAATCCTGACGTCTTCTGATCTCATCAATAGTAATCTGTTCGCACCATTGGAAAGGCGTAAACGGCTTCGGCACAAACGTAGAAACGCTTACAGTAATCTCCGGTCTGCGAGCTTTCTTGCCTGCGTGTACTTCGTCATATTTTTTCAATACTTTAAAAGCAAGGTCTGCAATTCCGAGAACGTCTTCATCGGTCTCCGTAGGCAAACCAATCATAAAGTAAAGCTTAATGTTATGCCAACCACCTTTGAAAACCATTTCAACGGATCTGAGCAAATCTTCTTCATTTACGCCTTTATTTATGACATCACGCATACGCTGCGTACCTGCTTCAGGAGCAAATGTAATGCCGCTTTTTCTGACTTTTGAAACTTTCTCCATAAGATCAAGAGAAAACGAATCGACTCGAAGACTCGGAAGTGCAAGGTTAACATGTTTATCCTGAAACGCATCAAGTAAACCTTCTGTAAGACACGGAAGTTCTGTAAAATCACTTGTGCTAAGACTAAGAAGTGAAATCTCTTCGTAGCCTGTACTCTTTACAAGTTTATCTGCAATATTTAGAAGTGTTTCTGCCTTTCTTTCACGCACAGGACGATATATAAAACCAGCCTGGCAGAAACGACAGCCCCTTATACAACCTCTGAAAATTTCAAGCATAATGCGATCGTGAACCGCCGCAGTATATGGCACAACCTGTTTCTCCGGAAAATAAGTCTTATCAAGATCTTGTACAACTCTTTTTCTGACCGTTTTAGGCGCGCAATCAGCAAACTCGGGTTTAGCGTCGAGTGAAATAAAACCGTCGTTTTCGTCATATTTAGGCTCGTACATAGAAGGTACATATACACCCTCAATTTTTGAAACTCTTCTTAAAAACTCGATACGAGGAGCACCGTCTTTTTTCCACTGCGCATACACTTCCATAATTTCCGGAAGCATTTCCTCGCCGTCACCGATATTGTAAAGATCAAAATAGTCTGCCAAAGGTTCCGGATTTACAGCAGCAGGTCCACCACCGATAACAAAAGGCATCCCCTCTGTTCTGTCAGCGGATTTTATCGGAACACCTGCAAGTTCAATCATATTTATGATATTTGTAAAACTCATCTCGTACTGCATCGTAAAACCGATAAAATCAAAAGTATCAATCGGTTCCTGCGATTCAAGAGCAAAAAGTTTCAAACCGTTTGCACGCATCTCTTTTTCGAGATCAGGCCAAGGCGAAAAAACTCTCTCACACCAAGTACCCGGACGCTCATTAAGAAGATGATATAAAATCTTCATTCCGAGATGAGACATACCGATATCGTAAATATCCGCAAAGCAAAAAGCAAAGCGGATATCTACATCGGATTTATTTTTAATTATACTGTTCCATTCGCCGCCCGTATATCTGGCAGGCTTCTCTACGTTATAGAGAATATCATCACTAATATAAGACATTAAAAACAAACTCTTTCTGAATTATTTTGTACATTCTATAAATCTTGTAACGTCAGTACAATACTGTTCTGCATTTTTATAAACAAACTGTTTCTGATCTATTTTACATTTATAGAAGATCATATCTTTTACGTGGAAATACTCATCCTGTTTAGAAGGATCAGCTTTAAGAGCAGACGTACTCTTTGTATTTGCATTATATACCTCGATATGTGCACCGGCTTCACTATCAAAAGAAAACTTACAATTGCTGAACAAAATATTTTTCGGACAAGTACCCTCTATGTACTGACCACCGGCAGTTTCAAAAGCGAGCCACATTCTGGTGCAATGAATTTCTGAATCTGCAATAAGCATCGGAGTTCTAAAACGCAACGTGCCATCAAGTTTACAATTTAAAATCATTGAATTCGGTGCAGCAAGTGAATCAACCGAAACATACAGTCCGTTCTTAAGTCCGGAAATGTTATCTTCCAAAGTAATCATCTGTTTCTTGTATGTTTTTATTTTACTTGTGCCTACAAATTTACCTGTTCTGGAATCGTATATCGAAACAATGTCGCCTTTCTTTACATTGGTATACATATCATTTGCACCTGTATATTTTCTAAGTTTAAAGGAGACTGTACCATCAGATGCTTTTTCAAGATCTTTTATCAGAGTCATCGTATTCGCAATGTTGTAAAGGTCATCATAAAGAGCCTTTATTGTACAATTGTTCCAGATGAGCTGTCCCCTATTTTCCTTACAGTGGAAACCGTCTCTCCAACCGCAAATAAGAATATTTCCGTTATTTTCCTTCGGATCCGGAACCACTTTCACATTATCAAAATATAATTGAGACTCCGTACCATGGATAAAGAACATGAACTTGCAAGCACTATAGACGTTGTTATTCATGAAAGCCACATTTGTGTTATTTAAAACAGTAAATGCCTGCTCAACATTATGTGCAATGTTCGGCACAGGGAATATTATACCCTTTTTTTCGATAGCTTTTATTCTGCCGGCTATGTCACCAAATGTATTCGTAAAGGTGACTTTATATTTAAATTTAGCAGCATCAATAATCTCAATTTTTGAGATACCCATATGATATCTGCCTTCATACTGATTCACAAGTCCAAAGAATTCAAGATAACTTGTCTCGTATGTACTGGTAATACCGAGAGTACGATCAAGAGTGATAACGGCAGTTTTTGAAGTTATATCCTCTACTTTTGTAGAAAAAGCATACGGCTTAGTCTTATAGTTAAAGCTGAAACCGCGAAGAATAACGTTCTGCGAGTTATTCATTGTAAGATACTGAGCAGGTGCATCAATGAGAATGGTAGAACCATTGCCATCAACAATTTTATTTTTAAGACCCGCAATAGTCATCGCAGAACCTGCCTTTTTTCCGCAATAATAGGTTTTACCGGACTCAAAAACCAACTTGCTTCCGGCAGCAGCCTTGTTCAGAGCGGAAATAGCATCTTTTATAGCAGCACGGTCATCCGTCACACCGTCACCCTTTGCACCAAAATCTTTTACGTACAAAGTAGTTCCGGTTGTGTACTTAGCAAGGTTCTCAACAGCATTATTTTTAACATTTCGTCCTACATTTTCCAGCCCGAGATACTCAATAATATTTGTCTCATTAGGATTTTGGGGAAATACTTTTGACACCGTTGTCGAGTTTCCCGAAGTCGCAGACGGAGTCTTTGTCGCAGTCGGCGCTGAAGTCGACTGCGTACCGGTTGTCGCAGAAGGAGCAATAGTAGTATCTACTGTTGCTGTTGTATCGGGATAATCAGTAACAAAAACATCCGGTTCCGACGAATTTGTACCCACAGTAGCAGACGGACTTTCTGTTTTCTTAGCAGAATCATCGCCGCAACCGAACAATAAAGTCGAAGCGACACAAATAAGCAAAATTACAGAAACAATTTTTTTCATACTTTTACCTCGCATTTATAACAGTTAAGTGGAATCATTTTAACATTTATAATCATTATAGTCAATTTTTTCGGAACACATTACCGGTTAATAAAACAGCGCCGCAGATGCATTACATCTGCGGCGTCCGAATCATCGATTAAGAGCTTATTTTACGATTCTATATACATCGTCACAATAAAGTTCTGCGTATTTAAGTTCAATCTGATCTTCATCAAGCTCACAATTAAAGAATACAATATTCTTTACATGAAAAACTTCATCCTGTTTTTTGGTTTGATTTTTCAGAGCTTTTTCACCCTGTGAACTTGAAGAGAAAATCTCAATATATTTGTCATTTGTGTTATCAAAAGTAAAATTACAATTACTGAAAAGAATATCATGCGGGCAAGGACCTTCAAGATATCTGCCACCTGCCATTTCAAAAGCAAGCCACATTCTTGTAACATGAATATCCGAATTGTAAATATACATAGGTGTTCTGTATCTGATTGTACCCTTTATCTTACAATTAAGAATCATCGAGTTAGGAGCTGAAAGTGTTTCAACCGCAGCATATGAATTTTTAACAAGTCCTTCAACTTCATTTTTCAACACAACGCTGTCGCCTTTTGCAGATACAACTTCCGCGCTTCCGAGATCAATACCTTTCGGGCTGTAAAATCTGATTACATCACCTTTTTTTATCAGACCGTATGCAGCATTGGTTTCAGGCCAAATTAAATCAACATTTTTATCTTTAAAAGAATTTACCTTGAGCATAGAACAACAAATGTTAAATATATCATCATATACCCATTCGAGAGTACAATCTTTCCATACCAGCTGTGCTCTGTTTTCTTTACAGTGGAAACCGTCTCTCCAGCCTACGATTCTTATATCGCCGTTTTTCTCTTCGGCAGGATCCGGAGTAACATTTGTATTATCAAAGACAACTTTACCCTCATTACCTCTTATAAAGAACATAAACTTACAAGCAGACCATACATTACAATCTTTCATCATAATGTTCTTATTATTTAAAACAGTAAACGCCTGCTCTACACTATGTCCGATTCCCGGAACAGGTACAATCATACCCATTTTTTCAACATGCTTTAAGCTGTCATCGATCGGATGGAATGCAGTTGTTTTATTGAACTCAATTTTGTATTTAAATGCATCTTTATCAACGGGAGTAATAGATTTTATACTCATATGATATCTTCCGTCATCACGGTTCAATACGCCAAAGCTTTCAAGTCCGGCAAATGTAGTTTTTTTATCAATACCAAGACTTCTATCCAATGTAGCAACAATAGAATATTCTTTTGCGCCATTGACAACATTTTCAACCTTTGTAGTGAAAGCATACGGTTTTGTCTTATAGTTGAAGTTGAAGCCCTGTAAAACAAAGTTCTCATTATTCTGCATTATAAAATACTGCGCCGGTGCATCAATCAAGATTGTAGTATTATCACCTTTAACAATGAGATTTTTCATATTGTTGAGAGTCATAGCCGCACCTTTATTGCCCATATAGTATGTAGCATTTGGTTCAAAAACAAGAGTGCTGCCTTTCGGAAGTTTTTTAAGCGCGGTAATCGCTTTGGTAACAGCTTTACGATCGTCGGTAACACCATCACCTTTAGCACCGTAATCTTTTACATAAATAGTAGTCGCATCATCTTCTTTTTTCATAAGTTCAAGTGCAGTATCCTTTAATTCAGGTCCTACATTTGAAAGGTTCATGCTCTTAATAATATCTCCGTCCGGTACGGGTGTCGGCTCGGGAGTAGCTGTAGGAACCGATGTAGAAGGAGCAGATGTACCGTCATTTGCACCATCAGTATCCGTTTCACCGCAACCTGTAAGAACGGAAACACCAAGAACTATACACAAAACAATAGACAAAAATTTTTTCATACAAAATTACGTCCTTTCGTATAAATTTTATTTCAAAACATTTAAAACAAAACATTAAGTTAAGAATAACATTATAAAAACAAATAGTCAATTACTGACATATTATTCAAAAATCGCTTTTACAAATTCTTCGGCGCTGAATGATTGCATATCGTCGATACCTTCACCGACTCCCACAAGTCTTACGGGAATACCCATTTCTTTGCATATGGAAACAATTATTCCGCCTTTTGATGTGCCGTCAAGCTTTGTAAGAATTATGCCCGAAATATCGGCAACCTCAGAAAAAGCTTTTGCCTGACTTACCGCATTCTGACCTGTGGTGGCATCAAGCACCAGAAAAATTTCTCTTTTTGCCTCTGACATTTCTTTTTCGACAACTCTCGACATTTTTGAAAGCTCTGCCATAAGATTCTTCTTGTTATGAAGTCTTCCGGCAGTATCACATATCAGCACATCAACATCTCTGGCTTTGGCTGCACGACAGGCATCAAAAAGAACAGCCGCAGGATCAGATCCTTCATTCTGTTTGATGATATCAACGCCAACACGCTGTGCCCATATTTCAAGCTGGTCGATCGCAGCAGCTCTGAATGTATCTCCTGCCGCAAGTAAAACCTTTCTGCCGTTTTTCTTGTAAATATTTGCAAGTTTTCCTATAGACGTTGTTTTACCTACACCGTTTACACCGATAACCGAAACAACACAAGGTACAGCATTGGTATCAATACCGCAAAGTTTACCCTGAGTAAGTATTCCACATATTATCTCCTGAAGCTTCCCTTTTACTTCTTCCGGTTTTGTAAGTTTTTGTGATTTAATTTCATCTCTCAAACAATCAATAATGTATTCTGTAGTCTCTACACCAAAATCAGATGTTATGAGAATCTCTTCGAGTTCGTCAAGCAAATCATCATCAACCACACCGAATCCGGCAAGCATCTTATCAATTTTACCTATGAGGTTTTCTTTTGTCTTTGAAAGACCTTCTTTTAATTTTGAAAAAAATCCCATATTTTCTCCGTTATCCCATTGCAAACGCAATGTATTTTAAGATTATTTCTTATCATCCGATACTTTCAACGCAACAACTCTGGAAACGCCTTTTTCTTCCATTGTTACGCCGTAAAGTGCATCAGCAGACTCCATTGTTCCCTTTCTGTGTGAAATAAGAATGAGCTGTGTGCTTTCGGAAACAGCCTTCGTATAGTTTGCAAAACGATAAACGTTTGCATCATCAAGAGCTGACTCTATCTCATCAAGCATACAGAAAGGTGTCGGTCTCATTCTGAGAATACCGAACAAAAGCGCAATAGCAGTAAGTGCTCTTTCACCGCCGGACAAAAGCATCATATTCTGAAGTTTCTTTCCGGGAGGTTGTGCAACGATTTCAATGCCGCTTTCAAGTACATCGCCCTCGTCTGCAAGTGTGATATCAGCCTTACCTCCGCCGAACAATTCACTGAATACAATCTTAAAGTTCTCACGAATCAATTCGAACTGCTCTTTGAATTGTTCTTGCATTACCTTAGTAAGTTCTGCGATCACCTTAAGAAGCTTTGTTCTTGTTTCCTCCATATCTTTTCGCTGTTCGGTAAGGAAAGTACATCTTTCGGTAGTGCTTTCGAGTTCTTCGATCGCGTCTACATTTACATTACCGAGACGTTTTATTCCGGCTCTCAGTTCTGAAATTCTCTTACGACATTCTTCGAGATTTTCGGGAGCTTTGCCACCTGTTATTTCGAGAGCTTTTGTGTAAGTAAGTTCGTATTCTTCCCAAAGTCTATTCTTACCGGATTCCGACTCATGCTCAGCTCTGGTTCTTCTGATATCAAGTCTACCCATCTCTTCACGAAGCATTCCTATTGCACCGCTTATATCGGCAATTTTTGTTATCATTCCCGATAAGCTCTCATCAACGGATTTTTTCTCCGCTGTAAGTTTTGCATATTCTTCGTCAGATACTTTCTTTTCAGCTTTTGCTTCTTCGACCTTTTCAGTATATTCGCCGTTTTCGCGTTTTATCTCTGCAACGTTTGAAGCACTCTCATCAAGTTGCAACTGCATAAAATCCGAAAGTTCGCTTTCTTTTTCGATATCCTCGAGAATTCGCTTTTTATCGTCGGCAAAACGCTCGATTTTATTATTAAGGTCAGCCAAGCGAAGTTTGAGTGTTGTTATCTCATTCTGCATCGTGTCTCGAATTTGGATTCCGGTTTTAGCCTTCTCTTCGTATGAAGTAAGCTCGTTCTCAGCAGAGGCAACCTCAGCTTTAAGAGCAGTACACTCTTCTTCGAACGACGAAACAGCTTCTGTGTTAGCTTTTATCTCACCGTCACAACGGTCTATATCACCTTGAATCTGATGAATTCTTTGTTCGACGCTTGCCTTTCTCTCTGCAGCACGCTCCATAGCAGACTTGAGTTCGGATGCACTGATTTCAAGCTTATGCACTTTATCAAAAGCCGCCGATCTCATAGCCTCTGCATTTGAAAGTTCCGACTTACCTTTTTCTATAAGTGCCTCAAGTTTTTCCACTTCTGCTTTCAAGTCGGTAAGTTTTTTCTGCAATACCGGTATTTCTCTTGTTCTCGTGAGAGTACCGGAGCGTTTGATTTTTTCACTGCTGCCGCCCGTTATGGCTCCCGACGTTCTGATAACATCACCGTCAAGAGTTACGCACATAAATGAATATTTAAAGCGTTTTGAAGCTTCAATCGCTGTATCTATATTCTCAAACACGGCAATTTTTCCCAAAAGACTGAATGCGATGTTTTCAAACTTTGAATCATATTCTACAAGCTCTGCCGCAACACCAATAAAACCATCTGTAAGTTGGAGTTTTGTAACAGTTTCTCTTTCAAACTGTTTTCTGTTTACGGCAGTAAGCGGAAGAAATGTAGCTCGTCCGAGTTTCATACGCTTTAAGTAATCAATCGCCTGTTTTGCATCTTCTTCTGTCTCTGTTACGATATCCTGATATGTATTACCGAGTGCAGTTTCGATAGCAAGCTCATAATCTGCCGGCACATTCAATATCTGTGCAACAGCACCGTAAATACCTTTGCCGAAAGACTTGTTCTCTCTGCAAAGAGTAAGAATTTCTTTTACGCTTTTTGCATAACCCTCAAAGCTTTCCTCCATCTCTTTTAAGAGATTAAGTCTGGCGTCGTTTGCCTGGATAGATGAACGAACAGAAGAAATTTTCGAAACATTTGCTTCGTTTGAAGCCTGGATTCGCAAAACATCCTCTACGGCATCTGCAAGAATTTTGCCTTCGGCAGTGAGTTCGTCGTTACACTCTTTGTAAGCCGCACTTGCTCTGTCCGCTTCCGCAAGCGTTTCACGGTTATTCCTTACACAGTTGTCAAGTTCCTCATTAAGCATGGCAAGACGTTGCAAAAGGCTTTCATTCTGACTAGTAAGTGCAGTGATAGCACTTTGTCTTTGTGTGAAAGCAAGTTTCTTTTCCATAATCGAATCACGCAAACTCCCGGCAGCCGCAGAATCAGTACTAAGAAGCGCAATAATCTTATTAAACTTCTCCTCTGCAACAGTTATTTCCTCTGTAACGGAAACACGCATTTTTTCTGCTTCTTCACATTGTGAGTCAATTTGCGCAATTATGTTTTGTTGTTCTAAATGCTTACCCTCTTTGAGTTTAATTTCACCCTCAAGACGCTTACAATTTTCCTCAATCGCCGAGATTTTTTGGTTGTTAACGGCAATATTAGCATTTATACGCTCTATAGTCTTTTCAAGCTCTATGATTTTCTGCTGAGCTTGGGTACGTCTTTCATCAAGCTGGCTGCTGTAAACAGTCTGTTCTTGGTTATCAGCTTTTATCTTCTCTAATGCTGCGGAATCATCATCAATCTGCTTCTGGATTATCTCTGAATTCTTCTTTATTTCAGCAAGCTTTTCAGTAGCCTTCATTATTGAATCGGCAAGCACTCCGACTTCGATATCACGAAGCTCATACTTTAAAGTAAGATATTGTTTTGCGGTAGCCGCCTGACGAGTCAAAGCACTCACCTGAAGCTCGAGCTCTGAAATAATATCATTTATTCTGAGTAGATTCTGTTCTGTAGAAGCTAGCTTTCTTTCACTTTCCTGCTTTCTCATACGGTACTTCATAATACCGGAAGCTTCCTCGAAAATACCGCGTCTCTCATCGGATTTACTGCTCAAAATCTCATCGACTTTACCCTGTCCGATAATAGAATAACCCTCTTTACCGATACCTGTATCGGCAAATAGCATATAAATATCCTTAAGACGGCATTGAGAACCGTTTATAAGGTACTCACTGTCGCCTGAGCGGAACAATCTTCTTGTAACTTTTACTTCCTCATAATCAACATTAAACGCACCGTCTGCATTGTCCATAACTATGGAAACTTCGGCAAATCCTACAGGACGTCTGTTCTCTGTACCGGCAAAGATGATATCTTCCATTCTGCCGCCACGAAGAGTTTTCGGACTTTGTTCACCCAAAACCCATCTGATAGCATCTGAAATATTACTCTTACCGCTTCCGTTAGGACCGACAATCGCAGTAATACCTGAGCCGAATTCCAAAACAGTCTTGTCTACAAACGATTTAAAACCTTGTAATTCAAGTCGTTTAAACAGCAAGTCTAACTCACACCATTTCATCAAAATCTATAAATCTGTAACTACAGTAATCTGAATATAAATATTCTTTGGAATTATATACTAAAAATAACAAAAAGTAAATTGATTAAAGCAAATTAAAGTGTTATTATTATCAAGATTGATTTAATGAATAATCTATACTATATAAACGGAGGCACAATATGCTTGACATTAAATTTGTTGTCGAAAATCCCGACATCGTAAAAGAAAATATAAAAAAGAAATTTAAAGACGCTAAGCTTCCCTTAGTTGACGAAGCTATCGCAGTTTACAAGGACAAGCTCGCAGCTATACAGAGAGCAAGCGATCTCAGAGCAAACCGTAACAAAATCAGTAAAGAAATCGGTAAACTCATGGCACAGGGAAAACGTGACGAGGCTGAGGAAATGAAAGCTCTTGTTAACCAACAGGCAGCAGAACTTGCAGAACTTGAAAAGCAGGAAACCGAGCTTACAGCCAGACTTCAGGGCATTATGATGAAAATCCCTAACATCATCGATCCTTCTGTTCCGTTCGGAAAAAATGACGAAGAAAATGTAGAAGTCACACAGTACGGTGAAAAGACTGTACCGGATTTTGAAATACCCTACCATACTGACATTATGGCAAAATTTGCCGGCATTGACAAAGAAGCCGCAGGTCGTGTATCAGGAGAAGGTTTCTACTACCTTATGGGTGATATTGCAAGACTTCACAGCGCTGTTTTGGCTTACGCACGTGACTTTATGATAGACAAAGGTTTTACTTACGTAATTCCCCCTTACATGATCAGAAGCAATGTTGTTACAGGCGTTATGAGTTTTGAAGAGATGGACGCTATGATGTACAAAATCGAAGGTGAAGACCTCTACCTCATCGGTACAAGTGAACACTCGATGATCGGCAAATTCATCGACACAATGACTCCCGAAGAATCACTTCCGCTCACACTCACAAGCTACTCTCCTTGCTTCAGAAAAGAAAAAGGTGCACACGGTATCGAAGAAAGAGGTATCTACCGTATCCACCAGTTCGAAAAGCAGGAAATGGTTGTTATCTGTAAGCCTGAAGAAAGCATGGATTGGTTCAATAAAATGTGGTCCTACAGCGTAGAACTCTTCCGCTCACTCGATATACCCGTACGTACACTCGAATGTTGCAGCGGAGACCTCGCAGACCTCAAAATCAAATCTTATGATGTCGAAGCTTGGTCACCTAAGCAGCAGAAATACTTTGAAGTATGCTCTTGCTCAAACCTCGGTGATGCCCAGGCACGCAGACTCGGTATCAGAGTTAAAGGCGCAGACGGTAAAAAATATCTTGCCCACACTCTTAACAACACAGTTGTTGCTCCGCCGCGTATGCTCATCGCATTCCTCGAAAACAATCTTGACTTCGACGGAGAAAAATACTCAGTTAAAATACCCGAAGCTCTTCGTCCTTATATGGGCGGCAAAGAAATTATTTTGCAGAAATAATTTCTTCCGATTTAAACGTTAAAAGCCGTTGCGGCTGACAAACGCAGCAACGGCTTTTTCAGTATAATACAACACCCGGTATCTTCCATAGATGCCGGGTGTTGTTATAAAATATTTTGTTTTAAACAATCCTTTTTCAGATCATATTCAAAACAGCCATTACATCGATAATAGATACAGCACCTGATTTAGCCATTTTAGCAGCGTCCTTTGATGCAGCAGAAAGTTCAGCAGTACCTTTAAGGCAAGCATAAGCAGTTTGAGCATCAGCAACAGTAACCTTACCGTCGCAATCGACGTCTCCGAATACAACGATTGTGTAATCCTTGCCGTCAATTTCAGCAATCATACCGGTTGCTATTAAATCTGTATTTACAGCAACTTCACCATCAGCCTTCTTGATTGTAACAGAATCCGAACCACCGAGTGCAACAAGATTATTAAGAGCAACATCTATCGTATGACCAACTGTTGCGGATATTACAGTGCTGCCTGTACTTCCACCGACAACAAAATCATAATCCGTGTCCGAAATAACCGGTTTAAACGCAGCAGTTACCGTGGAGGCAGCCGTTACTGTAAATGTTGTACCGGAAATAGCTGTACCGTTTACAAGTATCTGATTGAGTTTATAACCTGTAGCAGGTGTAGCAGTAACCGTGATAGTTGTACCATAGTCAACGTTTCCTGTTTTAGAAAGTGTCACCGTACCGTTTGAAACAGTGCCGACTGATACCGCATACTGAATCTTTGTAAAGGTAACGGCAACAGTTGTATTCTGAGCAGGCATTGTGAAAGTATAAACATACTCTCCGCCGTTATTTTTTATAGTCTGCTCGGTTCCGTTCACCAAAATCTTAGAAACCTTATAACCTGTGCTTGGTGTTACCTGATAATTTACAGTCGAGCCATATGCAAGATTTCCGCTCGTAACATTGTCCCCAAAGTGTACGACACCGCTTCCGCCGGAAACAGTAGCATTGAGAGAATATAAGTTCTGAGTAAACGTAGCAGTTACCGTGGAGGCAGCCGTTACTGTAAATGTTGTACCGGAAATAACTGTACCGTTTACAAGTATCTGATTGAGTTTATAACCTGTAGCAGGTGTAGCGGTAACCGTGATAGTTGTACCATAGTCAACGTTTCCTGTTTTAGAAAGTGTCACCGTACCGTTTGAAACAGTGCCGACTGATACCGCATACTGAATCTTTGTAAAGGTAACCGCAACGGTTGTATTCTGAGCAGGCATTGTGAAAGTATAAACATACTCTCCGCCGTTATTTTTTATAGTCTGCGCTGTACCGTTTATCTTTATTGAGCTTACTTTATAACCGGTGCTTGGAGTCACCTGAACGTTTACGGTCCAGCCGGCTTCTACGTTAAGACTTGTTACGTTATTACCAAAGTGTGCGCTGCCGCTTCCGCCGGAAACAGTAGCGTTGAGCGAATACAAGTTTTCAGTAATAGCAAAATCATATGATGCACTTGCAGAATCAAACATTACATTATTTAAGTTATAGGAAGATGTAGTACCCATCGCATCATAAGTAATCCATGCAGTATACTCACCCACAGGAAGTTCAGCACCGAACATAGAACCGCCCAAAGCATTCTGTGTTACGTTTACTGTGCCGTTAGTAGAAGTAGTGGCAGCCCACTGCAACGAAGCGACAGAACCCGGTTTTTCGCCTTTATTATAAATACCCACGTAAACGTCTGCATTTTGTTTTGTATCTAAGTAGCTATCAAGACCTGAGTAATTAAGAACTATATCTGAACCTACTACAAAAGAAGGAGTCTCTGTTGTTACGGTAGGTTTAGACGGAGCAGATTTAACAAAACGAACGGAACGCAAATAAAGTGCTGTTCCGGTAGCAACGGTTCCGTTAAAATAGTCAAATCTTAACTGATTTACGTTACCCGTCCAATTACTTAAAGAAGTAAGATCTATCACATAATCATGCCATAAACCATCGTTATTCCACTGCCATCCTTTTGCACAAGATTCTGATGCACCCTGCAAAGAACCTGCTGAAAAATACATCTTAGCATCGGTATTTGAAGAAGTTGTCATAGCTGTGATAATCATATATTTGTAATCATCGGCACTGATCGTATCAAGCAATGAATATTTAAGAGTAACGTATGCATCGTTAGTAGCAGTCGCATTTGCAGTTAGCTTTAACGCGGTATCACCTTTTGAAGTGGTTTCAAAAGCTAAAGCAGATTGATTAACAGAACCTTCACTAATCCAAGCACCGGCATCCGGCATATCGAAGATAATATCATCCGTTTTAAGACTCGGATATTTAGAACTTGCAGTATCTGCAATGCTGAAATCACAAGATGAACTGCTCGAAGCAAACATTACGTTGTTTATATTATAACTTTCCGTAGTACCCTTTCCGTCATAAGAAATCCATGCAGTATAGTCTCCTTTAGAAAGAGTCTGACCGTACTTACTTCCGCCCAAAGCATTCTGTGTTACGTTTACCGTACCGCTTACAGAAGAAGTAGCCGCCCACAAAAGTGATGCATTCTCACCGGGTTTTACGCCCTGCGGATAAATACCTACGTAAACATCTGCATTCTGCTTAGTACCGAGATAACTCTCAATACCCGAATAACTTACAACAATATCAGACCCGACTGCAAAGGTTGAATAAGAAGTTGTAACAGTAGGATTTGACGGTGCGGAACTCAAGAAACGAACAGATCGGAGATAAAGCACGCTGTTGGCTGCGGTCTCACCGTCGAAATAGTCAAATCTTATCTGATTTACGTTACCTGTCCAGTTACTTAAAGAGCTGAGATCGATCACATAATCATGCCACAATCCGTCATTATTCCACTGCCAGCCTTTAGCACAAGACTCCGAGGCACCCTGCAAAGAACCTGCAGAAAGATACATCTTGGCATTTTTATTTGACGAAGTTGTCATAGCAGTAACAATCATATATTTGTACGTGCTTGCACTGAAAACATCAAGCAATGAATAATTTAATGTAACAAACGGATCACTTGAAGCGGATGCTGTCATTTTTAACGCAGTATCACCTTTTGAAGTAGTTTCAAAAGCAAGCGAAGTCGAGCTGACGGCTCCCGCACTTATCCAGGCACCTGCATCCGGCACGTCAAAAATAATATCTGTCGGTTTAAGATTATATGTAGTCGTTCCGCCACCTGTATTACCACCGCCTGATGAAGTACCGTCATCAGAAATATTACCGTTCTTACCGCTCGGAATATAAGTCAATGTATCTGCAAACGGATCAGAACCGCTTACGGTAACGTTCACAGTATTAGAAACAGCCTTACCTGTAGAATTATCAAAAATAACCTCTATAAAAGTACCCGTAGTATTGTACTTTGTATAATTTCCGCCCCGGTAACCGGCCTGCATTTCCATCGTATAACCGATTGCACTCTTATTATTTTCATAAAAATATGCAGTAGCAGAATAATACGTAATAGCTGTAGCCTTTGTAAAAGATGTTGTACCTGCCGGGAACCAACCTACATAAGTATTCGGCTCAGCACAGTCACCTCTCGAGCCGAGGGATGCAGGAAGTGTATATGATGCAGAAGATACTATCATATTATTGGAATTCGTAGTACCGCCTGTTGTAAAGTTTACAACAAGTTCTGCATTAGCCTTAGGCATAGTAAGCTGGTACATCGCCGGATTTCCGTTATTCTGAACAGCAATAGAAGTTCCGTTCAAAGTAATGGACGACACTTTGTAACCGCTCGCAGGAACCGGTCTGAAGAATACACAGTCACCGCCTGCAAATTTTGCAGTAGAAACATCGTCAAAGAAGAAAACGGAACCTTTACCTGAACCTGCCTTAGCAGTTAAAGTATAATTTGTACAAGACGCTGAAGCCGCTGAGAAAAGACACCACCAGTCAACATTGAGATTTGATGTAATGCCACCCTGCAGCTCGTTTGCAGTCATCCAGTTACCGCCGACGGAAGAATGACGGTTTCCCCATGTGGTACCGCAGTCCAAAAGAAGATATCTGCCTGATGCCGCATCGTAATCGGCAATACACATAAAGTGATTTGCAACATGTACAATGGCAGTACCACCATTTTGGAGATGTGAAATAAATGCAGAATCTGTAACTTTGCCGTACTTCATAGTACCGACAGAAAATCCGTAAACAGAACCCATTGTCGAAGTAAGTTTCGGATAAATAGTATTTCTGTAAGTACCGCTTGTACCGTAACCGCCTGTGCTGTAAGCCCAGTCAAACAAAGCCTTTACATTTATGATATTGCCGTTAAGATAGTAAACGGCATTAACAATCGAAATCAATCCGCAACCGTTCTTATATATAGTACAGCCGGCACCACCCGACGGATCGTACTGTCCCCATACCTGATCTATCTGTCTGAACACCCGATAGTTAGGAGCAACAGACGCCGCATCAGAAGTCATAAAAGCGGTATCAAAATTATCGGTATACTGCACACCAAAAGTGAGCGGTGAAACCAATATACAAACAGCAATCAAAAAACTAAGAACTTTTTTAAGCATCACAATCTTGCCACAGTTATATGCGACAAAATTCACCTCCCGTTAAAGTTAAGTATGTTCGATAAAAAGCAAATCATATTTGCAAGAAATTCCATTTACAATATATAAGAAATTTTACTTTTAAAAAAACAAATCAATATAGCTTGACAATCAATTTTCTTTAGTTTAACATAAAAACATAGAAACTTTAATTGAATATTTTTTATCCAAACTTGTCGTATTTTTACTCAAAGAGGTTTTTATGTATCAAGAGGTCATATATACAGATATTTCTACAAAAATAGCCACTATGTCATCAGAAAAAAATATTATATGTATTCCTTTGCATGCACATAAGCGAGTCGAAATACTCAGGGTTTCATCCGGGTCAGCGAAGATACAGAACGGTAAAACAATAATAAATGCCCAAAAAGGCGATACAATGTTTATCTTCCCCGGAACGCCTCACGAATGCACAGCCTCCGACGAAGGAGTATCATTTGATATCATAATGTTTGATCTGGCTTTGTTGAAAAATGACATTGCGGCATTTAACAGGTATATCGAAATTTTTGAAAACAACTACTTCTCATATAGCGAAATCATACATAGTCAAGAAGTTTCCGAAACTTTAGATAAATTGTATGAACTTTCGGAAAAATATCCGCCTAAACAAGCAAACTACTGCTCTTTCTATATTTTGGGTAATATCTATATTTTGTTTGCCGAGCTATGTAAATGCATCGAAGAAAGATTAAGCACGTCCATATATGCAGACAAATCATTCGGAGAAATCATTTCATATATCAATACAAACTACACAAAAAATATAACTACACAATCAATAAGCGAGCATTTCAAGTACAACGAATCATATTTCAGCAGGAAATTCAAAGAAGTCACGGGAGTTTCTTCAACAAAATATATTCATTTGTTACGACTTCAACATGCAAAAGCTCTTCTGCTAAAAAAAGAAGCCCCGATAAATCAAATTGCAAAAGAGAGCGGATTCAGTGATATAAACTACTTTAACAGATGCTTCAAAAAATATTACGGTGTACCACCGTCAAAAATAAGCAGCATAGAATGGTAAAATAAAAAAGCGACACAGTTTTGATGCTGTGCCGCTTTTTTTTATGAACTTTATATTTTATTATCTTACACTAAAAGACTCAAGGAACTTAACCGCGTCACCGATATCTTTAGCAGGATTCTCTCCGCACTCTCTTTCGATGGTGAGATAACCGTCAAAACCGATACTCTTAAGAGCTGCAATATACTCTTTCCAATTTACGCCACCCTGTCCGAGAGGAACTTCTTTAAAGCAATCAAGTCCGATAAATTCAAGACCGTAATACTGAGGTGCATATAACTGCTTTGTATCAAAAGGATATACCTGAACACCGTCTTTAGCGTGAGTATGCACAATGTAATCTTTAAGAATCTTAACAGCCTCAACCGGATCATCACCGGCACACATAACGAGGTTTGCAGGGTCAAGGTTAACCGCAACACCGTCACTGCCGAGGTTGTCAAGGAAAGCCTTCAAAAGATACGCCTTCTCCGGTCCTGTCTCAACAGCAAAATGACCGTCAATACTCTTAGCAAAATCAGCAAGTTCTTTACATACAACATGCATAGACTCATACTGTATGCAGTTCTCGGTCTCCGGAACAACACCGATATGTGTAGTAACAATATTTGTGCCGAGAATCTTAGCCATCTCAAGAATTCTCTTTTCTCTGTCTATCATCGCACGATCTCTTTCATAGTACATACCGCAACCGAAGTCACCGCATATGGCAGAAAAAGCAAGTCCGTGATCTTCAACTTTTTTTCTGATTTCCTTTAATTCTTTATCAGTCGCATCAAAAGAAAATGAATGTCCTGCATATACCTGGATACCGTCAGCACCGATTTTCTTTGCCTCAGCAAGTGCCTCGTCAAACGGTTTTGCAAAACTTTCGATAATAGCACCGATTTTCATAATAAAAACACTCCTTCAAAATTTATTTACGATTAAAAAAAAACAGTATAGAAAAATCGCCCTTATCAAAACTGATAAGGGCGATTTCATAAATGCCGGCGACCGGGGTCGAACCGGTACGGTGTCGCCACCGCTGGATTTTGAGTCCAGTACGTCTGCCAATTCCATCACGCCGGCACAACAGAACCCATTATACATCAGTTTTGAATTATTGCAAGTAAAATTTTTCCGATATGATAAATTTAAACAGGTTTTAATTTCATATCATCATTTTTGTATATGTCACAAATAATTTTCTGCGTAGAAAGAACTTCTTTTGCACTTAACTCAAGAGGTATCATACCGCCAAGCGCACGATAGAAACGGTCAATCTGAACAGCGTGCTGTGTTCCCCAGTAACTCTTTCCGCCTGTGTAGGAAACAATTTCTTGTGCCTTGTTGACTTCGTATTCTTTTGTACCGTCATTATATATAATCGAAACATCATTGTACGAAAGTCTTACAGAGCCTTTTTCACAGAAAAGTCTGATTTCGATATCGTCATCAGTCTTATAGTTATTCATCGCATAGAACGCAAGTAATGTACCGTCCTCGTACTTTATAAGACCTTCCGCACTGTCCTCAACCACCATATTTTTGTGATTTCTGTTATGAAGTGTAGACTGTACTTCTACGGGATTTGCACCTATAAACCAATTCGCCATATCTATAGAATGAATCGCCTGGTCAATGATAACACCGCCGCCTTCCTTGTCCCAAGTACCTTTCCAATCAGAATGACCGTAATAATCATCAGGTCTGTACCAAGTAAGA
>SVJA01000015.1 GCA_015069195.1 Oscillospiraceae bacterium | reverse complement strand
TTTCCAATGGTAAAGTTACTATCAGTCCGACAGGTACAGTTGACTACGGTACAACAATCACTGTTACTGCTACACCTAACACAGGTTACAAACTCAACCAGATTCTTGTAAATGGTACTGCTATCACAGGTACTACATTTACAGTTACCGGTGCATCTGAAGTTACTGCTACATTTACAGCAATTTCTTACAAAGTGACATCTTCTGTCACAGGTAAGGGTACTGTTCAATTCGGTGCTGCAACTTCCACAACAGGTACAATCGGACAGAGCATTTCTTACACAATAACACCGGACGTAGGATATGAAGTTACTTCTATCAAAGTTAACGGCACAGCTATTACAATCACAAATGCTACGGCCGCTGCTACTTACACTTTGACAATGCCTGCGAAAGATACAGAGATAATTGTAATATTTACAGAAATACCAACTCCGACAATTCCGGTAGTTGACAAAGTCGGAAGCGGAGCATCTTCAGGCAGTGATACTGTATTTGTAAAAATAGGCGGAACAGCAGGGGAGGCTATTGCAGAACTCAAAGTTTCTCTTGGTGCATCGAATGTTACAATTACTAAGGACGGAGAGACAGTTGACAGCACTTCAAAGCTCGGAACAGGTATGATAATTATTTCTGATTCCATAACCTACACAGTTGTTATAAAGGGCGATGTTGATGGTGACGGCGATGTTACTCAAAAGGATGCATCTGCAGTTATGGCAAGTGTACTCGGAACTTCTGAACTTACGGGTGCATACAAAGACGCTGCATACGAATGTTCGGGAAGAACTTCAGGTTCACTCAATGTTCTTGATGTAATGGCTCTTTTGAACAGTTTATAAGAAAATATAGCGGTATTACATAGTTTTATCGGATAAGAAAGCAGGTTGCATAATGAGTTTGTGCGACCTGTTTTTTGTATATATGAGGTATGGACCGAGGCGATTTTAATTTGATCATTTAAAATCAATTTAATCATTTTGTGGAAAATGATTAAATTGAAGTAGTTGACATGCCATTTTGATAGGAGTATAATCAATTTAGTCATTTGTGACAGAATGATGAAATTAAAAAGGAGATGCTTGTATGAGAGAGTTCGATTATGCAAAAAAATGGCAAGCCTTATTGACTCCTGAAATATTTGCAATGCTTATGCAGATTCACGAGTACAGAGGCGAGCAGAATTTATTTGTAGAAGCTCAACACGACACATTGACTCAACTACTTGAAATAGCAAAAATACAAAGCACAGAAGCTTCGAACAAAATTGAGGGTATTTACACCTCGGAAGAACGGTTGAAAAAGATCGTTATTAACAAAACAATTCCGCAAAACCGTGACGAACAAGAAATTGCCGGTTATCGTGATGTTTTGGGAACAATTCATGAGAGTTATGATTTTATGCCGGTGAAACCAACGATAATATTACAAATGCACAAGGATTTGTATAGGTTCAGCGGAAAGGGTTATGCAGGTATATACAAAACTTCGGACAATATCATATCCGAGGTAGATGCCGATGGAAATAAATCAGTGCGATTTATGCCTTTGTCGGCTTGGGAAACGCCTGAAGCGATAAAACAAATATGTACAGCATTTGATGAAGCTCTACATAGCGAAAATGTAGATCCTTTGCTTATTATACCGATGTTTATTTTGGACTTTTTGAGTATACATCCGTTTAATGACGGAAACGGCAGGATGAGCAGGTTGCTGACGTTATTGTTGCTGTACAGAGAGGGCTATATAGTAGGGAAATATATAAGTATAGAAAAGGTTATAGAAAACACAAAGGATACTTATTACGAAGCTCTTCAAAACAGCTCGGCAGGGTGGCACGAAGGCGAAAATGATTATAGCTTTTTCGTAAAATATATACTCGGCGTTATATTGTCTGCGTATCGCGATTTTTCTACACGAGTACGCACATTGGCTTCAAACGGATTGTCAAAGCCGGATAAAATACGTGAAATAATAAAAGAAACATTAGGAACTATAACCAAAACCGAAATAATGGAGAGATGTCCTGATATAAGTCAGGTAACTGTGCAGAGAACTCTTAAAGAGTTGTTGCAAACAGGCGAGATCATAAAAAACGGCGGCGGAAGATATACAACATATACTTGGAACAGGGAGAATGAATAATGATAACAGGAGAATTGAAGAACAAAATTGACAGCTTGTGGGATGCTTTTGCGGCAGGTGGATTGGTAAATCCGTTGGATGTTATTGAGCAGATAACATATATGATGTTTATACGCGATTTGTCTGATTCGGATGAAACTCGTGCCAAAGAGAGTGCGATGCTCGGTCTACCTTTTAAAAGCTTATTTGCGGAGCAGGTTGTTGTCGGAGACAGAACAATTGACGGAGAGCGTTTGAAGTGGAAAAGCTTCCGTGATTTGCCGGCAGGTCAGATGTATTCACTTATGCAGGAATGGGTTTTCCCTTTTATAAAGAACCTTGACAGCAACAAGGACAGCGGATATTCAAAGTATATGGATGATGCGATTTTTAAGTTGCCGACACCGTTGTTGTTGTCAAAAGTCGTTGATGCACTTGATGATATATATTACATTATGTCAAAGTCAGACAGCAAGGATGTACGCGGTGATGTTTACGAATATCTATTGAACAAAATAGCGCAGTCGGGTCTCAACGGACAGTTCCGAACACCTCGACACATAATACGCATGATGGTAGAGCTTATGCAGCCGAAACCGACTGACACTATATGTGATCCTGCTTGCGGTACATCAGGATTCCTTGTATCAGCAGGCGAGTATCTCAAAGAAAATCACAAAGAGGATATTTTCTACAATAAGCAGCGAAAAGAACACTATATGAACAGCATGTTCTACGGCTACGATATGGACAGAACGATGCTTCGTATCGGTGCGATGAATATGATGACTCACGGTGTTGAAAGTCCGTTTATAGAATATCGTGACAGTTTATCAGACCAAAACGGTGACAGAGACAAGTATTCACTTATTCTGGCAAATCCGCCGTTCAAAGGAAGTCTTGACTATGATACGGTGTCTGCTGACTTGCTTAAAGTATGTAAGACTAAAAAGACAGAGCTTCTTTTTCTTGCACTTTTCCTTCGTATGCTTCATACAGGCGGTAGATGTGCTTGTATCGTTCCTGATGGTGTTCTGTTTGGTTCATCGACAGCGCATAAGGCTATCCGCAAAGAAATTATCGAAAATAACCGATTAGAAGCGGTTATCTCGATGCCTTCCGGTGTATTCAAACCATACGCCGGAGTCTCCACCGGTATACTTATCTTTACAAAGACGGAGCACGGCGGAACGGACAATGTTTGGTTCTACGATATGAAAGCAGACGGATTCTCTCTTGATGATAAACGTTCGCCGGTATCGGACAATGATATTCCTGACATCATCGAAAGATTCCGTAACCTTGACGGCGAAAAAGACCGGGAAAGAACGGAGCAGAGCTTCTTTGTGCCTAAATCAGAGATTGTAGATAATGATTATGATTTGTCTATAAATAAGTACAAGAAGACGGTATATGAGGCGGTTGAGTATCCGTCAACGCTTGAAATTATGACAGATTTACACGAACTTGAGATGAAGATAACTGCGGGACTTGCAGAACTTGAAGAGATGTTGAATGGATGATAATAACGATATAACAGGAGATAAATAATGGCTAGAAGAAAAGGAAGTAATAGGGATAGTAATAGACCTCAAATAATAAATAATATTGCTTCTGTGAATATGGAGATTGATTATGATAAATTGGCGGAAGCAATAGTGAAGGCACAGGAGAAAAGTGTTGATAAAAGTGAACAGACAACAGCGACTAATAAGAATAGTTTTTGGTGTAACTTATGTAAAGTTTTGAAAGGCGAACCTTTGACAAATAGTTCAACAGTAATTGCCTTATCAAGCTTTATGGCAATTATTATGAATGGTTTAGCGATATGTTGTACAGTTCTATTTTTGATTTTGTTTATTAGTCCTATATATCATTCTTTTACAACATTTGAATGGTCAGGTGCCAATATTATCGATAATATTTTAGCGATTGTTACATTTCTCGTTTTTTCATTTGTTGCTATATCTTTTTCATTAGTATTTCGAGCAGTTGCAAACGAAATAAAATATGAAAAGGATAAGAATTATATAGTTACATTGTTTTCTTCGTTGATAGGAATATTTGCACTTATAGTTGCAATTATAGAACTTTATAAGGGGGTGGTATGATGGCGAGACTTGGTGATTACTGTACTAATGCTTCATCAAATATAAAACAATCGGATTTAGAAAAAAGAGATGGTATTTATCCAATATACGGAGCAAGCGGATTGATAAAATGTGTGGATTTTTATGTGCAAGATAAACCTTATATAGCTGTTGTTAAAGATGGAGCGGGTGTAGGTAGAGTATTAAAACTGCCTGCGTATTCTTCAGTTATTGGTACTTTACAATATATAATACCCAATGAAGATGTTGAGCTTGAATATTTAGCCTATGCAATGGAATATATGAATTTGGCAAAATATCAAACCGGTGCGACTATACCGCACATATATTTTAAAGATTACAGCAAAGCTGAATTCAATATAAGCGATGTTGGAGTGCAAAAAGAAATCACAAAGATTTTTAACGGATTAGACACTTTAATTGATGCAAAAAGGCAACAACTTATAAAACTTGATGAACTCGTCAAATCCCGATTTGTCGAACTCTTTGGCGACCCTGAAACCAATCCTTTTGGATGGGAAAAAGTAACAGTTGGGGAAGTGTGTTCTTCGATTGTGAGGGGACCTTTTGGAAGCGCTCTCAAAAAAGAGTTCTTCGTTGAACCCAACGAAACAACATATAAGGTTTATGAGCAAAAACATGCTATCCAAAAATCAGCGACTATCGGAACTTATTATGTTACGGCTGAAAAGTTTGATGAACTGCGAAGATTTGAGTGTGTTGCAGGTGATATTCTAATGAGTTGTTCTGGTACAATGGGCGAATTGTATCAGTTGCCAGAGGGTTGCGAAAAAGGTCTGATAAATCAAGCGCTCTGCAAATTTACTCTTAACGAAAAAATACTTCCTATTGTATTTTTGACTTACATGAAGCAAACTATCGGCAACTTGGAAACTAAGGGTAGTGGTATTCAAAACATTGCGGCAGTTTCATATGTAAAAGCAATGCCCATCAATTTGGCACCAATGGAAGTTCAAAAGCAGTTTGCAGCCTTCGTCGAACAGGTCGATAAATCAAAATTGGTAGTTAAACAAAGTCTGGAAAAACTTGAAATATTAAAGAAATCATTGATGCAGAAATATTTTGGGTGATGCGTATAGGAAAAGGCATCAAAATGGCGATAAAATGACGTTATATTGTCGCTTGAAGTATATGTAATCTGGTATAATAGAAAACAAAGAAGGTGAAAAAATGAGAAAATTTGAATTAAATATAGATGCAGAACCAAAAGATAATTATGAAAAAGCAAAAAAATTATTGCTTGAAACAGATAAAGCCATTCAATTATTGTCCCCATACGAACAACAGAAACTAGCTTATGAGTTTATGCAATATAAAGCAATATATGGTTTATTCCAAAGGGTATAACAATATTTCAAATAAAATCAAAGGAGATGATATTTTGAAAAGCAATGAATTTATTGAAATGGTTACAGAAGATATTAAAAGGTGCGATGTTTTTTTAGAACGCGGTTTGGACGTAATGCCGTTATTAAATGAATTGATTGGAAAATACTCGAAAGTATCACAAAATTTTCCAGATATAGAAATGAATGCAGTATTGTTTAAAATTCGCCCTACTGTACCAATAGAGTACATTAGGACTATACAAGGTTTTTTGAAAGCATATTCGTTAAATTGTTGTGAAGATTTTAGATTTGATGACACAAAAAATGTTGGGATAAATGTAATAACAAATATATCCAATGAGAATAAAAATGACGTAAGTGTTATTACTTTTGCAAAGGCGAAAAATATAGTTGAAAATATGTCATCTTTGAAAGATGAAGAAATTTGTGAAATTAATGCCAAAATTGATGAATTGGAACAGATCGTAAATTCGACCGAAAGAAAAACCAAGAAATGGGAAATGGCGAAAGATATTATAAAATGGGTTGCTGATAAAGGTATTGATGTCGGTTTAACATTGTTACCGCTTATTCTAAAGCTTGGAGAGTAAAAAACAAAAGACTGATGATTAGACACAAAAAGGATGAGAAATTATGAGGGATGCAATAAAAGAATATTTAAATTTAACTCAAGAAGAAAAAAGTGAATTGTGGAAGAATGCGATATTTGTATTTGATACCAATATTTTTCTAAATCTTTATCGATATACTGAGGTTACAAGAGAATCCTTGCTTAATGCAATGCGACAGCTTTCGGACAGAATTTGGATGCCAAAACAGGTTGCACAAGAGTTAATGAAGGATAGACCTAAAGTAATATTCGACACTTTGGGGATTTTCAAAGCACTTAAAGATGAAAAAGAAAATTTTATAAAAGATTGCAGAGAAAAACTTCGAAGAGAAGATACTGATATAAAAATCGATAATATGTCAAAAGAATTAGATAAACACCTCGACATTCTAATCAAGGAAAGTAATTATATTGAAAATGTTGATGAAGATGAAATTTTAAATCAATTATTACAACTTTACGAAAAGAAAGTTGGTAATGGATTTTCTGATGCGGAGATAGAGGAAATAAAAAAAGAAGGCACAGAAAGGTATAACAAACAAATACCGCCAGGATATAAGGATTACAAAAAAGGCGAAGGTAATAACGCCTTTGGAGATTTGATAATTTGGAAAGAAATTTTGTTGTTTGCTAAAAAAAACAAAAAGGACATTATTTATGTAACTGGTGATAAAAAAGAAGACTGGTGGGAAATAGTGAACGGTCGTACATTAGGACCGCGTGTAGAACTAAAAAAAGAGTTTCTTGAAGAAACAAAGCAAAAATTTAATATGTACAGTATGGATAGATTTCTTGAGCAATTCAAAAATGTACAAGGAACTCAAATACAACAGAGCGCAATTGATGAGGTTAAAAACTACGAAAGAATCTTGGAAGAAAAGTATCGTCGCATAAGAAATAAACATTTACGACGTCAAGAATCAGAGAGAATTGACGCTGAACAACATCATTTAATGGCATTGTTGTGTAAATTAGATGAAAAGCAAGAAAGTTTGGAAATTCGCATAAAAGAATTTCAACATATTTTTGAAACAAAAGAAGATTTAATATGTGAGGATATTGAAGAAACTGAAAAATTCAATAGACTTTTAGATGAGTTTAAAGATTGTCTAGCATATTTGAATGATGTATTGCACAAGAAGATGGAGATCAAAAAGGAAATAGAAAGATTAACCTGGAAAAGAGAAAGATTAAGTAATTCGTATGAAAGAAGAGAAAAAGAATTTGACCAACTTTGATTTTTTGACAAAGGACAAGCAATTTGAAACCTTTTCAGGCGTTGCAGTCGTGGCGGAAAAGGCGTTGCATATTGACATGTCTACCTGTATTATAAATTGCCGTCGTGCCATGGAGTTTGCTGTTAAATGGATGTATTCCGTTGACAGCGATCTCGAGTTGCCGTACGATGACAGACTTATTTGCTTGATGGATAATGAGGATTTCCGCGAACTTGTCGGAAGTGACATTTGGGAACGAATGAAATTGATTCGCATTATGGGAAATAATGCGGCACACAATGGTAAAAAGATTACCGAAGAGCAGGCTATGCTTTGTCTTGAGAATCTCTTTATATTTATGGACTTTGTTGCGTGCTGTTATTCCAAAGGATATACGCCTCAGGAGTTTAATCCGGCACTTGTTTCTAAGCAGACGGAGACGCTTATCGATAATTCGGTTGCATTGGATTTTCAGCAGTTGATTGCGGAAAATGCAGCTTTAAAGTCAGAACTTACGGCTCGTCGAGCAGCCCAAAAAGATTTGTATGTTCCAAAGCCTTTGGATATTTCCGAGTATAAGACAAGAAAAATATATATTGATGCGATGCTCACCGATGCCGGTTGGACTCTGGGCAAAGATTGGATAAATGAGTTTGAGTTAAAAGGTATGCCTAACAAGTCAGGAGTTGGGTATGCCGATTATGTTTTGTTTGGGGATGACGGAAAAGCACTTGCCGTTATTGAAGCGAAGAAAACTTGTAAGGATGTATCTGTCGGCAGACAACAGGCAAAACTCTATGCTGATTTATTAGAGAAAAAGTACGGCAGAAGACCTGTTGTGTTTATCACTAACGGCTTTGATACTCACATCTGCGACAATATGTATCCCGAGAGAAAAGTTGCAACGATATATTCCAAACGTGACCTTGAAAAGATGTTTAATTTAAGGTCTATGCGTCGCAGTCTTAAAAATGCTGCTGTAAATAAAGATATTGCCGGTCGTTATTATCAAGAGGCTGCTATAAAGGCTGTCTGTGATAGTTTTGACGCAAAAAACAGAAGAAAAGCATTGCTTGTTATGGCAACAGGTTCCGGTAAGACGAGAACTGTTATGGCACTTTGTGATATTTTGTTGGAATACGGTTGGGTAAAGAATATTCTTTTTCTTGCAGATCGTAATGCTTTGGTTACACAGGCGAAGAAAAGTTTTTCGAATTGGCTACCGGATTTGTCTGTAACAAATTTATGCGAGGACAAAGATAACTATAATGCGCATTGTGTCTTTTCTACTTATCAGACAATGATGCATTGCATAGATGAAGTAAACGATGATAAGGGCAAGATATTTACCTGCGGTCATTTTGATTTAGTTATTTGCGACGAAGCACACCGTTCCATATATAACAAGTATAGAGATATTTTCAATTATTTTGATGCACCGCTTATCGGTTTGACAGCGACACCGAAAGATGAAATTGATAAAAACACCTATGAAATTTTCGAGCTTGAAAAGGGTGTGCCGACATACGGTTATGAGCTTGCACAGGCTGTAACTGACGGCTATCTTGTTGATTTCATGTCTGTTGAAACACGTCTGAAATTTATTGAGCAGGGTATAGTTTATGATGATCTGTCAGACGATGAAAAAGAAGAATACGAAGAAACTTTTACAAAAGATGGTGAGTTTCCTGAAGCAATAAGTTCTTCGGCACTCAATGATTGGGTTTTCAATGAAGATACCATCAGAGAAGTTTTGCATATCCTTATGAATGAGGGACTGTCCGTGGATTACGGTAACAAAATAGGCAAGTCAATCATTTTTGCTAAAAATCACAAGCATGCTGAGAAAATTCATGAAATTTTTTACCGTGAGTTTCCTCATCTTGTAGGTTATGCGGAAGTAATTGATAACAAAATCAATTATGCTCAGAGCTTAATTGATGATTTTTCCGATCCGAAAAAGTTGCCGCAGATAGCAATATCAGTTGATATGCTTGATACCGGTATAGATGTGCCCGAAATATTGAATCTTGTATTCTTTAAAAAGGTTATGAGTAAAGCAAAGTTTTGGCAGATGATAGGCCGTGGCACAAGACTTTGCCCCGGACTCTTGGATGGTAAAGATAAAGAGCAATTCTATATATTTGATTTCTGCGGAAATTTTGAGTTCTTCCGTCTTAACCCGGGTAAACCTACTGCGAATCTGATTGCTTTGCAAGGTGCAATATTCTATTTGAAAGCACAACTTGCATTTAAACTTCAGGATTTGGATTATCAGACACCTGAATTGCAGAAATTCCGTCAGTCATTGATTGATGATATGGTTCGAAAGGTACAAGAGCTTAACAAAGACAATTTTGCCGTTAAGCAGCATTTGAAATATGTAGAGTTGTATTCAAATCCTGAAAGCTATCGTATTCTCGCATATGGAGATACTTTAATGATGCGACAGGAACTTGCTCCGCTCATTATACCGGATGATGACCACCCCAAAGCATTGCGCTTTGATGCATTGCTTTATGGAATAGAACTTGCTTACCTTGTAGGTAAAAAGTATAATCGTGCAAGAACGGAACTCCTCAAAAAGGTTCGTGCTGTTGCGAGCGTAGCGAATATTCCGGAAATAATGATGAAAGCTGATTTTATAAACAAGATTTTGCATACCGATTATCTTGAACGTGCCGGAATGAACGAGTTTGAAGAAATTCGTGAAAATTTGCGTGATTTAATGAAGTATGTTATTCGTGAAGATATTACGTACACTACCAACTTCGAAGATGATATTCTTGCGATTGATTGGCGTGAATCTGAACTCGAAAGTGATGAACTTAAAAACTACAAAGCTAAAGCGGAATTCTACATCCGCAAACATCAGGATAATGCAGTTATAGAAAAGCTTAAAACAAATATTCCTTTGGAAAAGTCGGATATAGAAGAACTTGAAAGAATTTTGTGGAGTGAACTCGGTACAAAGGCTGATTATGAGGCAGAGTACGGTCAAAAGCCTCTCGGTGAGTTTGTTCGTGAAATAGTAGGCCTTGATATGACTGCCGCAAAAGATGCATTTTCTGAATTTCTTGACAGTGCAGCTCTTGATAGTCGCCAAATATATTTTGTCAATCAGATTGTCGAATACATTGTCCATAACGGTGTAATGAAAGATTTGTCTGTTCTTCAAGAATCCCCTTTTACCGATAGAGGAAGTATTGTGGATGTATTTTCAGATATGAACATATGGTTTGGTATACGAAAGGTAATTGACACTGTAAATAGCAATGCCTATGTTGCGTAAAGCTTAATCTGATAATCACAAAAAATGCAGAAAAGTGTGAGAAAAATCACACTTTTCTGCATTTTTTTGTGATTAGTAATGTGACGCACAGGATTTATATGTGAAAAATCTTGTAAAAATGTCAAATTATTTCCCGGGAATTATTTGTAAATATTATGCTAAATGATAGAATGTAAATGTGCTGTATGCATAGCTTGAAAGAAACTGCATAGGATAGTATAGGTTAAACTTTATTTTATCATGTGGTATGAATGTGTTGACATTTGAAAACTACATGATATACTACGATTGTAGTGGTTTTGCCAGTTTGTCCTCCGGTGTCCTTCGGGCCCGGGGGCTTTTTTATTGGGAGAAAATTATGAAAAATAAAGAGTTTAAAACTTATCATCAGCTAATTGATATATTGAGCGAACGAGGAATACAAATAGAAGACGGTATACATGAGAATTCTGTGATTAGAATACTTGAAAAAGAGAATTATTATAATATCATAAATGGATATAAAGATTTATTTCTTATTGATAATTGTCCATCTGAAGATGAAAAGTATAAGCAGGGCACATCTTTTAATGAGGTTTATGCTTTGTATATATTTGATCGGGAGATTCGGCATATTTATTTAAAATATTTGCTCATGGTTGAAAATTCTTTTAAAACAGTATTATCGCACGAGTTCTCAAGACTATATGGTCATGATAATTATCTTACAATTGCAAATTTTAATACAACATAAGTGCTGAAGAAAATATTGGAGATATAATAAAACTTATAGGAGATATTCAACAAGAACTTGCACGTCAGATGAGTAAGCATCATCAAGTGGTAACACATTATATGACTGAATATGGGTATATCCCATTGTGGGTTTTGGTTAATGTTTTATCATTTGGCAAGATAACAACTTTTTATAGACTCATGAAAGACAAAGATAAGGTTGTTGTAGCGAAAAATTCGGAGTTTTGCATGACGAATTACATAAATATATGGATATTTGCAGTTTGGCCCGTAATAAATGCGCACACGATGAGAGATTCTTTGATATCAAGTTTAGAAGTAGTTTACACAATTACACACAATAACAATAACTGAAGTAATGCAAATCATGGGATATCATGATTGTTGGCAAAATATTCTTAGATTAAAGTAATGTGTTTAGTTGCGCAATAATTACGTAAAAATTTTTTTAAAACACGCAAAACTTGCGTATTCTGTTGTATAATTATGTTGTATAAAATGGATGAATTTCTGATTGCAGCATTTTCGCTGTGATTAAATTATAAAAGGAGGTCCACCATGCCACTGCAAATCGTCAGAAATGACATTACAAAAATGAAAGTTGATGCTATCGTAAATGCGGCAAATTCGTCGCTTCTGGGTGGAGGCGGTGTTGACGGTGCGATTCATCGTGCGGCAGGTCCGAGATTGCTTGCTAAGTGTATAACGCTTGGTGGTTGCAAAACAGGCGATGCTAAGATAACAAGTGGATATAAATTGCCTTGTAAGTATGTGATACATACCGTTGGCCCCGTATGGCATGGCGGAGATAAAGGCGAAAAAGAATTGCTGGAGTCGTGTTACAGAAGGTCACTTTCGCTTGCAAAGGAGAATGGCTGTGAGTCCGTGGCGTTTCCTTTGATTTCATCTGGTGTATACGGTTATCCGAAGGACAAGGCACTCAAGGTTGCCGTCGATGTGATAAGTGAGTTTTTGCTTGAAAATGAAATGACAGTTTACATAGTTGTTTTCGATAAAAAGGCGTATACGATTGGCGAGAAACTTTTTGCGGATATTGCTGAGTATATTGACGACAGGTATGCCGAAGAACATAGTGATTGTTATTCAAGGCGACTATCTGACATGGATTCGATGCCGTACATGGGATCAACTGTGCACAGAGCACCGAAAATGTCCGCTCCGACAATGGCGAGTGAAGTTTGTTATGACTCGATTGAAGATGATTTTTGCGGCTCATATTCACCAGTTGATTTGAATGAGAAACTTAAAGAACTTGACGAAAGTTTTTCCGAAATGTTACTCAGGATGATTGACGAGAAGGGTATGACGGACGCTGAATGTTACAAGAAGGCCAATATTGACCGCAAGTTGTTTTCGAAGATTCGCAGTAATGCAAGTTATAAACCGAGTAAACCAACCGTAATTGCGTTTGCTATTGCATTAGGGTTAACACTTGCCGAAACTGAGGAAATGCTTAAAAAGGCCGGTTTTGCGCTTTCACACAGCAATAAATTTGATATTATCGTCGAATATTTTATTTTAAAAGGAAATTACAACATCCACGAGATAAATGAGGCTCTGTTTGCATTCGATCAGAGCTTGCTCGGAGTATAAGGGAGTGGCAGAGTTTATGAAAAAAGTTCGAATAACAGTTATGAGAAAAGTCAGACACAATGACTTGATTGCAGAATATGAAAATCCGATAGAGCATGCATGTGATATAGAAGAAGGTCAGGTATTCATTTGCGACGGTTGGGCAAAGCCGGAAGGTTTTTGCGACAGTGCATGGGAAACTGTTTCTCCGTTTGTGATGACACTTGCACACGGCGGCGAGGATTTCTATGACGGATGGATGAAAAATAAAAAGTCGGCAATGATTTCGTGTAATGATGGTTTCCGTCCGGTGTCGTTTTTGCTGGAGACGATAGAAGAATAATTTGTCGCCTGCCATGCGACCAAAACATATTTCATAGCTCCTATAATGTGGTTGTAAGGTTGATAAAGCCTTGCAATCACTTTTTTTATCGGAGGTTTTAACTATGAAAAACAACATTACAGAACTCGTATTTATTTTAGACAGAAGCGGATCAATGGCAGGTCTTGTCGATGACACAATCGGCGGATTTAATTCAATGATTGAAAATCAGAAGCAGCAGGAGGGCGAATGTCTTGTATCGACGGTGCTTTTCGACAATGTTAGCGAAGTTCTTCACGACCGTATAAATCTTGCCGATGTGCCGAAGATGACAAAAAGCGACTATGTGCCGAGAGGATGTACTGCACTTATTGATGCAATCGGCGGTGCTATTCACCACATAGGAAATATTCACAAATATGCAAGACCTGAAGATGTGCCGGCGCACACGATGTTCGTGATAACAACTGACGGTATGGAAAATGCAAGCCACACTTATAGCAGCGACAAAGTAAAAAAGATGATTGAACACCAAAAGAAAGAGTACGGTTGGGAGTTCCTTTTTATCGGTGCTAACATTGATGCAGTTGAGACTGCGGCAAGATTCGGAATTGATCGAGACAGAGCAGTGGACTATAGGGCTGACGGCGAAGGTACACACGTCTTATACAATGCAGTTTCTAACACGGTAGGTCAAATGCGTGCATGCGGAAGTGTAAGTGCAAGCTGGAGCGATGACATCAAAAAGGATACTAAAAATCGCGGTACAGTAAAAGATTGCGGAGGTATAAGACCGGCGGCTCTCTTTAAGAGACGCCGGGATAGAAAATAAGGCAGATTAAGGCTGTGCCCGCCGCGTTTTACGAAAAGAGCGGCGGGCACAGCGAAGCCCGGAGCGTTTGCAAACGCTCCGGGCATTAATATGCCCCGTCGGAGCAGAGCTCCGACGGGGCGTCCGTTTCAATTAAATCATTCTTCAATAACCGATTTCCTTGATGTAATTGCCTTGATAACTGCCGGATCAAATTTAGCGTTGCGGTCGTAAGTGTAGAGACCGTTTGTTTCCTGTTCAACATCTGTGAGCTGTGTGTAGCAGAATGCTGTGATTTTCGGATTGTCGAGAAGGGCATCCATAAGACCTTTGTAGCGGGCAATGAATTCTTCTCTTGATTTCGGTCTTTCGCCGTAGCCCCAATCTTTTTCGTTGCCGGTCTGATCCTGCCACCAGATACCGCCGAATTCGCTGATGAATGAAACGTTATCAGATTCGGTGAGATCGACAGGGAACGGAACGAAGCACGGAGCTGCTTTTCCTTCTGCCAAAACCATATAGCGCGCACGGAATTCTTCCGGATTCTGGAGATAATCGTGAACGTCGAGCATATCGTAAGTGCCTTTTACATGTGTCCATCCTGAGTTGTCGATGAAAAGTCTTGTCGGGTCATAGGCCTTTGTCATATTGAACAGGAACATTGAAAGGTCGGGGTCAACATTTCCTTGTGTTTCGTTATAGGGACACCAACCGATGATAGCAGGGTGATTGTAGTCACGTTCGAGCTCTTCGAGCCACTCGGGGAGAGTGTATTTGAAGGCTGCTTCTGTACCGACATCAAGGCTCCAGTTAGGGAATTCGCCCCATACGATATAGCCGAGTCTGTCGCAGTGATAGAGGAACAGCGGCTCAAAAATCTTTTCGTGGAGGCGAGCACCATTAAAGCCCATATCCATAGAGCGTTTGATGTCGTTTATGAGTTCTTCTTCGCTCGGAGCTGTGTAGATGCCGTCCGGATAGTAGCCTTGATCGAGTATGAGTCGCTGATAAATGAGCTTTCCGTTGAGGTAAGTTTTGTTGTCCTTTAATGCAATCTCACGCATACCGAAGTAACTGTCTACTTTATCATCTCCGACGGTGAATGTAATGTCATAGAGGTTCGGGTTTTCAGTATCCCACAGGTGAAGTTCTGAAAGGGGAAGGCTGAATGCAACGTTGTTCCAATCAACTTTTACGGACTTTTCACCGACTTTTTTGCCATGGAATGATGCGACGGCTGTAAATGTCATATCTTCTGCTTTGTCAAAAGTTGCTTCGATGCGAAGTTCGCTGTCTGTGATGTTCGGAGTCGTTTTGACGTGCTTTAAGTATGCTTTCGGTGTATTTTCAAGCCATACTGTCTGCCATATGCCTGTACTGCGTGTGTAGAAACAACCGACTGAATCATACATAAAACACTGTTTTCCTGAAGGAACTTTCTGGCTTCTGGTATCATCATCTGCAAAGATTGTGATACGGTTTTTACCTACCTTTAGCTGCTCGGTAATTTCAATAGAAAAACTGACATAACCGCCTACGTGTCGCCCTGCCAAAATTCCGTTTACGAATACTTTTGTAATGTAATCGCAAGCACCGATGTTTATGAATGTTCTGCGACCGTTTTCTGTCCATCCTTCAGGAATGTCAACTTCTCTTGTGTACCAGACACTTCTCATAAAGTCTTTATACTCAATGCCTGAAAGTTTGCTTTCGGGGCAGAAGGGCACATTTATCTTCATATCAAAGTTTTCTGCATTCTGAAAATTTCTTTCTTCACCGGTCATAGCGTGGTCAATCGTAAAATCCCACTCGCCGTTTAAGTTCATCCAATCTTTTCTGACGAACTGCGGACGGGGATACTCCTGTCTGTAAATCATAGTAGGGCTCCTTTGTTTTTCATAATATAATTGTTGTAATTTTATATCTTAAATGTGTATAATTCAATAACAAATTTCAATCGGTGAAGGGGTAACAGCCATGAAAATTGATTTTAATAAAATTGAAGAAAAAGTAACTGAGAATTTCAAAGGCGGCGAGGGCGAGATGAGAGCTAATATGTTTTTTGACGGAACCAACCGCATCATGAAAGCATTGCTCGTTCCCGGCGCTTCTATCGGTATGCATTGCCACGAAACTTCTTCTGAGATTATTTACATTCTTTCCGGCACAGGCAAGGCTATTTACGAGGGCAAAGAGATTGCGCTTGCGGCAGGCGATTGTCATTATTGCAAAAAAGGTTTTGAGCATTCATTGATAAACTGCGGCACAGAGGCTCTTGTGTTCTTTGCTGTCGTTCCGGAGCATTGATATTGTTCTTTTAAGGTGAATTTTGTATAATGTTGTGAATTGTGAATTTTAATAAATTTGAGGTGTAATTATGGACGTATGTGGTAATGTTGAAAGCAAAGCAACTGAAAAGAGTATTGTAGATAATCAGGAGGTTGTCTGGTATGATGCCAGGAAAACTCCGTTTTCATTGCATGGTTTTTCTGATCCGATAAATGATGAAATATTCCGTCGTGTTCCGAAAGATATTGCGGAGGCGACAAGTGAAGGTGTTGCAAATTTAGGTCGTATGTCTGCAGGCGGCAGAGTGAGGTTTTCGACGAACTCTCCTTATGTTGCAATCCGTACAAAACAACTTTTTATCGACCGTTCCCCGCACGAAACTTTGATAGAAACTTCCGGTTTTGATTTGTACATAGATGGTGAATTCGGAAGCCGCTGCGTAAGAGAATTCCGTATGCCGTATGATATGACAGACGGTTATGAGGCGCTCGTTTATTTTGGGGATTTTAAGTATCGTTCGATAACTATAAATTTCCCGATTTATTCGGTTGTTGAAAATCTTGAAATCGGCTTAAACCCCGATGCAATACTCGGCGGCGAAAGACCATACCGCGACATAAAGCCGGTATATTTTTACGGTTCTTCTATCGTTAACGGAACAGGTGCGAGCCGCCCCGGACTTATTTATCCCAACATCATTTCACGTGAGCTTAACATTGATTTCAGAAGCTTCGGTTTTGCCGGCATGGCAATGGGTGAGCAGGTTTTGTCTGAGTGGCTTTCAAAGCAGGAAATGAGCGTGTTTGTCTGCGACTATGACCACAATGCGCCGTCTGTCGAGCATCTTGAAAATACACATTATGCTTTCTACGAAACTTTCAGAAAGTTGAAACCCGACACTCCGTATATAATGATTACCAGACCTGACTTCTGGACAAGAATATACGAGCAGGAGCATATACTGCAGCGCCGTGACATCGTAATGTCGTCTTATCTTAAAGCCAGAGCAAACGGCGATAAAAACGTGTATTTTATCGATGGAATGAGCTTCTTCACAGGTACACACCAGTATGAATGTTCTATTGACGGAGTTCACCCAAATGATGTGGGATACCTCAGAATGGCAGATGCAATAGGTACGATGATAAAATTCGTTCTCGAACGTGGCGGTATTGTCGGTTAATGGTGTTTATTCGATACAATTATAGAAATAACAAAAGAGCCTACCGCAAAATCCTGTTTACAATCGGTAAAAAGGATTTTGCGGTAGGCTCTTTTGTTATTTTTTAAATATCTTTTATATATGCCAGCAACAAATTTGTTGTATTTGCCAGCCCTTCTATATGTGTCCGCTCAACACCGTGGCTACAGTGGACAGCCATACCGAAGCAACCGTTTCTGAGATTATTTCCGGCAAGCATTGCAGCATTTGCGTCGGTTCCGTAACGGAAGTACACGTCAACTGCGTAATCGCATTCTGCCTTTTTAGCGTATTCTATAAGGCGGTTTGTCAGTTCATAATCGTAAGGGGATTTTGCATCTTTTGCACAGATGCTTACCGATTTTTCGTTGCCGTCAAACTCAGGGCCGACAAGACCGATGTCGATTGCCATATATTCGGAAACTCCCTCGGGAACATATGTGCCGCCGATATTAATTTCTTCGTAGTAGGGGAATGCGAAAATCGTTCTGAACTTTGGCTTCTGATTGTTCTCGCGGAGATATTTGAGTGCCGCAAAAACGCAGGCTATACCGCCTTTGTCGTCAATATATCTTGACTTGAGATAGCTGTTTTCTAAGTATTCACAACCATGTGCCACATCGACATAGTCACCGTTCTGTATTCCGAGAGCCTTTACATCTTCCTTTGAATGAACGTCTTCGTCAAGCAAAATACGCATCGTGTCTTCGTTTCTGTCCCGTGTTTCGTGGTCTGCAAAAACATGCACCGAATGGGACATACATATGCACATCCCCGAATACTTCCTGCCGCCACGAGTGATGACGGTAACGTTTGCACCCTCCATGCTCTGAAGGCTTCCGCCGCCGAGCTTTCTTATGAGAAGCTTTCCGTCGCTGTCAATAGAGCGTACCATCAGCCCGACAGTGTCAGCATGTGCACCGACAAGCACCGTTTTGGAATTGTCTTCGCCGTCAAGCGTAATATATGCAGTATTTCTGTTGTCAAATGTAACTTCCAGGTCAAGTTCCGATGCAATATCGCAAAGCACCGGATTAAGCTCACGATAGTAACCGACCGGACTCGGCACCGAAACGATTTTTTTAAAACATTCAATCAAATAATCTCTGTCAATTTCAAACTTCATATCAGCACCTCGTTAAGTAAGTGAATTTAATATTTCAATCACATTTATAACATCTTTCTCTTCAAGTCCGTCTGTGTAATTTGACGTCTTCACAAAACGGCTGTTCATAAAGTCGGCTCCCATAAATTCATCATCAATTACAACAAAATCTGTAACATCGTGATGCTCTGCGAGCCAACACCTCATACATAGTGTTTTGAAATACGTTACTACGGTTAGCATATCACAATGCGAACGGTACTTCAATTATAAAGATGCACCTGTACTGCATTTTTGCGATTATTAACAAGTATCGTGTATATTATCAAAAAATGTTTCTATCGCGAACAAGACAACCGATATGCCGCGCAAATTCTTTTTGCCGCAGGCAAACCAGAATTTGCACGGCATATCGGTTATCTTGCATATAATTTAACTGTAAACCTTTCCTACGGAGTTTTGCCGGTGATTTATTTTGATAATGCTGCAACCAGTTTCCCAAAACCGTTATCGGTTAAAAAGGCACTTGATGAAGCCGTAATGCGCGCCGGAAATCCGGGAAGAGGATCGCACAGCGCGGCGATGTGGTCGGCGACGGAAATTTACCGTACCCGTGAGTGTCTGGCGGATTTATTCAATATCGCAGATCCGCTTAGGATTGCGTTTACTCTTAATGCTACTCATGCATTGAATATTGCCGTAAATCTCTGCAAGGGCGAGATTATTACTACTTCGATGGAACACAATTCTGTTTTAAGACCGTGTCATCAGAGAGGTTTTTACAGGGTTATTTATGCAGACATGGACGGAGATATAGAACCGAGGAAGATAGTCAGGGCTATTTCGTCCGTGACCGGTGCGGTTATTATGACTCATGCATCGAATGTTACAGGCAACATTTACGATATAGGGGCAGTAGGTGCGGAGTGCCGGAAAAGGGGCGTTTTGTTTGTTGTGGACGCATCTCAGACTGCCGGTGCAGTTGATATTGACGTTGAATCAATGAATATTGATGTGCTTTGCTTTGCCGGACATAAAGGATTGTACGGAATCCAGGGCACGGGAGGTTTGTATGTTGCTCCGAATGTTCCTATAAGACCTTATATGAGCGGTGGTTCGGGAAACAGAAGTTTTGAACTCCGTCAGCCTGACGAGATGCCGGAATGTTTTGAGGCGGGCACGGTAAATACTCACGGTATTGTTTCACTCGGAGCAGGTGTACGGTATATAAAAAACATAGGTGTTACGGAAATATACAATCATGAAAAAATGCTTCGTGACTATTTTATTGAAAGGGTGAGTAAACTTGATAATATTACGGTTTACGGAGGCAGAAAAGGAAAATATGTAGGTGTTGTAAGTATTTCGATCAGAAATATTGATTGCAGTGAGGTTTCGGCGTATCTTGCTTCAAGGGGAATTTGTGTAAGGTCAGGGATTCATTGTGCGCCGCTTGCCCATAATACTATCGGAACCGGTGAAAACGGTACCGTGAGATTCAGTTTCGGTTACAATAATACAAAAAAAGAGATAGATTTTGCTTTTGATGTACTTAAAAGGTTGCAGAGATAATTTCAAAGTGTTAAACTACAAAAACGAGGTGATTTTTGATGGAAAAGAATTACGAAAAGGCTTATGCTTTGACAAAAAAATACGGACAGGAGCATTTGCTTTCATTTTATGATGAGTTAAATGATGATGTGAAAGCTGCTTTGCTTGAGCAGATTTTAAATATTGATTTTGAGCTTTCTTGTGAGTTGTACAAAAACGCGGGACAGGCTTCCGATATTTCCGAAGGCGGAAAGGTTGAGCCGATAGGTTACAAGGATAAGGCTTTGCTCGGAGAAGATGTTCTCAAAGTTTATGCAGAAAAAGGTAATGCGCTTATGAGCGACGGTCGATTTGCTGCGGTTACTATGGCAGGCGGTCAGGGTACGCGTCTTGGTCACAATGGCCCTAAAGGTACTTATGATATAGGACTTCCTTCTCATGAGAGTCTTTTTGCGATTCAGTGCAGACGTCTTAAGACACAGAGCGAAAAGTGCGGTAAAACTATTCCGTGGTATATTATGACGAGCCGTGAAAATGACGCTGCTACAAAGGCTTTCTTTGAGGAACATGATTATTTCGGTTACGACAGGGATTATATAAAATTCTTTGTGCAGAGCATGCTTCCGATGATTGATTTTGACGGAAAAATCGTACTTGAATCAAAAGGTAAGATAAAAGAAGGTGCTGACGGTCACGGCGGATTGTTTTCTGCGATGATAAAAAACGGTATCTATGACGATATGAAAGCTAAAGGTATAAAGTGGATTTTTGTAGGCGGTATTGATAACGTTCTTCTTAAGCTTTGTGATCCTGCTTTCCTCGGCTTTGTTGATGAGTCCGGTTGCGGAATCGGTGCTAAATCTCTTGTAAAAAGAGATGCCAGAGAGAAGGTAGGTGTGTTCTGTCTGATGGACGGCAAACCGTATGTTATAGAGTATACAGAGGTTTCTGACGAAATGGCTGAGGCTCGCGACGAGAACGGTGAGTTCCTTTACGGTGATGCGCATATTCTTTGCAATATGTTTAATATAAGTGCATTTGAAAAGATGACAGGAGACTTCGGCGGATTGCCGTATCATACTGCAATAAAGAAAACTAATTTTGTAAACGGCGACGGCGAGATTGTTGTTCCGGACAAGCCGAATGCTTATAAGTTTGAGGCATTTATATTTGATGCATTTAAATATTTTGATTCTATGGCTATTTTACGTGTAGAGCGTTCGGAAGAGTTTGCTCCCGTTAAAAACAAAGACGGCGAGGATAGCCCGGCTACCGCTCGTGAGCTTTTTATGAATGCTGTTGATAAATGATACCTACTTTTAATTTAGGAGATTTCTGAAATAAATGAACAAAGGTCGTAATATATTTTTATTGATGATAGCGCTTGTTTGCATCAGTTTGCTGTCTTTTCTTATGTTGTTCGAATCGGACAGAAAAGACGGTATAGTTGACGGTGTGCGTTTTTTTCAGGCAAGTGTTGAAGATCGGGTTTACACATACGAATTCTATTTTGAAAAAGGTGACAAGGTGTATGCCGAGGTTTTTGAAAATGCCGACGGAGATTTTAGCGTTAATATCGATAATTGGGATTATTCGTATGTCATTTCCGGTACAAATCGTGACAATGCCAATGTTAAGGAGACTCTTCTTCCTACTGCCGAAGACGACGGTGTCGTAGATAGACCGTATGACTTGTATACCAAGAATTTCTTCATCACGATGATATTCGGAAAAGAGGATTTACTTGCTTTCTGGCAGGCTGTAGTAGTATTTATGACAGGTGTTGTCGGTGCTTTGTTTATTCTGTATGCAGAGGAAATATGGCACATAATAAAGCATAAAGATAAAGATGAATATCCTAAGTGGGAAGAACTCACGATATATAAGCGTATCGGTGTAGGTATAATTGTCGGTGCAGTTGTACTGTTGATACTGTTTTTGGTGATATAGTCCAAACGACAGCAATGCATAATGGATTTTTGATTATTTTGAAAGGAGTACGGTAAATTTGTTAGAAGATCGTATAATAAAATTGATTTCGGATATTGTAACTTCCGACAGAATACTGATTGACGAACCTATGTCGCGTCATACTTCTTTTAAAATCGGTGGTGCGGCAGATGCATTGGTTCTTCCGTCTGCGCCCGATGAGATTACGAAAATCATAAGTATTTGCCGTGAAAATGATATACCCTTCACTGTAATAGGTAACGGAAGCAATCTTCTGGTATCCGACAAAGGAATCAGAGGAGTAGTGATAAAAATCGGAAAGAATTTCAGCAAAATTTCAATTTCTGAAGATAACGTTATTTATGCACAGAGCGGTGCGAGTCTTGCGATGGTTGCTTCAGTTGCCCTTAATAACTGTTTGGCAGGTTTTGAGTTTGCATCCGGAATTCCGGGTACGGTAGGCGGTGCGATGCTTATGAATGCCGGAGCATATGGCGGTGAACTTAAGGATATTGCTGTTGCAGGTGAGCTTTTAACATATACCGGCGAGGTATTAAAGATTGAGGGCGATGCACAGGGGTTCGGCTACAGAACAAGTGCTTATCAGTCGCTGGAGAGCGTCATTACAGGTGCATGGTTTAAGTTACATAAGACTGAGTCTCGTGATGATATAAGCTCCTTGATGGCAGATCTGAACAAGCGACGCAAAGACAAACAACCGTTAGAGTTTGGTAGTGCCGGAAGTACTTTTAAGCGACCCCAAGGTATGTTTGCAGGCAAACTTATAGAGGATTGCGGTCTTAAGGGTTATACGGTCGGCAAAGCGGCTGTCTCAGAAAAACATGCCGGATTTGTTGTAAATTACGGAGGAGCAACCTGCGAGGAAGTGCTTTCCGTAATACGTCATGTGCGTAAAACGGTTTTTGAAAAATTCGGCGTTATGCTTGAACTTGAGGTTAAGTTGGTCGGAGAAGATATAAATTTATAATGTAAATTGCGAGGATAAGATATATGGAGATACTCTTGGTTACAGGCATTTCCGGCGGCGGAAAGAGCCAGGCGATAAAGTTTTTGGAAGATATAGGTTACTTTTGTATGGACAATATACCGATAGTTTTGTTGCCGAAGATATACGAACTTTTTAACGAGAGTGAAACATGTCATAATCGTATAGCTTTTGTTACCGATATCAGAAATCGCGAATTTCTTCATAATACAGAAGATGTTATAAGAAAGTTGAAAGCGAACAAAGATATAAAATTTTCAATGCTTTTTATGGAATGTTCGGATGCTGTGATTCTGAACAGATACAAAGAACATAAAAGGCGTCATCCTATTGCTGATGACGATACTGACAATGCAAAAGCAGTTGCCATCGAGAGAGAGTACATCGGAGAATTAAAAGATTATGCCGATTACGTTATAGATACATCTAATTATTCGATTTGGGATCTTAAACGTGAAATAACAAAGCTTTTCGGCAAAGGAAATAAGCAAAAAGGCATAAAAGTAGAGTGTATGTCATTCGGTTTCAAACACGGTATACCTACACTTTGTGATCTTGTATTTGATGTAAGATTTTTGCCGAATCCGTATTATGTACCGGAGCTTAAAAATCTGACAGGTCTGGACGAAGCGGTGCGTGACTATGTTTTTTCAATGAAAGAAACACAGCAATTCATGAAAAAACTCACATCGATGCTTAAATTTCTATTGCCTCACTATGAAAAAGAGGGAAAAGATGTGCTCGTTGTCGGAATAGGATGTACGGGAGGACGTCACAGAAGTGTTGCGCTTACAGAGGCACTTAAAGCAAATCTTGCCGAGAGCGGATATTCTGCAACTTCTATGCATCGAGATATGAATAACGATTTCAATCATCGATACAGATAATTTTTGTATGTGAAAAGTGTTTTTATAAGATTTAGATATTGACGCTTAAAAATTTTATTGGTATTATATTTAAAGCAAATATACACTATTGGAGGTATTTATTGTGAAGATCAAAAAAACTATAAAAGCAGTTGTTGCCATTCTTTTGATTGTTTGTTCTCTTATGGGCTTTGCAGCTTGTGAGGAAAAAGAGACAGAGGTAAACCGTGACAAACTCCCGAATCAGTATGAGAGTAAGAGCTATTACTTCAGACAGGGTTATTCTGATACATGGGCAGTTTCACTCAAAAATGATGAGGGTAAGCTTGTAGAAGAGTATGCAGATCAGGGTCTTGCACTTCAGCTTAAGCCTACTGCTGAGACTGAGGGCGTTTACTACAACATTTTCTGTAACTGGAATGTTAAAGACGTTTCTATGACAAACTCTTCTGCTGACTTCGCTGACAAGGCTATGGATGAGAAGAGCAAGATTTTCTTCAATAAGATAAACTATGTAACTCCCAGAGAAGAGTACAACCAGGATGAGAAGCAGGTTAAAATCTACAACAAGATGAACTGGAATCAGGTTACATTCACATTTATCGACGAAGAAGGCGATCAGTGCAAGGGTGTTTGGAATCTTCTCACAGAAGGTACAAACTTCTATGTAGTATCTTACGAAGCTAAAGCTGACAAGTATGATACATACTATGCACAGTTCGAAGAGATGATCGAAGACTTTAAGAAGATCGGTTTCGAGAAAGAATAATCACAGCTTTTTGATTTGATTATGTGTCCGCGGCGTTGTACAAATGACGCCGCGGATTTTACTATCGAAGGGGAACTATGCAGTATTTCAAAGAAATATATAATGATGAAAATTTGTTGGTTGTATCAAAGTCGCAAGGTATTCCGACAGAACCTGATGCTAAAGACAGTACCTGCCTTATAGAACTTGTTCAGTCTGAGTACGGCAATTCGTGCAGGCTTTGTCATCGTCTTGATCGCAATACAGGCGGTCTTGTTTTGATTGCAAAAAATCCCGGAACAGAGAAGCTTATAACCGATGCTATAAAAGAAAAACGAATCAAAAAAACTTATCGTTTTTATGTAGACGGAATGTTGCAGTCAAAAGCTCCGAAAGGCAAAATGCAACGTATTGATGCTTATCATTTCAAAGATGCTAAGCAAAGCCGTGTGTATATATACGACACCAATCGTAAATTTTGCAAACCTATTTCGACGCGGTATAAAACTATAGAGTACGATTCTCAGAAAAATATTACTCTTATAGAAGCAGAACTGATAACCGGCAGAACTCACCAGATACGTGCTCAATTTTCTCATTTGGGTCATCCTGTGATAGGTGACGGCAAATACGGCAGTAATAAAACAAATCGTAAATTTAAATATAAATTTCAAACATTATGGTCATACAAGATTGATCTTTGCGGCATACTTAAAGAGTATGGGGTTCCGGATGTGTTTACATCAAAGCCGGAATTTATGTGATTTTAATGTTTGACAGTTACCTTCTCGATTGTTATAATTGCATACGTTGTCTGTGCTGGTGTGGTGAAATCGGCAGACACAAGGGACTTAAAATCCCTCGGGGGCAACTCCGTACCGGTTCAAGTCCGGTCACCAGCATACAAAATGCAACGGCATCGTGTCATTTTTGACACGATGCCGTTGCATTTTGCATTATTGTTACGAAGCGGACACAGAACCGATAACGGTTCAATCGGTGTCAAAATCTACCAAGCGTTGAGTTGAATGTGAAACTTTATATGTTTTACTCAAATATCCGTGTGTTGCTATATAATTGCTGATATGATTTAATAAAAGCAGAAAGGCAGGGCGAGAATTATGAATGAATTAAATGTAGGCACAAGAATTGCTGAGCTTAGAAATACTAACAAACTTACACAAATTGAACTTGCTGAAAAATTGGGTGTAACTGACCGCGCGGTGAGCAAATGGGAAACCGGTACCGGCTATCCGGATATAACGTTACTTCCTCAACTCGCAGATGTTTTCAATGTAAGTATTGATTATTTGTTGAGAGGAACGTCGCAAGTCAGACAAAAAATTGCGGTTTTCAATGCATGGCATAATAATAGTTATGAAAGTATTAATACGAATTATCTTGATAATGGCTGGGAAGTTGTCGAGTTGAAGTTGACCGGTGACGGCGGCGGCGGTTGCCTTGGTTCCGTAGTTTTACAAAAAGAGTTTTATTCTGAAAGTTGATATCAGTTAAAAACTAAAGTAGTTCACCATCAATGAAATAAATATACACCAATGATTTGATATGATATAATAACCGGCGCAAGGAAGAAAAAACTTTTTTTACGAAAATTGCTCTGAACGGTGAATGTTACGACTTTGGGAGAGAATTTGATGAGTAGGGGAATTCTGATGAAGAAGTTTTTGCCTGTGATAAGAATTCTACTTATTATTGCAACGGTTTTGTGCGTTGTATTTTATGTGATTTTTGCAGAGGATTTCACAACATATTATAACTCCGTCCAAGATAATCCGGCGTCAGACGGTATTGACTTTTTTATGCTCGGAATGTGGCATGGTATTATATTGTTTGTATTATCTTTCGTGGGTATAGTTTGTTCGGTTATACTTAGATTTTTGAACTCTTCTAAGTTTGTCAAAATTTATTCGATTGTAGGAATTGTTCTGTTTGAGCTTGGTTTGGTCGGAGCAATATATGTGTTTTGTATTTAAGTTGGTAGTTGAACGTAGATGTAAATGAATATATTTTTGAGGTTGAAATGAAAGCAGTACAAAATTTACCTGAGAATTATAAAGAGATTTTATCGGTTAATCTTGAAAAGAATAAGAAATTGTTGTGGGGTGTAAATATTGCTGCAGTAGTGATATGCGTTGCGATGTTATTACCTGCAACGTTTTTCATAGTGCCGTTAGGTACGATGTTTGATCCTGGGCAGGGGATTGCATCGATGTTGATAAAAATTGCCGCGACTATGGGATTGCTTGTAATTTACATAATTCTTCACGAATTGGTGCACGGTATTGCTATGAAAATTTGCGGAACAAAGAAAGTCAGATACGGTTTTAAAGGTCTGTATGCTTTTGCAGGAAGTGATGACTACTATGATAAGAAAAGTTATATTTTTATTGCCTTGGCGCCTGTTGTTTTGTGGGGCGTGGTTTTGGCTGTAGTTAATGTGCTTGTTCCGGAGGATTGGTTTTGGATTATTTATATCGTTCAAATGCAAAATATTTCAGGTGCTGTCGGTGATTATTATGTTTCTTTAAAATTTTCACGCCTTCCGAAAGATATACTGATTAAGGATTACGGCGTCGGAATGACGGTCTATTCGGCTGCTCAAAGCGAAAATTGTTGATATTTTAATAGTTTTTAGTATACTGTGATTGGTGATTATATGAAAAACTTCCGAAGAGATTTTATAAAAAAAAGTATTATATTTATTGCATTGATAATATGCTTTGGCGCGTTGCTAGGAGTAACTTCCGGTGCTGCAGAAGGGTACTCAATAAAGACTGTGAAAGCAAGCTGTTTTGTCGGCGGTGACGTTGAGTTTGAATTTTCCGGAAGTAAAAGTGCTGCCGATTGGGTAGGTATCTGCAAAAGCGATGTGAAATCCTATCGTGATAACAATTTAGGTATCTGGCTTTACCTCGGAACAGGAAAAAGCGGAGATGTTGCGCCTATGACCGATGCTGTTGCAAAAGGCAGCTATTCGCTTAAAACCGTGAAGCCAGACGGTACAAATTTGCCGATGGGTGAGTATTCGCTTGTTTTTATGACATCTGATTCATTTAATGAAGTTGCAAGGTGTAACTTCAAAATTGTGGACTTGCCGCTCGCTTCCGATATACCGAAAGTTGAAAATATAACTCTTTCAAAAGATAACAAAGATTTGAAGTTTGCGTTGCCGGAGTCATGCTCGGTGAATGACGGGTATTCGGTACTTCTTTATTGGGCCGATAAGGACGGAAATTCACTTGGGTCAGAGCCGTTTTATTCTTTTGATCTGAGTGATAAAAGCTCTGTTGAACTGACTTTTGACAATCTTGACAGTATGCCGAAAACGGCAGAAAAACTAAATGTTTTTCTTGCTCAATACGGTGTGAAATCCGATAAATGCGAGAGCGTTACTTTGAATAAAACTTTTATACCGCTTGTGATTCCCGATTCTGAGAAATCTTTCAGTGTTGCGGATAATACCGCTACAAAAGGCAAGATTATATTTAATTTTCTGTCCGGTTATTCACTTTGGATAGTTCTCGGATTGGTTATAATCGGTATTGCAATCTTTTTTGTAATTAAATTTAAAAAAACTAAAAATATAGCTGAAAAAAATGAGTTTTAAACTTGAAAAATTTTCCTTCTGTGATATACTTATTCGGATATATGGTGAAGTACTTTGCCTCACTGTATAGAATAATCACAGAGGGTTTATTTTTATGATAAAAAGTATGACAGGCTTCGGCAGAGGTGTTAGTGATACCGCAGGCGGTACATATACTGTCGAAATGAAATCTGTTAATCACCGCTATATTGATATATCCGTCCGTATGCCGCGAGATATTTTCTGTCTTGAGGATAGGGTGAAGAAAGAGATTCAGAAATATGTTAAGAGAGGAAAGCTTGATGTTTTTATAAATTTCAAACCTTCCGTTGACTCTGAAAAAGTAGTTACCGCAGACAGAGGTCTTGCTGCTGCTTATATCACGGCTCTTAATGATATGGCATCTGAGTTCGGAATAAAAAATAATGTTTCTACATCCGACCTTTTCAGAATTCCGGAGCTTTTCACTATTCAGCAAAAAGAGTATACAGAGGACGAGCTTTGGGAAATGCTTGTGCCGGCAGTTGACGAAGCGGTTGAAAAACTTTGTGATATGCGTGCCAGAGAAGGACGTAACATATATTCAAATTTCCACGAGATACTTGATAACATCGTCGGTTATTTTGAAAATATAAAAAATCGTGCAGGTCTTGTTCCCGAAGAGTATCGTAAGAAACTTACGGCTCGTATTACCGAGGTGCTTGAGTCTACTTCGATGGTGGACCCCCAAAGACTTGCAGCAGAGGTTGCGTATTTTGCGGATAAATGCTGCATTGACGAAGAGATTACACGTTTCGAAAGTCATATAGCAGAGTTCAGAAAATATATGGACAGCGATATTGAGATAGGTCGAAAGGTTGACTTCCTTATCCAGGAAATGAACCGCGAGGTAAACACCATGGGTTCAAAGGCCAATGATTCCGAACTTGTTACAAATGTCATTGCAATAAAAGGCGAGATTGAAAAACTCAGAGAGCAGATTCAGAATATAGAGTAAAACAGGAGAGTTTATTTTATGGCTTCTAATAGTTCTAAAATTTTGAATATCGGCTACGGAAACTTCGTTATGGCAAACAGGATTGTTGCCATTGTGAGTCCGGACTCCGCTCCCGTTAAGCGTTTGGTTCAGGAGAGTAAAGATCGCTCGGTGTGCATAGATGCCACTTGCGGCAGAAGGACAAGGGCTGTCATTATTACGGACAGCGATCATGTGATTTTATCTTCTATGCATCCCGAAACATTATCCGGAAGATACACAAGCGAGGATATGAGAAATGTTGTCGATGAGGAGGATGGCGATGAGTAGAGGTGTTGTATTTGTAATATCCGGTCCGTCAGGTGTCGGCAAAGGTACTTTGCTTAATGCATTGATAGATCGTAACAAAGATAAAATCGGTTATTCTGTTTCCGCTACTACCAGAGATAAGAGAGACGGCGAAATCGAAGGTGTTCATTACTTCTTCAAAACAAATGAAGAGTTTGATGAACTGATAAAAATCGGTGATGTTCTTGAATATGACACATATTCGGGTAATCGCTACGGAACGCTCAAATCGGTTCTTATGGATGCGATAAATATCGGAAAGAGTATTGCTCTTGATATTACGGTTCCGGGTGCTATGGCGCTCAAAGAGAGCCTGAAAAACGATGTGGTGACAGTATTCATTATGCCGCCGTCGGTTGAGGTTCTGAGACAGAGACTTACCGACAGAAATCGTGAGGGTCTTGACGAAATAGAAGAACGTATCAGATTTGCGGTTCAGTCAGAACTTTCCAAGTATTACGATTATGACTATGTTGTTATAAATAATGACCTGGAAAAAGCTGTTGATGATCTGGAAAATATACTTAATGCAGAATTTTTGAGGGTAAACAGAAACCCCGACCTGCTTGATAAAGTTTAAAAATGTTTAAAATAGATTGAGGAGAAAGATTATGGAAAAAGCTAATCAGAATATAAGTTCAACAAGTATGATTTATCCTGCTATCGCAGACCTTCTTGATAAGGTTGACAGCAGATACACTTTGGTTATTGAAGTGGCAAAAAGAGCAAGACAGCTTACCGCAGGCTCGGTAAACAGAACTGAGAGCAACTGCACAAAGCCTGTATCCATTGCAATTCACGAAATTTACAACGATAAAGTTTCATACGAACGCACAAAAGACGGTTTGAAATAATTCAGATCATTTCGCAATACAAAATATAGCTTATTTTTCGGGAGGAAAAATTATGGCAGTTGAAAAAACTATGGAGCGCATCGTTGCCCTTGCTAAAAACAGAGGTTTCGTATATGCCGGCTCTGAGATTTACGGCGGTCTTGCTAACTCATGGGATTACGGCCCGCTCGGAGTAGAACTTAAAAATAACGTAAAAAAAGCATGGTGGAAGAAATTCGTTCAGGAAAACAAGTACAACGTAGGCGTTGACTGTGCGATTCTTATGAATCCCCAGGTTTGGGTTGCTTCCGGTCACGTAGGCGGTTTCAATGACCCGCTTATCGACTGTAAGTCATGTAAATCCAGATACCGTGCAGACAAGATTATAGAAGACTGGAACAAAGAAAACGGCATTGATATTGCCGTTGACGGTTTCACGAATGAGCAGCTTACTGCTTATATCAAAGAAAAAGGCGTTGTATGTCCTTACTGCGGAAAGTCTGATTTTACTGACATCAGAAAGTTCAATATGATGTTCAAAACTTTCCAGGGTGTTACAGAGGATTCACAGGCAGAGATTTATCTCAGACCTGAAACTGCACAGGGTATTTTTGTTAACTTCAAAAATGTTCAGCGTACAACCAGAAGAAAAGTTCCTTTCGGTGTTTGTCAGGTAGGTAAATCATTCCGTAACGAGATTACACCCGGTAACTTTACTTTCAGAACAAGAGAGTTTGAGCAGATGGAGCTCGAGTTCTTCTGTAAACCCGGTACTGACCTTGAATGGTTTGCTTACTGGAGAGAATACTGTCATCAGTGGCTTTTGGGTCTCGGTATTCCGGATGAGCACTTGAGACTTCGTGATCACTCACAAGAAGAGCTTGCTTTCTACAGCAAAGCGACTACTGACTTTGAGTTCCTTTTCCCGTTTGGCTGGGGCGAACTCTGGGGCGTAGCTGACAGAACCGATTACGACCTCAAACAGCATATGGAACATGCTAAAGAGGATATGAACTATTTCGATCCTGTTACAAACGAAAAGTACATTCCTTATGTTATCGAGCCGTCACTCGGTGCTGACCGTGTAACTCTTGCATTCCTTTGTGAAGCTTATGACGAAGAAGAAGTAAGCGAGGGTGATGTACGTACAGTGCTTCGCTTCCATCCCGCACTTGCGCCTATAAAGGCTGCTGTCCTTCCGCTTTCTAAGAAACTTGCAGAGCAGGCAGGCGAGGTATATGACGAACTCAGCAAGTATTTCCAGTGTGAGTACGACGATGCCGGCAGTATCGGTAAGAGATACAGACGTCAGGATGAAATCGGTACACCGTTCTGTATTACCTACGATTTTGAGTCTGTTGAGGACAAGGCTGTTACCATCCGTCACAGAGATTCTATGGAGCAGGTAAGAGTTCCGATTGCAGAACTTAAAAATTGGTTGGCCGAAAGGCTTGCCTATTAATGTCAATTAGTATATTATATATCAATGTAATATAGCTAAATATATATTAAATAAATCTAGGAGGTTTTATTGCAAATGAGCCACAAGTATGTTTATTTGTTCAAAGAGGGTAACGCAAAGATGCGTGAGCTCCTCGGCGGTAAGGGTGCTAACCTTGCTGAAATGACAGGTCTCGGACTTCCCGTTCCTCAGGGATTCACTGTTACAACAGAAGCTTGTACACAGTACTATGAGGACGGCAGAAAGATCAACGATGAGATCCAGGCAGAAATTATGGAGTATATCGACAAGTTGGAAGAGATCACCGGTATGAAATTCGGTGACAAAGAGAATCCGCTTCTCGTATCTGTTCGTTCAGGTGCTCGTGCTTCTATGCCGGGTATGATGGATACAATCCTCAACCTCGGTCTTAACGAAGAAGTTGTAGAAGTTATGTCAGCTAAATCAGGCAACCCCCGTTGGGCATGGGACTGCTACAGAAGATTTATCCAGATGTATTCCGACGTTGTTATGGAAGTTGGTAAGAAATACTTCGAGCAGCTCATCGACGCTATGAAAGAAGAGAAGGGTGTTACACAGGATATCGAGCTTACAGCTGAAGATCTTAAGACACTCGCAGGCCAGTTCAAGGCTGAATACAAAGCTAAAATAGGTAAAGACTTCCCGTCTGATCCTAAGGAGCAGCTTATGGGTGCTGTTGAAGCCGTTTTCCGTTCATGGGACAACCCGCGTGCTAACGTTTACCGTCGTGACAACGATATTCCTTATTCATGGGGTACAGCTGTTAACGTACAGATGATGGCATTCGGTAACATGGGTGATGATTGCGGTACAGGTGTTGCATTTACTCGTGACCCTGCTACAGGTGAGCCCGGACTTATGGGTGAGTTCCTTGTAAACGCACAGGGCGAGGACGTTGTTGCCGGTGTTCGTACACCTATGCCGATCGCAGAAATGGCTGAGAAATTCCCGGCTGCTTTCGAAGAGTTCAACAAAGTTTGCGCTATTCTCGAAGATCACTACAGAGATATGCAGGATATGGAGTTCACAATCCAGGCTGGTAAGCTCTATATGCTCCAGACACGTAACGGTAAGAGAACTGCTAAGGCTGCTCTCAAGATCGCTTGTGACCTCGTTGACGAGGGTATGATCGACAAGAAGCAGGCTGTTGCTATGATCGATCCCCGTAACCTTGATACACTTCTCCATCCTCAGTTTGATACAAAGGCTCTCAAGGCTGCTACACCGGCAGGCAGAGGTCTTGGTGCATCTCCGGGTGCTGCTTGCGGTAAAGTTGTATTCACAGCTGAAGACGCAGAAGCTTGGAATGCAAGAGGCGAGAAGGTAGTTCTCGTTCGTCTCGAAACTTCACCTGAAGATATCACAGGTATGAAGGCTTCACAGGGTATCCTCACAGTTCGTGGCGGTATGACATCACACGCTGCAGTTGTTGCACGTGGTATGGGTACATGCTGCGTATCAGGATGCGGTGAAATCATCATGGACGAAGAAAATAAGAAATTCACACTCGCAGGTAAGACATACGTAGAAGGCGATTACATCTCAATCGACGGTTCTACAGGTAATATCTACGATGGTATCATCCCCACAGTTGACGCTGAAATCGCAGGCGAGTTCGGCCGTATCATGGAGTGGGCTGATGAGTTCAGAACACTTAAAGTTCGTACAAACGCTGATACTCCGGCTGACGCTAAGAAAGCTCGTGAGCTCGGTGCTGAAGGTATCGGTCTCTGCCGTACAGAGCATATGTTCTTCGAGGCTGAGAGAATCGCTGCTTTCCGTGAAATGATCTGTTCTGACACAGTTGAAGCAAGAGAAGCTGCTCTTGCAAAGATTCTTCCTTATCAGCAGGGAGACTTCGAGAAGCTTTACGAGGCACTTGAGGGCAATCCGGTTTGTATCCGTTTCCTCGACCCGCCGCTTCACGAGTTCGTTCCTACAGAGGAAGCTGACATCGCAGCTCTCGCTGCAGCTCAGGGCAAAACAGTTGCTGACATCAAGAACATCATCTCATCTCTCCACGAGTTCAACCCGATGATGGGTCACAGAGGATGCCGTCTTGCAGTAACATATCCTGAGATTGCTAAGATGCAGACAGCTGCTGTTATCCGCGCTGCTATAAATGTTAAGAAGGCACATCCTGATTGGAACCTCGTTCCTGAGATCATGATTCCTCTTACAGGCGAAGTTAAAGAAATGAAGTTCGTTAAGGACGTTGTTGTAGCTACAGCTGACGCTGAGATCGCTGCTGCAGGTGTTGAGCTCAAGTACGAAGTTGGTACTATGATGGAAATTCCTCGTGCATGCTTGACAGCTGACGAAATCGCTAAAGAGGCTGAGTTCTTCTGCTTCGGTACAAACGACCTTACACAGATGACCTTCGGTTTCAGCCGTGACGATGCAGGTAAGTTCCTCTCTGCATACTATGACAGCAAAATCTACGAGAACGATCCGTTTGCTAAACTCGACCAGAACGGTGTTGGTAAGCTTATGGATATGGCTGTTACTCTCGGTAAAAAGGCTCGTCCTTCTATCCACTGCGGTATCTGTGGTGAGCACGGCGGCGACCCTGTATCAGTAGAGTTCTGCCACAAGATTGGTCTTGACTACGTATCATGTTCACCTTTCCGTGTTCCGATCGCAAGACTCGCTGCTGCACAGGCTGCTATCAAGGAAAGCAAGTAATTGCTGATTTTATAAAACAATTTTTTCCCCACCGAGCAATCGGTGGGGATTTTTGTATATTCTGTTGAAATTGTTTTGACTATTGTTATAATGAATTTAAGAGGTGATTTTATGGGGTTGTTCGATATTTTTAAGAAAAAGAAAGTTGAGTTAACCGAAGAGCAATTAAGATGGAATAAGATGTGGGATTTATGGGTAGAGGGAAAAGTAGATTCTCCTTTTTCCGAACTTATGGAGTATCAAAGCCAAGTTAACAACGGCGGACACGACCAATATTTTACTAATGTTGAAAATACAGGTGATTTGCAAAAAGAGATGTCTGCATTGGAACAGATATTATCTGAAAAGTTAAACTCAAACTTAAAGAGAGCATACAAGGCATATCTTGTCTTGGAAGAAAAAGAGGGCGATGAAAAAGCAGAAGAAACATTAGAACAATGTGATGATGTATTCTACGAAAACGAAGAAGAAATCAATCAGGCGTTGAAAGAATATGCTTCAAAGCTTGAACAGTAATTTCCCTCTTTTGCTGATAGCACCACAGGCTGCAATTAAGGATATGAAATTATTAAAGTTTCATAACTGAATAAACATATTTGTCCCCTCGGAAAAGTCCGTGGGATTTTTTGCAAAAAGTATTCTTAAGTGATATAATTTAGTCAAAAGTATTCTGAACCAAGAAGGTGCAATAAATGAAGCTTTTTGCATTTGATCATGCTGTGAAAGGTAATTATTTAATTGATGAAAACGGTTTTACGTTCCGCGCCAAAGTAAACAAAGCCGGATTTTTTGTGTTAAACACTCCTATTCAAAAAGAAGTTACAAACAGCAAAGGCATGGCAATTCAGTACGCAAAGCATTCAGTTGCAGGATTTGGATATTTGGACGGTAAAGACAATTTCAGAGGAGTTGCGATATTTGATATAAATATTTGTGCGATTATAGTCTTGTTAATAACATTTGGCGTAGGATATGCTTCATCCGATATTTTTGCCGGTGTTTTCTGGGGTTTTTTGACATATTTACTGATATCGTTTTTATATTCCTCCGATGATGATGGTTTGCTGTGTAAAGCGAAACATTTTATTGAAGCACCGGATTTGAACAACTTGGGGTGATTAAATGTACAAATATGAAACACATTTACATACTTTTCCTGTAAGCCGTTGCGCAAATGCAGACGTTAAAGAATGTTTAGAGTTCTACAAAAAACTTGGTTATGACGGCGTTTTTATTACAAACCATTTTCTTGACGGAAATATTGATATTGAATATGACAGACCTTATGAAGAGAAGATTGAATTTTACTTTTCGGACTACGAAAAAGCTCTCAAATTAAGTAAATAGATTGGAATAAAAGTTTTTTGCGGACAAGAAATTTCCTACAAAGGCACTGACTTTTTGATTTACGGACTTGATAAGGATTGGTATCTTGATCATCCCGAGATTATGGATATGAAAAAAATGATGAACTCACATTAATGGCAGATAGCGGAGCTCTTATAATTCAGGCACATCCGTTCCGTGAGGCTGCTTATATTGACCATATCAGACTATTTCCATGTCATATTCACGGTGTTGAAATTGAGAATGCTTGCCGTACTGAATCTCAGAATCGTATGGCTAAGCTGTATGCTGAACATTACGGATTTTTAGAATTTGCCGGTACTGATAATCATATTGGTTCAAGGCAAAAGCAGTTGGCCGGCATTTGTACCGATCAGCCTGTCTGTGATGTTGAAGATTTTATAGAGAAGGTAAAGGGTAAAAAAACTAAAATTTTTACGATTGTAAATGAATGACTTGACACTCACGTAACGTCATAGTGTAAACTCTGATTTGTGAGGTGATAAAATGAAAATGCAAATTAAAGAATTTGCAGACTTTATCGGTGTTAGTGTGCGCACACTTCATTATTATGATGAGATAGGTCTGTTGAAACCTGCTGAGGTTGATTTGTATTCAGGTTATCGTTATTATGACGATGATTCAATTCTTTGTATGCAGGAGATTTTGTTTTACCGTGAACTTGATTTTTCATTAAAGACTATTCGTGATATTTTATCCTCTCCGAGTTACAACAAAAATAAGGCTCTCAAAGATCAGAAACATTTGCTTACCCTCAAAAAAGAACGTTTGGAACGGTTGATTTCTGTAATTGATGATGCTGTGAAAGGAGAAAATATTATGAGCGCATTTGATAACAGCGAATTTGAAAAATACAAAGCCGAGGCACAAGAAAAGTGGGGCAATACTGACGCATACAAGGAACATTCGGAAAAAACTAAGGGATATTCAAAAGATAAGTGGAATGATCTTGCCGGTGAAATGAATGACATTATGGCTGAGTTTTCTGTGTGTATGAAAAACGGTGCAACACCGGATTCTGATGAGGCGCAAAACCTCGTTAAAAGATTACAGAACCACATAACCGAGAATTACTATCTTTGCACGAATGAAATTTTAGCAGGTCTTGGGCAGATGTATGTCGCTGATGAAAGATTTAGGAAGACCATTGACAAGCATTTAATAGGCACTGCTGATTTTATCAGTGAAGCGATAAAAGTGTATTGCGGTAAAGGAGCGAGCGCAGATGTTTAAAAAGAGATTCACATTAATTCTCTGCATATTGATGTTGTTTTGCTTATCTTCTTGCAAGCACGGTGATGATGTCGCCGGCAATACATCGGTAACTTCAATTCCTGACAAAACTGATACTGTATTGGTAATGGAAAGCCCTACGAGTACGCCGACGGAAAGCCCTACGCCGTCGACTCCGGAAGCAACTGAAAAAACGGTAAGTGCGGCTACTGAAAAACCGATAGCACAGAAATCATTCTTTAATATGGCGGATATTACCAGAATTACTTTCTATGCGTATTATGGTGCGAGCAAAGGTAGTGATGTCCCGAGTGAAAATATGCAGGAAATTAAAAATTGGCTTGGAACTTTTGTAATTGATGAAAAAGCTTCTGAGATGATTCCGCCCGGTACTAATACCATTAAAGTCGAGATTGAATATGCTGACGGAACTGTTGTTAAAAAGGGCATGGATGTGGCAACGGTCGATGGGGAACGCTACTATTTAAAACACGACAAGGAGCCTAATTGCTATCGGGATATTTTGTCTAAGGTAAGTTTGGAATAAAATAATTTAATATAATTATATGGAAATTGTCATACCAACGTAGGGTGGATTGCATCATCCGGCGTTGGTATTTATAATATTTCCCGAAGGGAGAGATTTCTATGGATAATTACATAACCGGAACGACAATAAAGAAACTTCGTGAAGAAAAGGGAATTACGCAAGCAGAACTTGCTGAAAAGATAGGTGTCAGCAGTAAGGCTGTATCAAAGTGGGAAACAGCAAAAGGTTTGCCTGATATTACATTGATAGAATCGCTTGCAAAAGCACTCGGTGTTTCTGTCGTAGAGCTTATGTCGGGAAATCCTGTGTCAAATAAAAATATATCTTCAAATATGATTCGGTCGAAATTTTATGTCTGTCCTGTGTGCGGTAATGTTATTCATTCGATGGGTGAGACTGTTATAAGCTGTTGCGGAATTACTTTGCCGCCGCTCGATGCAGAAGAGCCGGACGAACATCATCAGATTATAATTGAAAATATGGAAGACGAAAAATTCATCACTGTTAACCACGATATGACTAAAGAACATTATATTTCATTTGTTGCGTATGTGACACTCGACCGGATTCAGTTTATAAAGCTATATCCGGAGGGTAATCCTGAAACCCGAATAAATCCCCGAGGTAGCGGCTATTTGTATATTTATTGTAATAAGCATGGGCTTATGAGGGTGAAGATATAAAACATAGTGCAAAAAAATTTTAACTGTGATAAAATACAACTAATGTTTTAGTTGTATTTTGTTTTTGGAGAAAATTTATGAAGTTTGTTATTCAGATTATTATTCACGTTCTTGCATTAGGTGTAGGATTGTGGGTGACATTCAAGCCGGAAAAAGCTTGGAAATTTGCACATCGTTTTACTGTGAAAGACGCTGAACCGACGGAGCTTGCTGTCGTTTTGAATTGTATTTGCGGTATTCTGATCGTAATTGCAACCGTTATCAGCGGTGTTTTGCTTATATTAAGCCATATTGAGTGATTTTTTGTCGAAGATAAAAGAAAGCGGGTATTTTTATGAAAACTCAGGAATATTTCGGAAGAGAAAGTTTTGCATTGGAAAGTGATAAGACAAATGCGATGATTTCTGTAGACGGCGGACACATTACCGCTGAATTTGATGTAGGCGGTAAAATTGTAAATCCGTTCTTTGTTGCTCCTTGGTGGAACGAGGATTGCAGTGCGATTAAAGGTACTTGCGATTATGTACTTCGCGGTATTTTCTTCTGTTTTCCTTTTGGTATGTCAGATGTACAGGGAGATGTAAACCGTCCGTGTCACGGATTTGTTCCGGCGAGGGAGTGGAAGTTGGTTGACGAGAAATGTTCAGATACCGTAAATTATTTAAAGACTTCAATTTTTGTTCCGGAAGAAAATGCGACATTTGAGCAGAGTGTTACCGTTAAAAAAGGTCAGACGGCACTTTATGTTGAAAATACTGTTGAGGGTGCTGTCGGTAATTATCCTGTGGGTTATCATCCCACTTTACAGATACCGAATGAAATCGGAAACGCTATTTTAGATCAATCAGAGTATAAAATGTGTCTTACGGCACCGGATCACATTGATAAGCCTGAAAACGGCGGTTATTGCTCTCTTGTTAAAGATTATGAAGTTACAGATGAGACTTCTGTTCCGACCGTATACGGCACGAATGTTAACCTTAAAAGACATCCTTTTATAAAGGGATTTGATGATATTTATATGTATGTATTTGATCATAGCCACGAGTTTGACTGGGCGACAATGAGTGTGCCGTCGGAAGGATATTTGTACTATCAGCTTAAAAATCCGAAACAACTTTCAAATTCTATGATCTGGACATCTTACTGCGGTCGTCATTATCCTAAGTGGGATAGTCGAGTAAACGGCTGTCTTGAAATCGGTGCCGGTACTAACTATTTCTTCTACGGTTTGTCGGATACGTTGGAGAACAATCCTCTCACTATGCAGGGCTATCCGATGTACCACGAATTTGACGGTTCAAAGCGTACTTATAAACTGATATGTGGCGTTGTAAAGATTCCTGCAGATTATCAAGGTGTGGCTTCTATCGAAAAGAAGGATGTTAATACAATCGTTATAAAAGGCAAAGATGGTTCAGTAATCGAAACTGAGTGTAATGTTGAGTTTTTGAAATGAGTTAAACTGTTGGAGATAAAATGGCAGATGTAGTTTTTATAACTCCGAATATAAATGGTGAACTTGCCGACGAATCTGTCGGTACGCTTTTGCTTGCCACGATTTTGAGTGAAAAGGGCATTGATTGTGAAATATTGCAGTTTTTCAGAATAGGAGAGCTTTCGGATTTCGAGGGCTTTACTGGCAATGCCTTAAAAACTATCGGTGAAATCAGACCTAAAATTGTTTCTTTTTATACAAGGTGTGACACATATCATATTGTGCTGAAATTAGCACAGCGCATAAAAGAGAATTTTCCTGATATTTATATTGTTTTCGGAGGTCCGCAATCTGACATAACTGCAGAAGAAACCGTAAAGAATGTTTCGTTTGTGGACTTTGTGTGTTGCGGTGAAGGCGAAAATACCGTTTATCCGCTCTTTTTGTCATTAATTGAAAACAGACCTGATTATGATGTTCCGGGTCTTGTATACCGGCAAAACGGCGCTGTAATTAAAAATCCGAGACCGGAGCTCATATGCGACCTTGACAGCATACCGATGATTGATTATTCAAAGCTTCGTTATAAGAAAATTGATGCAAAAGAAAACGGCAGTTATTTTCCGATTGATGTCGGCAGGGGTTGTCCGTTTGCTTGTACGTATTGCAGTACAAAAACAATGTGGGGCAGAAAGTACAGACTAAAAAGTCCTAAGAGAATTGTTGAAGAAATAAAATACATTCACGATAAGTTTGGTGTGAATAATTTTGTATTTGCACATGATATGTTTACTCTTAACCGTGAAAAAGTTATCGAAACCTGTAAACTGATCAAACAGTTGCCGTTTGGTATAAAGTGGAAGTGCAGTGCGAGACTTGACTGCATTGATAAAGAACTTATAGACATAATGGCAGATTCCGGAATGGAAAATATTTATATCGGTATCGAAACGGGTTCTCCTCGTATGCAGAAGTTGATAAATAAAAATCTGAATCTTGATAGTGCTGCGACTATGATAGAGTATATTGCGTCGAAAAATATAGGTGTGACAGCTTCGTTTATATACGGTTTTCCGGATGAAACAGAAGATGATTTATCCGAAACCCTCAAGCTTATATCTGAACTGATTACAATTGAAAACGTTAATTTGCAGGCGCATCTTTGCACGTTTTTGCCCGGGACTGAACTGACCGAGAAGTATAAGGAAAATATGAAACCTGTGAAGTATTATTCCGATATAACCGGTAATGTTGCGATAGAAGAATGCCGTGATGTTATTGATGCGCATCCGACATTGTTTACGCACTTGCTTGAATATCAATCAGAACTTCGTACAAAACTTCGTTTCGTCAAGATGTTTGTGTTTATGTGGAAGTATATGGAGCCTGTTTACAGTTATATTTCTGAAAAATATTCGAAAGAAAATCTTATTGAAATGTATTTTGATTTTGTCAATTCTAATGAAGAGTTTCTGGAGCGTGTAAAAGATTTAACGTCTCCTGAGTGGTTACCTCTTTTGATTCGTAACGATAAATTTATTGAAATGTATTCCGATGACGAATATTACGATATTATAAGTGATTTTTATCGTATGAAAATTGCTGAAACTTCTGAAGAAATAGTCAGTGGCGGAAGCATAACCGAAATCTACTGTTTCTCTCCATTGGACAGAAAAAAGTATAAATCTTTAGAAAAATATGAAAGATGTGTTTCCCCTGTCAGGTTCAAAGGCTGTGATGGGAAAGTCGGGGTGTTTTTACTCGGATAAGTGAATATCTTACTTGCAATTGTGTGTTTGTGGTGTTATCATCGGTTTGTTGGCTAAGATTCCGCTTATCGGAATTATATTCAGTCTTTTAGGATCGATTATAGGACTCTACGCTTTGGTAGGTATCGTTTTAGCTATCTTGGTTTTCGTAAAAGTTCTGAAGTGATTCTTATCAGCTCTTGAAAAAGATAATGTTAAGTAAATGAGTAAGAAGGTGTGATTTTTTGTATCGCACCTTCTTTCTTTTTTATAATTTAATTAAATTTTATATAGCTTTTATTTACAGTATATGTTAAAATCACAATAATTGTTAGTTGATAATACTTTCGGAGGTAAAAAATATGTTAAAAGTTGCTGTTGTAGGATGCGGTGGTATAAGCGGCGTCCATGTTCCCGCGTGGGAGAGTTTTGAGGATTGTGAATTAGTTGCTATCTGTGATGTGCGTCCTGAGATGATGGCAAAATATCCGGGTAAGCGTTGCTATACAGATTATAAAGAACTTTTGGAAAAAGAAGAACTTGATATAGTTGATATATGTCTTCCTACATATCTCCACGCAGATTATGCTGTTATGGCTATGGAGAAGGGTATAAATGTTGTTTGCGAGAAACCTATTTCTCTGAATAGAGAAGATGTTGCACGCGTTTACGGAACTGCCGAAAAGTACGGTGTGAAGTTTATGGTTGCACATGTCTTGCGTTTCTGGTCGGAGTACAAGTTTGTAAAAGAAGTCTATGAAAAAGAGACTTACGGAAAACTTTTGTCAGGCTCTATGTACAGACTCGGCGGTTTCCCGAAATGGACATGGGACAACTGGATGAGCGACGAAAAGAGAAGCGGGCTTACTCCTTACGATTTGCATATTCACGATCTTGATTATATGGTATATGCTTTCGGAAAACCGAAAAAAGCCATTACTCATAGGTCTAAACTTCCCGATCAGGACTATATTCACGCTGTATATGAGTATGACGGATTTTTCCTTACCGGTGAGGCTTCGTGGTATGCTTCATGCTATCCGTTCGGAATGAGATTCAGATTCCAGTTCGAAAAGGCTGTTATTGCGATGGAGCATGAGGGACTCAAAGTATATACAGATGACGGTCAGACGATTTCCGTTACAGGCGGTGCGGCAGAAGAGAGCGGTACTATAAATCTTCCTGCTACAAACGCTTATGCAGACGAACTTGAGTATTTCAAAAATTGTGTTCTCAGCGGCGCTGATGCAGACATCATAAAGCCTGAAGAACTTGAATGTGTAATTGATATTTTAAATTCTTTTTAATATTGATTTTGGAGAAATAAAATGAGTGATATTAAAATATACAGAGTCGCTGTTATCGGTTGCGGTGCTATTTCTGTTATGCATCTTGATTCTATCGTAGCTATAGATAATCTTGAACTTGTTGCTGTTTGTGATATAAAGCCGGATGTCTGTCAAAGGGCGATGGGCAAGTACGGTGTAAAAGGTTATACCGACTATATCGAGATGTTTGAAAAAGAAGAGCTTGATGCGGTCCATATATGTTTGCCGCATTATCTGCATACAAAAGTTGCGATAGACGCTTTTAATTACGGTTTAAATGTTCTTTCAGAGAAACCGATGAGTATCGATTATGAAGATGCTGAAAATGCTGTTAAAGTTGCAGAAGAAAAAGGTCTTCAGTACGGTATAATTTTCCAGTGCAGATATAATACTCCGTCCCAGCTCCTCAAAAAGAGACTTGATGAAGGTAAGCTCGGAAAAGTTCTGAGCGGCAGAGTTGTTCTTACTTGGTACAGACCTGATGATTATTACGGTCATTCTGATTGGAAAGGTACTTGGGACAAGGAAGGCGGCGGTGTTATCATTGACCAGGCGATTCATTCTATAGATATGGCGAATTGGTTTATCGGCGGAAATCCTCTAGAAGTA
>SVJA01000020.1 GCA_015069195.1 Oscillospiraceae bacterium | reverse complement strand
TGCCGAGTTTCTCATATGAAATGCTATATTTCTCAAACAAATAACGAACGTATACACCTTTGTTTGTAAAAACAGCACCTTCTTTTGCCGATCCGAAAATAGTAAAATCATATAATGCGTAAATCTGTTCATCGCTTGGAACTTCTATGTGAGTTTTGGCATTTTGTAACTTTTTAGGGGGAATTGCATCTCCAAAATAATAACTCACCCCACTATGTTCAGAAAGGACATTAAGTATCTTGTCTAAATTTAACATTTTACCTCCCTCCTCACATAGCCTCAAGCTTGGCAATATATTCTTGTCCGCGCATAAGACTCTCCATAGATTTCTTTTCAAGCTCACCGTCGGCATTAAGCAACGTTGTGTCGATTATTGATTTAATGGTAATCGCAAAACTAACACACGCGCTAATCACTTTCCTATCATCTACACTATACATTCTGTAATCATCTCCGATATTATCTATAACATCACACATATTCTTAATACCTTGTACAAAGAACTGATCCAATATCTGAAGAACACCGCACAGCTGGCTTGCTCTGACCATAATTCCATCCAGAACGATACATGTATTGATCGCCTGTTCATTAAGCGCCTCCGCCTGGAGATATTCCGCCTCGGCATCGTTATACTTTTTCTTTGCCTGACTTGCAAATATCATACCCGCCAGTGACAGTGCTGAACCCACATTCAGACCTTTTAGCAGTGCTTTACCACCAGCCATACCAAGGCCGCCCGCTTTCAAGGATCCGCCTCCGATAAGTGCAAGTGTATGCTTTGATGCGGCTGCACCTGCAAGTCCGCCCTTTGTGACAGCATGAAGTATTACACTCTGCGTTCCTTTTGAGACAAGCGCACCAAAACCAATAGCAGCAGCGCTACTCATTACGACATCCTTCGCCTCAACCGTAGCCTCTTTGATCTGAAGGATTTCCTGTTTACAATCGGAATAATTCTTTAACTCGTCTATTCCCTCGGTTTCAGTAAAATTGATATGCTTAATACGCTCATAATTCGTCACAAAGTCACTCATACTTCCTGAAAGGATTCCGAGTTTTGTTTCGGCAAACTTCTCAAGCCTGTCCATTGCTCTTTTGTTTGCAACCTCGACATTCTTTTTTGCAGCATCGGAAAGAAGCTCTGCCTGCTCTTTGCGCACTTTTGCCGCCGACAGATCATCTGCACCTTCAATTGCCTGCGACACACCGTGAATAGCCGAAATAGCTGATACGGCTCCAATAAGTAATGGAATAAAAATTGGCATAATAAACCTCCTAATTATAATTCTAATACAGAAGAATCGTCGAGCATAAACTCATCAAATTCTTCAAAAGAGTTAAACTGAACTTTTCCTCCGACCTCGGTTGTTATTGAATTAAGGGACGAGATCAAAAGATCAATGTTATTTGTATCAAGTGCCGCAGTCATACAGCTCAGACTTTCGCCAAACACCTTGTGGCGTCTTTCAGCTTCAGCAACTGTACTGTTAAGCAGGAACTCTCTTTCCTCCTTAATGACACTGATAGCCTCCTCGGAAAAAGCTCTGATATCATTCAGACGTTGTTCCGACAGTGCCTCTTCCTCGAATACATTGTAAGCATACTCATAGAGTTTAGTATAAACTGCGGTTACTATCGTTGCCGATGCCGCACCTGTCAATGCAGCAGCCATGCCTTTCAAGCCATGAGACAATACAACGGACACACCGACTTTAGTTCCCCATGCCTGAGCCACTCGATAAAGTCCATCATGACCGATTTTAAGGAAAAATTGTTTATAGGTAATATCACCTTTTAGATATTCAGCAAAGCAGTTTTTAACATTTTCCGCTGTATTCATCAGTTCTCTTGGATCAAGTAACTTGGTGATACCGATCTTATCGCAGGCCTTGTCTATCATTTTGTTTAAGGCATTGTCGGAAACGTTCTTAGCAGATTCTGTCACCGTATCCTCTAACGCTTCGGTCAGATCTTTATTGCCATAAAGCAATTCCTGAAAATTGATAAGTCCATTTCCGGCAACAGTTTCGACGGAATCCTGTACAAACATAGCTCCGTCTTTTCTAACGTTGTTTTTATATGCTTTTCCTTCTACTCTTTTTCTTCGTTCTTCCAAGGATTCAGTTACTCGTTTTTCGAGAGCGGTGTATGCCTTATTTTTAGCGACATCGGAAACAGTCGTCTCGCCCGCGAGAATCTGCTTTGCAGCATCCATGATTTCATCCGCATCGGTATACTCTTTGGCTCCGAGTTTTTCAACAACTTTTGTAAGAGTATCATTCACCAGTTTTTCCGAAGCCTCTTTTACAGAATCTACCGATGACTCGACTCTGGATTTTATCTGATCACACAGATATTCCGGAATAACTTCCTTTGTTTTGGATAATGCAGCCTCCTTTGCAACTTCAATGGCATCGTCATTGCCGACACTCTCTAGTCCACTTGACAGACCCGCATATATAATGGAATAGATTCCGCTTTTGATGTCGCTTGCATCGGCTTTCACGTCAAACTTCTCTTTTAAAGCTGATTGTCCGGCTTCTTTTAGATATCGTTCATAGTCGACAGAATTAAAATCTCCATTTAATATCAACGATATTACGCCGGGGATTTTTTCGGAATTGACATTCATAATATCACCTCTCATTGTCCGCATAGATTGGGAATTATCCGGGAAATTTTATGCTTAAGAATAAAGATCAAGCATTGTTTTCAGTTCTTGTCTGATATTTGTAACAAGCTCCTCCGGATAAATCACCTTTACCCATTCACCCTGACTCAGGAGCCACATCTTTATACCATCTCCGTAGGTTTCAGCTTCAATAAGATATTTATTATTTCCAAGCCGTTCAATGATTTTCGCCGTAGGCAGTTTATCAAGCACAGCTTGTACTGACGGACCGGAAAACTCGAATCGAATTGTACGAAGCTTACCCGGCCACATAAACAGACTTCGTTTTCGAAGAAGCCCCTCATCGAAATCAGGTATATCGTCTGTATTAAACCTTTTACGGTGTTTTGTCAATGCTTTTATCCTGTCAAGGCGGAAATAATAAGGCTTGTCTACCTTTCCTTCACATACAAATCCTATCAAATAAAAATAGTAATCGGTAAACATCACAGATGCGGGACGAATACGGTGTGCTACCCATTTCCTGTCCATTCTGTAATACTCAATCGTGATCTCACATTTCTCAGTAATACAACCTACAATTTGCCACAATCTGTCTTGCACACTATCACAATCATGCTTGACTTCAGGATAGTGGTATATTTCCTTACGAATAAGCTCAGCAAGTCTTTGCTTATCTTCACCGGTAGTAAATCGTTTGAGCTTGTCAACCAAAGTCAAAAGCTCATCCCTTGAAAAGGCACGTGCCCCGATCATTACCTCCACAAGTGCAAATAGTTCCTTAATACTAAGAAACTCATCCATATGCAGTTTATAACATTTGTTTTTATGAGAATATTCAAGTTCAGTATTACCGACAAGATCGCGATTATCGGCAAGAAAAGCCTTCAAATCAGCGATACTGCGGCTGACACTTTTTGTTGATACACCATACTCGTTAGCTAAATTCTGAACAGAAATATCCTCACCTCTGAGAGCACGGAAAAATATTTCTAACGCCCGGTACTGTTTTGTATTTTCCATCATCAGTCTTCCTTTGTAATTTTATTTTAATTTTATAAAATTACTCAGACATATGTATGTCCGTCAAAAAAACTACAATAAAAAATGCGCAGCCGATAGAGGCTACGCACGAAAATCATACCCTCTGCTGTTTAAGGTTGCTGGACACTTAAATTAAACTTTGTTGCAAAGTCAGTAGTGGGTATGGTTTTTCCATAACTATTTTTTGCAACAAAAGATTCCAATATCCCTATTTTAATTTAAGTATCCAGCATAATGATTATAACACAACGCAGATGGCTTGTAAACAAATTTTTAATAATTTATATAAAAAACGACAGAAAGCATCGAGCTATCTGTCGTTTTAGATTTAATTTGAAATTTATCTGCTGAAATATAAGATATTATTCCCACTCCTAAGTCTGTGGCGTTTAGGGCATAAATCGTGGTGTAAAATGGGCATTTTAGTAGCCAAAATATCAAAAATATCGCCCGTCTCCGTAGTCTATAAACGGAGTGTTGTCAAAAGTGTTGTCAGTAAATTATTTATTTAACAACTTGTTTTTTTGTTCGTCAAATTCTTCTTGTGATAAAATACCCATATCAAGAAGTTGTTTAAATTTAAGCAATTCATCAGCAACAGACATATTGTTGTTATTTGTTGAAGCAGGTGCTGTCCCACCTTTTTTCACGGCATCTACACGAGATTTAACATAATCTGCAACTTCTATCATTCTATCATTTGAAATAACTGTTGTACTAAATGTGAATGAATTTTCTGCAAAAAAATTACTACTCTTATTGTTTCCGTTGCTTGAGGCGGTTTCTAATTGCAGATAACCAATGGCAAATTTAGATTGTTTGAACTGAACACCTATACAATCCGAATAATATATCGTTTTTTCTCCATCTGTCGTATTGTGTGTGAGTAATGAACCTATTGTTACCTTTGTTGTTATAACAACTTTATCAGTATAAATATCAATGTGTCTTCCTCTTACACCATCAATGGTATATACCAAATCTTGATTTTCAAAAGGACCTATATTGGCATTCACACCATTTGATTTTTCATCGTTTGTTTCAGCAGAATATTCATCGTTTGTTGAAGCAGAATAATTACCTGTTCTTTTTGCAACTTTATCTTGATAATCATTTAAGTATTTTTGGATTTCTTCATTTACTTTTTCATTATAGTTTTTGGTACTGTATTCTAAAATTCTTTTCTTTATAGCATTAAATTCTTCAAAATTATCCACGCTATACAATGATATAAAATCTGATTTTATTCGTTCTACACAATCATAGCATAAAACATAGTCATCAGCTATAGAAAGGTAACTGTTTGAAAAAACACCTATCTTTTTACCACATTGCGCACATACTTGAGCCATATCTTTTCCCCCTTTATATGAAATAACAAAAAGTGTTGTCAAAAGTGTTGTCAAAAACGCTTTTGCAATTCATCAAAATATGCCACAAATGGCTTGAACACTAGGTTTCAAGCCATTTGACAATTTTACAATATTATTCCCACTCTGTTTTAATTCTTTAATCAGTGGTTATTTCTCGTTGTTTTTGGTATCATTATTACCAAATTTCCCAATTTTCGAAGCTTAAAATTTTGTCTGCCGAACTTTTTAGTACGATTTTAGTACGCTTACTCTGTTACTTCGTCAGAATAGAATCTCTTATCGAAAAATGTTTTCGGAACTCTACCTGCTACGGTGATATAACCTTTACTTCTGAGTTCCTCATTTAACTTATGTATAATACGATATGCCGTAGTCTTTGACACAGATAACATACTGGCAATATCTTCTGACATATAGAACATCTTCTTCATATCAGCCCTCCTATTATATCACAATATACTCATTTTGTCAATGGCTTACTTACCGGTGCTACCGAATCCGCCCTCGCCCCTGTCTGTATCTTCAAGCTCGTCAACTTCGTTGAACTCAACAGAGAGATAAGGTGCAATTACAATCTGTGCAATTCTGTCCTGAATATGAATTGCCTGTGCTTCTTTACCGTCGTTGTGTAAAGCTACGCCAATCTCGCCTCTGTAGTCAGAGTCGATAACGCCTACGCAGTTAGCAGGTCTGAGGGCTCTCTTTGTAGCAAGACCACTTCTTGCATACACAAGTCCCACATAACCCTTTGGAATTTCAAGAGCAATACCCGTACCGATAACCTTAGTTTCGCCTGCAGGAATTGTCTGAGACTGCTTTGGAATGTAAGCATACAGGTCATAACCTGCTGCTTCGTCTGAACCTCTTGTCGGAATTACTGCTCCGTCATATAACTTTTTAATATTTACCTTCACTGTGATTTCTCCTTTATGTATTAGAATCGTGGTCTTAAATTGTTGTTATCAATGAACATACAAGTGATAAAAAGAATGGCCATTATTGCTATCAAATAATCATTCATAGCACACCTCTTATCATCTGCATATACGGTATACATCTTCAACTATTTTATCGTATCCGACTGTATTACCGCTTACCTCTGTGTACTTAACATCGTATCTGCCGAGTAATGTTTTGATTTCATCGGCGATTCCGTCACTTTCATTTTCCGTTTGAAGTCTACCGTTTGGGTTGTAAGGTTTACTTCTGGATATGAAATAATTGACCGAATTGTATGATTTGAATATTTTTGCTACTAAATCATTGAACTCTTCACCAAGTAACTCAGAGTGATTATATATAGCCGACAGAAGTAATGGACTGTCTGTAACAATCACATCAACCTTATCTGCACATCTGCTGATTCTGAAATGTTGTTTGCCAAACACATATGTCTGGTTGTTTAAAACCTCTGTGTTATTTTCCCAAACCTTGTCCTTAGCAAATTCAGTTACGAGCTCGGCATCTACGCCGAGCATCTTTAACTGTGAGAATATGTATGCGGCACCTGTTGATTTACCAGAGCCGGGTGCTCCAAATAAATTTACAATAATCATATCAATCTGCCTCCGCTATATATAATCCGCAGTGGCACATTCCAGACTCTCCCTTTTCGATTTGGTCACGGAACTCTTTGCACATACATTTCGTATCTTCATTTTTATCGAGACGGCACGGACAATATCCGCCGTTATCTTTAAGTTTCGCTCTTACTTTTTGAGCATACTCTTTGTCGGGGTTTTGCTTAATTGTCATTCTTTCTCCTCCCGTCACAAATTGTTTTTGCGTTGCGAAGCGATTTTAACGCATCACACATACTTACTATGTAATCGATGTTATCTAAATCTTCGTCTCTACGAATTGAATCAATGAATTCAAATTCGATAAAGTCGATGAGATTTGTGATTTGACCGGCGGTCAATTCTACTTTTACAGTGATATCATTCATCAGCGTCTGACTCCTTTCCACTTCTTAATTCATCAAGATATACAGCGAGAGCTTCGTATTCTTCCTCTGTGATATCTTCCATAAAAATGAAGTCATTCTTTCTGACATAACCGCATTGCTTTAAGAACACATTGAGTTGTTCTCCAATTACATCAAGCTCTCTATCTCCGCACTCATAACAGACATCAACACGAGACTCATTGACATAATCGTTTCCGAACTCATCTGTTAATTCAAACTTAATTCTGAACTTCTGGTTGTCCATTTGGCTCACGCTCCTCTTGATTTTTAATATTCAAAAAGGCGAACAGTTCCTCTTGTGTTGCAGGCATAAAATCATTATCAAGTTTGTTGGCTATATGTATCTTGCAATCATCAGG
>SVJA01000014.1 GCA_015069195.1 Oscillospiraceae bacterium | reverse complement strand
TGAGATGGCACAATTATGTGCCTACGGCCTGATTTTCAAAGCATCAAAATCGGATCCCTTATATGTGATGTAGGTTCAAAATACGAGTTTTTCTCGAACACCCCAGGATGTTTTTATCATATTCACTTTTCGAAAATATAGTACAATGCCGCAGCCTCTGTGTCAATATTATTTCCCATGGTAAATTGCGGCAATCTACCTCCGTCATTCAATTATTTTAAAAAACTTTACACTATTAAAGCACTCTGCCAAAAACATATCATCTTCCAGAAAATATATTTTATTTACACCATATTCTATATTTACTCTCTTGATAACATCATAAGAAGTTGAATCCACTATTACTATTCCCATAGAAGTACATAAAAACAGCAGTTTCGAATTAGGCTTTAAACACGTGGAATGTATATCCTCCGTAACAGAAATATCATTCATACCAAGTTCCGTAATTAATGCTTCCAACTCTTTTTTACCTTCATCAGTTATTTCCGGAATATCTTTGAAAACATCAAAAAAGTTACACTTACAAGTCTCCGGTCGGAATTTCAAATCTGAAATTTTTTCTCCTTCGAAACTGTAAGTCTCACATTTATCAAAACTAAACAGGCTGATTACAGAATGTTCCGTGTCTACATCTATATTAAGTATGTGGTCATCAAAACCCTTAATTTCATAACTTACAAACTTTTTTTCATCATACCATATAAAATAGTCCAGTAATGTATTTCTGTCATAACCTGTCAGCAAGTACTTTTTCAATTCCGGTATCGCCCGAATCTGGGTAATCCAATACTTTCCACACAACAAACTCTCATATTTATCAATTTCTGTCACACTGTATTTTCTCATGTCAGATAATATTGTTTTAGGGCTGACAGCCGGTATATACACTGATTTTCCGTCAAAAGACCAACATCCCCTACCATCAAGATTATCATTATATCCGTCTTTTACCAATACTTTCGAAACCTTATAATCATCTAATGTTACTATGTAAAATTTATTACCGGAAGGCACAATTAACAATTTAGATTCATCCGGTGACAGATAAGCATCGTACGCATAATCAAAACCGGCAACTTCGGTTACCAAATTTAAACTCTTATCCAACACAATCAATCTTTTTCCCGTAAGAAAAAAGATATTCCTCTGCGAAACTAAAAAAGTTTTAGCGCCTTTAATATGTTTGCACTGTACTCTCAACAATTTCATACTGAAACCTCAAAAAACAATCTAAATTATATGACAATTACAATTAAAAATTAAACCGCGGACAATCTGTGTACGGTTCCGGCAATTCAGTTTTAAAATCAATCCACCCCAAATTTTCAACAAGAACAGATTTTTGCTCAGGGAAAATCCATGTGTTCAGATATTCGATAAAATCTTCCTCGGTATAGCAAACTCCGTGGCGAGTTCAATATTTCTTCGCATCAGGACTGCTCCACAACCACTTATCAAAATCCATACAGTATTCATACAGATAATCTGCAACAGCTTCCGGGACAGAATAGACTTTCCTTTCACCGTCAGCGCTTAAAACTATATTTTTCATAATTAATCACAACCACCGCTTCTATATCAAACCGCCGCAGTCCTGTCGGGCTGCGGCGGCAAATCTCACTCATAAGACACTATCACAAATTGCTCTTTATCTCTGTATCACCATTAAGCCAGTTAAGGTAACGCTCTCTGGACTGACAGATTCTCTTCCAAGCTTCTTCTTCATCAAAGAAACCTATAACCTCTGTCACCTGATGCTGAAGAGATTTGTAAGTTGAGAAGAAATTCTGAAGCTCCTTAAGATAGTGCGGAGCAATATCCGCAAGACAACTCATATCCATATATCTCGGGTCATGGGCATTTACCGCAATGATTTTAGTATCTTCCTCACCGCTGTCGATCATGTCCATACCGCCGATAATCTTACAATCCATGTAGCATCCGGGGAATGTACCTGCAGTTGTGAATACCAATATATCAAGCTGGTCTCCGTCAAGAGAAAGAGTGTTGTCTATATAACCGTACTCTACCGGATAGTATGCAGCAGAATACAAAACTCGGTCGAGCTTTATCTTTCCTGTTCTGTGATTTACCTCATATTTGTTTCGACTTCCCATAGGAATTTCGATAATAGCCTCTACTATATGCATTTTCAGGAACCTCCTAAATTTTTTGCCTTTCTATTAAAGCATACTTCGGAATTTTATTCAACACAAATTTAACATTACAGGTTTCTCAGATATACAATCTTTGATTCTTTTACCTTTTTACCGGTAATTTTCTCAATCGCATCACTGTAACATTTAATCTGAACCTTATATGCTTCATCTACTGCCGCCGCATTTTCAGGTTTTAAGTAATCAGTCTTGTAATCAATCACGATACAACCGTCATTTTCCACGATAAAGCAATCTATTACGCCTTGTACAGAAACATATTCATTGCCGTCAAGCCCGCCTTTTTCACCGCTTATTTCGCACCATTTCATACGAACAGTAAACGGTGTCTCACGGTAAACTTTTTCCGCATTGAAAATTCGCTTACCTATATCAGACATAATAAAATTCACCAGAATCCTTTTTTCAACGGCATCCGCTTCATCATTGTCGAAAACATCCTTTGAAACCATTTCCTGCAAAAATTCTCCGACATATTTTTCCGCGCTGTCATAATCCGAAATATTTCTGCACTTTTCAAAATCAAACAGTTGCAGACAGGTATGGGCAAGCGTTCCTTTTTCCGAGGGTGTAAAACTTCGTTTCTTTACCGAATCCTTACCTCGAACGATCTTTTTCAATGTGACGCCCTGTTTTTTAATAAACAGATCAGCAATACCTTCCTCGTCATCCTTCGCTGCATGAATACGCTTTATGTCGGAAACTGATATTTTCACGGGTATAACGTAAGCATCACCTGATACAGTTACAACCTCATCTCTGATATTCGTACTAATTTCGTCCGTTGTACCAATTTCACCGTGTGAAATCAAGTCAGCTTTTCCGTATTTCTCTGTCATTTCGTCAGGATATTTAAAAGCATTTTCTCTGGTGACAAACAAGTTTTCCCAACAATCGGACTCGCAGCTCGACATAACAAGCCAATACTTATAAGAAGCGTTATTTAATACGCCGAATGTATTACTTTGCATCTTGCAGGCAGCATTAATATCGATTTCACTTTCGTCTCCGATGCCTACTGCGATAAACTTTTCTCTCGCTCTCGTCAGCGCTACGTAAAGAAGTCGCATTTCCTCTGCCAAAAGTTCTTTTTTCTGCATAATCTCTGTTACGTTTCTCATAACGGAAGGATATGTAACAGCCACGTAACTTCCCTTTTCGTAACAAAGCGGGTTTATTCCGTATTTTCTGTGAAGCAACAATGTTTTTGTTTTTTTCTCGGTGTATTTGTCCTTACTGCTGAATCCTTTATCAATATTTGCAAGAAATACTACCGGAAACTCAAGACCTTTACTTTTATGAATAGTCTTTATTCTGACAACATCGGCAGCTTCACTGCAGACGGACGCCTCTTCTATGGCTTTGTTTTCATCCTCAAGACGCTGAATATTTCTGATAAACGCGAAAAGGCCGCTGTTTCCGCTACTTTCAAAACCATCTGCAGTGTCAAGCAACATTCGTATATTTGCCTGTCTCACATCTCCGTTTTCGTGTATACCCAGTTTTTCGTAGAAATCATTTTCGTTTACGATTATCCATATAAGTTCATATACGGATATCATTTCTGAAAGACCTCTGAGTTCATTCAAACGGGCAAAAAAGCTTTCGATTCTGCCTTTTAACGATTGCAACTGCGTATCTTCGTAATGACTCTTTACAAAAAATTTGCACGAGTCATAAAGGTCTCCGTATTTATTTTTAATTTTTATCAAAGCAATGTCCTCGTCCGTAAAATAAAATAACGGAGAACGCATAACCGACATAAGCGGAATATCCTGATGAGGATTATCAATAATTTTCAAAAACGACAAAACTGTCGCAATCTCCGAATTACTGTAAAAGCTCTTTTTCGCAGGGGCAAAAACAGGAATACCGTATAAATCAAAAACCTCTGCAAACTTCGGTGCATCCGTTGCCGCATTTCGCATAAGTATTGCAAAATCACTGTATTTTACGGGGCGCATTTTTCCCGACTTATCTAACACCTTGTATCCAGAAGACATCATTTCAATGATTCTTCCGGCTATATACCGAGCCTCCAACGTTGCACTGTCAACTTTGTTATACTCGGAGTCATCACCGCGCAAACTTTTACCCAACAACACTATCTCGCACTTTTCCGAACTCATTTTTTCGGATTCTTCATCGTCATCATAATAAGTCGCACCGTAATTGAGATATTCATTTTCCGTGTAATCCATCTCGGCTGTCTTCTGTGTCATAATCTTGGAGAACACAGCATTTACTCCGCCTACAACGTTTTTACGGCTTCTGAAATTCATGTAAAGGCAAATGAGTCTGTTGTCGCACTCACGTTCCTCATACGAATTATATTTTTCAAGAAAAAATTCAGGGCAGGCATGACGAAAACCGTAAATACTCTGCTTTATATCTCCGACCATAAAGATATTTTTCGCACCGCACCCTTTACCTGAAACGGAATTTAACAATATTTCTTGTATGATACTTGTATCCTGATACTCGTCTATATAAATCTCGTCAAATTGTTTTTGGTAACGCAGAGCAATGTCAGTGGGAACAAATCCTTTCCCCTCTTTTCTGCAGTCCTTAACAAGCAAATCCAGCGCAAAATGAGCAATATCATTAAATGAATAAATCCGTCGAGAAGCCTTTTCCTCAAGTAATTTTTTTTGAAACTCGCCTACAATCTCACAGATACATCTGATATCCCCGCTCAAAAGTTTCATCTGTTCGCGAGGAGACGAACCGTCAAAAAGTAAATTGTACAGACTTTCAAAACTTTCCTTTACTTTTGCACGTCTTTCACTCACCGTTACACTGTAAACACTTTTATTTTCTCCGCTTATGCGACCTATGGATTTTGCAAATATTTCGGCGGAAGTAACTGCGGTAGCATCTTCTATGTTGCCGTCTCTAATTAAACTCACAATTCGTTCAAAAGCGGCGGTTTCTGCATCTATACTTTTTTGGTATCCTGTAATACCGTTTTCTGTGCACATCTTTTGAAGTTCAAGATACTCCTCGTACACAGATAATATAAAGTCACCGTAATACTCACGAAGCCCTTTTCCCCATACCGAACTCCAAAAATCAAAATCTTCCTCACACGAATAAATTTCCTTTTGATTTTCTATCCATGCCGTCGGATTCACATCATTCTGGGCAAAGTTATACACTTTCAGTATAGTAGCCTTAAGAGATGTGTCATTTACCTTATCTGAATATGTATTCGCCACCCTCAGAAACGCAGGCGACTTTTCTTTGTAATAATTCTCCAATATATCACTGAGAATGTCATCGGCAAGCAAATCAAGTTCAGGACCGCTTCCTATCGCAAACAACGAATCAATTCCGCACTGAATAAAATTCTGTTTCACAACATCCATACAAAATGCGTCAATAGTCGATATGAATGATTTTGACAACAGTGTTTTCTGGCGACTCAATATTCCAGCAATCTTTTCGGAATTACATTCCGAAAGTTTTTTATCAAGAACTTTATCAACGCGCTCACGAAGCTCCAATGCTGCATCGCGTGTAAATGTAACTACGAGCATACGGTCAATATCGGTATAATCCTCTTTTTTGAAATCCTCGCAATTCGGAACAACACGACCTACCAGTCGTTCAACCAAAACAGCAGTCTTTCCTGAACCTGCGGCAGCAGCCACAAGCAAATTCGAATTTCTCGCATCTATAACCTGTTGTTGTTCGTCAGTCCATTTCATGCTAACACCCACCAAATAATTCTTATTGGATTATATCATATATTTTTTATATAAAACAAGCCACGGCGCTCTTACGATATGTACGCCGCGGCTTATTAACAAACTTATTATTTTATAAAAAATTATTATCTTTTTCTAAGGAAGGGAGGAATATCAAATCCGTCTCTTTCAGTACGAGTCGGTGTGTGTGCTGTTCTGTTGAACGAAATAACATCATCAGCAGGAGCATCTGTGGAAACAGTGCTGTTTGCAACACCGAACATTCCGTTATCCTCTGCAGCAGACTCATCAACAAAACCTGTTGCGATAACAGTTACCTGAACCTCGTCATTCATCTCTTCTCCGGCATTCTTCATACCTGTGATGATGAGAGCGTCGGGATCTACCTTATCCTCTACGGAACCTGAACAAGCGTTCATCTCGAGCATCTGGATGTTGTCACCGTAGTAGTTAACGATAACAGCAGTAGCACCCTCGATTGTAGTCTCAAGCAACGGGTTCTGGATAGCTTTCTCGAGAGCGTCGTCACAACGGTTCTTACCGGAAGCACGACCAACACCCATATGTACAATACCGCGCTTTGTCATAACTGTCTTAACGTCAGCAAAGTCGATATTGATGTCGCCTACACGTGTGATTATCTCGATGATACCGATAACTGCCTGTGAAAGAACTTCGTCAACCAATTTGAATGCATTAGCAACAGAGCTCTTGTCATCAACAATATTGAGAACGTTGTCATTGGGAACAATAACAAGTGAGTCTACATTTGCTTTTAACTTTTCGATACCCTTAAGAGCTGCAGACATCTTTCTTCTGCCCTCGAATGTGAACGGCTTTGTAACTACGCCTACTGTAAGAATACCCATAGACTGAGCAATCTGAGCTACAACAGGAGCAGCACCTGTACCTGTTCCGCCACCCATACCGGATGTGATGAATACCATCTCTACACCCTTAAGTGCAGCCTCAATCTCCTCCTGGCTCTCAAGAGCAGCTTTCTCACCTATCTCAGGGTTTGCACCTGCGCCGAGACCTTTTGTAAGTTTTTCGCCGAGCTGGAGTTTAACAGGAGCTTTGCTCTTCAAAAGAACGAGCTTGTCTGTATTCATAGCAACAAACTCTACACCTGTAACACCTGACTCAATCATTCTGTCAACTGCATTATTTCCGCCGCCACCGACACCGATGACCATCAATTTTGCATTTTTGCCTTCTTCGTTATCGTACTCAATACCCAACTTAAAAAACCTCCTTAGTAAAAAAAGAAAAAATATTCCAATTTATAAGAAACAGCATGTCTAAAACACGATAAACCTTTTAGGCACACTATTTTGCTTATTATACAACTAATTGTAATTTTATGTCAATCTTTAAATGAATCTATCATATTTTTGAATTTCGTCTTTATATTCTGAACAAAATCAACCTTGCCTTTTTTTGTTTCGGGTGCGGTTTCCTGTGGTTGCTGATACTCACGTGCAATCTTAGACGGTTTACGACCGTATCTGAGTTGTTGCGCCATATACCTTACCATACCGCCTGCATAAGCATATGAAGACTTCATGCCGGTGTATCTAGCAGTATCAATAACCGACGGAACTTTACCGATCACGGATTCGCACACACCGTCGAGACCTTTGAAATTATTTATGCCGTCACCTGTAAGTATCACGGTGTCTATCAATGATGACATTATGCCTTCGTCCTCAAGTTCTGCAGCAACATTATCAAGTATACTTTCGATACGCGCCTTCATTATCTGAACTATATACGAAACCTTTACAATTTCCTTCTCAGCCGCATCTATGGGACTTAACTCAACATCTATATCATTGGTTACCAACGCATCATCGGCAAGAGGATAATCAAGTTTTATCTGCTCTGCATCGCTCGGTGTGATATTAAGTACTACAGCAAGGTCATTCGTAAGATTAAGACCACCTACCGGCAAAGCACCTACCGTATACGGCGCACCTTTGTAATAAAGTGCATATTCTGTTATACCGCCGCCGATATCGATAACCAAAACACTCTTGTCCGATTTTTCGGAAAAGTAATCTTTCATATCATCGGGAACAATATAAGGCACTGTAAATACATAAGGAACAAATCCGTCAACTTCTATTCCGGCACCCTCCGCACATCTTTTCACGATATCCATATAATCGCCTTTTCCGATTATAATATCGGCATCCGCACGAATCTTTGAGCAATTAAGACCTGTGGGATCGCTGACCTTGGCATCATTTGTACCGTCATCATATGAAACATAAAACTGTCTCGGAAGCACATCTATAAGCATCTCGTCCGCATACAAATCCACAGAAGCAATTCTGTCAAGAAGTGTACCGATAGTTCTACCTGTAACTATATTTTCCTCTGCATCTTCCGAATGATCGTCATTTACAGTAATGGCATCACTGTTTGGCATAAAGCTTATCTTATCACCGCTTATACCGAAATAAGCAGACTTTATAATAAGTCCTGTCTGATCTTTTATTCTTCTCAAAGCCTTCTCAATAGCAGAAGAAACGGCTTCTGTGTTCTCTATAGTCATATTTTTAACCGCATTTTTGCAAACAACATCAGCTTTTGCAATAATCTGCGGTGATCTGCCTTCAGCAATCTTCGCTACAAGAACTCTGACACCTGTTGTTCCGATATCTATTACCGATATACCTTTACTCATAATACAACATCCTTTACAAATACAAATCTCTTATAAACACCGTAATGTGAAATCACGTCAATACTCTTAGTTTTCTTTCTCCGCCTTTTGCGACTCCTTGAGAGCCTTTCTCTTTTCGTGTTCTGCTGAAATAAGACGTCGAACGGTAGAAAAGTTATCAAACAATCTGTTACCGAAAGCAAACACAGCCGCAAGATACAGAGGAACATCCATCTGTTCTCCGATAAAAGCAAGTGCCAACGCCACCGCAACATTTCCGAAGAATCCTGAAATAAATATTTTCAAATCAAAACGTCCCTGATACACAGCAACTGTACCGCCGAGAACCGAATCAAGCAATGTAAGTATAACAACCGCAACATATACGGAATATCCCGCGGGAATACTGTACGGCACTGCAAGTCCGACCACAAGACCGATTATCAAACCAAATATCGGAATCATTTTTCGTTACTCCTCTTCTGCAGGCGGTTTCTCCTCTGACACCGTAGGTTTCAGTACCGGATTTTTTCCCGAATACAAATCAAGTTCTCCCTCAGTCTTTCCGTCATAGCCTGCTTCAAAAATGCCTTTTAGCTTGGACACTTTCATCTCCAATCCGTCTGCATTACCGAACTTCACGGACAGCGACGGAGCACAAAACATCCAAATATCATTATAATCCGACACATCTATAATATCAATATTATTTTCCAGAATTCCCATTACAGAAAGCGAATTACAAAGCTTCATCGCAATGAAAATCTTATTATTGTCCGTCTCTGCAATACTGCAACCGATTTTGTAATCAGTTATTTCAAGACCTTTGACAATCGGGAAGTCGGGACGGGTTGCCGCCGTAAAAGCCTCCAGCACGATACCCCTTGAATCGATATATAAATATGTATTGTGATAATCCGTTAAAAAAATCGGTTTGCGTTCTGTAGCTTCTACAATAATCTTGTTTGGGAACGAAAAACGCACCATTACGCTTTCTATATATGGACAATTAAATACAATTTTCTTTTCAGCATCCGGCAATCGTAGGCGAAGCAATCCGTCAGCCTCATCAAACGATGTGTTTTGAAAAACAGCGACAAGACCGTTCTTTCCGCTGATTTCATCAATCACGGAAACAATCTCATCATCGGTATAAAACTTTAAGTCGGGAATATCATACTCTTTTACCGCAAACACGGGAGATAATAACAACAACACCGTCGCAACAACAAGCAGTACACAAATCGATACCGTCAGCAAGATTTTTTTCTTTCTTTTCTTACGTGCCACAATAAATCGGTTATCGACACTTCCGCCTTTGCGAAAATCATCAATATCAAATTCCGCACCGTCAAAATCTCTGCTACGAATACCTGTATCGTTTTTGTCAAAATCTTCTCCAACACCGCGCGGCATTATCTTTTCTCCTTAGTAAAAAAACAAAATAAAATTTAACTTTTACATTATACAATCTGTTTAAATAGTTTGCAAGGATTTATTGACACGGATTTTTTGTTGTAATATAATTTTTCCGTTAAAAAACTTACCACATAAGGAAGGTGTTTTATTTATGAAAATAGCTATTTTAGGTTACGGAAACTTGGGTCGAGGTGTTGAAGCTGCAATTCGTCAGAACAATGAAATGGAGCTCGTTGCCGTATTTACAAGACGTGCACCGGAGACTCTCAAAATCAAATCCGAAAATGTTCCCGTGCTCCACATAGATGACGCAGAGAAAATGAAAGACAAAATTGATGTGCTTATTATTTGCGGAGGCAGTGCTACCGACTTGCCTGTTCAAACACCGAAATATGCAGAATACTTCAATGTTATAGACAGCTTTGATACACACGCAAAGATTCCCGAGCATTTTGCAAAGGTAGATGCCGTAGCAAAGAAAAGCGGCAAAGTCGGTGTTATTTCAGTTGGTTGGGATCCCGGAATGTTCTCTATAAACCGTATGTATGCAGGTGCAATATTGCCTGACGGCGCAGACTACACTTTCTGGGGCAAAGGTGTAAGCCAGGGTCACTCTGATGCTATCAGAAGAATTGAAGGAGTAATAGATGCCCGCCAGTACACTGTTCCCGTACCGGAAGCACTTGATGCAGTACGCTCAGGTTCAAACCCCGAGCTCACTACCAGACAGAAGCACACTCGTGAATGTTTCGTTGTTGCAGAAGAAGGCGCAGACCTTGCTAAGATTGAAAACGAAATCAAGACTATGCCCAACTACTTTGCAGATTACGACACAACAGTTACTTTTATCACTGCCGAAGAAATGAAACTCAACCACAGCGAACTCCCCCACGGCGGAAAAGTTATCAGAAGCGGCAAAACAGGTTGGAACGGCGAACATTCACATATTATTGAGTACAGCCTTAAACTTGATTCGAACCCCGAATTCACATCATCGGTACTTGTAGCATATGCTCGCGCAGCATACAAGCTCAATCAGGAAGGCAAATCAGGTTGCTTCACTGTGCTTGACATCGCACCTACATACATCTCACCTCTCAGCGCCGAGGAACTTCGCAAGAAATTGCTTTGATAATTTAATTAAGTATTGCATATAGACACAACGCGGCTGCCTACTCGGGCAGCCGCGTTTAACTTTATTTAAACTTTTCAGTAACCTCTTTTACACAGGGATAAATCGCATCTGCCCATACACTGCATCCTACGGCGTTCGGATGGTCACCGTATTTATTCATATGGCTGTTCTCCCCCTCATCCTGAAGGTACGGCACATTATCGAACACCGCTTCAACCTTTTGCAAAAGCGCATTTTTTATATAGTCATTAACTTTGCGCCAAACGACTGCCATCGACTCATTGTACACAAACGGCGGTACGGTCTGAATAATCACTTTGCAACCATTTTTGTGCAATCTGCAAACTATACTTTCAAGATCTGAAACCAATTGTTCATAACCACCGCCGCCCATAATGTCATTCACACCGAAACACATAACAACAATATCGTTTTGAACAGCTTTATCAAACCACGTACCGAAACTCGCCGCATCATTTGCACTTGCTGCTGCAATACCGATATTCCAATAAGCATTTTCCGTACCGAGTCTCTCGGATAACTTTGCATTCCAATGTGAATATGAGTTTTTAGCAGTTCCTATTCCCTGGGTAATAGAATCTCCGAAATACCCTATTTTAAGAGAAACCTTTCTGTCACAGCCAACCATATCAGGCACTGGCAACCGATTTGATTCAATCCACTTACCGTTCTCGCATAAAAATCCGGGAATATTAAGATCGCACATATGAGGAAGTTTTGTTCCCGTAAAAGATATTTCCACGCACAGATAGTCATTTTTCGCAAAAGTCAGCTTTATCGGATCGGTTGAAAAAGTTTCACCGGGAGCTACCCATTTAGACAACTTGCCATCGAAAGTTACATCTGTAAAATTCATATTCGGCATCACACCGTTTTTTTCAAACTTATCAAAATCATCTTTTGAGCAAACAGCAAGGCGCAACACATCTAGTTTCCACTCGTCACACTTCATATTTCTGTAACTGCCTTCAACAGGCGGATATGTGCTTTCAACAGTATTTGAGAACAATAGTGAATAATTAAATGTGCCGCCCACTGATATCCTGTAAAACACCCTTCCCGTCTGCACCGTCTTATCTGACATAAAAAAGCATTGATTTAAAGTGCCTGCATAGGTATTTGAACTGTACGTCTTAAAAAATATCATCGTATACCTCTTCATATGTTATTTCTCGTATTGTATTCTTTTTTATTGCAGTATCAATATGAAATCTTTAAAAAATCGCAATACGGAAGTCGTCAAACTCGCCGATACATGCCCAACAGTGCCGCGATCCTACAACAACAAAAGAGGCAACCAAAAAGGCAACCTCTTTTATAGTTACGACTTTACACAAAGTATATAAATTACAAAAGTATCTTTATCAGTTACCGGATTTCTTCTCAATCACAATATCGGTCTTAGAAAGTTCTCTCGTAAATATCGAATATTGTTCAAGTTTAGGATGAACCCCGTCTTTAAGCTTGTCTGCAGTCAGTTTCGATGTAGCGTCTAAATATGTCACATAGTCGCACAGGTCACACCAATCCTTCATATTTCTATTTATTTTAGTAACCATATTAATTTGTTGAGTACCATATGCTCTCTGTGAAATACCGTACCAATATATCTGCGTATCCGGGAACTTGTTATGCAAAACGAGGAAAAGACGTTTAAGCGCAACAATAGTTTCATTAACATTATCACCATCGTCATATACATTGTTTGTTCCGACATTTATAACTATATTTTTCGGTGAAGTCTTGCCGAGCCATTCATCCGCCCACACTTCCCAATCGTATGTTGTAGTCGAACCTATACCTAAAAGAAGAGCATCCTTTCCGGCATAATGTTTTGTGTAAAAATCCGACCAGAAATATGAGTCAAAGAAAGAGTCACCTATAAACAATGTGGTTTTTCCGTCAACACCGTCTTTTTCCCACTGGGAAAGTCTGTTTGCAGCCTGTGAAGTAAATTTTGAAGTATCGAACTTCAGCTCACCGTTTGAACCTTTAACATTTTTATTGACTTCTTTTACATATACGGAGAAAGTCGTTTTAAAGTTCTCGGAAGAAGCCGTAACGGTGTATGTACCTTTTGTCACAGCAGTAACCGTATTTTTGTCAGCATCTATCTTTATACCGTTGCCATCAAATGTGTAGGTAAGTTTTTCTGCCATTTTCGGAATAGAAAACTTCGGGTATATATTTGATGCAGGATAATCGAGAAACGCATATACATTTTCAATGGAAAGTGTACCTCTATCGACCGGCTCCGGAGTTTTTTCAACAGGTTTTACCGTTGCAGTCGGTTTCGCAGTCGGGGAAGGTGTCGAAGTTTCAGTCGGAACAACTGACTCTGTAGCTTCTGTCTCTTCGTCAACCGTAGCACTCGGGCTCGGCTCATTATCTGTTGACTGTGTGGAAGTCACAGTAGGAGTCGCAGAACCTGCCGGCTCTCCTTTTTCACACGCAGCAACCGAAACAAGCATTGCCAACAAGAGTAACAAACATATTATCTTTTTCATAAATGCCTCCTAAACTTTGTTTGTACACAATTTATCAAAATTATTAATATTTTTATTATTCTATCATTTTTTCACATCAGCTTCAATACAAAATCCTTGAAAAAATGCGCGTTTGGTGTTACCTTTACCTATGCATTAAAAATTATTTAAGAGGTGTTTTTTACATGACAAAAATTGATATTTTCTCAGGCTTTCTCGGTGCGGGAAAGACCACACTCATAAAGAAACTCATTTCAGAAGCTTACACCGGCGAAAAACTCGTTCTCATAGAAAACGAATTCGGTGAAATCGGTATTGACGGCGGTTTCTTGAAAGAAGCCGGCATCGAAATTACAGAGATGAATTCCGGTTGTATCTGTTGCAGTCTTGTCGGGGATTTCGGAAAGGCTTTGAAAAAAGTTATTGACGAATTTTCACCCGACAGAATTTTGATTGAGCCTTCCGGAGTCGGCAAACTCACAGATGTTATTAAGGCCACAAAAGAAGTCCTTTCGGACGAGGTTGTATTAAACAGCTACACCACTGTTGTCGATGCTAAAAAGTGCAAAATTTATCATAAGAATTTCGGTGAATTCTTTAACGACCAGATTAAAAGTGCTTCCGCCGTTATTCTCAGCCACACAGACGATATTACAGAAATCAAACTTGACACCTGCGTAGGTATCGTAAAAGAATTAAACCCAGAGGCAGTTATCGTAACTACTCCATGGAAAGATATCACCGGCAAACAAATTCTCGCGGCTGTCGAAAAGACAAATACTCTTTCCGGAGATCTTGAAAAACTTATGGAAGAACACAAACACCATCATGAGCATGACGAGCACTGCACTTGCGGTTGCCACGATCACGAACACGAGCATCACCATGAACACGACCATCACCATGAACACCACGAGCACGGTGAACATTGCACTTGCGGTTGTCACGAGCATGAGCATGAAGATCATCACGAACACGAACATGAGCACCACCACGAGCATGGAGAGCATTGCACTTGCGGTTGTCATGACCATGATCACGGACACGGGCATCATCACGCAGACGATGTGTTCACAAGCTGGGGTAAGGAAACCACAAAAGCATTTACTGCAGACGAGATAAACAATATCCTTGAAAGCTTCACCGAAGAGTCAAAATACGGCATCATTCTCAGAGCAAAAGGCATCGTTGCAGGAAAAGACGGTCAATGGATTCACTTTGACTATGTGCCGGGCGAGCCGGATGTCAGAACAGGTGCCGCAGATATAACAGGCAGACTTTGCGTAATCGGTTCAAAGATTAACGAAGATGCTATTACCGAGCTTTTCGGAATATAATTCACGGAGGAAAACGATATGGAGATACCGGTATATCTATTTACAGGTTTTCTTGACGCAGGCAAGACAAAATTCATTCAGGAAACCTTGACCGACGAACGTTTTAATGACGGCAAAGGAAACATTCTTGTATTGCTCTGCGAAGAAGGCGAAGAAGAGCTTGATGAGAGCAAATTCGTACATCCGAATGTTGCAATCGAAGTCATTGACGATATAGAACATCTAAACAAATTCGAACTTGCGGCAATGCAGAAAAAGCACAAAGCAAAAAAGATTGTTGTCGAATACAACGGTATGTGGACACTTGATAAATTCTTTGAAGCTATGCCAAGCAGTTGGCTCATTTATCAGGAAATGTCTTTTGCTGACAGCAACACTTACCTCACCTACAATGCAAATATGAGAAGCCTTGTCGTAGACAAGCTCAACAACTGCGACGCAATCATTTTTAACAGAGTTCCCTACGAAATGGACAAAATGGAACTTCACAAAATCGTAAGAGGTATCAGCAGAGCTGCCGCTATCATATATGACCACGTTGACGGAAAAGTTCAGATGGACGAAATCGAAGATCCCCTGCCCTTTGACATCAACGCGCCGATAATAGAAATTGCCGACACCGACTATGCACTTTGGTACAGAGATATTACCGAGGAAATGGACAAGTACAACGGCAAAACCGTTAAATTTAAAGTTATGACAGCAAAAGGCGATCACCTGCCGAAAAACAGTTTCATCGTCGGCAGACACATTATGACTTGTTGTGCAGATGATATCGCATTCGGCGGACTTCTCTGTGAATGGGAAAGCAGTTCTTGTATAAAGAACAAAGAATGGATAAATCTCACAGCCAAAATCGAGATTAAAAACTGCAGCGTTTACGGCCGCGTAGGTCCGGTACTCAAAGCAATAAATGTAGATCTGGCAAATCCTCCGACGGAAGATGTTGTGACGTTCTACTAAGAAGAGTAAAAAAGCCGATATGAATTTCCGGTTTAGCTTACGCTAAAAAGAAATTCATATCGGCTTTTTTACTCGTTACAGGATTTGGCGGGGTGGAACAAAATTTGTAGAGATTTACTTAACTTTAATTATAAATGGAAGAGGAAAGAGCGACATTCTGCCAAGTTTCCTTCTTCCATTTATTTTTCTTCATAACGTTTTAACCGCTCTGCACGAGCTTGCTTATCATCAGCATCCAAAGAAAGTATACCTACAAGTGTATCCGAAACAGATATTATTTCATTATTGTATATAAAACCAAGCATTTTATTCCCTCTCTATCCGATTTCCATCCTCGTCAAAATTCTTCTTCAGAGCTCTCTCCGTAAAGAAAATCGGAATTAGCATCACAACCATCTGGACATAAAACAAAATCATTGCACAGTTGCCGACAAAATCTTGATCATCCCTGAAAAACAAAAGACAGACCACAGCCACAACGGTTAAGGCGCAGAGCCATAAACCGTTTATGAACCAAAGTCTGCCGAAGTAATTATGAGCAAATTCCCAAGTGGAGTCGTTCTTTGTGGATCGCATTGTTCGATAGCCGAAAATCCAATTTATTTCTTTCGGCGATTTTTTACTGAAATATTTTCCGAAGAAAACCATTGTCAGCGGAATCAAAAGAACAGATGCGAACAAGAATAACCAGAATGCCATTTATTTCATTGTCTCCTGTTTAACCTTCTTGTCGATGACATGTCTTGAAGCAAGTTCCTTTCTGATGTCGTCAACGGAGATCCCCATCTCAACCATCAACACAAGCACGTGGTATGCAAGGTCAGAAATTTCGTAAATTGTTTCTTCTTTGCTGTTTTTCATCGCACCGATGAGAACTTCCGATGACTCCTCGCCTACTTTTTTAAGAATCTTTTCAAGACCTTTTGCGAAAAGATATGTTGTGTAGGAACCTTCCGGCATTTCCTGCTTTCTGCCTAAAATCAGTTCGTACAGACCGTCCATAGAAAACTCTGATTTATCTTCGTCTGCGTAAAGTGCCTCAAAGAAACAACTGTTTTTGCCGGTGTGGCACGCAGGACCGTCTTTGATTACTTTTACAACAAGTGCATCGCAGTCACAGTCTGCAGCGATGCTTACAACGTGCTGACGGTTGCCGCTTGTTTCGCCCTTTCTCCAAAGTTCCTGTCTTGAACGAGAGAAGAAGCAAGTCATTTTCTCTTCGAGTGTTATTTTAAGGCTTTCGCTGTTCATATATGCAACGGTGAGTACCTCGCCAGTGTAGAAATCCTGAACCACTGCAGGAATCAAACCCTTATCATCGAATTTAAGTTTAGAAATTACGCTTTCGTTAATCATTTTATATTTTCCTCATTTCAATATTGTTTTCTATCAAATAGTCTTTTAAATCTTTTATGTTTACAGTTTTGAAGTGGAATATCGAAGCCGCAAGACCTGCATCAACTTTAGGAACTGTTTCAAACAAAGTCTTAAAGTCCTCCATGCATCCGGCACCGCCGCTTGCGATTATCGGAATTGAAAGTTTCTCGGCAAATGCAGAAAGCATTTCGATGTCAAAACCTTTCTTTACGCCGTCGGTGTCTATACTGTTCAGCACAAGCTCTCCTGCACCTGCCGCTTCACCGCGCACAGCCCAATCAAGTGCATCGATTCCGGTATTAACTCTGCCGCCTGCCGTGAATAATGTAAACTTTCCGTCAACCCTTTTTACATCCATTGAAAGAACTACACATTGGTCGCCGTAACGTTTTGCCGCTTCGCCTATAAGCGAAGGATTCTTTATCGCACCGGAGTTTACACTTACTTTGTCAGCACCGCACTTTAAAACTCTGTCAAAGTCATCTAGAGTATTTATACTGCCGCCTACCGTGAGCGGTATAAAAACCTCGCTTGCAACTCTTTCGAGCACATCGGTAAAAAGTCCTCTGCCCTCAACGCTTGCCGTTATGTCATAGAAAACCAGCTCATCAGCGCCCGATTCGTTATAAAATCTTGCAAGCGAAACCGGATCGTCAACGTCCTGTATTCCTTCAAAATTTACGCCTTTTACAACTCTGCCGTGTCTTATATCAAGGCACGGAATAATTCTTTTTGCTACCATATTTCCCGCTCCGTCCTTAATATTTCACACATTCCAAGGCTTCTTCGAGAGTTATCTTACCCTCGTAAATCGCTTTACCGATAATTACACCTGCACAACCGTACTCTTTCAGAGTCTTTACCTCTGAAACCGAAGTAACACCGCCGGAAGCAACTATGTCTACGCCCTCAATCTTGCAAAGTTCTTTGTATATATCAAGGTTGCAACCGGAAAGCATACCGTCTTTTGATATGTCCGTGTAAATAATTGTCTTTACACCCGCAGTCGCAAGTTTTTTACAAAATTCTACAGAATCAATTCCGCTGTCCTCAAGCCAGCCGTTTACTGCAACCTTGCCGTTTTTGGCATCTACGCCTACTGCAATCTTGTCACCGTACTTTTCCGCCATCTCTTTCGTGAATTCAAAGTTCTTTATAGCTACAGTGCCCAAAATCACGCGATTTGCACCTTTTTCAAGATAAGTCTTGATCTTTTCTTCATCACGGATTCCGCCACCTACTTCGATAAAAATACCGCCTTCAGCCGCAATAGCGGAAATCGCATCTAAATTCACAAGGGAGCCGTACTTTGCACCGTCAAGGTCAACGACATGCAAATACGATGCACCTTTTGACTTGAACTCTTTTATCATATCAACAGGATTGTCAGAGTAAACTTTCACGCGGTTATAGTCACCCTCCGTAAGTCTGACAACCTTTTTTTCGCTTATATCAATAGCAGGAAGAATATACATAAATTGTCCCCTTTAATTAAATTTCAGAAAATGCTTTGAGTATCAAAAGCCCCTTTTCTCCGCTCTTTTCCGGATGAAACTGTGTGCCCCATACATTTCCGTTTCTGACAGAACCGGTCACTGTAATGCCGTACTCGGAAGTTGACGATATCCACGCATCACAATCCGTCGCATAAAAAGAATGTACGTAGTAAACGTAATCGCCCTCTTCTATATACTTGAGAAGCGGATCGTTTTTATCTTTTATCTGCAAAGAATTCCAGCCGATGTGAGGAACCTTGAGTTTGCCGTCAAGAAGCGGTTTCATAGGCTTTACATTGCCCGGTATAAGACCGAGACCTTCGTGCTCGCCGTACTCATAACTTTTTTCGAAAAGCATCTGCATACCGAGACATATGCCCATAAGTGGCTTACCCTTTTTTGCCTCATCGATAATCACTTTATCAAGTCCGCTTTTTCTGAGTTTCTCTGCAGCATCTCCGAAAGCACCGACTCCCGGAAGAATGATTCTGTCTGCATTTCTTATAACATTTTCATCAGCCGTAACAACACTTTCAATGCCGAGTCTTTTAAGAGAACCCGACAACGAAAACAAGTTTCCGACTCCGTAATTTATTATCGCTATCATCAGATTACACCCTTTGTAGATAATACTTGACCTTTGAGTTTTTCGTCAATCTCGACAGCCTCTTTGAGAGCGTGCGCAAGACCTTTGAAAACAGCCTCTATGATGTGGTGCGAATTTGAACCTGCAAACTTTTTAATGTGCAAAGTTATATTCATTGAGCGTGCAAAAGCCTGCATAAATTCCTCGCAAAGTTCGGTATCAAAACTTCCTACCTTCGCAGTCGGCATATCGCAGTCAAAGCAAAGCATTGAACGACCGCTTATATCAAGAGCAATCATAACCAAAGATTCGTCCATCGGAAGTAAAAAGCTTCCGTAACGCTTGATACCTTTCTTGTCACCGAGAGCCTCGGCAAATGCATTACCGAGAACAATGCCTATATCCTCTGCCGTGTGGTGAAAATCAACGTCAACATCTCCCACGCACTTCACATCAAGGTCAAAGCCGCTGTGTTTTGCAAAAAGTGTGAGCATATGGTTAAGAAATCCGCAACCTGTTTCAATGTTACTCTTGCCTGTTCCGTCAATATTGATTGCAAGTGTAATATCGGTTTCCGCAGTTTTTCTTGTAATCACTGATTTTCTCATAGTAGCACCTTTTCTTTCCGCCTGTATATGCACAGGCTCACTGTAAAAATTCTTACTTTAAAATATCTGCAACCTCACGGATAAGCGTTCTCATCTGCTCTTCCGTACCAATCGTAATTCTCACAAAATCCTTAATCCGTTCGGATTTAAAATGCCTGACAAGTATACCGCGTTTTTTTAGTTCTGTGTAGAGTTTTTCTCCCGAAAAGCCTTCTTTTTTTGCAAAAATGAAATTCGTCTTTGACGGAAGTATCTCAAAACCCATCTGAGAAAGCTCTGTAACGGTTACTTCCCTGACACGAACAATCTCTCCGATGCATTTTTCAAAATATTCTTTGTCATCCATAGCGGCGGCACCTGCAACAATGGCAAGCCTGTCCTCATTGTACGGATTGAATGAAAACTTGATTTTATTCAGCTCGTCGATCAATGATTTCTGTGCTATAGCAAAACCGATTCTCGCACCTGCCAGGTTCCTTGACTTTGAGAAAGTTCTCACAACAATAAGATTCTCGTACTTATATGTAAGCGGAATCGCAGTCTCTCCGCCGAAGTCCACATACGCCTCGTCGATTACAACGATATTGTCCGGATTACCCTTAACGATCTTCTCTATGTCATCAAGTCCAAGAGAAATTCCTGTCGGAGCATTCGGATTAGCAATAAATATCGTTCTGCCGCTTGCGATATAGTCATCAGGGTTCACTTTGAAATCATCTGTGAGAGGGATCGCCTTACCGTCAAGATAGAAAACATCTTTGAATACAGGATAAAATCCGTAAGATATATCAGGATAGCAAACTCCCGTATCATCGTCACAAAACGCCATATAACAAAATGCAAGTATCTCATCCGAGCCGTTTCCGGAAATAACCATATCTTTTCCGACGCCGAGAGCCTTTGCGATAGCATCGTTTAAAACTTTACACTCCGGATCTGAATAAAGGTTGAGTTTCTCGGATTCACCTGCAATAGCCTCAACAACTTTCGGTGAAGGAGGAAAGGGACTCTCATTTGTATTAAGTTTTATATATTGCATATCCTGCGGTTGCTCACCGGGGACATAAGGCAAAAGACCTGAAAGTCTTTTCGAAAAAAATCTGCCCATAAAATCAATCCTTCTTTTCAAATCTCTGTGCAACACTTCTTGCGTGAGCGCTGAGACCCTCACTCTCTGCAAATTTCTGAATACCGTCGGATACCTTTGAAAGTGCTTCCTTTGTATAGTAAATGAATGAAGATTTCTTTATAAAGTCATCAACCGAAAGCGGTGAAGAAAATCTCGCCGTACCGTTTGTAGGAAGTGTGTGGTTCGGACCTGCAAAATAGTCACCGAGTGCTTCGGGACAGTTTCTGCCAAGGAAAATACTACCGGCATTTTTAATCTCGCTTAAGAGTGCAAACGGCTCTTCTACGCAAACTTCAAGGTGCTCCGGTGCAATCATATTTGAAATCGCAACAGCCTCTTTAAGGTCGTTTACAATGATTATCTTTCCGTTGTTATCAATCGAAGATCTGCAGATTTCATTTCTCGGAAGAAGCGGAATCTGTCTTTCAAGTTCGTTCATAACCTTAACGGCAAGAGTTCTGCTGTTTGTTATAAGAACACTGCTTGCATTTTTGTCGTGCTCTGCCTGTGAAAGTAAATCTGCCGCAACAACTGCCGGATCACATTTACCGTCAGCGATTACTAAAATCTCACTCGGTCCGGCAATCATATCAATGTTTACGATACCGTAAACTCTTCTCTTTGCCGCAGCCACAAATACATTTCCGGGGCCTACAATCTTATCAACTTTCGGAACTGTTTCCGTACCATAAGCAAGTGCAGCTATCGCCTGCGCGCCGCCCACCTTAAATATTCTGTCAACGCCTGCAATCTTTGCAGCAGCAAGTATCGGAGCGGCAATCTTTCCGTCCTTCTGCGGAGGTGTTGTGATGACAATCTCGCTTACGCCTGCAATCTTTGCCGGAATTGCATTCATCAAAACAGTACTCGGATAACTTGCAGTACCGCCCGGAACATAAAGTCCTGCCTTCTCAATCGGAGTTATTTTCTGTCCGAGAACTATGCCGTCATTTTCTGTAATCGCAAAACCGTTTCTGACTTGCTTTTCGTGGAATGCTCTGATATTTTCAGCGGCCTTTTTCATTGTTTCAAGAAGCTCCGCATCAACTTTAGCATACACCTCTTCTATCTCGTCTGCTGTCACTTCAAGTGATGTAAGAGTAACTTTATCAAAGCGCTCACAATATTCAAAAAGCGCCTTATCACCGTTTGCAGTAACGTTTGCTATAACATCTGCCGCAATCTTGTCAGCCTCGTCAAACGATGTGCTTTCACGCTTTAATATATCTTCTATTGCAACATCTTCCGTATCTAAAATTCGTATCATTGTCCGTTTAACTCCTTTATTTTGCGAGTGATATTTTCTATTTCCTCGGATTTGAATCTGTAACTGCTCTTGTTTGCTATAAGTCTTGCACTTATGTCAAGAATCGGCAGTACCGGATGCAAATTGTTTTCTTTGAGCGTAGTGCCGGTCTCTACGATATCCACTATAACATCCGAAAGTCCTAAAATCGGTGCAAGCTCTATCGAACCGTTGAGTTTTATTATCTCTATCTGGCGGTTTACACTGCTGTAATAAGTCTTTGCAATGTTCGGGTACTTGGTTGCAACACGAAGTACGGAGTCCGGGTCGTCCTCCCAGTCATTAGGAGCGCACACACACATTTTGCATTTACCGATGTTAAGGTCGGCAAGTTCGAATATATCGGGATTTGTTTCGGTGATCGTGTCCTTTCCGAGAACTCCTATATCAGCCGCGCCTCTTTCGACGTAAACACCTACGTCGGAGGGCTTTATCAAGAGATATCTTATCGTACCGTCAGCATTTTCTATAACGAGTCTTCTGTCATCTTTGTCCGGTTCTTCACATTCATAACCTATCTGTGAAAAAATCTTTCTTACTTTGTCACCGATACGGCCTTTCGGCAATGCAACGTTTATCATTTTACGGACACCTCCCCGTTTTCATCAATTTCAATAAATTTCTCATATTCCGCATACGCTGAAATATCATTTTCAAAAATTACTTTTTTGCCTTCTGCAATGTACTTCTCGATAATTTCGTAAACTTTCTTTAAATCAGCTTTTTCGGAATATTTTATCGCAACAGTTCCGTTGCCGCTCATATTTGACTTTTCTTTCAGAAATCTGTCAAGCTCATAGAAGTTTACCGCAAAGCCTATCGCCTGAAGGTTTCCTTTATTCATTCTGCGGAGAAGATTGTCATAACGACCGCCCACTACAACAGCTGATGCAACACCCTCTATGTAGCCGCTGAACAAAATTCCGTTGTAATACTGCATATCACTTACCGATGAAAAATCAATTCGTATTCTGTCAGCGTATTTGCTGCCTGCCATAACCTCGGAAATAGCCTTTATTTCTTTTACTGCTTCAAAAGTAGTGAAATTACATACAACAGAATCAAGCGCATCGGAAGCGGCATTCAGCGGGCAATTTATCGAAATGAGTTTTTCTATACGCTCTATGATTTCACCGCTTATACCTGCACTCTCCCCGAGTTTTCTGAGGTCGTGAGGATTCTTTTCGGAAATACATTCCATAATACGCTCTTTTACAGTATAGTCCGCATTGATTTCTTCTAAGAGACCGGAAATAATGCCCATGTGCGAAACAGTAAGAACATATGATGAATTTATAATCTCAAGACTCTTTGCCGCCAAGGTTACAATCTCTGCAGTGCTGAGCAAATCTACCTTTCCGATAAGCTCAAGTCCCGTCTGATTAAGCTCGCGATACTCCCCTGCATTCTTTATAAATCTGAAAATATTCTCGGAATAGTAAAGTTTTTTCGATCCTGTCATATCCGCAGATGTATTTTTAACCATGCTGAGAGTAACATCCGGCTTCAAAGCCATAAGCTTTCCGTCCTTATCATTGAACGTAATAAAGCTGTCAGAACCCAAAAAGTTCTTATTCTCTATGTAGAAAGCGTACTCCTCAAACTGATTCATTCTGTATTTTTGATATCCGTACTGCTCGTAGAGTCTTCTGAGTTTGAGTTCTGCAAGCTCGGATTTCTTTAATATGCTGATTTCTGATTCCATCAAAAGCACCTCAAAATTATAGTAAAATTTCTTGACATCGACAGTATCTCACACTTCACCGCTTTAGTCAAGTAAAATATTAAATCATTAAACAATTATTTTCTGCGACCTGCCGCCATTCCGACAACCGTGTAAATTATAAACAAAGCCGCGTCTACCGCAACTATCGTAGCACCTACGGGAGTCTCCGCAAGAATTGAAATTATCATTCCCACGCTTGTGCAAACAACTGAATTCACAACAGCACATATTGTTACGGATTTGAATGTACTGAAAACTCTCATCGCAGAAAGCGCCGGAAATATTATAAGCGCAGATATTAAAAGCGAGCCTACAAGATTCATTGCAAGCACTATAATAACCGCTGTAATAACCGCCACTATCAGATTGTAAAGTTTTGCAGATGTTCCTGTCGCACAGGCAAAATTTTCATCAAACGTCACGCTGAATATCTTGTTGTAAAAGAATACAAAAAGTCCCATTACAATCACGGACATTATTACGCTTATCCACATATCGGATTGTTTTAACGTGAGTATCGACGAAGCACCGAAAAGCGTACTGCACACATCACCGCTTACATTTGACGACGTCGAAAACACATTATACAAAAGATAACCTATCGCAAGTGAACTCACCGATATAAGAGCTATCGAAGCATCGCCTTTTATCTTTGAATTCTGTCCTGCACAAAGTATCAATACCGCACAGATTACGGTTATCGGAATCACAATAAGCATATTGTTTGTGAGACCTGCAACTGCCGCTATCGCCATTGCGCCGAATGCCACATGTGAAAGTCCGTCACCGATAAAAGAGAACCTTTTAAGCACAAGGATAACGCCCAGCATTGAAGCACAAAGCGACACAAGTACCGCAACAATCAAAGCATATCTTACAAACGGGAACTGAAAATACAGATACAATTTATCAAAAATCTCTGCCATATCACTCTGCCCCCTTTGTATGAATAAAAGCATCAGCAATTCCGCTTTTCACATAATCCGATTTATCACCGAAAAACAAAGGTCTTTGACTTCCGATATGAAGGATCTTATCAGCATATCTTACAGCTTCATTTATATCGTGCGAAATCATTACAACCGTAATTCCGTCTTCTTTATTAAGTCTGTATATAAGTTCGTACATCTCACGCGCAACTTTCGGATCAAGTCCCGAAACAGGCTCATCAAGAAGTATCATTTTCTTTGCCGCACAAAGAGCCCTTGCAAGCAAAACCCTCTGCTGCTGTCCGCCGGACAAATCTCTGTAACATCTGTCTTTCAGCTCAAGAATATCCATTTTCCGCATATTCTCTTCGGCAAGTTTCTTCTCAGCTTTTGTATAGAAAGGTCTCAGGCCTGTGCGATTAAGGCAACCGGACAAAACAATTTCATTAACCGATGCAGGAAAATCCCTCTGCACAACCGTCTGCTGAGGAAGATAACCGATCTCTTTTGATTTAAGTCCGTCACCCGTAGAGACCTCGCCACGAAGAGGATTCACAAGTTTTAATATAGTTTTCATAAGTGTACTTTTTCCCGAACCGTTCTCACCGACTATACACAGATAGTCACCATGTTCTATTGAAAAGTTCACATTTTCCGTTACAATCATTCCGTCATATCCGAGTGTAACGTCTTTTAATGTCAGAAGTGCCATTAAAACCTCCGTATATCAATAATCAAGTGCGACTTTTATTGCATCAAGATTTGCTTTCATTATCTTTAAATACGCGGCGCCGCCGTCAATGTCCTTGCGCGTCACAGCCTGTATCGAATCAAGCGTAATTATCTGCTGATTCTTTAACTTTGTGTTTTCTATGATAGTCTTTGCAAGGGCTTCCGAATCATCTTTTACAGACAAAACTGCCGGAGCACCAAGCTCGTCAACCTTTCCTGCGAGGAAAACAACCGTATCAAAACTTGCTTCACTCTCTGCAGAACAACCATCAAAAGCCGCATAATGTTTAAGACCGTAATCATTTAAAAGATATGCAAAAGGAAATCTTCCGCCGAATACGAGAGTCTTATTTTGAGCGTTATCACACACTTTTTTGTACTCTTCGTCAAGTTCTTCAAGAGCTTTACAATAAGCATTTGTATTCGCGGTATATTTTTCCGAATTTACCGAATCAACTTTTGATATTTCCTCGGAAATCTTTTCACAAAGTATCTTTGCACTATTTATCGAAAGCCACAGATGTTCGTCATAAGCATCTTTTTCCGTATGAACGTATCCGTCTTCGTGGTCGTGATCACTGCTCGCACAAATCTTTCTTTCCTCAGGCAAAAGCTCCATAAGATTCAGAACAGTTCTTTTATCGTTCGGCGCACTTTCCAAGGCATCCTCTACCCAACCGTCAGAAACACCGCCCACATACACAAAAACATCACACGATGCAATCTTTACAAGATCTGATGCGCTCGCCTGATAACTGTGCATATCCGCACCGCTATCAACCAAAAGTTCAACCTCAACATTTGAGGCACCTGCAGTAATCTCACGAACCCAATCATACGCCGGAAAAATCGTGCAAAGAATATTAATTGTGCCATCATTATCTTTTCCTGTACTGCAACCTGTCGCGACGGACATAAAGATAACAACCATAAATGCAAGTGCTGTAAATTTTTTCACTCTATCTTTCAACACTTTTATCATCTATATATCCTCACTGCAACTTTCGCACACACCGTACAACATCGTTTTTCTTTCGTCTATCTTGAAATTGCTCTTTTTCAGAGCCGCAACAAGCATCTCCGAAGTCGCCTCATCGTCCATATGCAAAATCTTACTGCACTTAACACACTTCATATGAAGATGTTTCTCACAATCATGGCAGTGCACATACTGATACACCGCAGTCCTGCTTCCGTCACGCATAAAACGTCTCACGTGACCGCCCTCTGCAAGCTTCGCAATATTTCTGTAAACGGCACTTAAACTTATATCGTGAGTACCGCTTTGGTTAACGCCTTCGCAAATTTCTTCAACAGTAAACTGTATGTCCGTATTCTCTTTTAAAAATGCAAGCAACACTTTACGCTGCTCCGTCATATATTCTCGCATAAAAGAAAACCTCTTGTGATAATGAATGAATTGCAAATAGCTCAGGCAATTTGCGAACAATTCGCAAATCATTATAACAGATAACGGTAATGTGTCAACTCCCAGATGCATAACTTAAAATCGGTCCGATATCAAATTTCCGGCAGTTATGCAAAGGGCTTTTAAAAAAATTAGTGCAAAACATCCAAGGTGGATTTTAGATTTATTTTTACGGACATAGGACGTAAATCACCACGCTACATATAAGTATAGGGCAAAAATCCGAGGTACTCGTGTGGTCTTATTTTTACGACCGCAGGGCGTAAACCCATAAATCCACACGCGTACCTCGGATTTTTCCTGGGAAATAACTGTTATCATTTACATTTTCAGGAAACCTGCTACCCTTTTCTTAAGGTCTTGCCCTTATACTTGGTGTGCAGTTGTTTCCTTTGTGAATTTTATATAAATGCGCAGAGGTGGTGGTTTATATGACAGATTTCGAAATTCTTGTGATACTACTTACTATTATCCAAATTATCGTAATTTTACTTATAGACTCCATAAAAAAATAATCGCCAACCCCACTTTCCAAAGTTGTTGACGATTATCTAATCTAAACACAAAGGAAACGACCGCATGTACCGAGCATTTCTTTGTATATTTATATTACACTTTCCACTGTTTAGTGCCAAACATTGTCCCGGCTCACTTCGCCCAGATTACTTCGACACCCTCAATCGCTCTCTTCTCGAGTTCTTTGTAGTCGTACTTTTCTTCCTCGGCAAGCACTTCTGCGAGAGTCGGTTTTGTCTTGGGGTGCTTTGCAGTAAATACCGTACAGCAATCCTCGTAAGGCTGTATACTTGTTTCAAAAGTACCGATGCGATTTGCGATTTCGACAACCTCTACCTTGTCCATACCTATAAGAGGTCTGAACACAGGCATATTTGCAGCATCGTTCGTACAGTACATCGCCTGCATCGTCTGGCTTGCAACCTGACCTATACTCTCACCGGTAACAAGTGCCTGGCATCCGCACTCTCTAGCAAAATGCTCTGCTATTCGCATCATTGAGCGGCGCATTATTACCGTACCTAAGTCTTCACGGCAATTTTCGTGGATTGCAAGCTGAGTTTCCGTATAAGGCACTATGAAGAGCTTTATGTCGTTACAATACTTTGAGCAAATTCTGGCAAGCTCTATTACCTTTTCCTTTGCACGTTCGCTTGTGTAGGGATAACTGTGAAAGTGAACCGCATACATCCTTACGCCGCGCTTTGCTATCATATATCCTGCCACGGGGCTGTCGATACCGCCGGATAGAAGCAACATTCCTCTGCCGTTACAACCGACAGGCATACCGCCCTGACCTTTGATTATGTCCACATATACATAGGTTCTCTCTCTGATTTCGGCATATACTATGAAGTCCGGATTATTTACATCAACAGTAAGTTTTTCGTACTCGTCCAAAAGCATTCCGCCTATTTCCGCAGAAACTTCATGAGAAGACATCGGGAAAGATTTGAGGACACGCTTTGTTTCGACCTTGAACTTCACAGACTGCTTTCTTTCGTATTCGCGAGTTGAAAGTTTTGCTCCGCAAAGTCTTATGGCTTCGTCTTTTATAGCGTCAAATTCAGATTCTACGACGTAAGCAGGACTGACCGACACGATACCGAATACTCTGCAAAGAGCTTCTACCGCTCCGTCAAAGTCAAATTCGTCGTTTTCGGGTTCTACATAAAAACGCGACTGCGACCAACCGATGCGGCAGGCACCGTATTTTTTCACGGCCTCTTTCATATTTTTTGCAAGCATATGCTCAAAATTTGTTCTGTTGAGACCTTTGAGAGCAATCTCGCCTATTCTGACCAAAATCAATTTTTTCATAACTAAACTCCAACTTTATTTTCGCTTGCCTGCGTATACGGCACTTTTCAGTTCTCGGATCGTTCTGTTTATCGCATCAAAAGCTTTTTCTACATCATCCTCGGTATTCTGCGCAGAAAAACTTATACGGATAGCACCGTCTATTACATTGTTCGGGTAACCCATAGCGGTAAGCACTGTGCTTCTGTTCTTTTTGTGTGAAGAGCAAGCAGAACCCACGGACACATAGACATTTTTCGACTCCAAACTGTGTAAAATAACTTCTGCACGGAACTTCGGGAATGCAACATTCAAAACATACGGCGATGACACTTCACGGTCTGTTGTTATTACGATTTTATCACCGAAACGCTCCGTCAGCATATCAAAAAGCTTTTTATTAAGCGATGAAACATGATCGTAGTTTACATCGATATTTTCTGTCATTTCTTTTGCCGCATATACAAAACCTGCAATGCCTGCAAGATTTTCAGTACCGGATCGTAAGCCCTTTTCCTGACCGCCGCCATATATGAGAGGCGCTACACGCACACCTTTGCGAATATAAAGCATTCCGACACCGCGCGGACCATGAATTTTGTGTGCAGATACCGAAAGCAAGTCGATACCCATTTTGTTTACGTCAATAGCAATCTTCCCGAAACTCTGCACCGCATCCACATGAAGCACAGCATCCGGAGCAAGTTTGTAACGGAGCTTCGATATCTCCGAAATCGGTTGGATTGCACCGGTCTCGCTATTTACATGCATTACCGAAATAAGTGCCGTATCAGGCCTTATAAGCTTTTCTAATTCAGAAAGTAAAACTACTCCGCTTTGCGAAACGGGGACCAAAGAGACCTCAAAACCTACGTTCTTGAGAGCATTTGCAGTTTCCGATACTGACGGATGCTCTATCGCAGAAATAATTATATGTTTTCCCTGGCGGGGATTCTTTTCAAGATATCCTCTCAAAGCCCAGTTGTTTGACTCACTACCGCCCGATGTAAAGTAAATTTCACTTTCATCAGCCGCAATAATATCAGCAAGAACACCGCGACATCTTTTTAATTCTTTTTCAGCTTCAAAACCGAGTCTGTGAAGCGATGAAGGGTTTCCGTAGAAATCTCGGTATATGCGGCACATCTCTTCCGTAACTGCTTTTGATTGTTTTGTCGTAGCACTGTTATCGAGATATATTTCTCTGTTCGGATCATAGATACTGCCCTTGTACTCGCTGTACATATCGGGACGTTTTCTTTTAGTACGATCTTCGGATTGTTCCAAACGCCACTTTTCAATATCTGCGTGGTTTCCGCCTAGCAATACATCGGGAACTTTTTTTCCTGCAATAACTTCGGGGCGTGTGTACTGAGGATATTCGAGCAAACCTTCGGAATGTGACTCGGATTCTGTCGCCTCTACGGAAGCAAGTACACCCGGAACAAGCCTTCCGACGCTGTCAGCAAGCGCCATTGCAGGGATTTCACCGCCTGTAAGAACAAAATCTCCGAGAGAAATTTCCTCATCAACGATATCTTCTATAATTCTTTCGTCAATGCCCTCGTAGTGACCGCAAATAATCATTATATAAGGCATTTTGCTCAGGCGCTTTGCAATCTTTTGATTGTGCACTTTGCCCTGAGGCGTCATATATATGACATGAGGTTTCTCGCCGCCGGCAGACTCTACCGCAGCGTGATACGCAGAAACAATAGGTTGATACGACATAACAAGTCCGGGGCCTCCGCCGTACGGATAGTCGTCAACTTTTTTCTGCTTGTCCTCTGTGTAATCTCTTATCTGAAAAAAATTGAGGTCAAGCAATCCCTTGCTTGCACCTCTGGCAATAATACTCTCCCCGAGAGTCTCTTTGAACATCTCAGGAAAAAGCGTAAGAAAATCAATTCTCATAATATATTTCCTTTAAACCCGGAAGAAGCTCGACCGTAACTTTTCCGCCTGCAACATCAACATTCTTTACAACGCCTTCTATGGCAGGAATGAGTATAGTCCTGTCCTCTGTGTCCTTAACGCTGTAAACATCGTTGCTGCCTGTCTGAAGCACGTCATTTATCTTTCCGAGAAGATTTCCGTCTGTTTCATATACATCGCAACCGATAAGATCACCGATAAAATAGTGGTCTTCGGGAAGTTCAATCGCCTCACTGCGAGGTATTTCGATGATACCGCCGCGCATAAACTCAGCCTGATCCCTCGTATCAATCCCCTTTAATGCCAAAATAACGGTATTTCCCGAGAATTGAACATTGGTAATCTCATAGTCTGTTTTCTTGCCCTTGACGGTTATTTTAATGCTTTTTAACTTTTTAAAGCGCAACGGGTTATCAGTCAAAGGCTGCACCTTAAGTGCGCCCTTGACCCCGTGTACATTAACAATTTCGCCGATAGTGAGAATCTCCAGCAAAACTATGCTCCTCCTCAGACAATATCAACGAAAACAGGCTTGTCTACATTGCGTGAAGCAGCTCTGATAACAGTTCTGATTGACTTTGCAATGCGGCCTTCTTTGCCTATTATTCTGCCTACGTCTTCACTTGCAACGGAAACAGCAAGGTTTATACCCTTTTCAGACTCTGTCATTGTAATAACAACAGAATCCGGATCGTCAACAAGTGATTTAACTATAAGTTCAAGAAGTTCTTTCATATTCTAAACCTCATAAATTCGCTTTCTTTCAATTTGAAAAAAGGAACACTTCTGCGTGTAAATCACTTGAATTTGCACGCAAAAGCTCCGTTCTTTCATAATTAAGCCTGTGCTTTTGCCTTGTTAAGCAAAGCTTTAACTGTATCAGTCGGCTGTGCACCGTTCTTAATCCAGTAGTCTGCTCTTTCGAGATCGATTTTAATCTCAGCGGGATCTGTAAGGGGGTTGTAAGTACCGATTTCCTCAACAAATCTTCCGTCTCTTGCATACTTTGATTCTGCAACAACTACTCTGTAGAAAGGAGCTTTTTTAGCACCGAGTCTTCTAAGTCTGATCTTTACCATTTTGAAGTCACCTCCGAAAAATTAAATATTTATATCAAAACGGGAATCTTTTTTTGAAACCCTTTTTGCCCATACCTTTGCCGTTCATCATCTTCATCATTTGCTTCATCTGATCGAACTGCTTCATAAGAATGTTTACTTCCTGTACGGAAGTTCCGCTACCTGCAGCAATACGCTTTCTGCGGCTCGCATTAAGGATATTCGGATTGTTTCTCTCTTTTATCGTCATCGAACGGATAATCGCCTCGGTTATCACGAGTCTGCGCTCGTCGATGTCCTCTTCTTTTATCTGGCCGGCAACACCCGGAATCATTCCGAGAAGCTTTGTAACACCGCCCATTTTCTTTATCTGCTGAAGCTGGTCAAGGAAGTCATCCAAAGTGAAAGTTTCCTCTCGCATCTTCTTTTCAAGCTCCGCCGCCTTTTTCTCATCGATCAAAGCCTCTGCCTGCTCAATAAGTGAAAGCACATCGCCCATTCCGAGGATTCTGCCAGCCATTCTGTCAGGATGGAATGTTTCAAACTCATTCATCTTCTCACCGACAGAAGCAAACTTTATCGGCTTGCCGGTCATAGCTCGTACGGAAAGCGCCGCACCGCCTCTTGTGTCACTGTCAAGTTTTGAAAGAATGACACCTGTTATATCAAGTCGCTCATCAAAAGATTTTGCAACATTTGCAGCATTCTGACCTGTCATAGAGTCTACTACCAAAAGAATTTCGGAAGGCTTTACGGAGTTCTTGATATCCTCAAGCTCGCCCATAAGTTCTTCGTTTATCTCAAGACGTCCGGCAGTATCTATGATAACAACTTCATTTAATCCTCTTACAGCCTGTTTAACAGCCGCATTTGCAATATCTACGGCAGACGTGCCTGCAGGAGCGGAATATACAGGAACGGCTATCTGACCTCCTAAAACCTCTAACTGCTTTATAGCAGCAGGTCTGTATATGTCACACGCAACGAGCAACGGATTCTTACCTTCTTTTTTAAGTTTCAAAGCAAGTTTTCCCGAAGCGGTAGTCTTACCGGCACCCTGAAGTCCGACCATCATAATAACATTCGGGGGAACGTTTCCGAGATTTAATTTTGCCTCACTGCTGCCGAGCAAAACAGTAAGCTCGTCGTTTACGATCTTTACTATCTGCTGACCGGGATTAAGACCTTCCATAACCGACTGTCCGACAGCCTTTTCCGATACAGCCGCAATAAAGTCCTTTACGACCTTATAGTTTACGTCTGCTTCCAAAAGTGCAAGGCGAACCTCTCGCATAAACTCTTTTATATCTTTTTCGGTAACTCTTGTTTTACCTCTGAAACGCTTCATAGAAGCCTGAAGCTTTTCTGCTAAACTGCCAAATACCATAAAACACCGTTTCCTTAAAATAACTCTTTACAAACCTGATGAAATGCCGTCCAAAGTTTCCGTTATGTTATGAAGTAATTCACTGTCCTCTGATGAAAGACGCGAACCGTCAATTTTTTTCAAATCACTCTGAACCGCCGCAATCTGCTCTTTTGTTTCGATAAAACGCTTCACCAAACCGAGCTTTTCCTCATACTCCTCAAGCGCCATACGACCTCTCTTTACGAAATCGAAAACACCCTGACGACTTATATCAAGCTCATCAGCAATCTCTGCATAACTCATGTCATCGTTATAGTACATATCTAGGCACGCAAGCTGATTTTCGGTAAGAAGCTGTCCGTAAAAATCTATAAGCATTATCATCTCAAATGACTCCATTTTTACAAGGCACTCCTCTCCGCAAAACAGCTGTAAAGCAAATTGCCTTGACATATTACAACAGGAATGTATGCTTGTCAAGCTTTTTTTCTTGACACAAAATCAGCACGCCTTCAACAAAAGTTAAAGGCGTGCTGTCCAATAATATTTTCAGGATTTTACGATTAAATCATATTAAGTATTGCCATAACATCAAGAATTGACATTGTGTTGCCGCCGTTTGCCTTCGCGGCTTCTGCATACGCACCACTGACAATATCAATGCCCAACAGATGACTATAACCAATCTGTGCATCAGCAACAGTAACTGCACCATCTCCGTCGGTGTCACCGGTAATGACAGTTGTGAGTTCCTCAAAAACAACACCGTCTATAACTTGCTGAACTTTGCAACCTGTACCGATAACTGCATCAGCTTCAAGAGTATTACCCTCTGCATCGGCAGCTCCGACTTCATACGAAGATGCAAACTGACCTATGATGTCCGACACAGTTGTACCGATAACCGCACCGGTCACAAAACCTTTGTCGGTATCAATTTTAAGAGAAGATTCGCCGTCAAGTGCAATACTGCAATCAAAGTGTACTGAAATTTCACTCAAAAGTTCATTACCATCAGGCGAAACAGTAATTTCATTCCACTCTGCTTCACTGCCCAAGAAATAAATATCTGTAAAAGCATTGCACTCAACAAAAGCAGAAGCACCAATACTTGTTACGCTTGTCGGAGTTACTACGCTGATTAAATCGCTGCAATTTGCAAAAGCATCTTTTCCGATATGTTTTACAGTCATACCGTCTATTTTGCTCGGGATCTTAACCATTGTTTCAGTTCCGAAATAACCGATAATGGTAACTTCATCCGATTCGGTTGTATATATGAAACCATCCTCTGTTTCCTCTTCATTTACAGCATTCTGCTCTGCCCAATCTTCGGCATCCTGCTCCGACTCGAAAAATCCGACATAAGCAAGATCTATCGATGCATCAGAGATATTGTCATTAAATAAGTCAAATCTAACCCAATCCACAATACCTTTCCACGCGGAAACAGGGCTTAAATCAACAATAACCGTATGCCACATACCATCCTGAACGTATCCCTGCATATCAAATTCAAATCTACCGCTGTTTGCCACAATAGTGCCGTAAGCACCGGGATCCGCAGATGTTATACGGTAATTCATAAGGAAATATTTATGTGTGTCTGCATTTATCGCTCCGAGAACCGTTTCAGACAATTCTCCCGGAAAATCTTCGCACGGATAAACATAAGGATCGACGCCTGTTTTGGAAAAAGTCACATAATGCCCTGACGATGATACTTCGCAATCCAGACTGTTTTCATAACACCAGCTATGCTCTGCACAATTCCAGATCCAATTACCTTCGTGAACAACAAAATTATCCTCTTCCTCGACATTCATATCTTCTGTCCACTCATACGCATCCATAGCAGTTTCAAAAAACGCTACGTATTCGATATCGATACTGCCCCACGCAAGATTGTCCATATAGTCAATTCTGAACCAATCTATCTCTCCATACCAATTAGCGTATCCGGATAAATCAACTATAATATCATGCCATTCTCCGTCACCGTTCCAAGCAAAAACAGTTTCCTGAAAAGCACCGCCGTTTGCAAGAATCTGTCCTGTTCCGCCGGTTTCAGAAGTTCTGTAACGAACCCTGACAAATTTATTGGCATCAGCATCAATCATACCCAATGAACCTACCAAAGAGCCGGCATTCGGACCGGGATAACAGTATCCGTCAAAGCTAAGGACATTAAACGTAGTATACTCCGCCGAATCAACAGGAGCTAAACCTGACCAATTGCAGTAACCGTCACGCGCCGGATACCATATCCAACCGGGTAATATACTCTCAGTTATCTGAGAATCATCAATTTTCTCGGCATATCCAATTACGGAAAAATCGCCGACAGCGACATTAAAAAGTAAGATAACCGCAACAAACATTGCCACATACTTTTTAATCAAATTCTTTTGGGTTTTCAATATAATCCCCTCCTTTAAATAAAAAAGTGCGCCTACCAAAGCAAGCGCACAAAAAACGCAAACCCCGATAGTCGCCAAACTAACTTAATATGAAATGGGTATAAACCACAAGTACATACTTGGAATTTGCTTTTTTATCAAACTCTAAAAATGTACCCATGATTTAAAAATGCTATGCAGTTTTTAAGCAAAAAAATTTATACCCTCTTTTCACACATATTAAGTTAATTTGGCTTTATCATTCTAACAAAGAAAAATACAAAGTGCAATCTTTTGTTTTGTAACTGTTATTTTCTCACTACATATTATCGCTTGTTTTTTATCACTGCTTTTTGAAAAGGTAGCGATAAAAAACAAGCGATAACAAAAAAAGGACAGCCCCACAAAGAGCTGTCCTAAAAAAACAATATTGTTTTATGAATTATCAGTACTTAAACACTTCGTTTACAACCTGTGCGTAAAGACGAACAACAAAGTCATTCGGGTGGTTTACGTGGTTACCTGTCATGTCGACAAAGCGCTTTCTTGTAAGCATATACTGGTGAATTGTTGTGATATCAGCAACTGCGCAACCTGTTGTTTCAAAAGAATTGAGTACGGGCAAGTACAAAATCTGATTGTGTGCAGCAGCCCAATCGGGGTTAGAAAGCATTGTGGAAATGAGTACAAACTCAACATTAGGGTTGCTTGCCTTTATAGTGTCCATAATGCTCTTCATATTGTTCTTATAAGTAGTAGTAGCAACTGCAGCAGAACCGTCATTCATACCGAAACCGAGAATTACGAGGTCAGGACTCTTAGCAGCAGCTGTAGCAGCCTGTGTAACACCCCATGCAGAATCCATTCCGCCTACTGAAAGGTTTGTGAATGTCATCTGTGAACCGTATTTGTTTGTAAGTGTATCAAGAGCCATTTCGTACCAGTTTTTGCTATAAGGAGCTACACCTACATATCCTGTAGCATTTGCACCTACGGAAATACTGTCACCCAAGAGAACAACATTGAGATCTTCTCCTGCTTCAAGTTTAGCCATAGTCTTAGGAAGCAAGTTTGCTTTACGAGTAGGCTTAGCACCGCCCCATGCACTGTTAGGAGTGTATGTGATAGCAAGTTGCATTGAGTGGAAGGTACCACCCTCTGCAAAGTACATATAGCCGTGTGTCGAGTCAGGCTGAGTGTTGTTAGATGCTGTAGAAGGATACATAAAGCTGTAATCGATAGTATTGATTGAGCCTGTAGGAATGATCTTGAACTTTCCGTCCTCTACAGTATAGTCAACACCCTCCGTGTATTTTACTGTAAGATCGGAACTTCTTACCTCGACGATATCCTTTATATCATACAAAAGCTGGATAGAAGAAATAGAACCATCCTTGTTTTCGAGCGGCATAACAGCTTCATTGTAAATTATATTGCTGCTCCAATAAGGTTTTGTATACTTTTCAAGTGAATAAGCCGAGCACTCCTCGTCCAAAAGGTCAGGATAAAGAATCAAGTTTATAGCCCCCATAACGTCAAGAATAGAAAGTGATCTGTTTGTTGAAACAACAGAGCCGTTGTTACCGATAAACTCGACAGCATATACAGCCTGTACAGTAGCATTGCTTACATAAGATGTAACAAATACTTCTCCGCTGTATGTGACATCTCTGAGGTCAATAGTAGCAACTCTCTTTGCCCAATCAGTAGAAGCCTCTTCCATAGCAGCGTAGCCAAGGTTACCGTTAAGGTTGTACGGAGTCTGATCGTGCCAACCGTAAGCGCTGTTTGTACTCTTAAGACCGATGATACAAGGCATACCGCCTGCATCTACATCAAAAGCAGCAGGAGCGCCGTATGTAATTCTACACTCGCTGTATTTGCTGAGATCAAGCTCACCTACAGAGAAATACGCACTGTAACCAAGCTGCATAAATCCGAGAGAATCAATATACGTCAAAGAATCTGCAACACCGTCATTAACAGAAGTTTTCTCTACATTTTTAACATCAATACTCTTGTTTGCAACTCTCTCTGCATAAGTGTATGCAGCATTTGCATAAGCACTTGCAAGTTTTGCAGAACCTCTGAGATGCTTGTAAGAAGCCTGAACGTCAGCGATGGTAACATATCCGTCACCGTCAGTATCGCCTTTTACAACAACAGTGTACTCATCAACAACACTGCCGCTCTGAACTTTCTGAACTTTTGAACCGGTACCGATGACATCAGTACCGGAAAGTGCTGTGCCTTCATCATCTACGAATTTGATTTCACTTGAAGACTCAAACTCAGCCAATGCGTCAGAAACTTCAGTAGCCGGCGAAAAGCCGGAAATGTATCCGTTTGTCGAATCCAAATAAAGATCCGAACCGGAAACAAGTGCAATATCAGTAGCCGCTGTAGTAGCAATAGCCATCGGGAAGGATGTGCAAAGTACTGCAACGAGAACTAACATTGACAAAAATCTTTTAGAAAATTTTTTCATGAATATCCTCCTATAAAATTATTACATCCATAATAACACATTAAAATATATTTTGATAGAGATTTTTATCTTCTGAACACAAATTTTTAATATATTTTTACAAAAGCAAAGACAGCACGAAAAAAGCCGTACTGTCTTTTGGAAATTATCTCATTTAGGATTATTCTGCATCAAAGTTTAATGCTCCGCCGATGATGTCTGCGATAGAAGAATCAGATGAAACTGTATCATCCTCAAATTTCTCTTCTGCAGGCTCTTTAGCTTTTTTGGGAGCCTTCTTTTCAGCGCTCTTGCGAGGTTTCTTCTCTTTTACGATAGGATTGCCCTCTTCGTCAAGCTCATCCGGCTTCGGCTCCGGATCATAAGCCTGTACATCTCTGATGCTGAGGTTTATGTGATGCTCGGGAATGTTTGTCTCGATAATCTTAGCCATAACCTTCTGACCAATCTTGAGGCAGTCAGCAGCACTTGAAATTCTTCTGTTTGAAATCTGTGAAATATGTACAAGACCGTCAACACCGTCTGCAATATTTACAAATACACCGAATGATACAAATCTTGCGATAGTAACCTCTACGATGTCACCTACCTGATAAAGGTTTTCAGCATCATACCACGGATCATCCTCAGGTTTTCTGTAACCGAATGAAATGCTGTGCTTATCCTGATCAAAAGCAAGAACTGTAACTTCTACTTCCTGACCGATAGAAAGAACATCCTGGGGATGTCTGATCTTTCTCCATGAAAGCTCTGAAAGGTGGATAAGACCCTCGTAAGGACCGCCAATGTCGATGAATGCGCCGAACGGTGCAAAGTTCTTAACAGTACCTGTGCAAACTTTACCTACGTACATATCTGCCCAGAAAGCCTCTTCTTTAGCTTTTCTCTCAGGCTCGAGTATAGCCTTCGCAGAACCTACGATTCTGAGTCTGCCCTTCATGCCTCTCTCAAATGATGTGATAATAACCTCAAGGGGCTTACCTACATAACCTGAGAGGTCGCGTACGAATCTATCTGAAATCTGTGAAGCAGGAACAAAAAGTTTTACTGTCCCGAGGAAAGCGTTTACACCACCCTTTATAACTTCTGTAACGACAACTGTAACAGGAGTCTTGTTCTCAAAAGATTCCTCAAGAAGCTTAATGTTCTTCTTGTAATCTACACGTCTCTTGGAGAGCAATACCTCTCCGTCCTTATCGCTTACTCTTACGACAATGGCCTCAACCATATCGCCGATATTAAGTTCTGCAATATCAAAACCGGGAACTTCCGAAAACTCTTCTACAGGGATATAACCTTCGAACTTGAAGCCTAAGTCAACATAGACACGTGATGAGTCTATTTTAACGATAGGTTTCTTTACTATCTCGCCTGATGCGATAGTAGTCAAAGACTCTTCAAGAAGTGTCGCAAAAGAATCGTCATTTTCTTTAAAATCAACTTCGCTCATAGTACAAATAACCTCCTCGATGATCCAGTCGGGCGTAGACGCTCCGGCTGTAACACCTACTCTCTCAATTTTTTCTAACTTACTGACATCAATCTCGGCAGCAGTCTCAACCAAAATAACATTTCTGCACAACTCGCGGCTTATCTCGTAAAGCTTCACTGTATTTGAACTGTGACGCCCTCCGACAACAACCATCAAATCTACAGAAGACGCTATCTCAACCGTTTCCTGTTGGCGCTGTGATGTCGCATTACATATTGTATCAAAAATTATACATTTGTCAAAGAATTTTTTAAAATATTCGGCAATTTTTGCAAATTTCTGAGCATTAAACGTCGTTTGAGCCACAATACTGTATGTAAAGCCCTCGTCTTTTATGTTTTCGCACTTTTCAAGAGAGTCAACAATATATGCAGAATTGTCACACCAACCGTTTACTCCTATAATCTCCGGATGATTTTCGTTTCCGACTATTATAATTCTGTGTCCCTTCAAAAACTCCTCACGAACAAGCTTTTGAATTTTTTTAACAAACGGACATGTGGCATCGGTCACAACGGCACCTTTCGATTCGAGCATTTTTACAACATCCGGTGTGACACCGTGAGCCCTGATGATAACCTCAGCACCGTTTAAATCAACGTCATCAATCGAATCAAGGGTGTATATTCCGCTTTCTTCGAGTTTTTCTATAACAGAACTGTTATGAATAAGCGGACCGTATGTATAAATCTTTTTAACGTTGCTCTTTTCAGCCTTTTCAAACGCGGTCTTTACCGCATTATTTACACCGAAACAAAAGCCGGCATGCTTAGCTCTTACTATTTCCATCCGGAACCTCTGTCAAATCGTAAATATAATCAAGTACCTGCTGTGACATAGCAGTATATTCTTCGCGTGTATAAGGAGTTCCGTCCTCTTTTTTCTTAAGATAAATCGGATCACCGTATCTCACGCGGATTTTACCGAAAAGTTTGAATTTTCCGTATATCGCAACAGGCTGAATAGGAGCACCTGTCTCGACGGCAAATTTTGCAAGACCGTGGCGTGCTTTTAAATTTCTGCCTCTTCCCTTTGATCTTGTACCCTGTGGGAATATACCGAACGCACCGCCCTCTTCAAGAATTTTATAAACCTGTCTGGCAGCAGTAACGTCAGCACTGCCTCTTTTAACAGGAAACGCTTTCAGAAAACGCAAGAACGCACCGATCAATTTTTTCTCAAACAGTTCTGCCTTTGCCATCCAGCAAATGTGACGCTTAATTCTCATTTCTATAAAAATAACGTCAAGTGCAGTTTCATGGTTTGCCGCAAAAATAACCGGACCGTCTTTTACAACTTTATCTCTGTCATATACTTTTAAACGTAAAAACACAGAAGCCAAAAATATTACTATAGGTCTGCAAATTTCAACAAAAACTCTCAAATCTTCGCCTCCGTAATATTTAAAATATAATCAATAACTTCTTCAAGACTCATATCGGTAGAATCAACCTTTACCGCATCATCTGCACATTTAAGAGGTGCCATAGCTCTCGATGAATCAAATCGATCACGCTCTACCATATCAGCATAAATCTTATCATAAGATACATCACTGCCGGAAGCTACAAGTTCATCATAACGTCGTTTTGCTCTCTCCTCTGCGGTCGCAGTAAGGAAAATCTTAACGGTAGCATCTTTCAATACATAAGTGCCAATATCCCTGCCGTCCATTACAACATTATTTTTAGATGCAATTATTCTCTGAAGCTCCACAAGTTTCAGCCTGAGAGCAGGAACGGAAGCAACAGTCGAAGAAACTGCAGTAACATCAGGAGTTCTGATGCTTCCCGTATAATCCTCACCGTTTACGATAACACGCTGACCGTTCTCGTCATAAGCAACATCAAGCTCAAATGAATCAAGATATTTATCAACCATCGCCTGCAAATATTCGGCAGAATCCTTTTGACTCAAGTCAAATCCGTTCTTCAGCAAATATAACGCAAATGAACGATACATAGCACCTGTATCAAGATAAATATATTTTTTCTTTTTAGCTATCGCCTTGGCAATTGTGCTCTTTCCGGCACCTGCGGGACCGTCAATCGCAATATTTATAAATTTTGACATATATCAACAACCTCTTTATGTTTTATACTCCAAGCGAAGCTATTGTATCAAAAGTTTTTTATTTGTACAAGCTTTCAGCGGCATCTTTGACTTCCTTGTACATATACAGCGAGCCGAAAGCACAGATAGTTCCGCGGGCGCCCTGCTCTTTCAGAGCAGCGTGCGCGGCATCATACACCGAGCCGTACGGCTCCGATATGATGCCGTGCTTCCCAGCCGCTTCCGCCAAGGAAGCGGCTGGGAGCGCCCGTGGATTATCCGGCGTAACCGTATAAAGCTTTGCCGTAACATCTTTAATCAAATCAAGCATCTGCGGATAATCCTTGTCCGCCATTACACCCATAATAATTGCAATCTTTTTATCCGCAAAAAGACTTTTGATATTGGAGACCGTAGCGACCATACCGTGCGGATTGTGTGCACCGTCAGAAATGAATACGGGATTATTCATTAAAACTTCAAAACGACCTGCCCATGAAGCAGACGCCAGACCATCATACAACATTTTATCAGGAATATTCACACCGCATTTACGAAGTTCTTCAATTGCAGTAACGGCAACGACAGCGTTTTTCATCTGGTATTCACCGACAAGTTTGATTTTTAGGTTATCGTATTTACCGTAAGAAAAATTACTTCCGAAAATATCACTTGAATGAACTTTTATATCGTCAAAGGAAGGTATAGAAAGCGTAACACCCATAGAATCGCACTTTGATTTGATTGCAGAATACGCTTCATCATTTTCACCGTAGGACACAGCTCGTGTGCCTTCTTTTATTATGCCGGCTTTTGTTGTCGCAATCGCTGTATATGTAGAGCCGAGTTCTTTTGTATGATCAAGTCCGATGGCGGTAATAACTGAAACCAACGGTGACGGAATAACATTTGTCGAATCAAATTCTCCGCCCATACCGGCTTCTATTACCGCAATATCGCAACCTTTTCGTCTGAAATATTCAAAGCCTATTGCAGTAATAAGCTCGAATTCCGTCGGCGGATCAATCATTTCCTCAGCAAACGGCTTCACAAATTCAGTGACTTCCGCAAGGTCGCTGTCGGATATTTCATCACCGCAAAATCTTATTCTTTCGTTGAAGCGCCATATATACGGAGATGTATAGAGGCCTGTTTTATAGCCTGCACAGCGCAAAACAGACTCTATAAATGCAGAAGTAGAGCCTTTGCCGTTTGTTCCGACGATATGCACGGCCTTGAAAGCTCGTTCCGGATTGCCTATTTTATCAAGAAGTTCCTGCGTTCTTGAAAGTCCCGGTCTGCTTCCTCTCCAAGTTATGCTGTGTATGTATTCTAAAGCTTGTTCGTAGTTCATAATCACTCCTGCCGACAAAATTCATCAGCGTTTTATTTTTTCTATTTCGCGGTTAAAAGTTTTATTTTTCAGCAAAAGATATATTACATAAAATTCAATCACCGAAATACATATGTAAAGCGGAACTCTGTAAAAAAGAACAAAGCCGCCGAAACCGATTATACTCAGACCTATTGATTTTATTATCATCGAACCGATTATATGCGCGGAAATAGTTGAAGTGAAAACTTGCACTGCTCCGCGTTTTTTTAATATGTAGTTTGATACTATGCCTGAAACAGCACCGATTGAAGCCGCACCCAGCGTTATAACGATATTTACGGAAAATCCGGAAAAAACACAACTGAGCAAATCAGCAATTGCGCCTACTGCGGCACCGCACAACGGTCCGAAACAAATTCCCGCAAGAATAACCGGTATATTATCAAATGTTATTCTTATAGGGCCGAATGTCATATATGTCTTGCACACCCATCCGATAAGAAAACTGATAGCGGCAAGCATACCGCATACCGCAATAATTTTTATATTAATCACATTATTTTTTTTTGACATAAAAAAACTCCCTTTCGATAATACGCAAGAGAGCAACCGATGTACATATTTACACATAAAATACAGCGGATGAAATGCCAAACCGCAAACCGCAACTTTAATCAGCGATTTTTCGCCCGAAGACTCTACTCCCATCCTCCGGTACTTAACGCTTGGCACCTGCTCTGATGTATGCGGCGCTCAAAGTCTTTCGCGCCGTTTTATTATTTTGCCTACGGCAATCGGCGTACACGCCGGTTGCCGTAGGACATCAAATCAATTCAATATTATTTTTTTATAAGCTTCAAAGTCTCTCTTGCGATAGCAAGTTCCTCGTTTGTAGGAACAACGAGAAGTTTGATCTTTGAATCTTCTGCGGAGATATCATACTCGATGGCTCTTGCAGCTTCGTTCTTTTCGGGATCCATCTTTATTCCGAGGAAGTCAAGATCCTGACACATAAGAGCTCTGGAACCTACATCATTTTCGCCTACACCTGCAGTGAATACGATAGCGTCAGCACCGTTCATAGCTGCGATGTAACGTCCGATATAACCTCTTATGCGGTAGAAGAACATATCTCTTGCAAGGATAGCTTTCTCGTCGCCTGCTTTAGCTGCAGCCCATACATCACGTGTATCTGCACTTACACCGCTGATACCGAGTACACCTGACTTCTTGTTCATAATAGCACTCATCTGGTCAGTTGTGAGATTTTCCTGATCCATAATAAAGAGCGGAACTGCAGGGTCGATTGTACCGCAACGTGTACCCATTACAAGTCCGTCAAGGGGAGTGAATCCCATTGTAGTATCAACACTCTTACCGTACTTTATAGCTGCAATACTTGCGCCGCTTCCGACGTGGCAAGTGATGATTTTGAGTTCCTCAAGAGGCTTGTTGAGCATCTTGGCAGCCTGCTCTGCAACGAACTTATGTGATGTTCCGTGGAAACCGTACTTTCTGATACCGTATTTTTCGTAGTACTCATACGGAAGCGCATACATGTAAGCGTGCTTAGGCATAGTCTGATGATAAGCTGTGTCAAATACACCTACCTGCGGAACTCCCGGCATAGCCTCTGTGCAAGCATTTATACCGATGATGTTCGGAGGATTGTGAAGAGGTGCCAAAGGAGTACATTCGTCAAGTGCCTTCATAACCTCGTCTGTAATTGGAACTGATGAAGCAAACTTTTCACCGCCGTGAACTACTCTGTGTCCGATAGCAGCAATTTCCTCAAGGCTTCCGATAACACCGATTTCCTTGTCTGTAAGAGCTTTGATAACCTGCTCGATAGCAGTCTTGTGGTTCGGCATATCAACTTTTATAACAACTTTCTCACCACCGTTAGGTGTGTGATTAAGTACTGAATCGTTTATTCCGATTCTTTCGCAAAGACCTTTTGCAAGAACTTTCTCTGTATCAGTATCGATAAGCTGATATTTAAGAGAAGAGCTTCCGCAGTTAATTACCAAAATATTCATTAGCAAAAAACCTCCCTGAATTAAAATCAATTTATAAAATGTATTTTCAAACGGTTGTTAAGGGCGTCAATCAACCCTGTGCCTGTACGGCTGTAATTGCAACAACGCCTACGATATCTTCAGCAGAACAACCTCTGGAAAGGTCATTTACGGGCTTTGCGATACCCTGAAGTATCGGGCCGTATGCTTCTGCCTTTGCAAGTCTCTGTGTGAGTTTGTATGCGATATTACCGCAGTTGAGGTCGGGGAATATAAGTGTATTTGCGTGACCTGCAACAGGGCTTCCGGGAGCCTTTGACTGACCGATAGCGGGAACGAGCGCTGCATCTGCCTGAAGCTCACCGTCAAGGAGAAGATCAGGTGCTTTCTCTTTAGCAAGCTTTGTAGCCTCGATAACTTTCTCTGTGAGCTCGCTGTGAGCACTTCCGTATGTCGAATATGAAAGCATAGCAACGATAGGCTCTTTCTCTACGAGCTGTGCAAATGAATTAGCAGACTCCACTGCAATATCGGCAAGTGCTTCTGCATTAGGATTCTCTACAACGCCGCTGTCAGCGTATACGAATGTACCGTCTGCACCGTACTCACAATCCGGAACTACCATTACGAAGAAAGCTGATGCCATCTTTGTACCGGGTTTTGTCTTTAATATCTGAAGTGACGGTCTTACTGTATCTGCAGTAGAGTGAGCGGCACCGGAAACCATACCGTCTGCCTCGCCGAGCTTAACCATCATAGTAGCGAAGTATACATAATCCTGCATAACTTCTCTTGCCTTCTCGATAGTAACGCCCTTAGCTTTTCTGAGCTCGTAGAAAGCCTCTGCATACTCCTCAAATTTTTCATACTTTACGGGGTTTACAATCTTGCACTTGGAAATATCAAGACCTGCAGCCATCTCTGCAATCTTCTCCTCATCTCCTACAAGTATAATGTTTGCAATACCCTTTTCCTGAACCATAGCCGCTGCCTTTATAGTTCTGATATCCTCTGACTCGGGAAGAACTATTGTTTTAATGTCAGCCTTGGCTCTTTCACAAATACGCTCTAAAAATTTCATTTATTCAGCGCCGCCTTTCAACAACAATTATTATAATTTCTAATGTATGCAAGGTCTAAACAATCAAATCTCACAATACTTTTTCATTGTACCTTTTTCTTGTAAATATTACAAGTTCACTTTTGCATTTTTTAGCACTTTCCTTAAGCCTTTTTTCAGTTTCTTCGTTTATCCTCTTTAATAAATTGTAAATAATGTTAAAATAGCATTATACATATATGTGATACTTGATTATTTGTCAGGAGGTTCATCTATGAGAGTTTTGATTGTTGAGGACGAAGTACATCTTGCCGATGCTCTCGGAGAGATTATGAAGAGTAACAAATTCACGGCGGATGTTGTTTATGACGGAGAAGACGGATTTGACTATGCGATGAGCGGAAATTACGATGTTGTCGTGATGGACGTTATGATGCCGAAAATGAACGGCTTTGATGTTGTAAAAAAGATGCGCAAAGAGAACAATAAAACTCCGGTTATACTCCTGACGGCAAAAGACACCACGGATGACATAATACGCGGACTGGACAGCGGTGCTGACGATTATCTTACCAAACCGTTTTCGAAAGACGAACTTATGGCGAGAATACGCGCATTGCTCAGAAGGCAGGGCGACGTTGTATTAGATACACTTAAATTCGGAGATATCACTCTCAACCTATCCACCTACACTTTGGAATGCGGTGCAAAATCATTGCATCTCGGCTACAAAGAATTTGAAGTTATGCGAATTCTTATGGTAAACTCAAAGATAGTGGTTTCAAAAGATTCGTTACTTTCAAAAATATGGAGAGATGACGAAGACGCATGGGACAACAATGTAGAAGCATACATTTCTTTTCTGAGAAAAAAATTGCTCTATCTCGGTTCAAAAGTTACAATTTCCACGATAAGAAAAGTCGGTTATTATTTAGAATACAAAGAGGGTTAATATGCTGAAGAAGATGCAAATAAAGTTTATAGCGATACTTATGTGCCTTATGACACTCATTATGGCTATTGCTTTTACCGCGACTTATACAAACACACAATATCAGCTTATAGAAGACAGCGAAGAAGCAATGCTCAACACACTTGCAGGCAAAGAAGTTTCTCCGCCGTTCTACTCCGACGCAAAAGACAATGTTTCTGCGATATTCACTTTCTACGTTATGATAAACAGCGAAGGTAAAATAGTAAAATTCCACGGTGAAAACGTAAAGATAAACGACGAGGCGGCATTTTTGAAACATCTGACCGATTGCTTTAACAGCGAGGACGACAAAGGTATCACAATGAACGGCGACCTGAGATATATGAAAAAATCCGTTCAGAACAACACCGTGATAATGTTTGCCGACCGCTCCATAGAAAAAGCAACGCTTGCTTCCCTGCTCAAAACATTTCTTTTTGTTTCATCAGGCTGTCTGTGTGCATTTTTCATAATTTCATACATTCTCTCAAAGTGGCTGTTATCTCCGATTAAAAATTCTATGCAACAGCAAATGCTTTTTATTGCTGACGCATCGCATGAATTAAAAACGCCTATTACAATAATTTCGGCAAACACGGATATTATTGCTTCTCACTCCGAAGAAACTGTTGCAAGTCAACAAAAATGGCTTGGTTATATAAAAGACGAAGCGCAAAGGATGACAGATCTCCTCAACAATATGATATTTCTTGCAAGGAATGACAGCGGTACAAAGCAGGATATAAAAACAGTTGTATCACTTTCGGATGTTGTATGGGACAGCGTTCTGCCGCTCGAATCGGTTGCATATGAAAAAAACAAAACTCTTACAAGTGACATAGAACCAGACATAAAAATAATCGGTGATGAAAAGAAACTTCACCAGCTGGTAGTAATTTTAATTGACAATGCCATAAAGTACGCAAACGAAAACGGCACTGTTTCAGTAAAACTTACTTCAAAGCAAGGCAAGGTGAAACTTTTTGTCAGAAATACAACAGACGCCGCCATTCCACCCGAAAAAATCAGACACATTTTTGATAGATTTTACCGAGTTGACTCATCACGTGCAAGAAAAGAAGGCGGTTACGGTCTCGGTCTTGCCATAGCAAAAACAATTGTTGATGAGCACCGTGCGATAATATGTGTAAAAAGTTCCGTTGAAAAAGGAACTATGTTCACGGTAACTTTTCACAAACAGTATACAAAAAAAACGAAGCACAGTTGAAAACCGATAATACAAAATTGCACAAATGATGTATTTTTAGTATAATATGAAATATACGAACCTTGTTAACTGAATATTGTTACGGTAAATTTTTTACCGGAGGTGAACGAATGCCAAAAGCAAGCAAACGCACAGGACTTTTTTATTCTTTTAAAAATATTTTTTCAAAAAAGAAAGAACTGCCGATGGGTATTGCATTTATCGACTATGAGCATTGGTATATAGCACTCGAAAAGATGTACGGTCGGAAACCTGACATTCATATGTGGCTTAGAGAAGTTCAGAAAAAATGCGACTTAAAAGAAGTTATTTTCTTTGCAAACTTTTCAAAATTTCGTGATAAAGAAAAAGAAATTAAACGTATCCGTACAGTGACAAACTCTATAATTGATACATATAATCCGGATGCACACTACAAAAAAGATTTCACGGATTTTATCATTCTCGATAACATTTACCAAAAAGCACTCTCCCGCGAGGACATAAACACATTTATAATATTCACGGGTGATGGTCACTTTTCATCGGTTTGCGCTTTCCTGAAAAATTTCTGTCACAAAGAAGTCGGAATTTACGGTGTGCAAGGCGGCATAAGCAGCACACTTATAAAAAACGTATCATGGGTAAGAGAAATCCCACTTGAGTTCGAACTGAACGCGCCCTATTACAATATGCTTTTCACATATCTGAAAAACATTAAAGAGCAACGTGACATCTACCCTACTTTCCGCAAAACCGCAGAAACGGTTGCAAGTATGCACGATGTAGAATTCGACACTATAAAACAACTTTTATCGGAGCTTATAAATGACGGCTACATAACACAACTTACAAAGAATATCCGCCGGCATGAACAGATACGAATATTAGAACCGAACTGGACTTTGATAGAAAAGGACGGACTTTGGTTAAAAACTTCAATTTTCAACAACTGACAATACCGTAACAAAATCTGTTTTCTCTTAACAAGGTTTGTACAACACTAAATTTATTCGGAGGACATTATGAAAAAACTTAAGAACAGTCTCAGCAGCATCATTTTATGCTTATTCGAAATTCTTGTAGGTGTTTTGTTACTTATGAAGCCCGTAGAATTTGCTAAAGGTATCATCATTGCAGCAGGTGCAATACTCATCCTTCTCGGACTCATAAATGCAGTAAAATACTTCAAAACAAACGTAGAAGAAGCCGCAGGCAGTCAATATCTCACAATAGGTCTCTTGGCATTGCTCGCCGGAATATTCTGTGTTATAAAGGCTGGTTGGATTGTGGCGGCAGTATCAGCACTCACTCTCATATACGGCGTAGTTATTCTTGTAACCGGTCTCAGCAAAGTACAACTCACATGTGATATGCTCCGCAAGAGAAACAAAAAATGGTTTTTGGCACTTATCAGTGCAGCGGTTTCCATAATCTGCGCTGTCATCATTATCAATAATCCTTTCGCAACAACAGCAGGACTCTGGATCTTTGCAGGCATAGTTCTCATTGCAGAATCTATTCTCGACATCGTCACCATCATATTTGAAAAGAAAGGTAATCCGGCGCCGGCGGAAGTTGCAGAAAAAAAGGATACAAACGAACTGGCAGACTAAAAAACACTCTCTATAATACCCGAAAAAAACGGAGTGCCAACCAAAATTCCTGGTTTAGGCAAAAGCCTAAACCAGGAATTTTGGTTGACTCTCCCGGGTTCTTTTAAAAGTTTCCGATACAACCGCCGAGTTCTTTATACTCTGCTATAAATCCGGGATACATTTCTTCAAACTTTTCAAAGTCATTAATAATAAGCGCTTTTTCACATCGAACCGCAAGAGCAAGTAACGCAAGTGAACTTACTATATCACCGTGACCGGATACTCGCGCACCTCCTCTTATTTTCTTTTTACCGGTTATTATCATACTGTTGTCATTGATAACAATGTTTGCACCGAGTTTTACCAGTTCATCACGCATATTTACTGCAGTTTCATACGCCTTTGTATCAAGACCGTTGAATTCTTTTATAACAGTAGTTCCGTCTGCAACAGTTGCCGCCGCCATTACTACAGGAAGCATTTCAGGACATTCAAAAGCATCTGCATTTACCGCAAATAATCCGTCGTAATTTACGTGTGTTATCATTCCGTCGGCAGTATCCGTAAATCTTGCACCCATTCGTTTCAAAGGATTCAGTACCAAAATTCCGCTTTGTATTGTTTTTTCGTGAAGGCCTTTTACAGTTATATTTGCACCGATTACATCGGCAAGAAGATAAAAAGCCGCCTGTTTCCAATCGGATTCGTTAACAAATACATCTGCAACGAGTGGTTGACCGCCTGTTATGTGATAATCGGTTCCTCCGTTTGCAATCTCTATAAGCACACCGAAACGACCTAGTATGTGAAGCGCAAGCTCTATACGTCTTATTTGCTCCGGTGTATTTGTAAGAACTATATGAGAATCACCGTCCAACACTGCAAGGCCCGCAATCAAGCCGATAAGCATCTCAACGGGAACGTCACTTCTCAAAAAGTAATCTCCGGGAACCAACGTATGAGGTATCTCTGTATAGTCATCAAAAAGTCCCTCTGTCAATCTGTAATAAAGCTCAATCGGCTCATCAGAACCGGTGAAAGAAACACTGTTGTCGGTTTTCTCCGCAACAATTCCCGCCTCTTCTGCCGCCACAAGTAAAAAGCGGGCCGTATCATCAAAGGTAAGATTTTCGATTTTGCAAGGTTTCTTAGAAAGCATTGCAAAAAACATTGCTGTATTACCGGTTTCGTGACACGGTCTTGCAATTACTTTACCGTTTAATTTTTTTGAATAAATGATCGCACTTCCCACAAATTACCTCCGCAAAGTCAATATGTTTTCTTCATCAAAACAGCATTCTCGCCGTCACTGTAATAACCTTTTCGTATAAATTCCGGAACAAAACCCAACGATTCGTAAAGTCCTCTTGCGGCAAAATTACCTTCCCGTACTTCGAGACGTGCATATTCAATATCGTAATCAAGCCACTCAGACTCAAGTTTTTTTATCATCTTAGCGGCAAAACCGTTCCGTCTGTATTCGGGACGTACGGCAACGCGCAAAACCTCCACCTCGTCAATTATATGTCTGAACACTGCATAACCGACTAAAATATCTACATTGGTATCAACAATACCGATGTAGAACGAATTTTTGTTTTTCAGTTCATTCGCCACCGAAACAATCGACCACGGATCTTTAAAACAGAGTTCTTCTATTCTTTGGATATCTTCGGAGTGAGAAATATTCAGTTTTACATACTTTATATTTTCCATAAATATATCGGTTATCCTTCCGCAGTATTTTTATTTTTCGGTGTCGAAATTCTCGGAGTTCTCAGATAATATACATCCAGCTCTGTAGCAGTAAATTTCTTTAAATCTTTTTCTTTCAGATATATTTCCTCGGCAATAGCCGCAGCTTGTGAAATACGACCGAGCATCAGACCGTTGTCAACTTCTACATAACAGTCTCCTAGCAAATCACTATATATCTCTCTGTTTGCCAAAACACCGTCACCGACAAAAACTATCTTTCCCGCTTCAAATGCTTTTATTTTTTGGCAAAGCTCCTCAGACGGCATAGCACCGTAATCATCTATAAGCGACAAAACCCTTTTACCATTGACGATAGTACTCTTATACAAACCGTAATATACATGCGTATTTCTGGCATCTATCACAGAGCAAACATATTCATCACCAATAGTGAACGCCGACTTAGCAAGGTAATCAAGTGTATTTACACCTATAACGGGAACATCAGCAGAATATGCAATCGCTTTTGCTGCAGATACACCTATTCTAAGACCGGTATATGAACCGGGACCGTTTACAACGGCGACTGCGTCAATATCTGATACAGACATAACCACATTCTTGAATAACATTTCAATGGCAGGCATCAACTTTACCGAGTGTGTATTTTTGTCTTTTACAGATATTTCGCTTATTACAATACCGTCCTTTGTCAAAGAAACTCCCGCAGTAGCACAGGAAGTATCAATACTCAGTATCAACAATGTTATCCGCCCTCTCGTCCATAAAAATATTTATCGTTCTGTCACTTTCCGAAACATCATCCATACGGAGTATTTCGATTCTTATAGTTTTATCATCAAAAACCCCATCCGTATTTATCGCCCACTCTATGACAATAACACCGTTTTGTACGAGGTAGTCATCGTATCCAATGTCATATAATTCGTCCTCAGAAGATAGCCTGTACGCATCAAAGTGAAACAGCGGAATATAACCGCTTCGGTACTCATTAACTATCGTAAATGTGGGGCTTGTTATATACTCATCTATCTCGAGAGCCTTTGCTATACCGTATGTAAAATGAGTTTTCCCGGCGCCCAAGTCGCCGTCCATAGCTACGACATCACCGGCTTTCAGAAGTTTACCGAAAGCCTCGCCGAGAGCAGTGGTCTGCGCCTCGTTCTTTGTGTGAAAAACATATTTTTTAAACATCAACATCTCCGTCTGATAAACTCAGTTATATACACCATGATGTACGGTTTCGGAATAAGCATTTAAATTGCTGAAACTGTAACCATTTGCTTTTGCCCACTCGATAACATTAGGCAATGCCTTTACCGTGTCATGTTTGTCTCCGTTATCGTGCATCAAAACAATATTTGTTTTGCGTGTACCTTTAGTATTTTTCTTTACGCTGTCCAAAATACCCGCCGCATCAAATCTTTCGGCATCCCTGGAATCTACATTCCAATCAAAATATTGGTAACCCTCATTCTGTACCGTAACAACAAGTTTCGTCATAATACCTGTACTGTAATTTGCACTGACCCTGTTCGAAGATCCGCCGGGGAAGCGCATGATAGTAGTATCATATCCGAGCTTGTCATTCAATTTCTTCCTGAGCTTCGTAACATTCTCCATAAAAGCCGCCTCAGATTTATATATATCTCCGTATTCGTGTGAATATCCGTGTATGCCGATGGAATGCCCCTCATCAATAATCCTTTGCAGAATCGGGATCTGCGAATCATCAAAATTAATTATAAAAAACGTTGCCTTTATATTATATCTTTTGAGTATATCAAGAACCTCCGGTGTTCTTTTACTCGGGCCGTCATCGAAAGTAAGATATATAACACTGTTTTTTCCGGCTTCAGGATTAACAGGTTCTTCCGGCTGCGGAGTCTTATATGTAGTAGGCACAGGAGTCGCAGTAGGCTTAACCGTCGGAGCGGCAGTTAAAATAATATCAGAAGAAGCATCCTTTGTACTTTCAGGCGTAGCGCCTGCAGTCGCAGTCGGCGAAGCCACAGAAGTAGC
>SVJA01000013.1 GCA_015069195.1 Oscillospiraceae bacterium | reverse complement strand
TAACAGTGATTGTTGTACCGTAGTCAACTGTACCTGTCGGACTGATAGTAACTTTACCATTGGAAACAGTACCTACGGAAACTGCACACTGAATCTTCTTGAATGTAGCAGTAACTGTAGAAGCTTTTGTTACTTTAAATGTATTGCCTGAAATAGCAGTACCGTTTACGAAGATCTGATCAAGTTCATATCCTTCATTCGGAGTAGCTGTAACAGTGATTGTTGTGTTGTAAGAAATGTTTCCTGTGGAGCTGAGTGTAACAGTACCGTTTGTAACTTCTCCTACTGAAACAGCGTATGTTTTCTTTGCGAATGTAACCGAGATTGCAGTCTCAGCCGCTGTCATAGTAAGAGTGTAAGTAGCAGTAGCTCCGCTGTTTGTAACGGAAACAGAAGTTCCGTTTACAGTAATTTTAGAAACTTTGTAGCCTGTAGCCGGTGTAAGAGTATATGAAATGCTCTGACCGATTGTACCCTTTGTAGATGTTGTGCCATCTGCAAAAGCAGCAGTACCGCTACCGCCTGCAACTGCGATTGTTACATTATACTCAATAGCAGTAAATGTAGCAGCAACAGTAGTAGCCGCATTGACAGTATAAGTGTCGCCGCTGCTGAGTGATGTACTGCCTGCCTTAAGTGAGCTGAGGCTGTAACCTGTGCTCGGAGTAGCAGTAACTTTGATTACTGTGCCATGCTCAACAGTAGCACCATTTGCAATAGCATCGCCTGTAGCGTTGTTTGTAATTGTAATAGTACCGTTTGTCGGAGCAGTTATTGTAATCTTGTATGTCTTCTTTGCAAACGTAGCAGAAACAGTAGTAGCTGCACTGACAGTGTATGTACCGCCGCTGCTTAAAGTTGTACTGCCTGCCTTAAGAGTGCTCAGATTGTAACCTGTGCTCGGAGTAGCAGTTACTTTAATAACCGTGCCTGTGTCAACATAACTTCCTGAGCTGATAGTAGCACCTGTTGAATTGTTTGTAACTGCGATAGTACCGCCTGTAGGCTGGCTGAAAGAAACTTTATATATCTTTCCGCAAGTACCGGACAATGTAAATGCAGCAGCTCCGACTGTGTAGGAGTAAGTAACTGCAGCGGAACTTATGGTAGAGTTGGTTTTCTTAGATGTACCATTTACTGTAATTGTCTTTACTCTGTAACCGGAAGAAGGAGTAAGTGTAACTGTAAGTACTGACTTATATGCAACTGCAGTACCGGTTGTTACGGCATTACCCGATGCATCTGTAACTGTAATCGTACCGCCTGTAGGATTAGTTATTGTCATCGTGTAAGACTGCTTTGTAAATGTACCTGTGACAGTAGTATCCGCAGTGAGAGTAAATGTACCGCCGCTGCTGAGGCTTGTGCTGCCTGCCTTAAGAGTGCTGAGCTTATAACCCGTAGCAGGTGTAGCAGTTACAGTGATAACTGTTCCGTGTTCAACAGTAGCACCGCTTGCGATAGCATTGCCGGAAGCATCCTTAAGAGTTACAGTACCGTTTGAAGCAGATACTGTAACCTTGTATGTTTTCTTTGCAAATGTAGCAGAAACCGTAGTAGCCGCGCTGACAGTGTATGTACCGCCGCTGCTTAAAGTTGTACTGCCTGCTTTAAGAGTACTCAGATTGTAGCCGGTACTTGCAGTAGCAGTTACTTTGATAACCGTACCTGTATCAACATAACTTCCTGAGCTGATAGCAGCACCGCTTGAGTTGTTTGTAACCGCGATAGTACCGCCTGTAGGCTGGCTGAACGAAACCTTATATATCTTTCCTGCTGTACCGGAAATAGTAGTGGCTGCTGAAACTGTGTGGCTGTAAGTCACAGCAGTTGTAGACATTGTTGTATATGTTTTTTTAGCAGTACCACCGATTGTAACAGTCTTTACTCTGTAACCCGAAGAAGGAGTAAGAGTAACAGTAAGGACAGTACCGTGAGCTACATTGGCGCCGCTTGCAACAGCATTACCTGAAGCGTCTTTAAGAGTGATAGTAGCACCTGTCGGGTTAGTAATTGTTATAGCATATGTTTTCTTTGCAAACGTAGCAGTAACAGTAGTAGCTGCGCTGACAGTAAATGTACCGCCGCTGCTGAGGCTTGTGCTGCCTGCCTTAAGAGTGCTGAGCTGATAACCGGTATTAGCGGTGGCTGTTACTTTGATAACTGTTCCGTGTGCAACACTGCTGCCGCTGGTAATAGTGGCACCCGTCGAGTTGTTTGTAAGTGTAACAGTACCATTGGTCGGAGTTGTTACTGTAATTTTGTATGTGATAGCAGAGAATGTTACTGAAATTACAGTATCTTCAGCACCCATCGTATATGAGTATATAGCATCTCCGCCGCTGTTTAATATTGTCTGGTCTACTCCATTTATAGAAATTTTTGTTACTTTATAACCTGCGCTTGGTGTTACCTGGTAATTAAATGTAGAACCTGAGTAAACATCCGCTGATGTAATATTTCCGCCGAAATGAGCTACGCCTTGACCGGACACAACTTTGGTGCTGACTTTGTGCAATGTCGGAGTATTTTCGACAATTGTGAACTCATAACTCGAACTTGCTGCAGCATAATGAACATTTCCTAAGTTATATGCGTCGGATGTACCTTGAGCATCATAAGCAATCCAAGCCTTATAAGTACCCGCGGCAAGTGTTTTACCAAAGTACAAACCACCTACGGCATCGGTAGGATAAACAGCCTTTCCGCTTGCAGCGGTTACCATTGTGTAAAGACCTGCAGGAGCGGATCCCGGTTCCGTACCCTTTGCATATATCGCGATGAACGGAATCTGATTTTGTTGTGTAGAAAGATAACTGTCAAGGCCGGAGTAATTAAGCGTAATGCTCTCACCTACAGTATATGATGTCTTATTAGTCTTTATCGTCGGAGTTGACGGAGAGCTCGTATAGAACTTTATTGAACGAAGATCAAGTGCCATACCATTTGTAGTAGTTCCGTCAAAGAAGTCAAATCTGATGAGATTAAGATTTCCCGTCCAATTTGTTTTACCGGAAAGGTCAATCAAATAGTCATGCCAAAGTCCGTCGTTATTCCAATTCCATGTTGCAGTACAATCTTCTGTCGCGCCTGTTATTGATCCCGGACAAAGATACATTTTTCCGAATGTATTTGAAGAAGTTGTTCTGGCAGTAATAACCATATATTTGTATGAAGACGCACTCAAGGTATCAAGTTGCTTAAAATTCATATTCACCTGCGGATCATTAGACGCCGCAGCCGTTATTTTCATATAAGTATCGCTGTTTGCATCCGTTGTAAGTTCTACACTCGCAGCAGAAAGTCCTGAATTTTTTATCCAAGACACAGATGCATCATTATCGAATATGATGTCATTACTCGGGAAAGCACTCGAACTTGCTTTAGAAAACGTTACAGAAACCGTTGTAGTCTGTGCAGTCATTATGAAGTTATACACATAACTTCCGCCATTATTTTGTATCGTCTGAGATACCCCGTTTACAAGAATCTTTGAAACAACATAGCCGGCACTTGGATCAACCTGATAATTTACAACAGTTCCTGCGGTAACCTGTCCTGATAAAACACCGTTACCAAAATGTGCAGTACCACCGGATGTCGATGAGATAGAAACAGTATACAATGTAGTATCAGTACCTCCGGTTGTGCCGCCGCTCGTACCGCCACCGGTGTTTCCGCCCGTACTATTTCCGGGAATAAAAGTTAACGCACCATAATGGTTCGCGGTACCTGACAAAGTAACATTAAGTATATTTGACACAACCGAACCGGAAGAATTAAACAAAAGTACTTTAAATGAACCTGCACCGTATGAAAGATAATTTCCTCCACGCAATCCACACTGCAAATGCCTTGTTGATGAATACGGTCCGTTTGCACTATCAACACCGAAATACCAATACTGAGGTGCAGAATAATAGAATACGGCAGTATTCTTTGTATAAGTAGTTGCACTTGCAGGGAAAAGTCCGATGTAAGTATTTGGAACAGCACAATCCGCACGTGCTATAAGACCTGCATTTACATCATATGAAGCGGCTGATGTAAGTAATGCAGTATTGTATGTTTTACCGCCTGTTGTAAATTTAACGCTTACTGTAGCGTTGGCAGAAGGCATTGTAAAAGCATACGAAGCAGTATCACCGTTATTGCTTACAGCTATAGCAGTTCCGTTTACCGTTATCGAAGAAACTTTATATCCCGAAGCAGGAATTGTTTTAAAGAAAACCGTACTGCCCGCACCGAATTTCCAGGAAGTATGATCGTTTGCAAAGAAAACAGAACCACTACCCGATGCGACCGATGTGCTTGCAGTATAATTAGTTACAGATGCAGAAGCTTTGCTCAAAAGACAGTACCCTGTAACTATCATATAACTACTCTCTCCGGAAAGTTCCGAAACAGTAAGCCAGCTTCCGCCACTCTGTGTAAAACGTCTTTCATAATCAGGTGCAGAGTCAAGAACAAGTACTCTTCCGGAGGCTGCATCATACCCGGCCAGACAAATAAAGTGTCCGTAAACATGAGCAACAGCCGTACCGCCATTTGCAAGATGATTGAGAAGCTGTGTGTCAGATGCTTTTCCGTTTGTCCATTTAACAGGAGTCGTAAAACCATACTTAGATCCGAATTTCGCAGCAAGATTAGGATAAAGCTGCCAACGATATGTAGCACCTGCCGCTTTATAATATCCGTTAGTCCATGCCCAAACCGACAATTCACGCATATCTACAGTATTTCCGGTAAGATGATAAACTGCGTTGGCAATAGAAAAAAGGCCGCAACCCTGAGGGCCTATCGGACACGGGTCAGCCCCGCCTGACGGATCAAAATCCTTCCAGACAGTGTCATTTTGTTCAAAAACATTATAGTTTACCGGCGCTGTAGCAGCTTCGACAACATTTTCCAATGGAAAACTATATCCGGCCGTAACAGAGGTAAATGCCACGCAAACCATAATTACAAAACTTAAAATACGTTTCTTCATCAGCATCATCACCATATTTTGCAAATCAAAATATGGCAACAATTCACCAGCCTTTCTTCTTATATCAAATTATAATCCCTTATAAAATTCACACTGCATACAGTGTATAAAAAAACAAGTAAAAAATCAATGAAAATTTTATTAACAAATAGTCAAACTTTCGCTTTTTGTATACATAGCTACAGCACTTGCACCGCACAAAAAAGCAGGTCGCATAAACCCATTATGCAACCTGCTTTCTTTATACGATATAACTATGATATATCTCTATATTTTCTTATAAACTGTTCAAAAGTGCCATTACATCAAGAATGCTGAGCGCACCCGAAGTTTTTCCTGATACTTCGTATGCTGCATCTTTATACGCACCCGTGAGAGTTGATGTGCCGTGTACACTTGCCATAACATCAGAAGCATCACCTACGGTAACAGCACCATCTCCGTCAACATCACCCTTTATGACAATAGTGTAAGTAGCAGAGTCAGCAGTAATTACCATACCTGTGCCTAGTATTGCAGAGCTGTCAACTGCCTCTCCGTCTTTTGTAATTGTCACACTCGATGCACCGAGCGAAGCTTTAAGTTCTGCGATAACATCCACTGCATTACCGCCTGCTTTTACAAATACGGTTGCGCTTCCCGAAGCTGCTCCGTTTCCGACTTTGTCAACTACCGAAGTTGTCGAAGTTGAAATTTTTGTAAAGGCAACTGCAATTGTGGTGTCTTGCGCAGCAGTCATGGTCAAAGAATATGTAGCCGCTGCACCATCATTTTGGATAGCAACAGAAGTACTACTGCCGTTTATATAAATTCCGGAAACTTTATATCCTTCAGCCGGAGTAACTGTGTATGGGAAAGTTGAGTTTATACCGGCCTCTCCGGTCGTCGCACCCGTATTGGTAAGAATAACAGTACCCTCTCCGCTTATAACGTCTGTTGTCACGCTGTACATAATTCTTCCGAAAGTAACTGAAATTACAGTATCCTCAGCTTTCATCGTATATGAATACACGGCATCCGCTCCGCCATTTAAGATTGTCTGTTCAACTCCGTTTATGGATATCTTCGTTGTTTTGTATCCTGTCGCAGGTGTTACTTGGTAATTGAATGTAGTACCGGCACCAAGCTCTGTCGATGTAACGTCGTTACCGAAATGAGCGGTACCCTTTCCGGATACAATCTCTGTACTGAGATTATGTATTGTCTGTGCAGCAATGGTAAAATCATAAGAAGCACTTGACGCCGCATAATGAACATTGTTAAGGTTTGCAGCAGTAGAACTACCATTGGCATCATAAGCAACCCAAGCAGTATATTTTCCGGCAGGAAGTGTTGTGCCGGATGCAGTGCCGCCTGCCGCACCGTCCGGGAATGTCGCAGAGCCGGAAGCAGCATTTACATATGTATAAAGAAGTGCACTGCCCTTTCCGGGTTCTGTTCCGTCAGCATATATTGCTATGAACGGCATCTGATTCTGTTTTGTACCAAGATAGTTTGTCAAACCCGAATAATTAAGAGTAATACTTTCGCCTACTGTAAAAGAAGTCTTATTTGTAGTAATTGTTGCACTTGACGGTTTTGAAGCATAGAACTTTACAGAACGCAGGTAAAGCACGCTGTTTGCCGCAGTAGTTCCGTCAAAGAAATCAAATCTGATCATATTTATGTTACCTGACCAACTTGAAAGCGATGACAAATCAATAAGATAATCATGCCAGAGGCCGTCATTGTTCCACTGCCAGCTTGTTGCACAACTCTCTGTAGGGCCGGCTGTACTTCCGGCACAAAGATACATTTTAGCATTTTTATTTGCAGCAGTAGTTTTTGCCGTAACAACCATGTATTTGCAGTTTGAAGCACTTACAAGATCAAGCAACTTGAAATTCATTGTAATCTGAGGATCATTTGACGCAGCAGAAGTAACTACAAGGCACTTATCACCGCCGGCATCTGTACCGAAAGCAGCACTTGCATCAAAAGAACCTGAATCTGTAATCCACTTAGCTCTGTTTGCTGTATCAAATATAATATCGTCAGGAGTAAGTGTATACGGCTTTTCATTGTCTGTCTTGGTCTTCCACTGAGCAGTACAAGTAACTGTGTCACCGTTTGTAGCAGACAACGCACTGACTGCTCTGCCGTCTTCGTAAAGAGCAACGGTACTTCCTGAAGGCTGACTTCCGGCAGTAAACCAACGTGTTGCACCTGTCGAATCAAAATAGAGAGTTTTTCCGTCACTGCTTCTGGTAAGGTTCCAACCGGCAAAAGCATATCCGCTCTTTGTGAAAGTATTCTTTTTAAGACGAGCCGTGATACCATTTATATGGGTTGTGGTACTCATACTTCCCGTTCCGCCGTTTGAAACATATTTTACATTGTAAATAATTGAACTGCTGTCAACAATCGGCTGATGTGTCACACTGCCATGCTCGTAACTAATACGATACATACCCATCTTTGCAACATCGCTTGAATTCGTATTGAAATACAAACATTTATCTGCCTGATTTGCACCACCTGTACGGAATCCGCAAGACTCAATTTCAAACAATTGAGCAGAAGAATCTTCTATATAGAAGTTCGTATTACAAGGATATACAGTCGGATTGGAACCGCCTGAATTTGTAGACAAATCGATAGCATTCATATACTGAGTCATGCCGGTATACACAAGAATAACGTTTCTGTAGCCTGTTGAAGAATCAAACAAAGGAACATATATCGCATCTTCGTAGGAGTTATATGAAAAGTCCTGGTTTGTCCATGTATCGAGGTAATCAATAGTCTTATTTACACCGTTTATATTGAAAATCGCATTTCTTGTATGCAAAGTCAATAACTTAACGCACTTTACTTCTGTCGGTGCTGAGGAAGTACCGCCCGGAGCTGTCGCAGATATTCTCGTATAGTAAAGCTGCATACCGCTTTTAACAATAAAATAGAAATATCCGTCCGTCTGTTTCACACACTTAAAACCTGCCGGAGAAATCGCTTTATTATTTGAAGCGTCAACCAACTTAAAGAAACCTGTAAAGTAAAGATTTGTTCCGCTTATCTTTGCTCTCGTAATGCTGAGAGGAGTTTTAAGGTTAGAAACATACATATAGTTGACACTATTATATCCGTAAACCGTTATAGCATTAGCATGACCGAAAGTATCACATATACTCGGAGAAGTTGCGCTCTCGCTTGCATAGTAACTCATATTTACAGTCTCACCTGTATCAATATTTGTACGGGTGATATTCGCACGTGCATTCGCACTGCCGATATTATCGTCATTCGGATAAATCTTCACGTTGTACGCATAAGTCGTACCTACATTGAGACCCTGCATAGCGTTACACGGAAGTCCGTTTAAAGTCTGATTCGGAATCAATGTGTGCAACTTTGTATTGCTCATAGTATAAGTGTTGTATGATGTCGCAGTAGCTGCATCTGCACTTATATTTGCGCTGTTTTCAAATCCGACACAATATGTCGAAACAAACAAACAACACACAATAAAAAGGCTCAGAATTCGTCTTTTCATAATAAACCTGCTTTCTATATTTTAAATTTTCGTAAAAGCTGTTTTAATTGTACAATGCTGACACATTTATGTCAATCAAACAGACTGTTTTCTCGTAACCAATTCATCAATATTTTTACGTTTTTTTACACGTAATTTATCATCCTCTTTTGCATATCCGAGCGAAATCACAATACGGACATCGCCGTCAATCCCGCAAAGCTTACAAATTTTGTCATTATCAAACCAACCGAGTATGCAGGTTGAAAGTCCCTGTGCCGTCGCTTCTGCTGTAATGTACGCCGCCACTATACCTATATCAATCGAACGGTAATCGTTTCCTTTGACTTTTGCACCCAGAGCCGCTGACTTAACATAAGGCTTCTCCGATATAACTATCATCACGGGCGCATCTGCCGTAAAACGATTCATACCCATTCCTGTCGTAGCCTTTGCTACTTGTTTTGCCGCTTCGCCCTCACATACCGTTATGTGGTACGGCTGACCGTTGCACGCAGACGGGCTGAGCCTTGCAGACTCAAGAATCGCCGCCAATTTCTCCTCTTCTACCGGTCTTTCCGGATCGTAACTACGGCACGACTGACGAGCCGCTGCAATCTCTGAAAAATTCATAAAAAATCCCCTTTAAAATTCAATTTATTGCACAACAAAAACTTGTATATTATAATAACAAAAAACAATCAGGGAGGTCAATCATGTTTGAAGTTCTGCTTACCGCACTCGGCGTAGGCCTTGCAACAGTTTTCGGTGCTATCATCGGCTTTGCATTTAAGAATATTTCTCACAAATTCAGCGACATTGTCTTGTCTTTCGCAGCAGGTGTCATGCTCGCAGCGGCAGTTCTCGGTCTCATCATTCCGTCAATCGAATACGGCGGCAAATGGGGACTGCTCATAACCATCATCGGAATCTTCGTCGGCGCAATTTCTCTAAACCTTATCGACAAACTCGTTCCGCACCTTCACAAACTCGCAGGTGTTGACCTCGAAGAGCACACTCACAACCCCGCCGACTCTGCAAAACTCAGCAAAGTATTACTTTTCGTAACTGCAATCGCAATCCACAACCTTCCCGAAGGCATTGCGGCAGGTGTCGGTTTCGGCACAGGCAATACAAACGATGCACTCCTCATAGCAGGCGGTATCGCACTCCAGAATATTCCCGAGGGAATGGTCATCATCGGCCCTATGCTTGCAGCCGGTGTCAGCAAAAAACGAACTTTCTTCCTTGCAATGCTCACAGGACTTATTGAAGTCGTAGGCACTCTCATCGGATATTTTGCTGTCAGCATCGCAACAATTATATTGCCCTTTGCTCTCGCATTTGCAGGCGGTACAATGCTCTACGTAATAAGCGATGAAATGATTCCCGAAACCCACGCTCACGGCTCACAATGCGGTGCCACATATGCCCTTCTTGTCGGATTCTGCCTGATGCTTGCATCAAGTGTTTTGTTAGGGTAATTTTTTAGCAAATATGTTATGGTTAAGCCCGACCGCTTTTGGCGGTCGGGCTTAATTTTACAGGGCGGCATCTGTCGGGATGCCGCCCTGTAGCAAATCAACCATTTAAAACTTATTTCACAACCTCATACGGCCAAGTGATAATGCCGCCGAACTCTTTTACATTCGTATAACCGAGTTTGACAAGTTCCGCTGCAGCAATCTTGCTTCGTCTTCCGCTTCGACAATAAACAAGTATCAACTGATTTTTATCCGGCAGTTCTTTCTCCGCCCTTTCCGCAATCTCATACTCCGGTATCATTATCGCACCTTTTATATGACCTTGAGCAAATTCTTCATCGGTTCTCGAATCAATTATCACATAATCACTTTCGGTATCCATTATGCGTTTAGCTTCCTCTTGTGAAATCTGCTGATATGTAATTTTCTGTGTGTCACTCGTAGCCGGTGAACTGCTTTTTATACTGTCCATTCCGCTGTAACCTTTGCATCCTGCAAATCCGGACACGCCAATCGCTGTTGTAGCCACTAAAATCAATCCTTTTATCAATTTTCTTTTGAATTCAATCTTGCTTTTCATATTATGTATTATGCACTAAACGAGCCGAAATATCAACTGTTTTCACTATTCAAATATTTTAACACCCAAGGAACATTTACTCAAATAAAAAAGGACAGCAGATTCGCATCTACTGCCCCGAACCCAGGTTGCCCCAAGTTATGTCCTGACTAGTTACGCTTCAATTGATAGGCTCATCAGGAACTATGCTCATATTTTATTCTTCCGTCGCATAAATTATACCTAATAATTCTTTCCAATCTTCAGTAAATCCATAGTAATCTAATCTCACAAATGGGTACTTGGTTATAAGATTACACAGTCGTTCCACGAATGTGTTCCAAACCTGTTCATTAGGAATCATTTTCTTAATTACTATTAAGTACGCAAATAATTGTTTACTTGCCTTATTAATCGAAATTCCATGTTCAAGAAAAAATCGTTTATCTTTCTTTCCCATGCGAAGTGAAAAAGGAATTTGTCGATTATATAACCTTCCCCTGTGTGCACAAATATTTCTAAGAATTGTACATCCTTGCAACCAATTTCCGATGTAATCATCATTTATTTTTCCATAATTTTGTTTACAGATTTCATCGCGAATTTCTTTCGGAAGATTCTTGAATAATCTAGATAATGTTCCTAACGTTAATAGTTCAACCAAAACCCATATCGGAAATTTTCCGTCATATACATCTTGATGATGTTGTACGAATACTTCTTTATCTCCATATTCCGCAATCGCTTTCAAATAGTCATTTGTGAATTTATTATAGCGCTCTTCATCTTCAAAAGAACATGAATCATAGTATCCTAGTGCGCCATATGTTTTCCCATGAAAATAGCCAATATATGCACGCATAGACACTTCAATACTTTCAAGAAGATACATAAGTGCTGCCCTTAATTCCATATCAAAATTGTATATTTGCATTACATCTGAAAAGTAGACATTATTGTAAAAAATATTATCTTTTCGTAAAGTAAGAGTATATGCACTCAATCTATAATAATTCAAATTAGACAAAAACTTTTTAGCCAATCCTTCATCATCAATAATCAATCCCCTCTCCCGGAGAATTGAAAGTTGCTCTTCAATTGTTTTAAAAGGTTTTACTTCCTGCGACATACAAATCCTCCATAAAACAAAAGGCCCACCATGTTACGCATGTAGTAAGACTACCTAGGCTTGGTGGGATCGATTAACTATAATATACAATTTGCATGGTAACTTGTCAATATTCTTTGCAGACTTTTTATCGACAAATAAAGCCGAAATATCAACTGTTTTCACCAATCAAATGTTTAAGCAATCCGACGCATCCGTCATAAATATCCCTGTAAGCCACATCAAATCTGTCAGAGTACCACGGATCCGCCACATCACCCGGTCTGTCGGTATAGTCCATAAGCTTTGAAACTTTGCCTTCCGGATCACCCCCGAGTATACGTTTCATATTCCTTATATTGTTGCTGTCCATAGCAATCAAATAATCATACTCACCGTAATCACTCTTTTTAAGTTGAACGGCGCACTTACCCTCACACGATATACCGTGCTTTCTGAGCTCGTCCCTTGCCGGCGGGTAAACGGGATTTCCGACATTGCCCCATATTTCTTCGGTACTGGTCGCACACGAAGCAACACAGAACTTGTCCGTGAGACCCTTTTTCTTTATCAAATCTTTAAATATAAATTCCGCCATCGGTGAACGGCAAATGTTGCCGTGGCAGATGAATAGGATTTTGGTTTTCAATATTTTCATCTAAGAATCTTTAATTACTCATTATCTACACAATATTACTGTTTAATAACCAACCATTCGTAAATACTACTTATCATTTCAAAAGTTGCCTTTGGAACACTGTATGAAGATTTCGATATTTTATTTAGCTCTTTGCTCATAATATCTAACCACTCCGTCTTTTGTTCCTTATTAGCCTTAGCCTTATCCTCTGGTCGTGTTATTATATTTTCAAAGATTTCACTCCAATTGTGTGAGTATGTAACAATTTCTTTACAATCTGCTAATGTTATGCAGTCCCATATTTCAATTTCCGCATCCTCATCATTAGAAATTAATTCATAGTTCTTATCATCAGCTATTTTTTTAGCATTTTTATATGTATGCTTTGGAAGTCCTTTAATTATCCAATTCTCACCATAATATGATTCTAATGCAGTGGCAATTTTTATTTTAATGTTGTCTACTATATCGTTCAAATACTCTCTAGCCTCAACATTATACTGCTTTGTTTCATTTTCAATATACTCATTCAACCCATCAGGATGAAAATCCTCTCTATTTTCAAAAATAGCCTTTTGGAATGTTCGCCAAAACTTATTATCAGCACCACCACCCAAAAAGCCTTTAAGTTCCTTTCTAGTGCTATCATCAACCTTATTTATATAATCCAACAATGGTTCTAGATAATATTCAACCTCATCAATAATCACATCAATGTTTTGAGTTTTAGGATTAATTTTATTTTGTCGAATTAAATGTATCACAATATCATCAACTACTCTTATTACAGCTTGAATTCCGCGATTAATGGTCAGTATACCTTGTTCGCCCAATGCCCATTCACTTTCACAATTAATCTTTACAAGCTTAAGACATTTCTCTAAAAAAGGATAAAAGAGATCAAGTGTATTTTGATTTTCACCCAAATCGAAACTTCCATTTTCAACAATAGCATTGTTTTTTCCAAAAAAAGCAAAAAAGTGACTACGTTTCAAAGCTTGTTGCAAGGCTTCAATAGTAATGCATTTGCTAGGATTCTTTTCATCTTCACCAATTACCACCCTGCCTAACAATGGCGAAGAGGGTTCCTCGCCACACATTTGAGCCACCTTAGACCTCAAAGCTTCTCTTCTTTCATTATAATCAGGAGAATCCCACAACATATCACTATTTAATGTAACGCGTAAAGTTTTTGAAACTGACTTTTGGTTTTCGTTAATATCCATAAAAATTTTCAACTGTTCCGCACGTTCCAAATCAACAAACGCAACAACTGGCACCGTATTAGTCTGTCCGTAGGTACTACCAGAATACCCATACAATCGATGCTGACCATCTATAATATAGGCAGAATGGTACCTTTTGGGAAGATGTAACACTCCAAGCTTTGACAAAGAGTTCTCAACTTTTGTAGGTGACTGATCAAATTGCAATCCTTTACCTCTTGTATCAATACTAATTATTAACGAATTAGGGAAATAACCACCCTCATTAATAAAATTTTGAACTTCCTTTAATCTCTTCTTCTTTATTATTCTTTGATATGTTGGCATCATATTTTTATTAGCTTCATTTCTATGAAGAACATAACCAATCTTTAATAATTTTTCCGGTTCTATGGAAAAAGCATAATAATCATAGCCACCCATAGTACCCTTTATTGCAGGAATTTTATTTTGCATATTTTTTATTTCTGAATTTGCTAACAAGTTTCCAAGTAATTGATATCGTGCACAAGTTCCCAAATGTTTAACCAACTCACAGTAATATTGTAAAGTAGAATCACTAAAAAATACTATATCCCATTCCTTCATTCTCTGGAGATCTTTAGGACTCATTATATAATTATGAGCCGCCCAAATGAACTTTACCTTTCTGCCAGGGAATTGTTTAAGCGCATGCTTTCGCAACCCTTCCATTTGACCATGTAAAGCTTCTAACTCTTTTTTAAACACACCATCCTTTATACTCTCTGCAGATTTGCATTCAACAATCAATATCGTCTCGTCATCTGCCGCAAAAACATCAATTTGCTGTGTTAAATCTGGATCCTGAAAATCATATTCCATTTTAAAATTTCTATCTTTGTTTAAATAGGAAAAACCCATCTGGTAAAGCAACAACCAAACTTTATCCTCGAACTGTTCATCATGTTTCTTTTCTTGCCTCACCTTAATAAATTTAGGATCAGCATAATCTTTTATATATTCCCAGCCTTCTTCTTCTAATTCCTGCAAAGCCACCCTGCGCTCTTTGCTTTCAATATACATATTTTTACGTTTATTTCTTACAGAAACCAACTCTGTACCAGATACAACATTTGCCCAATTAGTCATATGTACTCCTTCTAAATTATTTATAAAAATATTGTCTATAAATTAGCTGTTACAATAAGTTCTTTGTAATCTCTCCGTCCATCTAACGTTCCAGAAATGAAACATTTTCTTTGTATTGAACACAACTTAAAACCATCAAGGTTTTCATATAGTGCCCTAACATTAGGGTGGTCTATATTTGTCATAATAATTTTTGCTTTTTTTTCTCTAGCACACCGTAATGCAGCAGCTAACCGAATTTGATCTCTCCACGAAAAAACATCAGCATTATAACCAACAAAACGATTTTCTTCATCCATTACGGTATAGGGAGGATCACAAAAAATAAAATCTCCTGCTTGTGCTAAATCTATTGTTTGTTCAAAATCTTGACATAGAATTTGTGCTTTTTTTAACACCATTGAACTTTTTAATAATTTCTCATACTCAAAACAAATCTCCTTTTGAGTTCCACAAGGAACATTAAATATACCATCTTTGTTTACTCTATATATCCCATTAAAACAAGTCTTGTTTAAGTAAATCATTCTAGCCGCAGAAGTAGCTAAACATCGCGTTTTTCGCTGTCTTATCTCATAATAATAATTCTCGCAATGTTTTTTGCTATGCATTTTTAAATTTTGATATACATGCTCAAAGTCATCCCTAACAGCAATATAAGTGTTAATTAATTCTTCATTTATATCACTCAAAATAGCATTTTGTGGTTTCAAATAAAAAAACACAGAACCACCACCAAGAAAAGGTTCAATGTAACGGTTATACTCAACAGGAAATATTTGTTTTTGACGATTTATGAACCATTTCTTTCCACCAGCCCATTTCAAAAAAGCTTCACTCATTACTTCTCATCCTACATAAAATAAATAGTTTTAACTGATTCTATCAAAAAACGTACTATTTATCAACAAATGCTTACTAAAATCGTAAAGTTATTCACAATATTCTCAATACTAAGCAAAAATATTTATCACAATACATAATCATTTTCTACATTTAACCTCATATATGAATAAATGTTGCTCTCACACCATCCACACCGGCACAATATAGTTGTCACGGTCAATTGCTCCGAGTTCAGGTTTCATGCATATTACAGCACCCTTTGATCGGGGAGTTGACGATTTATCGAGAATTTCAAAAACTTTGGTAAGCTCTGTACCCGGATTTGCAGTCTTCTTAATTTCAATCGGATTCAAAACTCCGTCATGTTCCAGCACTATATCAATTTCTTTTGCGTCCTTATCACGATAATAGTATAAATAGGGCTGATTACCGCTGTTTATATACGATTTCATAATTTCCGAAACAACAAAATTCTCAAGAACGGCACCGTTCATAGCTCCGCTTTCAAGAGTTTCAGCACTGCTCCATTTTGTCAGATAGCTAACTAATCCGGAATCATAAAAGTACAACTTCGGAGTTTTTACAAGACGTTTCAAAAGATTATTTGAATACGGATGCAAATAGAAAATAATACCAAGTGTTTCCAAAATGCCCAACCAGTTTTTAGCCTGAACTTGATTTATATCGGCATCACGTGCAATTTCAGCAACATTAAGCATCTGACTGCAGCGTGCTGCGACAGCCGTTATAAAGCGAAGAAACTTTAACGAATCAATAGAATCTGAAAGTTCACGAACATCTCGTTCAATATAAGTACTTAGATAGCTACCATAAAAAATTTGACTGTTTCCGATTGCACCGCTCACAATTGCCGGCATCGCACCGTTATAAATTCGTTCAAATATTTCCTTTGTATCAGCAGGCAATCTGTCTTTCCTCTGCGTAGCCAACTGCTCAAAATCAACCTTGAAAGGACTTGACATGGTTCCTGTAATTTCTGCTTGTGACAAGGAGTTAAGAGAAAGAACTGCTACTCGTCCTGCCAATGATTCCTGAACACCACGCATTAATTTAAAAATCTGCGAACCTGTAAGCCAAAAATCTCCCGGGTTATGATTCTTATCCACGTGAATTTTTATATAAGTAAACAACTCCGGTGCATACTGAACCTCGTCAATCAAAACCGGGGGCTTATGCAGTTGTAAAAAGAGTTCCGGATCTGTTTTAGCAATATTTCTCTCATTCAAATCATCAAGAGATACATATCCTCTGTCTGTACCTTCCATCAACTTTTTGAGCATTGTCGTTTTTCCGACCTGTCTCGGACCTGTAATAAGAACTACAGGATATTCTTTTGTCACCTGACAAACTATTTTTTCAAGATCACGAACAATATATTTCATAACGCCCTCCGTTTTATCGGCTATTTTGTATTGTGATTTAATTTTAGCCGAAATATTCATTAAAATCAACTCATTTTTCGGTCAATATTATCTCCCATTACATTCTAGCCGAAACTTTCACCTCAATTGTTAAAATATCCCCAAATTTTCAAAAATGTATCCAATCTGCAAAATTCAACTAAATTCCATCCCCAAACCTGCCAGACTTTACAAAAATTTCAAAATATAAACAGTAAATTCACATTGCACAAATCCACTGTTCTATGTTATCATAGTGGCAATTGTGTACGAAATTACAATACTCGTAGTTTTAGTGAATTGTATCTTTCACAAAATATTATTTACATATTGAAAGGATTTTCATAATGAAGAGATTTAAAAGACTCATCACTCTTCTGTTGTGCTTATCGACTTTGTTGTCTTTTGCAACACCCTATGTCGCCACAGCAGAAACCACATCAGATGCGGCATACCGCACTGCACTTTTAAATAAGGGATTTCCGGAAAGCTATGTTGACAGCCTTGTTGCCGTACATAAAGAACATCCCTCATGGGTTTTTGAACCCTACATAACAAACTTAACATGGGCAGAACTTTTTGCAGAGAATGCTGAAATGTACCCCAAAAGAAACCTCGTATCTATAAACAGCATCAGTTCTTGGCTTGCAAACGATTCCAGATACTATGATCCTGCTACAAATACTTATACAGCATACGATACAGGTTCATGGGCTCAGGTTTCCGTAGATTTGCTCGAATACTATATGGATCCGAGAAACTTCCTTGACAGCAAAAATATTTTCCAGTTTGAATCACTTTCATACGACAGTAATATTCAGACGCTTGCCGGCGTAAATAAGATTTTGCAAGGTACTTTCATGTACAATACAAGTATTACAGACGGTAGCGGAAAGTCATATACATATGCAGATGCTATAATCGATGCTGCTGAGCAGTCAGGTGCAAGCCCGTACTATATCGCAACAAAGATAAGATTTGAGCAAGGCTCAGCAGGTACAAGCCCTCTCATCGCAGGTAATGAAGAAGCAGGAAAGAAAATCTGGGCTGCTTACCAGGAAGATCTTGCGGCAGGTCTTATTACCGCAGTAGACGGTGCCAGCGAGCAATATTTTATAAACCAATATAGCGGTCTTTACAACTACTTCAACATGGGGGCAAGCGGTACAGGTAAATATGCAGTCTACACCAACGGTCTTAACGAAGCACGCAGTGAGGGGTGGACAAACCGTTATGCCGCTATTATCGGCGGTGCTAAAAAGGCAGCTGCTTCTTACATAAATGTAGGACAGGATACATATTACCTTCAGAAGTTTAATGTAACTTCTAACTCAAACAGATATTACCACCAGTATATGCAGGCGGTACAAGGTTCATATTCACTTGCAAGAACAAGCTACGGTGCATACAACGAAATCGGAGCAATCGAGAATCCCTTTACATTCTCTATTCCGGTTTATCTTAATATGCCTGAGACAGCATGTCCCCAGCCTACTGCTTCTACAGTGGCAAACACATTGCTCAACTCGCTTTCTGTATCAAATTCATCCGCTATCAATTTTGAGCAATACAATTTCCAATACACAATGATAGCTGATGCTACAGTTTCTTCGGTTAAGATTGATGCTACTGCACTCTATTCCGAAGCAACAATTGCGATAAACGGTACAACAATCGGAAAAGGCTCTGTATCTTATAACTTGCCTGTTACACAAAAAGCTGTTAATACAGCTACGATAGATGTTACATCTCCGAACGGTACAGCAACATACACATTGACAATTGTCAGCGATGCTTACCTCGTAGAAGGAACTGCAGTAAACGGAAAAGTTCATTTCGGCAACTTGGATATGGCAGCAGAATATACATATGTTGAAAATGTCGAAGCAGGCAGAGGTTGCGGTGTAACATTCATTCCTAATCCAGGCTATGTCCTCAAATCAGTTACAAGAAGTGACGGAGCAACAGTAGAGTTTGCAAGAGGTAACACAGAAACTTTCTCAATACCTTTCACGATGCCTCAGGATACACTCTCATTCTCAGCAGTTTTCGAGGAGATGTTCCCTGTTGGTTCTACGTTCAGCCTTTCACAACTCAATGACAAAATGTATATAGACGGTCTTACAACAGGAACTACAGTTTCATCGCTTATCTCCTCTATCAGAAATGAGAGCAATATTGCAGATTCAGTTCCTGTAGCATTCTATAACGCAAATAATACTGAAGTTGCCGCTACAGCTGCATTTGCAGATGGTATGTATGTAAAAATCGGTACAACAAACTACTACCCTGTAAAAGGCGGAGACATTGACGGAGACGGTTCGATAACTATTGCAGATGCTGCTTTGGTAAGAGCTTATATGAGAGGCAAAGCAACACTTACTTCCACACAAAAAATATTGGCTGATATCGACAGCACAGGCACAGTAAATATTCTTGATATTATGTCTATACTGAATAAAATCTAAAAATTTTACGGTGAATAAAAAGCCCGTTAAATGATTGTATAAAACTCCGAACTGATGTAAAATAAAACATCGGTTTGGAGTTTTTTATATGTACGACTTCAAATCCGCAACAAAAGTATTGTTAAAAATAATCATACACGGAGGCGCTGTAATGAAAATTATTGACATAGAAAAATTAAGCGAGAATATCGAAAAAAGAGTTGCTACAGACATAGCGAAAAACAATATAGCGGGTTGCTCAATACTGGTAAATCAAGGTGGAAAATGCCTTTACAAAAAGCATTTCGGCACTTTGTCAGCAGAAGATTCCTCTCACATTTCGGATAATACGATTTTCAGACTTGCATCGATGACAAAACCGATTACTGCAGTCGCAACTATGATTGCCGTTGATAAAGGATTACTCGATCTTGACGATAAAATAGAAAAGTATCTGCCCAAGTTTAAAGACATGTTTATTATAAAACTTGAAAACGGTGTCGCTGTCAAAGACAGAGATGCTGCCATAAAGCCTACAATCAGACATCTTTTGAGCCATAGTTCCGGAATACATAGCGGTATCGCACTCGAATACTATGACCCTAAAATCCCCGCGGAAGCCAGAAAAACTCTCGCAGGTGCCGTGGATTTTTACGCAGAATGCGGACTCGAAGCAGAACCTTCACAGACATTTAATTACAGTCCTGTTGCAGGATTTGATATTGTCGCACGAATCATTGAAATTGTAAGCGGTATGCCCTATGACGAATTTCTGAAAAAGAATATTTTTGAACCTTGTAAGATGTATGATACCGGATTTGTTCCGAGTGAAGAACAATGGCAAAGACTTGTTCCGATGCACAACAAAATCGACGGTAAAAGCATCGTAGTAAACACACCCGAAGGTTGCATTTTTGAAAACTATCCTGTTCAGCACTTTTTAGGTGGTGCAGGATTATTCTCAACATTAAATGACTATTCAAACTTCGCGGAAATGCTTTTAAATGAGGGTATTTTCGAAGGGAAACGCATTCTTTCGGCGGAATCGGTTAACGCAATGCACACAGTTCAGGTTTCCGAAGAAATAATGCCGGGATCACAGCAATGGGGACTCAGCGTAAGAATCATAACAAAACCCGAATATATAAATCTTCCGGTCGGCTCTTACGGTTGGAGCGGTGCTTACGGCACACATTTTTGGATTGACCCTGCAAACAAAATAACAGCAATTTATATGAAAAACTCCGGATATGACGGCGGAGCCGGTGCTGTGACAGCTGCAAATTTTGAATGGGATGTAACAAATTCTTTTGAGTAATAATATTGGAAAGCACAACGGGGCTGCAATTAATTGCAGCCCCGTAATTCTTTATCACTTTTCTGCCTGTTTTTTTCTGAGGCGTTGCCAATTTATAAACCCATAAGTATCACTTATCAGAAAAATCACAAAACAAATTACCATACAAAAATATGCAGGATTTTCAATTGTAGCAAGTACCCACAAAACTATAAGCACAACATCATTAAACGAATATGCAACAGCATAATACGGACTTCTGAAAATTGTAAGCATTGATGCAAAGAAACTTGTAGCCACTGACAGCGTACTGAACAAAATATTTGCCGTATTCAATGCAGATAATATGAAATAAAACAATGTTGTTACCACAATGGTTAAAATCGCTAAAACTGCCCATTTTTTGCCCGTCATCGTACTCACCTTTACTTCATGAGCAGAATAAGGATTTTTAAGCCATATAACCATTGCTACGAAAGCCGACGGAAGAGACATACCTGCGTAAGTTATCATTTCTCCGTAGTATCGGAACTTTAGTGACACTAAGGAATAAATCACCGCAAAGATTATCGTAAAAAGCTGACCGATAGGATCACCTTTTCCGACAAATATGAGCGCTGTCGCACCTATCAAAGACACAATAAGAGACAATACCGAGCCACCGCCGAAAACAGTAAAAGCTACTATTATGACAGCAAGTGACGAAATCCATAAAATTCTTTCACCTTTATTCAAATTTTTAACCGAACTTATAAAATTCAATCTGATAAATCCCCTTTTATCGTATTTAACAAAAAAACATTCGCAACGTATCTTCTCATGACCTAACGATACGCTACGAATGTCATAATTCAACATTCTTCTACCCGGTGGCAGTTATAAAACTACTTATATCAAATTTGATACATCATGTCAAACAAAATATTCCCATAGAAAGCAAAAGCAACCCGGCTATACAGCTGCTTAAAATATTTTGAGGGCGATGCTGTCGAAATCAACAAGCATCGCCCTCAATTAACGTATTATAGTCAAATTATTAAAACCTTATTTTTTAACAAATGTTACAGATACTGTAGCATTTACTGCTTCCATATAGAACTGGTAAACAGCGTCGCCACCGTTGTTCTTTATTGTCTGTGATGTTCCGTAGATAACGATCTTAGCAACTTTGTAACCTGCTGCAGGTGTTGTCTGATAGTTTACGATCGTACCTTTACCAACCTGTGCAGATGTGATTCCGTTACCGAAATGTACTTTACCGCTACCGCTTGCAACCTTTGCTGTAACTGTGTAAACACCGCTTGTTGTAGTTGTAGCAATCTTTGTGAATGTTACTGATACTGTAGTATTTGCTGCGGGCATTGAGAACTGATATACACAATCTGCTCCGCCGTTCTTAACAGCAACTGATGTACCGCCTACTGTGATTTTTGAAACTTTGTAACCTGATGCAGGTGTTGTCTGGAAGTTTACAACTGTTCCTTTTGTTACCTTAGCAGATGTAATATTGTTACCGAAGTGAACTTTACCGCTTCCGCTGGCAACCTTTGCTGTTACCGTATAAAGACCGTTGGCAGTAGTTGTTGCAGTTGCAGCAATCTTTGTGAATGTTACCTGAACAGTAGCATTGGCAGCTTCCATCTTGAACTGATATACAGCGTCGCCACCGTTGTTCTTTATTGTCTGTGATGTTCCGTATACAAGAATCTTAGATACTTTGTAACCTGCTGCAGGTGTTGCCTGGTAGTTTACGATCGTACCTTTTGTAACCTTAGCAGATGTAACATTGTTACCGAAGTGAACCTTACCGCTTCCGCTTGCAACCTTTGCTGTTACTGTGTAAAGTGTGCTGCTGGAAGATGTTGTTGTAGAAGTTGTCGGTTTAGCAACAGTGCCTGTTCCGTTTTTGTGGAAGAGACACCACCAGTCAATCGTAGTACCGGCTCTTGAGTTGAGCTGAGTTGCTGTAAGCCAAGCACCTGCAAGTGTTGTACCTCTTGTTGTCGGGTTTGCAGCTGAGTCGTATACGAGATACTGACCTGTAGATCTGTTGTATCCGCAGAGAGCCATGAAGTGGTTCGGAACGTGTACAACAGCTGTGCCACCGTTTGCAAGGTGATTTATCAATGTAGAGTTTGTTACGCCTGCCCATGTAAGGTTTGTAACTTTGAATCCGTATTTAGCACCGAAAGCTGCTGTTACGTTAGCGTAGAGAGTGTTTCTCATAGAACCCTGGCCATATGTACCGTTGTAATGGTTGTTTGCATGAGCCCAAGCAGCAAGCTCCGTCGGGGGAATGAAGTTACCTGTGAGATAGTTAACTGCATTTACTGTAGAGAGGATACCACAACCCGAAGCTGCAACAGTCCACTTGCCATAATAGATGCCGCCCCATCTGGAATCGCCCTGCTGATAGTTTGTGGGAGCAGCCATTGACGAAATAGATGCTGTACCGAGAACACCAATAAGTGTTGTCAATACCAAAATAAAACTTAAAACACGTTTTTTCATAAGAGTTGAAATCGACCGTCTGTGTAACCCTTGCACTAACGCACATACAAGCGAATACCGGAAGATCTCCTCCTCCTTTCACAATAATACAAAAAATTTAACTTTATCGAGCGAATAGCACAGTCCACTCTTCTATCAATATAATATTACAACCATATCATTGAGTTGTCAACATTTTTAAATTTTACAAAATCTTTTCCATTGTTATACTCTGCGGAACAAGACCACACGACTTATAAAACTTCATTGCACCCTCATTGCACGACCATACATTCAAAGTTATATTATAGCAATCTGATTTTCTTGCAAAATCAACAACATTATCGTAAAGCAAACTACCAATATGTTTTCCTCTTGATTTTTCATCCACACATAAATCATCAATGTATAAAGTCTTTATAGTATTGAGAACGTTACTGTTCTCAGTTAATCTGAATATACAAAAGGCATGACCAACCACACTGCCTGTATCATCCATAGCTACAAAAACAGGAGTATTTTCATCGGAGATGATTTTTTTCAATTGTTCGTCATTGTATTTTTTGCCTAAAGCTTTAAATAAATCAGGTCTTCCGTCATGATGTACTTTTAAAACCTGTATCAATAACCTGTTTATTCCGTCAATATCATTCATATTTGCACGTCTCACAACCATAGCTGTTACCTCCGAAAAAATTAAAAATATTATATCATCAAAAAAAATGCTTGCAAATCCCATATGGTATATAAAAATAAGTTGTTATTTTTGTAATATCCATTATAATTATGTTAGTTATCGTTGTGAGAGGTTCACTGTGAATAAATTTTGTATCAGAACTATATCAATAATATTGATTGTTTTGTCACTGGTCACACAGGTTTCGTGTAGCGATTCCGAGACAACACTGCATGATGAATATTTAAAACATCTTGAAAAAGAATATTCCCCATATGATGAGGTGGGTTACGGACTTGACATCACAAAAAAATATAATCTGGTGGGCATATGCTACACCACTTGGTTTAATGCTATCCAAAGCGATCCCAAATACAAATTCCCGAACATCACGGAAATACTCGCAGGCAAAGGAAGATTTCAGAAAGAAGGTGCTTTTCACTATTGGGCAGAACCGGCTCTCGGATACTATAAAAGCGATGACAAAGAAGTTATCAGAACACATATGACACAACTATCTGACATAGGTGTTGATTACATAATTATAGATAATACAAATGCGTCTCGTTCATGGATTCAGCACAGTGATCTTTGGAATTTATATGTTACAATACCATGCACTGCTATTCTGGATACGATTGTCGAAATGCGTTCAGAAGGAAAACAAACACCTTACGTCGTATTTTGGAACAGCACACATCCGGATAATTCAGGTTGGTACGTGACCGACAAGATATGCAAACAATTCATTTCTGAAGAAAAATATAAAGATTGTTTTGTATATTGGGATAGTAAGCCTTTTTTGCTTATAACGGAAAACATTTCAGGCCAACCAAAATATGATGTAACACTGCGATGCCAATGGGGACTTAATTCAAACAGAGCTAAAGGGGACTGGAGTTTCCTTGATCACATTAATCTCCCGGCTTATGACGAAAATGATTATACGGAACAGATTTGTGTTTCGCCCGCAGCGCAGAAAGATTATATGTCTAATACAAGTACGGCACAAGGGCGAAATCATGGTATATTTTACTATGATCAGTGGTCAAACGCATTTGAATACAGACCGAAAACCATCACAATTTCCTGGTGGAATGAGTGGACTGCACAGGCATTTTACAAAGGCGGAACAAGACCCGTATTCACCGATAATTACAATCAGGAATACAGCCGCGATATTGAACCTATGAAAGGCGGACACGGAGACCTTTATTATCGTTGGACAAGGCAGTACATAGAAGCTTACAAGAACTACAAAGAATGTCCCAGGCTGGTTGAAGATGGATATTAAAAACAGAATTTAAACATACTATAAATTAATATATGGAGGTTTTGATTATGGAAATGGAAAACGACATCATCTACAAAAGCAATGATGATTACAAAAAATTTATAGAGGAAAAGTACCGTGATTACAAAGAAGTTCCTTACGGTCTTGACATCACAAAAAAGATGGATCTTGTAGGTATATGCTACTCCACTTGGTTCACAAAAATACTTTCTATGATTCCCGGCAAACCGCCCATCATTTCAGAAGCACTTGAAGGAAAGATTGAATTCCACAACGAAGGAGCATTTCATTTCTGGGCAGAGCCTGCACTCGGTTTTTACAGAAGTGATGATAAAGAGATCATCAGAACTCACATGACTCAGCTTTCAGAACTCGGTGTTGACTACATAATGATCGACAATACAAACACAGCTTGCTTCTGGCACGAAACCTGTAACGGCACTGACTGGGATTCTTACGTAACAAAACCCTGTACCGCACTTCTTGACACTATCGTTGAAATGCGGGCAGAAGGTAAAAAGACACCTTACGTTGTTTTCTGGACAAACGTAAACGACCGTGAACGTTGGGGTGTTGTTAACGATACATGCGAAGAATTTGTATTCCAGGAAAAATGGAAAGATTGTTTCGTATACATGGAAGGCAAACCTTTTATGCTGATAACAAACATCATAGAGGGAGCTCCTGCTTATGACCTCACACTCAGATATCAGTGGGGACTCAGAGGACAAAAACTTCCTAATGAATGGAGTTTCCTTGAAATAATAAACACACCAGGACTTGATAAAGACGGCTACACAGAGCAGATGTGTGTATGCACCGCATCCCAGCAGACATATATGTCACTTACAGAAACATCAAAAGGTCGTGACGGCGGCAGATTCTTAAATCTCCAGTGGCAGAATGCATTTAAGTATCGCCCGAGATTTATTACACTTACCTGGTGGAACGAATGGTGTGCACAACTTTTCTACGGCGAAAACAAAAGAGTTCTTTTTGTTGATAACTTCACACCCGAGCACAGCCGTGACATCGAGCCTATGAAAGGCGGACACGGTGACCTTTATTACAGATGGACCAAACAGTACATCGAAGCTTACAAAAATCACGAAAGCTGCCCTATGTTGGTAGAAGATAAATAAATGATAGTATATTCAAGTAAAAACGCCTCCGTACAATTCGGAGGCGAAACCGTTTTAGAAAATATAAATATAACGATAAACGAAAAAGACCGTATCGGAATTATCGGTCCGAACGGCGCCGGTAAGACAACCTTTATAAAAATGTTACTTGGCAAAGTCCAACCGGAAATAGGAGAAGTCTACTCTACATCGCACTTCACAACCGGATATCTCACACAGAATTCGAGTCTTGATTCCGAAAGTACCGTAATGCAAGAGTTTTTAAAGACATTCTCTGAACTTATTGAATTGGAAGATGAAATTGCAGAATGTGAAAAGGCTCTAGCTGACGCTTCACACGATGATTCCGTAAAACTTTCGCAGAAAATTTCTACGCTTTACGAAAGATATGTAAACGGCGGTGGAAACACCTACAAAAGTCGCATCATCGGTATTTTGAAAGGACTTAAATTTTCCGAAGAAACATTTGACATCACAATATCGTCACTCAGCGGAGGTCAGAAAACAAGACTTGCGCTGGGTAAGATAATTTTGCGCCGTCCTGATATTATGATACTTGACGAGCCGACAAACCATCTCGACACAGAATCCATTGAATGGCTTGAAGCAGAGTTAAAAAGTTTCAACGGCACGCTGATTGTTATTTCTCACGACAGATATTTTCTTGAAAACACTGTAAATAAAACGCTGGTAATAGAACATAACACGGCAAAACTCTACAATGCCCCTTACAGCAAATATACAGAGCTCCGAAAAGCCGATATCGAATACCATACACGTTGCTACATCCAACAGCAAAAGGAAATAGCACGCATAGAAGGTATCATTGAGAACCAGCGCAAATGGAACAGGGAGAAAAACATAGTCACTGCGGAAAGCTGGCAGAAAAAACTTGATAAAATGGTCCTGATAGACAAGCCCGACGCTGACTACACCCCACCGTCGATAAAATTCGAAGTGGAAACACTCGGCGGAGAAAACATACTCGAAATATCAAACTTAGGTTTTGCATTTCCGGATAAAGAACTTTTTGCCGGACTCAACTTTAATCTTTTCAGAGGCGAACATACTTTTATAAAAGGACCGAACGGTTGCGGAAAGTCTACCTTGCTTAAAATTCTCACGGGACACATAAATGACTACGCCGGAAAATTCAAATACGGCCACAACATCAAATGGTCGTACTACTCTCAGGACTTCAGCGATCTCAACGAGGAAAACACCGTCATAGATGAAGTTTTTGACTGTGCAAACAAAAGATACTTCGAGGAACATGCAGGCAAAGCATATTTCCACGATATCCTCGAAATCCGAAATGCACTTGCAGCCTTCGGTTTTATAGGAGACGATGTATTCAAGAAAATCGCAGTTTTAAGCGGCGGTGAAAAGGCACGAGTTGCACTTTTAAAGATGTCTTATGACAATGCGTCACTCCTTATACTCGACGAGCCGACCAACCACCTCGATATACAAAGCCGTGAAGTTTTAGAAGATGCGCTTTTAAAATTCGAAGGCACAATCATCGCTGTATCCCACGACCGATATTTTGTATCAAAGATAGCCAAACAGTTTATCGATATGGGAAACTGCGGCAAAAACGAAACATCTTCTACGATTGAAAAAAGCAGCATTTCAGGGACTACCGACGCAAAGATGTCGTATCTCCAATCCAAAGAAGAAAAGGCAAAAAAACGCCGTTTGGAAACTCTTGTTGCAAAACTGGAACAACAAATCTCTGAAACTGAAGAAATCATTGCCGAAATAGACACCGAACTTGAAAATCCTGCTGTTGCAGGTGACTTTTCAAAAGTTTCAGAACTGGCAAAACAGAGGGAAGAACTTACTCAAAAACTCGACGAACTCACCGAGCAATATTTCATCGCATCGGAAGAATTTGAAGCAATGTCTTAATCAACAACAAATACAAAAAGTGCCGTGTCCGGTAATACCGGACACGGCACTTACTTTTTTAAATCGTCAATAAATTTTAAGTTCCTTCATATAGAAGACATCCCCAATGGCACAATCCACAAAGAAATCAACCCTGACACCGTTTACATTTCCGTTCCAAAATTGTACAGAAGATAAATCAATAACCTTCGTATGATACTTACCGTCGGCAGTATACTCAAAAGTCACCGATTTTCCTGCCTCGGCATCACTTGCACCACCTGCTATCAGGAACAATTCGCACATATAATTTGACCGGGAATTAGACTTCGGCGCCATATATGTAATCGATATTTTTTTATTAACTCCGGCATTTATTCTCTGTGAAGATTTCGTATAGTCAATATAAAAATACGGATCATTATCAATAACAGTAAATTTCATACTGTCACTCTGTTGTGTCTTTTCGCAACGTCTTATTTTTGAGAAATAATTTGCAGTTGCACTCTTTGAAAAATCAAGAGTAGACATTTCCGTTGTAACCTTTTCAGGCTCTTTGAATACCCCTGTGCGCCAATACGAATCGATATACGCCATACGTTTAATAAGCCAATTGTAAAGATAATCAGATGCGTTTTTATGCGTTGCGAATTTCAAAACATCATTTGACTGGTGTCCCATTGTAGATGTTCCGAGAGTCGGCCATCTATCATAATTTGATTCAAATTGCGATTTACCAAATGCAGTCACGGTCTTGATTTCCTCGATATCAGCCATCATAGCATCATATTTCTGTCTCCATATTTTCGAAACGTCTTCTCTGAACCATGACAAATTGTAAAGCATAGCAAAAAGGAAGTTTGTACGATATCCATCGCTGTATGTAAAGTTTGCGGCATATACATCTTGCGAAGAATATGTGGAAGCATACCTTGTATTTCCCATGGCAAAGTCAAAATCCCAAGGCGGACCAAATGTAATTCTTCTGTCACCCTGCGGGCCCAAATCCATATACATATTGAAAGTACCGGCATCAAAGTTCTTAACAATTTCATCAAGAATATACATGCTGACAGCAGATTCTATATTCATTACCGCACCGATAGTTTCACGCTGCTTCTGTTCCTTGGAAGTACCTGTAAATGATGTTTTGGTTACCATATCGCCGTTTTTACTCAAAGTATAATATTTACCTTCATAAATAGCACTCCACACGATTCTCAGAGCATTCGAAGCAAACTTTTCTATATGCTTTTTCTGAGCATCTGTATACGGACCTCCCGATATGGAAAAGTTCATACCGCCAAGCCCCATCACTGTGCCGTTAAGGTCTTTTATTTGGCGATCAAGGCTAATAACAACACTGTCTTCCTCATCGGTTCTTCCACCCTGACCAATCAGAAGATAACCGAGTTCAACCGCAGTTTCATTATCTTGTTTTTCATATATATTTACACGTTTCTTGTGTACCTGAGATTGTTCACAGAGAAGGTATACGCCCTGATATTCACCATTCAAGTAGACTTCTACATGCATAGCATCCGAAGCAAAAGAATTGTCTCCCAAAAGCGTTCTGCCCAAGTTAAATGCGGTGTAATTTCGCAGCATAGAATGATCATAATAATCAGCCATAAGGCACCAGCTTCTGCATTTTGCATTGTCATTAAGACCAAACATCGCCTGCTTTGTAGTAAATTTTATTCTGTACGGTTTCTTCGCTGCAGCCGCAGTAGAGTTTCCTCTGACCTTTATCTCAGCAGGGCTGTCATTGAATGAACACTCAACTGGAGCAGAATCAGATGAAATCGTACAATTAACATACACACTTGTAGATGTCACGGAAGCATTACCTGCAGTTTTTATTTTCAAAGCAGGCATTTTATCAAAAACAATCTTCTGACTTTCAGGCTTTTGCGTAGAAGGATTTGCAGTCTCTGTAGGTTGCGCAGGATTTTTCGTCACACCCGATGTAGCAGAAGGTTTCGGTGAATTTGTCGCTGCATTTTGCACCATCGTAGCAGAAGGCTCAATATTCAAAACATCGTCAGTATTCTGAATCTCACCTCCACCTTCCGTTGTAACAGGGCTATCAGTCTCTGAACCGGCTTCACTACCGGGATTACCGGTACAACCGGACAACATCCCTGCCATCAGGAAAACTATCAAAATAACAGCCGTTATTCTCTGCATAATACGTTTCTTATAAATAGCGGTCATATTTTTCTCCAATCCAAGCTTCAATCAATTATTATTTTCAGTTTATCCGCAACCGCGCCATATGTCAACATTTCAATCTTATATATCTTTTCGTCCCGTTGCCATAACCGCACCTATAACCATATCGCAACCGTTTCCACTAAGCAAAGACGCACATTCCTGCAATGTCGCCCCCGTCGTTAATATATCATCAATCAATATAACAGGCTTTCCCCTTTCAAACTGCCCCCCTTTCAACTCTTCCGTCGCACAAAAACGCCCTACACTCCTTTTGAGGCGCTCTCTTCGATTAAACTTACTCTGCGTGCCGCCCTGAATATCCCTTTTTATCATATCTACACATTTTATCCCTGATTTTTTTCCTACAAGCTCCGCAACAAACTTACTCTGATCAAATCCTCTCTCGGCAAATCTTTTATCACTTATCGGAACATATGTTATCGCACCACATTCTTTTAATGCACCGTTTTCGGTCAACATTTCATACATCAATTCCGCTAAACCTTTTCCTATCCAAAGTTGCCCCTGGAACTTGTACTCTATCAGTGCAGCTTTGTAGGCCGCGGCATATACGCCGCAGGCGTATATGCCGCGGCACGCCGGTGCGCAACTTGATTCGGATGATTGCGCACCGGAGAACGCGGAGCCGCCTTCAAAGAGGCTGCTCCGCGACCTACATTCTTTGCAAACGACATCCCGGCACGAACGTTTGCAAAGAATACAACACGGCGGCCAGATCATATCTGCCGCCGCATCTTTGATACGATTAATCGCAGCACAAAAATCATCGCATGATTTTATTCTGTCAGTCAAGAACCGAAATCTCATTTTCCGCAAAGAAAGTCAAAGAATCCGAATCAAGCCCTTTATCTATAACAGCGGCATCATCAATCTGCGATAGAAGCAAAAGTAATAACGACGCTTCGTTTTTCGATAAGGTAACACCCTTTTTCATTTTGGAATGATCCGAGCTCCACTCGCGAATATCAAGTTTCGGTTCCCTGTTATTCCAACTGATAACATTTAACTCCTTCTTCCAACCTTTACCCGTATCGGCAAGTACACCGACCTTTCTTCTGATATCAAAAGTAACATCTGCCATACAATATCCTCCTCAAAAATTATTTGTAAATCAAGTATATTTTCTGGTAGCATAATGTCAATTTTGCAAAAAATTTCCCGGGGAATATTTAATACAAAAATCGACGGAACACAATGCTTTAAAATAAATTCAAGCAACATCTTCCGTCGAAAACACATTTAAATTCTATTAAATTATTTTATCTTTTTGTTGAGCAAATATTCGTGAGAATCCGTAAGTGCATTAAAACTTGCTTCAATTATGTCCGCAGAAACACCAACGGTACTCCAGACCGATTCTCCGTCAGTCGATTCAATCACAACTCGTACAACCGAAGCAGTAGCCTGTTTTGTATCCAGTACACGAACTTTATAGTCAACAAGTCTCATCTGGGATATCTGCGGATAAAATCTGCCAAGAGCCTTTCGTAGAGCTTTATCAAGAGCATCAACAGGACCTATACCGTTTGCTGCAGTAACCTCTTCTTCTCCGTCAACACAAACATCTACGACAGCTGAAGCAGTAGACTTTCCTTTTTCATCCTGGTTGTAATTTACAACCTTATAACTTTCGAGTCTGAACCACTCTCGCTGTGTACCAAGCAATCGTCTTACCATTATCTCAAAAGAAGCATCAGCATCCTCAAATTGGTAACCCTCAAGCTCGAGTTGCTTTATTTTATCGGCAATCAATGCCGAATCAAAATCATCGCCTGTCAACTCAGGCAAAAACCTCTTTATTTTTTCTACTACAGCAGCTCTGCCCGAAACCTCTGATAACATAAAGCGACGCGACGCACCGATGCTTTCCGGAGCTATATGCTCATATGATGCTGAATTTTTCATTACCGCATCAATGTGCATTCCGGCTTTATGACTGAATGCATTTACTCCTACATACGGCGTTGATTTATTTAACTTAATATTTGCGATACCGGATGCTTTAGACGCAGCCTCATATAAATATTCAATGTTTTTGACACATTCAAATCCGCATTTCAACTGAAGATTCGGAACTACCGTGAAAAGGTCTGCATTTCCGCAACGTTCACCCCATCCGCAAAGAGTAACCTGAATCATTGAGACACCTTTTTGTGCAGCAATTATGCTGTTTGCAACAGCGGTTCCGCTGTCATTGTGTACATGCACACCAAATTGTTCCTTCTTATCTGGCATTTCAGCTAACAACTCGTCAATAATAGTCGAAAATTCAACCGGCAACACACCACCGTTCGTCTCACAAAGGACAACATAATCAGCACCGCCCTCAAAAGCAGCCTGTACTGTTTTTACCGCATATTCACGGTCAGCATTATAACCGTCAAAGAAATGTTCGGCATCAAAGATAACTTCTTTTCCCGCTTTTTTCAAAAACTCTACTGAATTTTTAATAATACACAGATTTTCTTCAGGGCTGCAATTAAGAATATCTTTGACATGTAATAACCATGACTTTCCGAATATACATACAGAATCAGTTCCGGCATTTACAAGGGAACACAGTAATGCATCATCTTCGGGCATTATCCCCGGTCTGCATGTAGAACCGAAAGCGGTAATCTTCGCATTTTTTAAGTCACTTTTTTTTATCTCGCGATAGAACTCGTCATCTTTCGGATTTGCTCCCGGTATTCCACCCTCAATATATGAAACGCCGATATCATCAAGCAATCTTGCCAACCTTATTTTATCTTTTACCGTATACGATATGCCGGCATTTTGCATACCTTCGCGAAGAGTCGTATCATATATTATAATTCTTCTGTCAGCCATAGATATTACTCCTACCGCGATCGAGAGCCACAAGTCCTGTTCGTGCGACTTCAACTACACCAAAATCTGATAGCATCGTCATTATGGCATCAGTTTTCGCGCCAGTTCCGGTAACTTCCATAGTTATTGTATCGGGTGAAAGATCGATTACTTTTGCTCTGAAGACATCAGCAATTTCAAGAATTGAACTTCTGTTTTCAGCAGATGCATTCACTTTTATCAATGTCAGTTCTCTTGTTACCATAGCATCATCATTTAATACGGCAACACGGTAAACACACTCCAATTTTCTTAACTGGCTGACAATTTGTTCCAGTAATTCGTCATCGCATTTTACTACAATTGTAATACGTGAAAATTCTTCTTTTTCCGTCGTTCCCACAGCAAGACTGTCAATATTAAATCCGCGTCTGCTGAAAAGATTTGACACACGTGCCAATACGCCTGCACAGTTATCGACAACAACCGATATCGTTCTTTTTTTGATAGTTAAACCTTCGTTCATAATTTTTTCTCCGAATTATTCTATTATACAATCTATTACCGTACTTTTCCCGGACTCTTTCGCATTCCTGAGTGCTGCTAAAAGAGTTTCCGGTGTACACACCTTATAACCTTTTATACCGAAAGCATTTGCCAGTTTTTTAAAATCAGTTTTGCCTCTAAATAATGTTCCGCAGTAATGACACTTATACTCTTTTGACTGCATCTCTTTTACCATACCGAGTGCATTGTTATTCATCACAACTACTATAACAGGAATTTTATAATCTCTCAGTGTCGTGAGTTCAGCGCAATTCATAAGGAAACTTCCGTCACCAGTTATCAAAACAACACTTTCATTCTTTGCCGCAATCTTTGCACCGACTGCAGCACCGAGACCGAATCCCATTGTTCCGAAACCGCCGCTCGTAAGCAAATGATGAGATCTTTCAAACGGATAATATGCTGCAACCCACATTTGGTGAAGCCCCACATCAGTTGCAATATATGTATCGTCGCCGAAAACATCGTTTACGGCTCGCATAACAGCCATAGGCGTTAGTTTCTCCTCATCCAAACAGCACAACGCCTGTACAGTATGTTTTTTTGCTTCCAAATCAGTTATCCACTCATCTTTAGAAGAAACTATATCGATAAGTCGCTGTAAAATTTCTTTTGCATCACCGCAAAGAAATGCATCAGTTCTAACCTTCTTATTTATCTCTGCGCGATCGATATCTATATGAATTATCTTTTTTCCTTTACTAAAGAAAGCACATGTTCTGTCCGTAAATCGCATACCTACGGAAATAACGGTATCAGCATCTTCAAGAACAGACATTGCAACTTTTCCGCCGATCTGTCCGAGATTTCCCGCATACAATTTATGAGAATACGGCATCTCACCGATTGCCATAAGAGTACAAGCAACCGGGGCAGATATTTTTTCTGCAAAACAACGAAGTTCATAAGACGCATCGGAAATTCTGACACCGCCACCGGCTATTATAACAGGTCTCTTAGCTTCAGCGATTATACCTGCTGTTTTCTCAAACATATTTTCGTAATCACTTGCACACAATGCATTTCTGCATTCTGAATCATCGATAGAATCAATGTCTACGCTCAGCAATTTTCTGCTGCATTCATTTTCAAGAACATCTCTGGGTATATCTACAACAATCGGACCTTTTCTTCCGGACATTGCAAGTTTGAAAGCTTTTGCTATTATAACAGGTAAATCCGACACCGACTTTACCATCCAGTTATACTTACTGATCGGCATAGTAATACCGGTGATATCAGCCTCTTGAAAACTGTCCGTACCTATCTCTTTGAGAGTAACATTTGCAGTTATAAAGATCGTAGGAACTGAATCCATATATGCAGTAGCAATGCCGGTAACAAGATTTGTCGCACCGGGACCCGAAGTAGCAATGCACACACCGACTCTGCCCGAAACTCTCGCATAACCGTCCGCCGAATGTGCTGCACCTTGCTCGTCTGCAGTTCTTATACATTTTATATTTTTTCTGTTTTTATAAAGTGCATCAAAAACAGAAAGAACAGTACCACCCGGATAGCCGAAGACAGTATCTGTTCCGTGTTTTATAAGCAACTTAACCAGTAAATCTGCTCCGTTCATCACTCAATACCGCCTAAATCTTCAACTTCCGATATCTCAATAACAGTTTCACATTTTTTCTTTTCAGTATTCAATATGCCGCCCCACTTTTTAAATTTACGTACTGACCAAAGAGTCAATAATGCAATCACTGCGACACCCACAAAAATTATATAGAAAGTCTGGAAATAATTATACACTTTAGCTTGTGTACGCTGACTTTTATCAAGTTCCACAAAATAATGCATACCGGATGAATTTTTAATATCAAAAGAAAGCTGATACGAATCTATTCGTGACTCATACTGCATAATAAAACCGTTATACACAACATCTGCCTTATAAAGTTCTGCCTCATCAGCAGGCATTCTGTAATATATAAGTTGTGAAAAGTCCGGTGTAAATCCAAGCTTTTTATAAAAAACATCAACAACATTTGCGGCAATTTCAGAATATCCGTCATAGCTGACATTATTACCTGTTATGCACACCGTAATGTTGTATTTTCCGTCCAATTTTTTTATCACTTTCTCGCAATCATACGAATCGGAAACAGGAAATTTATCGTAAGTAAGAACAGAAAAGCAATCGACACTCAAAATTTTGCTACCGTCACTTCCGTATTCTTCTTTGTATTCATTACTCATAGTTTCGTACAGAAAAGAACCCAATTCTTTCTCTAAATCGTTATTTCTCAAATATCCGACAAAGTATCCGTCGGAAACAACTTTGAAGCTGTACGCCTTCATATTGAAAGTTTCGCCTTTGTTTGCGGTATTATCAAGGCGAAGAACATAATTATAAGCTTTTTCGACAGACTCAGAACCGTAATTATTCTTTTCGGTTTTCTCAAAATTCTGTGACAAAACCGTATACTCTACATCAGGATGGTTTTTGTTCATATAAGAACTCAAGACAATACGATTGCAAAGGTGTCCCGGAAACCAACCAAACGACTCACATAAAATAATTACGACGGCAAGAAACACAACAGATAAAACCACTGCCGTAGCCGCAATCTTTATCTTGCACTTTTTTGCCGTCGTAATTTTCATTTAAATCAATCCTTTATAATATTTGATTCCAAAAATCAGCTGTTAGCGATGATAGTGAAATCAGCAACTTTAAGGCTTGCGCCGCCAACAAGACCGCCGTCAATATTAGGCATTGCAAACAAATCTTTTGAATTCTTAGCATTAACGCTACCACCGTACTGTACACCTACAGCCTTAGCAACATCGTCACCATAAAGATCTTTTACAGTAGCACGAACCACAGCACAAACTTCTTCAGCCTGCTCGTCAGTAGCCGTAAGACCCGTTCCGATAGCCCAAATAGGCTCGTATGCAATGATGAGTTTTGAAACATCATCAGCAGCGATACCCTTGAGTGCATATCTTACCTGGTAAGCTACGAGCTCATTTGTAACGCCTGCCTGTCTCTGCTCAAGTGACTCACCTACACAGATGATAGGCTTAATGCCTGTCTTGAGAGCAGCAATAGCTTTTTTGTTTACAGTCTCATCAGTCTCTGCAAAATACTGTCTTCGCTCAGAGTGACCGATGATAACGTACTCAATACCGAGATCCTTAAGCATAGCCGCAGAAATCTCACCTGTATAAGCACCTTTCTCTTCCCAGTGCATATTCTGAGCAGCGATCTTTATGCAACTATCCTTTGTAGCTTCGAGAGCTGCAGGAATGCAAACGAAAGGAACGCCTGCTATAACTTCGTTCTGGCAATCTGTTATAGAAGCAGAAAGTTCTTTCAAGAACTCAGCAGTTTCTGAAGGAGTTTTGTTCATCTTCCAGTTACCTGCAACAACACCCTTTCTCATAAGGCATGAAATTCCGGGAAGAACCTTACCCTCGAGGAACTCGAGCGATGCACCACCGCCTGTAGAAATATGTGTAACTCTGTCAGCATAACCGAGCTTCTCAACAGCTGCAGCACTGTCGCCGCCACCGATAATAGAAATAGCATCTGTATTAGCCAGAGCCTCAGCGATAGCCTGTGTACCTTCAGCAAATCTGTCAAATTCAAAAACGCCCATAGGTCCGTTCCAAACAACAGTACCTGCACCCTCAAGAGCAGCAGCAAATCTTGCTCTTGTCTCAGGTCCGATATCCATACCCATATAATCATCGGGAAGAGCTTTTGTAGGAGCTACGATGAAGTCAGCGTTAGCATCAAACTCTTTAGTAACAACAGTATCTGTAGGAAGAAGAAGCTTTACGCCTTTAGCCTCAGCCTTAGCAACAATTTCTCTAGCAACTTCGAGTTTATCGTCTTCACAAAGTGAAATACCTACTTTTCCGCCCAAAGCTTTTGAGAATGTATATGCCATACCGCCACCGATGATAAGAGTATCTACTTTGTCAATAAGGTTTGTGATAACATCAATTTTGCTGGAAACCTTTGAACCGCCGATGATAGCAACGAAAGGTCTTGCAGGGTTTGAAAGAGCCTTACCCATAACTTCGATTTCTTTCTGAATAAGGAAACCTGATACAGCAGGAAGAAATTCAGCAAGACGGGCTGTTGTAGCGTGAGCTCTGTGAGCTGTACCGAAAGCATCGTTTACATAGATCTCTGCCATAGAAGCAAGCTCTTTTGCGAACTCAGCATCGTTCTTTTCTTCTTCTTTGTGGAATCTTGCATTCTCAAGCATCATAACCTGTCCGGGTTTGAGGGCAGCAGCCTTAGCCTTAGCATCCTCACCGATAACATCAGTAGCCTGTGCAACTTCCATACCGAGAAGCTCCCCGAGTCTCTTAGAAGCCGGTGCCATAGAATATTTGGGATTAAACTCACCTTTCGGTTTTCCCATATGTGATACGAGAATAACAGCTGCGTTGTTATCCAATAAATACTTGATAGTCGGCAATGCACCAACTATACGCTTGTCATCGGAAATATTTCCCTCTCCGTCAAACGGAACGTTAAAGTCAACACGAACTATAACTTTCTTACCGGAAACGTCAATATCTTTGATACTTTTTTTGTTGTAGTAACCCATAAAGCCACTCTCCTTAAAAATATTTATTAACATAATTTAGCAAGATTTTGAAAACATTCCAAAATCCTTGTTATTGTAAACCTTTTACATGAAAATATCAACTAAAATTGTATTTTTTTATACTTCGAGTTATAATGCAACAGAAAGAAGGAATACTTATGTTGAAGAAACTAACGAATATTATCCACAGCTCTAAAAAAAATAAAAATATATTTGTCTTTTCGGTATTTGCACTGCTTTGCACATTACACGTTATCATAGGGCTTATTCCGGCAGTGCGCGAAGTATCCGTAACAGGCACTACTATACCCGTAGGACTCCAAGTAACCTCTTATATCATATTGGCGGCCCATATGACAGTATGTTTGATATGTCGAATAAAACACTGGTCCGACATCCTGCGAGCAATCTTTTTTTATCAGCTTCCCGCGATTATATTTTTTGTTATCGAATTAGGACTTCGAATCGGAGAAAGCACCTCGGCAAGCGGAATTTTCCTGAGGATATTCGACATTTGGACAGTATATTCACGAACATATTCGTATCTTCTCACACCTTTTGTAGGTATGGGTGAAATATATACGAAACTTATATCGCACATCGTATTTATGATGATAACCTATCTGTCATATTCCGGAATAAAAAAATCCATAGCTTTCAAAAAAAAATTAAGTGAAAAACGTGAAATGGAAAACAACTCACGCCACTGACAAAAAAATCTATATATCAAAGCTCCTTATGATATATAGATTTTTTTGCACCCGAATCATCGGACACACTCGTAACCTTTCCGTCAGGAGCATTCCAATCAGTGGTCACAGCTTCTTTTCTGTCAGAACGCTTATAGCTGTCATATCCTAGATAATTCCTTACAAGCTGTAATATACCTGTCGGAAGTTTACCTCCGCAGTAACAGTCAATATATGATATTGCGTTTATCATAGCAGGAAGAGGCAATCCCTGTTCTACCGAAATAACAGCACATTCTCTCAAATTCAGAATATACGCCTCCGAATCATTTCTGAAATCACCTGCAGCAAATAAAGGCAAGTCAAAATTATCTGCGATAGACAGATTATCACATACTCGTCCCATCAGATTGCATTGAATAACAGTACCGGCATAGAAAGCAAAAAATACTTCTGCAATATTCATGCTCCAACCGTATTTCTCCTCTGCCTTTAACAGAAGCTCCACACACTGGCTCACAGCAGTCAATATCGTAAGATAACAACTTCTTCTGATGCATTCGCTAAGTCTGTCCTCGTCATATTCTTTACTTTGAGAATTCTTGATTCTTTTGAGTTCGAATTTTTCTGCGGCAAGAGATCTCTTGTCAGTCATTTTAGATAAATATCTGGTATATACCGCAGCATTTATAACCGAGATAGGAACAGATAATTCCGACGCAGAAGAACTCAAGCGCGAAACATTTCTGCTGTATCCAGCTTTATCAGAAACAACCTCTGTTATATAACTTCCTGTATCTTTGTCTGTACAACTCACAATATCGGCAAGAACCCCTGTTATATAGCCACCTAATTCTGATTCGTTCCATTCACACAAAGTATCATGAATCTGTTCACCATCAAAATCAAGAACATATTTCAAAAACATAACAGCTTCACTCATTGTCTCAAGAATACTGTACTCAAGTCCGCCGAAAATCATCTGTGCAAATCTGCCGGCATAACCCTCTCCGATATACTGACAACAAGAAATACCCTGGAAATTCGACGAAACGGCAGATATCAATGTTTTAACATTCTCAAAATCAGATTTCTTTCCTCCTACAAAAAAAGACATACCCTCAAGGGCACTGTACTCGTCTCCTGCTATACCTACGCCAAGGTAAGCTATACCTAAATTGCGAAGCTCGTCCCCTCTCTTTTCAGTTAACTCAAAAGAACTGTCACAACAATCAATAATAGTATCTCCCGGTTGGAGACAAGATGTCATCTTAAAATATATTTCCTCTGAAAAAATACCGTTTCGTTTTATCAAAAAGATTTTTCTCGGACTTTCCAAAGAAGCTACCATAGACTCTATATCAAAAGCAGTTTCTATTTCGGAAACAGATAATGAATTCAATACCGACTTTATATGTTCGTCGCCTGATACATCATATCCGTTACATATATTTACATCTGCACAGCATACAGTAACTTTGTATCCTTTTTTTCTAAATTGGAGTGCAAGATTGTAACCTATATTATCCACGGCCACAATACCTACATCACTTTTCATCATACCAATGCCCATAATGTATTCTCCCTTTTGTATGTTACATAAATCCAACAGTGCCATTATAGCAATCAATGCACGGAATTCGCAACATTTATGTTGTATGCAGTAATCAATTCAGTAAGAAATCTGATACTTTTCCAAAACAAATTCAACATTACTGAAAACACATTTTGTAGAAAACTCCAAAATAACCTTTGTTTGAGCAGCCGTCATATCATTTTCAGGAACAACCAAAATCAACTTGCGTTTTTTTATTTTATCGGCACGTATTACGTTGTCACCATCAATATCAGAATGTCCTTCTGTGCCTTTAAAATTACATAATTTGAACAATGACTCCTCTAAAGTTCTTTTAAGCTGCTCCGTCTTAAGATAGGTCTTTGTAGTATGATCAATACTCCTGACAAGCGTTACCATACCTTTTTTTCTGTCAAAACTATCCACAACAGGATAGTCATACGGAAGATTACAACCGAGATATTCTTCAATTATTTTTCCTCGCTCAAAATTTTCAAGTTCCCACACTGAAGGTTCTGACTCCTTTATAAAATAATCACCACCCAGCCATCCGTTGCCTTTTATTTCTATATCTATAAAATAACCCTTATAGAAAAATTCAGGTAACGGAAAAAAAGTATCTATACAGCAATTTACCTTAAGCTCAAACTTGCTGCCGCTTTTAAAAAAGGAACTTCCGGCAAATGACACCTTTTCTATTGCGTAAAAATTATTTATCGGTATATTCGAATTCTTTTCTATTTGTCTATTAAAAATAATATTTGCCATAGCGCAACAAGCAACATTATCAGTCACCCCTGTAAATACCTCAGCCGCAACAGAACCTTTATCGCCGAATTCATTATATAAAGTCTGTGTCATATAACCGTCCAATTGCTTGAGACCTTCTCTGTAATATATCCCCGAATAATAGCTCATATATCTGGCTGTCATATCAGCAGCTTGGTATACATTCAGATATGCCGCCGCATATTGAAAAATTGAAACAAAAACAAAGAATATCAAAAACATAAAAGGAAGAATTATTGCCGCCTCAACAGATACACTCCCGCGGCAGTTTTCCTTAATAAATCGAATTATCGTAGAAACGCATCTCATAAGCAGCGTGTTCACTCCCTTTTTTTAATATAGCAAGATTTACAAGAGACTTAAAAGAAACCCTTGTATCACATATTATACCTGTATACACCTCCGAAATATCAAATGCATCAGTTACGGAGTTTTTCATGTTCAGTTCTATAAGGTCACAGATTCTCAACAATTTAGTTTTGGCAGGTACTGCCAATAATAAAATATTCAAATAATCCTTATAATCCATATTCAGCGGGCTTTCTTTCGAAGTAACATTTGCTTCGGTCTGTGTATCGGTAAGTTCGTTCAAAAAAGCAGAACCGATATTTTCCAAACCAATATCAAGCCGCCAATCTCCTTTCATCTTATAAAAAGGCACGGATTTTCCCTCTTTGAGCACAATCATATCCATAGCAGCCTCTGCTGTTGCCCATATCCCCATAACGGTAAATGCGATGACAGGCGCAGCAATTCCCATAGTCGCACCGGACATAGATGCACCTATTTGGTTTGCAAATTCGCGTTTAGAAGAATCAGACAGTATATGAACAAAATTCATAGCCGTACGAATACCTAATATCTGTGCAAATACGTTGTTTACATTCCCTTTTTGTGAAACTCCGCCGGCAATTATATATTCAACTTCAGCATCAAAAAATCTATCTTCCGGAGAATTCTCACTGTTACAATAAAAAAATGACGTTATGTATTGGTTTATGAGAAAACTGTCCGATGCAGAATCAATCATATTACAAAAAGATTTGCCCGCACCTGAAACATCATCAATATCAGCATTACCTTCTTTTGTATCAAGTGAATTAAATGTGTAAAAAACATCAGAAGCATCACCGCTCGATGATATAGCTTCTTCAAACGACGGCAAAAGATCCTTTAGATTATCCGGTATAGAAATATTTTGTGTAACCGAAAACACATTATCTAAACATTTGTCCTTTTTGTCGGAAACATCATAATCCGATAGACTTTCATCAGCTTCTGAAAACCTTATATCCGGCAGAGAAAAATTACACTTTATGTTTTTAGTTTTTTTGATAATTTCAAGTTGGTTGTGCATAAACTTCGGATCCAAAGCGTTACATTCACTGTCTGTGATATATTCCAAAACAGTATTACAAGCAGCTACCGATTCGGTAAAAACATCTATATTATAATTAAGCTTATCAACTACCGATGCATACAAAATCCGTTCTGTAAAATCATCTAAAGCATTTATTCTCGGCTTTGTACTTTTGTAGTATTTTAAAGATGTTTCAACAGAAAAATCCATAGCATTAGCTTCGTCGTAAAACTCATCTATTTTCTCTCTGATGTTGTCACAGATGTCCTGAATATCATATATACGATCAACAGCAGTCACATTGTATTTTCTGTAAATCTGCAGTGTATTTTTAAGAGTTTCAAAATGCTGTTTTATGCCCTCTGCTGTTTTATTATCCATCGTTGTTAATTTCAAAGCTGTATCTATCAAATCAAGTTGTACTTTAGTGGTTTTATTCCCGAAGCTTTCCCACTCGCATACCGAACCCGTAGTTCCTATATCAGTACCCTTTATCGCAATCTTTATACTTTCCGCCTCGGCATACACTCTGTTGCGAAGCTCTTCCGCTTGTGTACAAATCGACTCTAAAATGCAAATATCCGTACTCTCCTCAAACATTTCCGTCTTCTCCAGAAAACCGGATAACAAATCAGCAGGCACTTTATATTTCATAAGCTCACAAATGTTTTCTCTGAGGACAGTATCCTCAGTAATATTTCCGATATATGTAAGATCAATGCTTTCAACATCATAATCAAACAGATCCGGCTTCACATAATCGTCGTAAAGGAAAGATTCGACTACATCCGATAAAACACTTCCGCCATGTGACATAAACTCAAATGCATCATTTCTGCGAGACTCGCCGTCTCTCACATATAAACCATAAAGACCATACTCACGCTGTAACGCCTGCATATACTCTGCAGTAAGTGATTCGGCACAAAGTGCAACCTTCCTCTTAAGAGTCTCTCGCATAACAAGCATACGGGCGCAATCCGTAAGCACAGCATTAAACAAGACAACAACAGCCGTAAATATGCACATAAAAGAAGATATACTGCCGCGTTTTTTTAAATCAACTTTATGATATTTTTGCAAAAAGCTCACCTCCTGTCTCCGTAACAATGTTTGTAATACGATGAATGGTAACCGGTAATATACCTGTATAATCTACCCCTTTGTCACACAAAGTATCGATTCCCGAAAAAAGTCCCAGAACAAATGACAACATAAAACAAAGAATCATTATGACCGCAGATATAACCAATGCAGTCTCCACCGAAAAATAACCTGCGATATCATCTTTTAACAAAAACATACTGCACACCTCCGAATGTTTTTAGTACTACTATTTTATAATCCCAAGCTCAGTTTTTCTATTTGTTAAGCTCGACATTTACCTACAACTATCGACAGTTTTGAACATTGAAATTCGAGTAATTTATTTCAAATAACAAAATATATATCAATAGACAAAGCCTTATAAGGAATTGAACAGCTTGATAAAAAATGAAACGAAAAAAGTTGTTTTGATAATCATTGCTATCATATTTACATTGGCAACGATATTATATACCGTAATTAAACCGATCCGAGAGCAACAAAAAAATAATACCGAAACAATCCGGACAGACACAAAACATTTATACACACTTGAAAAAGAACCTCTGTTGTCTGCAAAGCATTGCATCGTGACGGAATATGAAAGCGGCAGAATTCTTTATGAAAAAAATGCTTTCAGAAAATCGGCAATGGCAAGTACAACAAAAATAATGACAGCATTGATTGTCCTCGAAAACTGCAAACTGACCGAAATAACTACGGTAAGCAGTTATGCGGCTTCCATAGACGGATCAGAAATCGAATTAAAAAGCGGTGAAAACATATCTGTTGAACACTTGCTTTACGGACTTATGTTAGAATCAGGAAATGATGCGGCAACGGCACTTGCGGAACATACGGCAGGTTCTGTGGATGATTTCTGTGTCCTTATGAACGACAAAGCCGAACAAATAGGCGCAAACGAAACAAATTTCACTTCACCGCACGGTCTTGATGATGACGAGCACTACACCACTGCCTATGACTTGGCTCTTATAACAAAAGAAGCATTAAAGAATGATACATTCCGTCAGATTATCGGTACGAAGCACTTCACTGCAGGGAAAAGACATTTTACAAACACAAATGCATTTCTTGGAAATGTCGAAGGCGTAGACGGCGGCAAAACAGGCTTTACAAACAATGCAGGCAGATGTATCGTACTCACTTCAGAACGTGAAGGAATGAGAATAATTACTGTTCTGTTCGGCTGTCCTGACAATCTCAACAGAACTATTGACGGAAAAAAGGTAATTGATTTTATTTATAAAAATTATAAAGTCTACAATCTGTTTGAAAAATTCACAAAACTTGGAACACTCGACATAAAGAAAAGCAAAACACCGCCGTCGGATGTTATTATCACAGAAAATATACGTTTACCTCTCACTCAGAATGAATATTCAAATCTCACCTGTAAAACAGAAGTGGTCGGAAAAATATTTGAAACAAATGTCAATAGTCCGGAAGAATCAACATTTAACGCCTTTACCGGTAAAAATTCTCCCAAAAATTCAATATGCGGAAGGCTTACCATAAACATAGAAGATGAAATTTTATACCAAACAGACATTATTCATACAAGCAAAATTGCCGAAAAAACTTTTGCAGACTATTTAACGGAAATATTAAAAAGATATGCTTTTTTACTGAAATTTAAATAATTTTCCTTGTGCGAATCAAAATAGATTGATATACTGTTGAGGTATGTGTGCATACGGTGATTATTTATGCGGAGTAATGATTGTTGATGTCAGAAAACATAACAGAAGGAAAAAACAGGAATATAAAACTTGATATGTTTGAAGGTCCTTTTGACCTTCTGCTCTCTTTGCTCGAAAAAAACAAGTTGGAGATAACTGACATTCCGATAAGCCTTATCGCTGACCAGTATATCGACTACATTTTTGCAGCAGGCGTATTTGATGTAGAACTTGCAAGTGAGTTTGTCGTTATGGGTTCCAGCCTCTTGCATATGAAATCCAGAAAACTTCTACCAAAACCGCTTCCCGAAACAGAAGAACTTACGGAAGAAGAGCTTGCCGAGCACCTTATGAAATATAAGCAATACAAAGAAACAGCAGTAAAACTTGCAGAATTTATGGAATATTGGAATGGTTCTGTATCCAGAGAGCAAGAAACACTTACATTCTCAAAAAGAGAAGATCCGGTTGAACTTACTGCAGATGCACTCATGAATGCATACGAAACAGCAAAGCTTCGTTTCGAAACAAGTCGAAATGACAATACCGGCAAAATGAATGTCATTCTGAAAATAGAAAAAGTCAGCTTGCGAGACAAAATAAAGCATGTCATTTCCGTGCTTTCAAATAAGAAAAAAGTGTTATTCTCAGAAGTGTTCAACTTAAAGAAAAACACAAAAGCAGAGGTTGTAACCGGATTCCTTGCCATACTCGAACTCGACAGAAATAAGAGCGTTCGACTTGAGCAAAAGAAACTGTTCGGTGACATTGATATCATAAAGGCAAAAGACGATATGCAAGAAGGACTTGCAAACTTGGAGGGCTACGATGAGTGGGATTGATAACGAAAAAGAATATACTGCAGACGATTCATATTCACATGAAGAAGCAATTGCAGAAGCTTTGATATTTGCATCCGGTACACCCGTAAAAACAGAAAGTATCGCGATTGCACTCAAAACTGACAAAAAACATGCGACCGTAATTATGGACAGATTGATGCAGAGATATAATTCGCGAAACGGTGGTATCATGCTCAGAAAAATGGACAAATCATATGCATTTTGTTCAAACCCTGCTCTTCACGACGAAATCAGAGATTATTTTGAAAGGCCTTCGACCACAGGACTCAGTCGTGCCGCCATGGAGACACTTTCTATCATCGCATATAACCAACCGGTTACCAGATCAAATATAGAATTTATCAGAGGTGTAAACAGCGACGGCGTTCTCGTAAGGCTTATCGAAAGAGGTCTGGTGGAAGAATCCGGCAGACTTGATGCACCCGGAAGACCTATGCTCTACAAAACTACAATCAAATTCTTACAAAGCATCGGAATGGAGTCATTGTCAGAGCTTCCGGAACTAGAAAAAATCGAACTGAACAAACAACCGGAAAATCAGGTAACCGATGAAGTAGCCGAAGAGCTCAAAGCAGACGGAATCGACGTTACTTTAGCATCGGATCCGGGAAACGAATAATTTAAATTTTATCAAAATTTATGTAGATTGGCTTTAAGCGGCGGGGACCCCTTCATCCCCGCCGTTTGATTACTTTAACCCTTATCCGAATCACATTTCTTAATAATCAATTCATTCACTTTATTCATAACATCAGGCACCATATTCACAAGGTTTTCAACAGCACTGCACTCACTTATCTGCATAAGCTGTACCCCCTGACTGTTTGAAACGATAAAAGCAGTCGGCGAAATAGATACCCCCGCACCACTGCCGCCTGCAAACGGATATTTTACAGGAGCAATAACTTTATCATCAGATCTCTGCTGTGAAAAGTCAACATCTCCACCGTATTCCGCTCCACCGGCCGCAAGACCGAAAGAAACCTTTGACACAGGAATAATCACCGAGCCGTCAGGTGTATCAACGGGATTTCCGATGATTGTATCCACATTTATCATTTCCTTGATATTGACCATTGCAGTGTCCATAATATTATTTATCGGATGTTCTGCCATAATAAACTCTCCCCTTCACTGTTTCTTAACTGACTACGGGCATAATCAACCCACACATGTATAACATCGATTATAATATTTACCACTTTCACATCAATTATGCATAAAAATTCAAACGAAATTCTTGTTTTTGAAAAATTCGGCACAATATCAAAAATCACCTTTTCAACATTGATATAATTTGCAATAAGAACATAAACAGCAGAAAAAACAGTATATGCAATTCCGGTTGAAACCGCTGTTGTTGCAGCATCATCAAGGCCTATTTCACCTTTAATTTCAAGTTTGCTTACATTATATTTTTCGAGACATTTATAAAACTTTTCCCGATTTTCAAAAATTGAATATTTCTTATTGCCCCGTCGACCAAGCTTCAGCCGAAACAATCTGAGATTATAAAATTCAAAATCTATATGTCCGTCAAAATCTTTTGTATCCGTGAATAAATAAATTTTTATATAAAGCTTTGACAGTAATAAATTACAAAACAGAAAAGCAAATAAAAACAACAGTAAAACAACAATGCCCGACATAATTAATCATTCCCTTCAAGCATTCTGATTTAATTATTGACAGTGTAAAAAACACATATACAACAAAGCGTTAATTATGGTAAAATTTCACTGTAATTAATCTCGGAGGTTTCAAAATGCCAAAATCATACGGACAAAAGTTAAAACTTATATGTCTTGCAAAAATATTTTACGAACGCACCGACGAAGAACATCCGCTTTCGATAAAAGAAATCACGGATATTCTCATAAAAGATTACGATATAAAAGCAGAACGAAAGAGTCTTTACGATGACATAGAAGCCCTAAGATCGCTTGATTTAGACATCTGCACTGCAAGAGATAAATCTACGCGCTATTTTCTCGCAACGCGCGAATTTGAGCTTCCGGAGCTTGAATTATTGATAGATGCGGTACAGGCGTCACGTTTCATAACATATGAGAAAAGCATATCCCTCATAAAAAAGCTTGAAACACTCTCCAGCATGCATCAGGCAAAAAAACTTTATCGAGGGGTCTACATAAACGATAAATTCAAAAGTAAGAACAAAACAACATACTTTGCCATTGACGCCATCCACGAAAGCATTTCACAAGGCACAAAGCTCTCCTTCTACTATTTCAGATATAACGAAAAGAAAGAGAAAGTTTATCGTCACGACAAAAAGCTTTATACAGTAAGCCCGATTGCACTTGTATGGGACGATGAAAAATATTATCTGATCGCATATGATTCAAAAGAAGAAAAAATAAAGCATTACCGGGTTGACAAAATGGACTCTGCAGTCAGTATCGACGAACCTGCAGAAGGACGCGAATTCATAAAAAATTCTGACATCGGAATCTACACGGGATGTCATTTCGGAATGTTCGGCGGTGAAAAAGAAAAAGTAACGCTCTGCTGTGACAATTCACTTGCAGATATCATACTTGACCGTTTCGGAAGTGAATCAATGCTGTTCAGAAACGGAGACACATTCAATGTAAATGTCGATGTGATGGTCAGCCCGCCATTCATTTCCTGGTTGTTTTCTTTCGGCAACAAAATAAAAGTAATTCACCCCAAGCACGTTGCAGACAAAGTCAAAGCTACAGCAGAAGAGGTATCAAAACTGTATAAATAGTTTCAGAACTAAAGATTTGAGACGCCGTGTAATCACGGCGTCTCATTTGTTATACAGAAGCATTTTCAAGTTTTTCTAAAATTTTTACCATCGCATAAGTATCTAATCCGCAATAATTAAGAAGATTTTCACGAATATTTCGTCTAGTGCCAGAGTCAGCGTCACACCCTTGCTGATACATTATCATGGCTTCCAGACCGTTATGAACTGAATCCAGATTCTTATAATCCAACTCTTTGTCATCCGGAAAAAGAGCCGGAAGCACAGCCTTAAGAGAATGCGAACCATTCATACGCCTGTCGTAATATGAGTGTTTTCTGAACGGAACCATAAGGTCTCGCATATTATTGTGAATTCTCATCAGATCATCATACAAATCATTAAACATCAGTGCCAGCGTTCTTATCACACCTTTTTCAAATGTCATATTGTATGCGAGTACACATGCGTCAATGGGGATATCGTTTACCAACTGCACAGCAAGTGCTCTCCGCGGGTCATGTTCAAAATCCGCCAAGAATTCTTTGTGACAGAGCCCACCGCCCTTCGCATCCGCGTAATGCAAAGAATATTGAAAAGGTATCTGAGTAAATGGTCTCACTCCGTCAAAACGTGGTATCGCACTCTGAAAAGTTTCAAAATCCAAAAAGTACAGCGGATACGTTAATTCGGACAAAAAGCTCCTTAATTCATTTTTATCCACCTTAGGCGGTAATGAATATAAATTTGCCATAACCTGCTCCATCTGTCTTTTCGACACTTTTCCGCTCTTTTCTACATCTTCAAATGACAATATTCCATCAAAAAACAACTCAAATTTTCTATCCATAGAAAGGCCGGCAATATCAAAAACATTATTTTCCGGGAAATAATCTGTACAATAATTCCAATATTCACATCTGTACGGAGAAAGACAACGCTCACATATCAAACAACGCGGCTCATCGGTAATTTCAGTAACCTTTTTTATATTCTGTATATTTTCCTCTGTGTAGTATAAAACGTCCTGAGTAACATCTTTATGAAGGAAAAACTTATTTGCATCTATAGGTCCATTCTTTACGAAAGAATCATTTATGTATCGTATATAAACCTTTCGCACAGCAAAACCGAGCAAACATAAAGCCGCACATTTAAAAGCAAGCTCCTTTATAAAACCGTCACGGATGTGAGTTGCCGCCTTTATGTCACAAATTTCTATAGCACCGTCATTTTTTACCAGCAATCTGTCAATATGAAAAATTCTGTCGCCAAAGCTAAATGCAGCATCAGTTATAATAGTCCTCTCATTTCGATTACTTATAGCGGACAAGGTTTCTTTAACGGCATCAGTCTGATTTTCACTTGTAATTTTTATACTAGGTGCAAACGAAACATAAGCAAACTCTTTTACCGAATTTGCCGCATAATCCTCTGCAATATCCATACTTTTAGGATTACTTACTCCACGGCAATTTAAATCAAGCCATAGTTTTTTCTCACATGTAAAAATATTCAATTTTTTGCCCAATGATGTATTATCTGCCATAAAATCCCTCAAGTTGTATTATAACTTTCCCAAAATTATATCCGACATTCCATAGTAAATCAACTAAACACACAAAAAAGAGACCTGCTCTATCGAACAAGTCTCTTTACTTAAGAATATCTAAAGGTAATACCCTATATTATTTCTTCTTTATAACAAGGAAGTAAATAGCAACCGCCGCACCTGCAACAACTACAACAGCTGCAGCAATGATACCTACCAAAGCACCTGTGCTGAGTCCGCCTTCATCAGCCTTCTTGCCATCGTCTTTTGCATCTGCAGTAGCTTTGGGAGCTTCTGTAGTTTCAGGAGCTTTTGTCTCCTCAGGAGCTGTTGTCTCTTCGGGAGCTTTTGTCTCCTCGGGAGCTGTTGTCTCCTCAGGTGCTGTTGTCTCTTCGGGAGCTGTTGTCTCCTCAGGTGCTGCAGTAGCATCACCGGCAGGAGTTTCAGTAGCATCTGATACAATTCCGTTACCTGTAAGGTGAATACCAAAACCAAAAGCACTTACCGAATCATTAATAAGAAGAGCACCAACCTCAGTAGGGGTAAGACCACCATAGTTCTCTGTCCAACACGTGTCCGCATATTCTTCAAGAATCTCAGAAGCAGGAAAAACAATGTAGTATTTCGGATTACCACCATTGCTGCCGGGATCATAATCCTCAACAGTAGATACTTTTAAACCATAACTACCTGCAGGTACGGGGTCAAATTTCACAATATTGTCACCAGCTCCGCCTTGCTTAACAATCTGTTCTACTTCTCTAACAACTGTTTCTCCATCTTCCTCAACAATCTGGAAAAGCCACTTTTGTGTACCAAGGTTATCAGACCATGCAGAGAAACGGACTGCATCAAAATCTCCTTTAGCCTTGAAATATGTGATATGATATGACTCAGGTGTACACAACCAAAGCTCAGTATCATTCTCACGAGGATTTGCCATATCAAACAAAGTCATCTCAACAGTAGTAAAAGTCTGGTACTCTGCATCATTATTATAATCAGCAGCAGAAACAGGAATAGCCATAAGGCACATACTAGCCATAATTACAACGGCAATTACTAATGAAATTAATTTTTTCATCAAAAAACCTCCTAAAAGTTTTAACATTTGCACCAAAACAAATGCCACAATCTTTGCTGATTATATAAACAATACTATTTTTTGTCAATACACAATACTAAAAAAAGAACGGAGTCATCATTTTATATGATCACTCCGTTCCTTTCAACTATATTATGTTGATTCAAAGAATTATTACTTTTTCTTCTTTATAACCAAGAAGTATACAGCAAGAGCTGCACCGGCAAGAACAACTATACCGCCTGCAACGATACCTATAATGGCACCGGTTCCGAGACCGCCGTCTTTCTTAGCTTCATCTTTAGTTGTAGTATCTGTGGGAGCATTTGTAGCCGCGGGAGCTGTTGTCTCTTCAGGAGCTGTTGTCTCTTCGGGGGCTGTTGTCTCTTCAGGAGCTGTTGTCTCCTCGGGGGCTGTTGTCTCTTCAGGAGCTGTTGTCTCCTCGGGAGCTGTTGTCTCTTCAGGAGCTGTCGTAGATCCGTTCACAATACCCTTACCAGTAAGATGAATACCAAAACCTACAGCACTGGTCTCTTCCAGAACACGAAGAATTCCGTCTCCATCACAATTTTCCAAGAAGTCATACTCTGTCCAAACAGTAGAATCCGAAAGAATTTCAGATACAGGCATAGTCAACCAACGTTTAGCTTCGCCTTCAGCTTCTTCAAATCCTTCTATCGAATAAACTTTAAATGCATAATCACCGGCCGGTAAAGGTTTGTCGAATGTCAAAGTATAGAACTTATCCTGAGCAACAACCATCTGTGTATCAAATACCGGATCACCGTCTGCAACTAAAACCTCATTTCCTTCTGAATCTTCATCCATTACAGCCTTGTAAACCGAGAAACCCCATTTTTGATCGTTTTTATCATCACTCCAAGCGGTAAATCCCAACTTGTCAAACTCACCTTTTGCGGTAAATGTTGTTGTATGAGAAGAATCAGCCTTATCCAACCAAAGCATACCTTCAGTTTCCATAGGATCTTCCGTTCTGCAAAGACGCATACCGCTCTTTACAAATATCTCCCAACCACTTACAACTGTAAAATCTTTTTGTGCAACAATCTCATAAACATCAACATCAGAAAAATGTCTAAAGCAATACATTGTGTATTCACCATTTACAAGAGTCGGATGGTTCGAAAAATTCATTGTTTTATTACTGAAAGTAATCGCAGTACCATCTTTATAAGAGTAATTCTTATTAAGAGTAGAAGGAGCTACATTACCGGTTGAGGGTTGAAGGAACAAACGACCAAAGTGACCCGCATCATCAAACAGTGGTAAACCATCAGCGGACTTATCACACATTTGTACCATATCTTTTCTATATATAGCAATCCATGAATCCCATGCAGTATCACCCCAAACTTTAACCTGCATAGACCAGTTTCCATCCTTATCAACTTCGAGAGTAGAAGGAATCTCTAAACGACCTTCTGCAGCAGTTGCCGGAACAGTTATCATGCACATAGAAGCAAGAACTGTCAAAATAATAAATAATGAAACAATTTTCTTCATCAGAAAACCTCCTAATATTTTTTTGCATTTAATTTCATTAAACACTACTAAGTAAAAGGATTATAAAATATATCAACACATACTGTCAATAAAAAATATATAAAAGTATAACTGCTTGATATAATTATAAATAAACGCGAAAAAGCACTTCCGAAGAAGTGCTTTCATCTGACTCCCCCTGTTGGGCTCGAACCAACGACATCATGATTAACAGAAGCCGTGAGTAATTTTACACTGATTTTTTCCATTCCATTATCTCCGATTTTCCTTGAAATAATGGATTTTGCATAAATAATGGAATTAATTTTCTTCCATTATTTTCGTGTCTTCCATTTTATTTTGTGTCTGTTTTTGTATCAGTAAAAAGGCGTGCAGAACCAACGACAAACGGAAAGTCTAACATATTGTCCTATTATTTCTCTATTAAAAGATCTGCGGAGGGTACGTATTCTATACCATTGAAGATAGCATTCACCTTTTTCGATTCGGGCAGATATACTAAGTAAAAAGTATCACCCTCAACACCCAATGAATAATTCAGTGTTTGTGATTCCCCATTAGAAAATTTCGTTGTGTAAAACACGGTTGTACCATCCTCGTCTTCACGGACCTCTTTGGTTGAGCTGATACAGGTGGCTTGAACAATCTTATATTGACCACGCATTGCATTTTCTTTATTCTTTTTGCCTTGACGAAGTTTCTTTATTGCAATATACCACAACCAAATTCCCAATGGCAAGCAGATAATGCCCATAACAAAAAGGCCGGTTACAAAACCTGCTATAGCTAACTCGATTGCGCCCAACGCCGGAAGACATAATATAATTCCCAAAGCTTTCTTGGGTTTAGAACTACTCCGGTTCAACGTCTGCTCAATAATGGTTTTTGTAAGGACCTTCTTGTTTTGATTAACTCTAGACAAAACTTCTGAAGACTCGGTATTTGTTGATGCATCATTCTTATTAGAGTTTTTCTTTTGAATGCGAAGCAACCGTTCCAAGACCGCATCATTTAATATGACAAGATTGTTCACAAGCTTATCCGGATCCATGCTTAAATAGGTCGAAAGCAGAAAAGAAGGATCTTGCTTGATTCGTTCCACATAATCTCGATTTATATGCATACCACAAAAATGGCCGTCTACCTTTGAATAATGGAACAAGATGCACATACCTTCTAAATCGCACAAACACAGGTGATTAGCGGTAAAAATCTCCTCTAACAGTTTAGTGTCGAAATAGGGCTTTGCTTCCTTAAAGAAGTCGATTTTTGCTTGCTCAGCTTGTCCGGACAATTCTTGCGAAATGATCTGAGGATTATTTTGAATGGCTATGGCCTTTGCTTTCGTGAGCTGCTCCATCCTAACCAGACCAACGTTTAATAGCGTGCCGTTAACTCTTGTTTCTTTTTGCAATTCCGGAGCAGATACATTCTTAAGCAGGAAATAGTCTGTTTTATACGGAAGATAGAAGAACAAACTAAAGAAAGGAACAACAGGCATATATGCATACCGTTTCTGCTTTACGATCGCACACGGGACAACTTCTCCTGTTGATGTCTGAACAGTTATATTGGCAACAAAAAACGATTTATTGCTTTCCAAAATTGCCAATGCAATAAATACACCAAACGGTCCTAAGAACAAACAACTGAGCAAACCCAGCAAAAATCTCTTCCCTGGATGAGCAATTTGATCTCCTAACTTTTCCCAAAAGCTTTTCTCATACATCATTTCTTACCTCTTATTCTTTACTTTTACGAGCACGCAGTTCATTGTCTATCGAGGACAGGTCTGTTCTTCCTATAAACAAGCTCACCGTTCCTAAGATTGCAACCGGAATACCGATAAATCCAAAATTAAACGTAATATCGAAGGCGAGCAAAATTCTCGTCAATGTGCCGCCAATCAGTAAAGTTCCTATCGCTCCAATGCGAAG
>SVJA01000012.1 GCA_015069195.1 Oscillospiraceae bacterium | reverse complement strand
ATATTCATTTAATTTTTTTCTACAATATCAACGGTATTCTCTTTAAGGCACGATGCAACATTCATCGCTTGGGATACAATATCAAATTTCGAAGAAACAGGAACCTTAAAATATCTATTCAGGTATTTTAAGCACAATCGCGGTAAGGAAATTTCCCATATATATTCGGAGAGATATGCAGAAAGGACTTTTACGGTCAATTCGTTATTATTGATTTTACAAAGTGTCCAGCGGTTATTTCGCTGAATATTGAATACATTTATCCGCGAAGACATAAACATAAAAAAATCATCCGGACTTGCAGAATCAATAATATTTACATAATGCATGAATAAATCCTCCTGTTTTATCCACAACATTATATGTTTTGGAGTCAATGTCCCGTGAAAATCAAAATGCCGCCTATATCGGTTATTCTTCCGCTTCCTACACATGTATATTTTATGTTTTGACGATCTAACTCGCATCTAAAATCTGACGGAAGATACTCTTCGGAACAATTTATAAGAAGACCTGTTTCCTTGCTGTAACCGCACGAACCGCCCATAAATCCGTTAGCAAAGCCGCTCAATAGTATTTGCTTCGGCTCTTTAAACAGCACGGCGGTAATATTCTCTTTTTTGCAGGTTTTAAATATACCGTAATCGGAAGTTATAACCTTAACATCGGCAAATATTGAAGAACATCCGGAATACCCTTGTTTTACATTTACCGGGCGTTTGCCCGAATTTATTAGCATTTCCAGAATCGTTTTGTCGGTATGTTTTGTGTTGTGGAAGAATATTTTGTCCCCTACCGAAACATTATATGCAATGTTTTCAGGATATTCAGGTGAAAGAAATGTATTTCCGACAGTAAAACCGATGCCGTTTTCTAAAAAAAAAGTCTCAACAAATTCAGCGGCATACGGGGAAACAACGCAAAACGACTCTGAAATCCTGCATATGTGCATATCAGGATGAGCAGATTCTCTCTCATCAAGCGTGCCGCAATGATTCAATTCAAAAACACTGCCTTGCTTTCTTAAATTATCTTTCAATACATCATCCGCGTCACAAGACACGATAAAACAAACATTTTCCATAAACAAAACCAAAAAAAGTATTTTGGAACATTTTAATTTAATCAAAAGAAATATTCAACGAATAAATTAAAAAAATAAGGAAAATATATATTCGAATGGTGGACACTTTAATTATTTTTGCCACCGGAAAGGAGCTTAAAACCATGGCAAGAAACGGTTTGGACAGATTTGCACTTATTTTGATAATAATCGGTGCACTCAACTGGCTTTCAGTAGGACTTTTTCAGTTTGATATAGTCGCAGCACTCTTCGGCGGTGCAACGCATTTAATAAGCAGAATTATATACTCTCTCGTAGGAATCGCAGGTATATATTCGGTAAGCTTACTTTTCAGAACAAGTCCTGAAAATGAAAGGGTATAATTTCCGGTATTTATTTTAAATAACCGAGAATAATATGTATACCGACTTCAAAAGTCGGAGTTTTTAACGGAGGTTACAATTATGTCTAAGAGCAACAGCAAAACTGCTTTTGACCAGATGAAGTATGAAATCGCAAGAGAATCAGGTATCAATCTTAAAGACGGATACAACGGCGACCTCACTTCCAGAGAAGCTGGTACAATCGGCGGTAATATCGTTCGTAAAGTATTTGAAAGCTATACAGGCAACAATTATTTTACAGGTAAGAAATAATTTGATTTTTGAATAAAAATTATGAGACGCGGCGGCTTTTATCAAGAAGACCGCCGCGTCGATTTTTGTTTTGACACTTTTTTTGTTATATTAATGAAACCTTTTATCTTTTAATAATTCTTATATTGATGATTTTATTATGTATCACTACACAGAACGTTTCTATGTAGTGGTGTATTTTATGCTCTTGCAAGACCTAAGCTTATTTCAAGAGCTTTGTCGATCCGGTTCATAAAACCGTTATCAAGCCTGCATATGTGTTCTTTGAGTCTCTTTTTATCGATTGTTCTGAGCTGTTCCAGAAGAACTACCGAATCTTTGCTTAATCCGAATTCGTCTGCACTTAAATTAAGGTGCGTAGGCAATCTGGATTTGTTCATTTGAGAAGTAACCGCCGCCACAATTATTGTCGGGCTGTATTTGTTTCCTACATCGTTCTGAATCACAAGTACCGGTCTTACACCGCCTTGTTCTGAGCCGATTACGGGACTTAGATCTGCATAATAAATGTCACCTCGTTGTATCAAAACCAACACTCCTTTGTATACGTTTAAGTACGTTTGTACAAAGTAATTTTGTCCGTTCTGACACAATTCAATACATTATTTTCAAATTTTAAATAAATTTTTCTGATTTTTTTTGAGTATGTTGTAAAGGATACTTCCGACCAAAGCTATCATTACAAATTCGCCGACGAATACACCGCAAAACCATGCGATAAATCCTTCATTGCCAAATGAATAAATAATCGTATAAACGATAGGAACAATAATTGCATTTGATAATATCGGAGGAAAAAGTGATAACAAATAAGATTTTTCACCAATAAAATACGTTCCGATGGCACCGATAAGTGTCGCTAAAGTTCCGAGCAAAACATCCCAAAGTGGACAACCTGTTAATATGTTCGATATAAGGCAACCAATCGTAAGTCCCGGAATCGCAGTAATTGAGAACAAAGGTAAAATCGCAAGTATTTCAGAAAATCTGAACTGAATAAGACCGACCGAAAGACTGAAAATGTTAGACAAAAAAGTTAGCACCACATAAAGTGAAGCAATAACCGCAGAATAAGAAATAAATAATGCTCTGTTTTTTTTCATAAAAAGCACTCCTTTAGTTTTGTTTTAAGTGAGGAAGGTCACGAACTCACTATTGCCCGACAATAATATTACAAAAATGTTTGTTTTACAAGTCTGAATCCAAAATCGCCAGACTTCTTCTGTCAAGACGAGAAAGATCTTCGACTTCATATCGATTGTCGTTTATGTCACGGAACAATACTCTGCCGTCTTCTCTGACCTTTATGTCAGTCTGTCTGTTTGCTATTTCAATAGTACGGTCGCCGATATCGGTAAGTACATCAATATTAAGTCTGCCGAATTTGTCCTTTTTACCGTAAACTTTTAAAATCTTCGGAATCATATAAAAGCTTTCGAGAAATTCTTCTGCAATTTTAAGTGAATTTTCTTCAAAACCAGCCATACTTTTTACAATAAACAATTCTTTTCCCTCAGGAGAAATAACCGATATATAGTCGTGAATGCTGTTTATCGGAAATAATCTTTTAAGTGTTACATTTTCAAACTTTTCACCGCTGTTTGTTTCGGCATCCAAACTTGCGAAATTGATATTTTTTGTAAGTTTTAAATTTTCCTCATATCTTCTCGGCATATAATCACCTCAATCAAACTTCTCTTCGGCTTTTTGTTTTCTTACTTTCTCTGACAACGATTGAATTTCAATCAATTTTGAATACTTTCCGCCGAGAGCTATCAGTTCTTCGTGTGAACCCATTTCAATTATATTTCCGTTATCAATTACGATTATCACATTTGCTTTTCTGAGAGTTGAAAGTCTGTGCGCAATCATAATAGTGGTTCTGCCTTTTATAAGCCGCTCGATTGCACTTTGTATTAGTTCTTCAGTTTCGGAGTCAACAGAAGCAGTCGCCTCGTCAAAAATGAGTATTTCCGGATTTTTAAGCACTGCTCTTGCGATAGAAACACGTTGCTTTTCACCACCGGAAAGACCGATACCCCTTTCGCCGAGCAACGAATCATATGCATCGGGCTGTTTTACGATAAAGTCGTGTGCGTTCGCAACATCAGCAGCCTCAAATACTTCTTCGGGAGTCGCATTAGGTTTACCGAAAGCAATGTTATTAAAAATAGTATCGCTGAACATCATAGGGTCCTGCTGAACAAAACCGATTTTTGAACGATAGTATTCTAGGTCGATATCTTTTATATTTGTCCCGTCAAGATATATGTCACCCTCGTAGTTATCGTAATATCTTTGAAGGATGTTTATAAGCGTAGTTTTACCCGAACCTGTGGTGCCTACAACACCGACTATATCACCGGGATTTATCGTAAGATCAATGTTTGAAAGAGTCTTTCTGCCTTTATCAAAAGAAAAACTAACGTTTTTAAACTCGATTTTTCCATCTATTTTCTCAGGTTTAAGACATTTTCCGTCGTTTACTTCGGGATCCGCATCGATTATATCCAAAAGTCTTTCTGTTGAAGAAAGTGCTTTCTGGAATTCGTCATTCAATGTCGCAAAGAAGTTCACCGGTGTATAGAACATCGATGTATAAGTAATAAAAGATACCAATAAACCGAGAGATATCTGACTGTCGGACCCATTGATTACCCAGGTTCCGCCAACAGCCCATATAAGTATCGAACCGGCTGCAGTCAGAAAGTTAATTATATGAGGAAAAGGAACAACGATTTTCATTGATTTTATTTCCATTTTAAGCCATTTCATATTATACTTTGTGAATTTTTCTGTGGCTTTTTTCTCACCCGTAAATGACTTTATAACGCGTACACAAGGGATTGTATCAGTCAAGATTCCTGACACGGCAGCCCATCTTCTCCATATTTTTCTGTAATACGGGTGTATTTTCTTTCCGTATTTTCTTCTTACAAAAACTATAAAAGGGACGGGAACAAGTGCAACAAGAGCAAGTTTCCAATGAACCGAAAACATAAATATTATTATCAGTACCATCAGAATGGCCTGCGCAATGGCTTCCTGAAAGAAACGAAGCACAAACGACTGCAAAGTAAGTGAATCGCTCGTTATTCTGTTAATAATAGAACCGGTCGACGTTTTGTCATAAAAACCCATTGGTAACTTCTGAGCCTTTTCATATACATCGTTTCTGATGCTTAGTACAAGTCGATCACCGCTCATTCTTATGCAGTAAGTTCTGTATGCCGCCACAATGCCCTGCACAATGTACGAAATTATCAGTATAATTACGATGTTAAAGAGCATTTTTGTATTCTTTTCCGGAATAACATCATCTATGAGCATCTGCGTCATTCTCGGAGGGAAAAGAACTGTTATTGTTGTGATTATTGAAAGGAAAACACAGAAAAGCAAATGTTTAAGCTCGGGTTTTATGTATTTTGAAACCTTTTTATAAACAGATCTCTTTGATTTACATTTTAAACACTCACTACCCTCTCTTTGAAGTGCTCTGCCGCATTTCGGACAGACACGCAAGAGTTTAGCAAACGTATTATCAAGAATTCCTTTCTCATTTTCTGGATCAAGTCCGTCTTTTATATGTCTGATGTAATCGGTAATCGCATCGCATATTATTGCAACGGAATATGTATATCTGAACAAACAAACAGTCACATCATCACAATTCACGGCGACAATCGATGCATTTCCATACATTCTTTTTACGAAAACAGACTTTAAATCCGAAATCTTCGTAACTAAATATTCACCATCATAAGTGACGATATGTGTATCGGTTAATACCAGCCACGAAGCAAAATATTGCCCCTCGCGTGACAAATCACCCGTAACAGCATAAAGTGCATCTCCGATTTGCGATTTATTCTTTTCGATGTATTCTTTAATTTCAAATGTAAGTTCTTTGTTTGAAATCATATATTTGCCACCAATTATTTTTTTGACATTTTCATTTCTTCAGCCCATTTAAGATACTCAATAATCTTATTTTCTGCGCCGTTCCCGCAAGGACTGTAGTATTTAGTACCTTTCATGCTATCAGGGAAAAATTCCATATCGGCAACGTGTCCAGGATAATCGTGTGCATACTTATAACCGTCACCGTATCCAAGGTCTGCCATACCGCTTGTCTCGGCGTTTCGAAGTTGCATCGGTACTTCACCGGTATTTTTATGTTCCACGTCATAAAGGGCAGTATTTATCGCATTATAGCAAGCGTTTGATTTAGGACTTGTTGCGACGGTGATAGCTGCGTGAGCAAGTATTATGCGAGCTTCAGGCATACCGATCATTCTTACGGCGTCAGCCGCAGCACTTGCAACAATAAGTGCGGTCGGATTTGCCGTGCCGACATCTTCACTTGCACAAATCATTATTCTTCTTGCCAAAAAGTTTATATCTTCGCCTGCATACAAAGCTCTTGCAAGGTAAAAAACAGCCGCATCCGGATTACTTCCCCGCATACTCTTTATAAACGCACTTATATTGTCATAATGCGCTTCTCCGTCTTTATCAAAACGGATAGACTTCTTTTGCACACATTCTGACATAATATCAAGAGTAATATTAAAACCGTTCAACATATCTGCTTCGGAGCTTATAACAGCAAGTTCCAAAGCGTTAAGAGCGGCTCGGGCATCGCCTGCCGCAGTTTCGGCTAGAAATTCAAGTGCGTTTTCGTCAATGGTTATATTTAAATCGCCGTAACCGTTTTCTTTATCATCAAGGGCACGGTATACGATATCTTTTATATCATCGTTTGTAAGAGGGTTGAGCTGGAATACGGTAGAACGTGATATAAGGGCCTTGTTTACCTCAAAAAACGGATTTTCGGTAGTTGCACCAATCAATATAATTGAGCCGCTTTCAACAAACGGAAGCAATGCGTCCTGTTGTGCTTTATTAAAACGATGTATCTCATCGATAAAAAGTACAACTCTACCCGACGGATTAAGCATAGTGTTCTGGCTGTCTGCCGCAATTCTCTTTATATCAGCAACGCCTGCCGTAACAGCGTTCAATTTTTCAAAACCTACATCTGTAGCATTTGCAATAATACGTGCAAGTGTTGTTTTTCCGGTACCGGGTGGTCCGAAAAATATAACACTTGCCAATCGGTCTGCCTTTATCATTCTGTATAAAAGCTTTCCGGGAGCAAGTATATGCTTTTGACCACAAAATTCTTCTATTGTTTTGGGACGCATTCTGTATGCGAGTGGTTCTGCCATGTGATACCGCCTTAAAAAAGCCGCTGCGTTATAAAACAGCAGCGGCCGTCTGAAACTTATTATGCATATAAAGGATATTTTGCGAGAAGGTTCTCAACTTTTGCCTTTACTTCTTCTTTCTTTGAACCGTCTTTGTCGGTGAGTGCTGTTACGATGCAGTCAGCGATGACTTCCATATCATCTTCTTTCATACCTCTCGATGTAACTGCAGGAGTACCGAGTCTGATACCGCTTGTCACAAAAGGTTTCTGCTTGTCAAAAGGTATACCGTTTTTGTTACAAGTAATATTTACATCATCAAGCATAAGCTGTGCTTCTTTACCTGTGATTCCAAAGCAAGTGACGTCAACGAGCATAAGGTGGTTATCTGTACCGCCTGCAACGAGTTTAGCGCCTCTCTTTTCAAGCTCAGCAGCAAGACGTGCAGCGTTCTTAACGATCTGTGTCTGATACTCTTTGAATGCAGGTGTAAGAGCCTCACCGAATGCAACAGCCTTAGCAGCAATAATGTGCATCAAAGGACCTCCCTGAATTCCGGGGAATACAGCTTTGTTTATCAAAGTAGCGTTTTCTTCTGTGTTTGTAAGAATCAAACCGCCTCTGGGACCTCTGAGTGTCTTGTGAGTTGTTGTAGTTACAAAATCAGCAATACCAACCGGTGACGGATGGAGACCTGCAGCGACAAGTCCTGCAATGTGAGCCATATCTACCATAAGATATGCTCCTACTGCATCTGCAATCTCACGGAACTTTGTAAAATCTATAATTCTGGAATATGCACTCGCGCCGCAAACGATAAGCTTCGGCTTTGTTTTAAGTGCAACCTTTTTAACTTCTTCATAATCAATCCGGCAATCTGCTTCACTTACACCGTATGAAACGATGTTAAACCACTTACCCGACATATTTACGGGGCTGCCGTGTGTAAGGTGACCGCCGTGTGCAAGGTTCATACCGAGAACAGTATCACCCGGCTGAAGTACTGCAAAAAATACTGCTGTATTTGCCTGAGCACCTGAGTGCGGCTGAACGTTTGCGTAATTTGCTCCGAAAAGCTTTTTAGCACGCTCGATAGCAAGTGTCTCTATTTCGTCAACATGCTCACAACCGCCGTAGTATCTCTTTCCAGGATAACCTTCGGCATACTTGTTTGTAAGAACACTGCCGGCTGCCGCCATAACTGCTTTGCTTACAAAGTTTTCAGAAGCGATAAGTTCAATTTTATTCTGCTGTCTTGAGAGCTCCGACTCAATGTACTGAGCTGCTTCAGGGTCTACAAGACGTATTTCTTCGATACTGTTCATTATAATCCTCCTAATAGGTCAAAAAATCACTTCTTAATTATACTTATGCTTACATTTTTGTCAATCAAACATTACGCAATATTTAACAATATTTTTCTTTATTTAATCTTTGATTTGAATTATACTGTTGAATATCAGAATTACAGACGGAGGAATTATGGTCGCAGACGGTTTTCACAGAAAAAAAGATATTGTTTTACCTTACTTTGCGGAAGACTTTTTGGTATATATGGAAGATATCAGAGGCAAGTCACAAAAGACTGTGGATGAGTATGTTTATGACCTCAACCTATTCTTCGGCTTCATGATAAAACGAAAAGGTTTAAGCAGTATAGGCGATTGTGATGAGCAATTTATGGATTCCGTTACTTTAACTGATTTGTATGCTTTTATCAACTATCTTAACCGCGACAGAAAAAACAAAGCTACTACACGTGCGAGAAAAGTTGCGTGTCTACGTTCGTTTTTCAAATATCTCTATAAAGGTGCCGGCATCATTTCGCAAAATCCGGCCCTTGATTTGGAATCACCGAAACTCCCGAAAAGACTTCCGAAATACTTAGAACTGGATGAGAGCCTTGATTTATTGAAAGCAATCGACGGGCCTCACAAAGAACGCGACTATTGCATTATTACACTGTTTTTAAACTGTGGTATGCGTCTTGCAGAACTTGTCGGCATAAACATTCCGAACATCAGAAACGATTCCATAGTAGTTACGGGTAAGGGAAACAAAGAAAGAACCGTTTACTTAAACGACGCCTGCTTGCGTGCGATCGACGCATATCTTGCAGTAAGAAAAACTCCTGACGATGATTCTCCTGACAAAAACGCTCTCTTTTTGAGCAATCGAGGAAAAAGAATAAGTCCTAAAACGGTAGAACACCTCGTCAAAAAATTCATTACCAAGGCAGGACTTGATCCCGAAAAATATTCCGCACATAAGCTCAGACATACAGCGGCCACTCTTATGTATACTTACGGAAACGTTGATATCAGGTCTTTACAGGAAATTCTCGGACACGAAAGCGTCGCCACAACCGAGATTTACACGCATGTAAATAAAGACATTCTCAGAGAAGCGGTAAATAACAATCCGCTTGCAAATATCGGTGCAGATACTTCAGATTCGGAAGATAATTAACAACATTTACTTTTTTTTGCTATATTTATTATTGAAGTTAAATTAAGTTCCCTGTATAATACGTAGGATTATATACAATTTGAAAGGCAGTATAAATATGAATTACATAAACAAGACAGAGCAAGAACTCAAAAGCGAACTTTCAGAGCTTAAAGAAAAGTATGAAGAACTCAGAGCACTTAACCTTTCATACGATATGACAAGAGGAAAGCCTGCTTCGGCGCAGCTCGATCTGTCCAGTGAGATGCTTGATAAAAAGTATCTCGGAAACCTCAAAACAGCTAAAAATATGGATTGCAGAAACTACGGTATTTTAGACGGTATTCCGGAAGCCAAAGAACTTATGGCTTCTATTATCGGAACTAACCCTGAAAACGTCATAGTCTGCGGTAACTCCAGCTTAAATATTATGTACGATACCTTGATGAAATTCATGGTATTCGGTGTTTCTAAAAGTGCCACACCTTGGTGCAAGGCTGATAAAATAAAATTCCTCTGCCCTGTTCCGGGTTATGACAGACATTTTAAAATCACAGAGCAGCTCGGTATCGAAATGATAAACGTTCCGCTTACAGAGAACGGTCCCGATATGGCACTCGTAAAAGAACTCGTAAAAGATCCTGCCGTAAAAGGTATGTGGTCTGTTCCTAAATACAGTAATCCTACAGGTACTGTTTATTCCGACGAAGTGATAAAAGAACTCGCATCTATGGATTGCGCAGCAGATGATTTCAGAATATTCTGGGACGATGCTTATACAGTACACTATCTCTATGATGCGCCTGCAAAACAGCTCAGTATAATAGAAGCTTGTGCCGAAGCGGGAAATCCCGACAGAGCCGTTGTGTTTACATCTACTTCAAAGATAACATTCTCCGGCAGCGGACTTTCAGCAGTAGCTTCATCGGTTGCAAATATTGAATATTTCAAATGGCATATGAATGTACAGACAATCGGTCACGACAAGATAAATCAGCTCCGTCACGTAAACTTCCTTAAAGATTACGACGGTGTTATTGCTCACATGAAGAAACACGCCGATATCATCAGACCGAAATTTGAAGTTGTGCTCGAAACGTTGGAATCAGAGCTTTCCGGTTTGGGAATACTCACTTGGAGTAATCCCAAAGGTGGTTATTTTATCAGCATTGATACCCTTCCCGGATGTGCTGACAAAGTAGTCGCTATGGCAAAAGATTGCGGTGTTGTATTTACACCAGCCGGTGCTACATTCCCTTACGGTAAAGATCCCGAAAACAAAAATATCAGAATCGCACCTACTCTTCCGGTTATCGAAGATTTGAAAGAGGCAGTTAAGATTCTTTGTATATGTGTAAAAATTTGCTCTATAAATAAAATTTTAGAGGAGAGATAAAAATGGCTGAGTTTAATAAAGAACTTGAAGTTAAAAGAGAAAGTTCATGGGTTTCCATGGATGAAACTATCAGAAAAGAAACTTTCGATGTTTGCGAAAGATATAAAGACTTTCTTAATAAAGGAAAGACAGAACGTGAAGTTGTGGAAAACACTATTTCTATTCTCAAGGCAAACGGTTTTGTAGATTTCAATGACATTCTTTCAGGAAAGATTGAAAACGTTCCCGGCACAAAAGCATATTATAGCAACAGAGGTCGTGCTCTCTTCATTTCCGTTACAGGTAAAAAAACACCCGAAGAAGGTTTCAAGATTGTCGGTTCACATATTGATGCGCCGAGACTTGATATAAGACCTAATCCGCTTTACGAAGACGGTGATCTTGCACTTCTCAAAACACACTACTACGGCGGTGTAAAAAAATACCAGTGGGTTGCTACACCTTTGGCACTTCACGGCGTTATCATAAAAAATGACGGTACAAAACTTAATGTTAAAATCGGTGACGAACAGGGCGATCCTTGTTTTGTTATCTCTGACTTGCTCCCCCACTTAGGCGGAGAACAGCTCAACCGTCCCGGAAGAGATGTTATAAATGCAGAGCAGTTGAATCTTATCATCGGATCTGTTGCAGGCTACGAAGATCCCAGAAACGAAGACGACAAAGCACTCACCGTAAAGCAGAATATCCTCACGCTTCTCAACGAGAAATACGGCATCTGCGAAAAAGACTTTATGCGTGCAGAACTTCAGGTTGTTCCTGCTGCTATGGCTTGTGATGTAGGTTTTGACCGCGGTCTTATCGGTTCTTACGGACACGATGACAGAATCTGTGCATATACATCACTTGAGGCAATTCTCAATATAAAAGAAGTTCCAGAACATACTGCCGTTGCATATTTTGCAGACAAAGAAGAAGTCGGCAGCATGGGAAATACCGGTGCAAGATCCTGCGCTCTCGAACATTACATCTCAGATTTCTGTTCACTTTACTATGATAACAAAGTTTGTTATATGAAAGAAAAATGCCTCAGAAAATCAAGACTCCTTTCCGCAGACGTTACAGCCGCATACGACCCGACATTCCCCGAAGTTTTTGAACGACTTAATGCTGCATATGCAGGCAGAGGTATAGCAGTTTGCAAATACACTGGTCACGGCGGTAAAAGCGGTACAAGCGATGCTTGTGCAGAGTTTGTATATGAAGTTACAAGCAGTTTTGACTCAGAAGGCATAAAGTGGCAGGAAACCGAAATGGGTAAAATTGATGCAGGCGGCGGCGGAACTATCGGTCAGTTCATGGCAAATAAAGGTATCGAAGTTCTTGACTGCGGTGTTGCGCTCTTCTCTATGCATGCACCGTATGAGCTCGCGTCAAAGGCTGACATTTACTGGACTTACCGTGCATACAAAAATTTCTTTACAACAAAGTGATTTTGGGTAGAATATGAATATAACGGATTTTTCATTTTTTATATTTTTAATTATTACATGGATTGCATATTATGCTACACCCCTCAGAAGCAGATGGATTCCTCTGCTTTTGGGGAGTGTTGTTTTTTACTATTTTGCAGGATTCGAAGCACTTTTGGTTATGTCGGTTACGGTTGTCACCACCTACATATTCAGCAGACTTCTTGAAAAACAAAAAAAGAAAATCTTTTTAGTGCTACCGCTTGTTATAAATTTCGGAATAATGATATTTGCAAAATATACAGGATTTATCTTGTCAAACATCCCCGGAATTGATAATGCAAACGATATTACTTCAAAAATAATAGTTCCTCTTGGAATTTCTTTCTACACATTCCAATCAGTTGCATATTTGGTTGAAATCTACAAGAATAAATTTCAGCCCGAGAAAAACTTTGCAAAATTTGCACTGTATATAACTTTCTTCCCTCACATTATCCAAGGACCTATTGCAAGATTCGAACAATTATCACCTCAACTTTTTAACGGAAACAAGTTTGATTACGACAAAAATGTTAAAGGTGTTTTACTGATACTTTGGGGTATATTAAAAAAGACAGTTATCGCCGAAAGACTAGGTATGGTTGTCGGTGGAATATTCGATACAGGAGAATATAGCTCTACATTTTTTGTAATCGCAGGAGCTGTTTTATATGCACTGCAGCTTTATACAGACTTTTCCGGATATGTAAATATTGCATCCGGTGCTGCACTTTGCTTCGGCATAGAACTTACGCCGAACTTTGATACTCCATACTTTGCAAGAAACATTTCCGACTTTTGGAGAAGATGGCATATATCACTCAGCAATTGGCTTCGTGATTTTATATACATACCTCTCGGCGGTAACAGAAAAGGTAAAATCAGAAAAAACTTAAACCTTCTTGCTACAATGTTTGTAAGCGGTATCTGGCACGGCGCAAATTGGACTTTTATCGTTTGGGGGATCTATCATGGTGTTATTTCAATATTAAACACATTTACATACCCTATCGGCGAAAAAATACGCAATAAATTCGGAATAAGAAAAGAGGGGTTCCTATGTTCTGCATATCAGATGATTACCACATCTATGCTCGTTTGTTTAGGTTGGATTTTCTTTCGCGCAAACGATATAAGAACCGCCTTAAATATGATAAAAGGATTGTTTAATTTTGATTTCACAAACCTTATAGACAAAACTCGAATTCTATGTCGTGAAAATGGTTTGGAAAAATCTCAAGGCATTATGTTAGCAGTATTTTTACTTATTTTTTTTGTTGTTGAATTTTTAAATTATAAAAAAATATACATTTCCGACAAAATCGTAAAAATGCCTTTTGCCGTCAGATTGTTCATTTATGTAGTTTCCCTTATAACATTGATATGTTTCTCTGTAAGCGGTCAAGGAAGCTTCATGTATGCTAATTTCTAAGGAGGTACGGTTATGAAGAAAAACATTTTCAGATTTATAATTTCGGCAATTTCCGTACTGTTAGTTTTCATACTGGTTGAACAACTCTACGCTTTTGCTGTCATCCCGGGATGTTCATATGTAAGAACGCAGATGAATGATTTTTATGAAGCAGAAAACATTGACCTTGCATTTGTGGGTCCATCTTACGTATACAGAGGTGTAAAACCATCTTTGGCTGACGAAAAAACAAATGTCAGCACATTTAATTTGGGAACATCCTCACAAAAACCGGTTGATTCATACTATATGATAAAGGAAGCATACAGAGTTCATAAAATTAAATATGTCATACTGGATGTGAGTCTTGATTTTTATATAGAATCAAGTTACTCATCACAAAACACAAGTACATATCTTATTTATGACAGAATGGAAAATTCAGAAGTCAAGAACGACTACTTTATGAAGGCATTTGAATTTAACGAATATCCTAAAGCTTTCTTTAAAAGCAGCCACTACTCTGTTTACCGCGTAAGTCAGCTTACAAGCAATTTAAAATACAAGTTCTCGGATGATTATAAAAACTATATTGCACCGAGTTATTGGAATGAATGGTATGGCGGCAAAGGTTTTGTAGATTCTCTCGGAGAATATAGTGGAAGTGATAAAATTTCGACTATTAATGTCAAGTTTATCGATGAAAACATTGAATATTTAGAAAAAATTATTGATTTTTGCAAAGAAAACGATATAAAACTTATCGCAGTGACATCTCCGAAAACAGCTGACTATCTGAAGCAATATCCTGAATATGAAAAGAATATGTCGAAGATTGACGAACTTTTTAAAGAAAAAGCGATCTTCTACACAGATACCAACAGAACCGAGGAATTCGGTAAATATGACAACAGTTGCTTTATGGATATAGGCCATCTTAACGGAAAAGGCGCAGAAATTTACAGCGAATATCTGTCTGAACTTATAAAATCAGAATGCATCGGTTAATATTCGGACTTTAAACTTCGATTTGTCATTATAAATTTCGGCAATATCAAAACGCACTGTATAATTTTCATACTGTGCGTTTTCTTGTATAAATATCTCAGCAAGTTTTCTTATACGGTTTTGTTTTATTATGCCGACAGCCTCGGCAGGTGTTTGCACGTTGTTTTCAGTTCTTAACTTCACTTCGCAAAACACTATAAAATCCGGGCTTTCCGGGCAGCTTTTATCTGAACCTAAAAGTATCAGATCGATCTCGCCAAAACGCTTATAGTGCCAATTTTTTGCCAATAAACAATATCCGTGTTTTAAGTAAATATTAAGCGCCGCAGTTTCTCCTGCGGCGCCGATTTCTCTTTTATTCAAACCTATCAATGCACCTTTTTCAAAAATGATTTTCGGTGAATTTCCGACATTCCCAAATTTCTTATCGCTTCGTAATGAGCCTTAGTACCATAACCTTTATGCTTTTCAAAACCGTACCCGGGATACTTCTCTGCGTACTCTACCATCATCCTGTCCCTTGTAACTTTTGCAAGTATGGAAGCAGCACCGATAGTAACACTCAAAGCATCTCCGTGTGTCAAAGGAAACTGCTTTATCTCGGGATCAAAATCAGGTATCGTGACATGGTCTATCATGGCAATCTCCGGCTTTAACCCGGCCATATCGCAAGCCTTCTCCACAGCCTGTCGCATCGCACAATATGTGGCCTGAAGAATATTTATCTCGTCAATAAGATTGTTGTCTGAAATACCTATGCCATAAGCAAAAGCTTTATCAATGATTTCATCAAACATCTTGTCACGAGCCTTTTCGGAGAGTTTCTTAGAATCATTGGCTCGCGGAAGCTCATCGTCTTCTCTGAAAATAACACATCCTGCGACAACCGGCCCTGCCAAAGGTCCTCTGCCTGCCTCATCTATGCCCGCAATAATTTTGTAACCTTTTTCTCTGAGCATACGCTCATAAGCGCACATCTCAAAAAACTTTTCGTCTGTCATATATCCACCGTTTTTATATTATTCTTCGCCCTCTATTTCGTCAATTTCCCGGGAAATTTCTTCCGCTATCTGTGAACCGTCAGGGCCCTCCGTAAGAACTTCCGGATTATCAAGAGTAATTCTTCCGATTTTACCGGCACGAAACTCGTCAAGAATAATATTTGAAATCCTTGTATAATCAATCTCTCCGCCTCTTATAAGGCAACCGCGTTTCTTTCCGCACGCATCAAGCATCGCAACACCGCACATTACTCTGTCACCACGGTCAACGCCCTCTAAAACTGCCTCGGTATCCACTTTGTATCGTTCTTTTATCGCATCAGGATAATTCTGTGATAGATAGTAAATCAAAAACGAAGCGAGATCTTCAACATCCAAAATATCATCCTTTATCGCCCCGCTGCAAGCAAGTTTGTATGCACTTCTCTGGTTTTCTATTTTCGGCCACAAAAGTCCGGGAGTATCAAGCAAATATATATCGGGATTTAATTTTAACCATTGCTTATTTCGTGTAACACCCGGCTTATCACCTGTAACTGCAACTGCTTTTCCGGCAACTTTATTTATAAATGACGACTTACCGACATTAGGTACACCTACAACCATAGCGTGAATAACAGGTTCTTTACGACCTTTTTCAAGGTAACGCTGTATCTTGTCTGCCATAACTCGTTTTATCTCTGCCGTGACGGCCTTTATACCGTTTCCGGTGTGACAATCGGTAAATACCACGCCTATATCATTATTTTTGTAGTATTCACGCCAATAATCACTGAGTCTGGGGTCTGCCAAATCTGCTTTGTTGCACACCAAAACACGCCTCTTATTACCGATAATTCTGTCAATCTCGGGATTTCGGCTGCTGAACGGAAGTCTGGCATCGATTATCTCAACTACAACATCAACTAATTTTAAATTTTCTGCAAGGACTCTTCTGGCTCTCGCCATATGTCCCGGAAACCATTGTATAGGCATCAGATCATAAACCTCCGTTTTTAAATTACAAACTTCCAAACATAAAGTCCGATAAGCACGATATGAAGTATCAGGCAAAGCGGAACTAACAGAATAAATTTGATATGTTTTGTCTTATGTCTGAAAAGTTGCATTCCGAGGAACGAGCCGAGTGCGCCACCGCATAACGCAATCAAAAGCAAAGTAGCTTCTTTTGTACGCCACTTGCCTTTTTCGGCTTTTACTTTATCGACTTTCATCGAAATTAATCCTACAAGGCTCATCACAAAAACAATTGCTAAAATTACATACAACCCTGTCATAATATCCTCCTGTAATCAATGTCCGAATTTAAGTTCGGATTTCATCTTTTCAAACTCTTCTTCAAGTTTTTCGCCGAAAACTTTTTTATTCTCTGCAAACAAATTATTTCCGTGAGTATCAATCGTAACGGTCAGCGGGCCGAACTCAACTGCTTCTAATTTCCAGAGAGCCTCAGGCATACCGAAATCTTCCCATTCGACGCCGATTATCTCTTTTATCTCCTGTGCCGCCACAACAGCACAACCACCGGGAAATACACAGTGAATCGCTTTGTATTCTCTGCACGCATCAACAGTGTCCTGTCCCATTCCGCCTTTACCGATGATAACTTTAACACCGGTCTTTCGAATGAAGTCTTTCTCAAACTTCTCCATACGCATACTGGTGGTAGGACCGCATGAAATCATTTCAAATTTGCCGTTTTCAAGCTTTCTTACAATCGGACCTGCGTGATATAAACCTGCACCTTTCAAATCAATTTCAGGCATAATACCGCCTTCTACGAGCCTTCTGTGGCCGTCATCACGCGAAGTTACAAGTAATCCGCTGAGATATACGGTATCTCCTGCTTTCAAATCAATGATATCTTCATCACGAACAGGTGTCGTCAGAACTTTTTTCATAAATCTACACCTCCGTGAGTCGTAATCTCATATGACAAATCGCTTGCAAATCGAATCTTGCCGTACCTTGTGGCCCAACAACCGACCGAAATACCCACAGCAAGTGTCGCAGGATGATGAGCGGCAAACTCTACGTGAACGTCCAAAACGCTCTCTTTTCCCGTGATACCGTTCGGGCCGATACCGATGTTGTTCAGACCTTCAAAAAGCAATTTTTCGAGCTTTTGAGCATCTTTATCAGGATTTACCGTACCTATACCGCGAAGCAATGCTTTTTTTGACAAAACGCCTGCGCTGTCGGCACAAGTTCCGATACCTACACCCACAATAAGCGGAGGACAAGCATTTATACCTCTGTCACAAACAGTTTCTAAAACAGCTTTTGCAATGCCCTCATAACCGGCTGACGGCATAAGAACAAGAGCTTTGCCGGGCAAACTGCAACCGCCGCCTGCCATATATATTTCAAGTTCTAAAACGTCGCTGTCGGAAACAATCTCCCACTCAATCCAAGGACTTCCGTTTGCAATATTATTACCGGAATTTTTCTCTCTGAAAGTGTCCACGGCATTCGGACGCAAAGGTGTCGCAGAGGTAGCAATTCTGACCGCTTCCGTCAAAATATCTTTCATTTTCGCAAGATACGGAAAACGCGAACCTGCCTTTATAAAAAACTGAATAAGTCCCGTATCCTGACACAAAGGACGATCAAGAGAAACTGCCAATTCTATATTTTTAAACATACAATCATAAACAGCAGAAGCATTCCGATCGGTTTCGTTATCACGCATTTCAATAAGGCGATTCTGAACATCATCGGGAAGCCTTTTCGACATAACGGAAAGGTACGATGCGACGGAGTTTACGATACGCATTTCATTGTCTGAAAACATAATATCCATAGACCTTTCTTTATATAAAGTCACTGTTGACATTTTACATTATTGTTTATAAGATATCAAGGATAAACAACTTGAAAGGAGCAGCAAAAATGGACAAAATCAGAACCAGATTTGCACCTAGTCCCACGGGTTATATGCACATAGGAAACCTTAGGACAGCTTTGTATGAATATTTGATAGCAAAATCACAAGGCGGAGATTTTATACTCCGTATAGAAGATACAGACCAGGAAAGATATGTAGAAGGCGCGATGGACGTAGTTCTTGATACACTCAAAATGACAGGTATCGACTATGACGAAGGTCCCGGAAAAGGCGGAGAATACGGTCCTTATATCCAGAGCGAAAGAAGACCGATTTACAAAGAATATGCGGTAAAACTCGTCGAATTAGGTCAGGCATACTACTGTTTCTGCACAAAAGAAAGACTTGATTCACTTAAGACAGGCAGTGATGCTCTCGGTACATCTTTTAACTATGACAGACATTGCAGAGACCTTTCCAAAGAGGAAGTCGAAGCAAATCTTGCAGCAGGTATCCCCTACGTTATCCGTCAGAAAATGCCCCTTACAGGCACAACTACTTTTGAAGATGCGGTTTACGGAAGCATTACTGTTGAAAACAAAACACTTGATGATCAAGTTCTTTTGAAATCAGACGGACTTCCGACATACAACTTTGCAAACGTTGTCGATGACCACCTTATGAAAATCACACATGTTGTAAGAGGAAATGAGTATCTTTCATCTACACCGAAATACAATCTTCTTTACGAGGCGTTCGGTTGGGAAATCCCTACCTACATTCACTGTGCCCCTGTTATGAAAGACGAGCACAACAAGCTTTCAAAGCGTAACGGTGACGCATCCTTTGGCGACTTGATTGCAAAAGGTTATCTCCCCGAAGCGGTACTCAACTACATTGCACTTCTCGGTTGGAGCCCGTCAGGAAACGAAGAGTTCTACACACTTTCCGAACTTGAAAAAGCTTTCACTATCAAAGGTATCAGTAAATCTCCTTCAATTTTTGACATTGACAAGCTCAAATGGATGAACGGCGAATACATCAGAAGAATGTCTGCAGAAGATTTCTATAAGACAGCTAAGACTTGGATTGATAATGCTGTCGGAGAGGCACTTTCAGAAGAAAAGAAACAGCGTGTAGCAGCTCTCATTCAACCCAGAACAGAGATTCTTACAGAGATTGACGAGAAGATTTTTTTCTTCAAAGAACTTCCCGAATACTCTACAGAACTCTACTGTCACAAAAAGATGAAAACAGACACAGAAAACTCGCTTACAGGTTTGAAATTGGTTCTCACAGCACTCGAAGGCAAAACATTTGCAGACATCGAATGGGTTTCACAAAATCTTTATGAAATACTTTGCAAAATTGCAGCAGATAACGAAATCAAGAACAGCCAGATTCTCTGGCCTGTCAGAACTGCACTCAGCGGTCTTGCTGTAAGCCCCGGCGGCGCTACGGAGCTTGCCGAGATTCTCGGATATGACGAAACAATCCGAAGAATTAAAATCGGTATCGAATTATTAACAAAATAATAAGTTTTCATGCCCTCGCTTTTTCGCATCGCGAGGGCATGATTTTATTTGTGTTTGCACCGGAAATATGATATTCTATTTTAAATACATCACGAAAGGAAAATCGAATATGAAACGTATGTTTTCTTCAGAGAGAATAATCAGCATTTTTCTCTGTATCGTTATGGTTTGTACTATGATTACACCAATGACACTTTCAGCTGAAACTTACAGCGATTTATCACATAATGTGACAAATTCCGCAGACACCGGCATTTCAAGTGCTACTGCACAATCTACAGGCACACAAACTGCCGCAGGACTCAGCCTTGAGTTTGTTTCAGGCAGTAGTCTTTATTTACTTTCTTCTATCGGAATTGACGGTATTCATGATTGCTTAAGTTGCACAGATACAACTAAATGCGGTTACACTACTTACAACGGCAGAAATTGCTACAAAATCGCGCCGACAGGAGTTAAACAAGGCGGATTTATGATTACTTTAAACACACCTGTACTTGCAAGTTCCGTTACAGGCATGTCTATGACTTTTATGACAGACATAAGTCCTGATACCGCGTCTGCTGCTGCATCTGCCAGAATCCTTAAGCAGGATGCTTCCAGTAACAGCGCTATAGAAAACAGCTACTCAAGCGTTTCCCTTGCAGGAGCTACATCAACATGGAAAACCATTGATCTGCAAATGAATGACATGACAGCCATCCAGGATACTGACGGTTATATAAGATCATTCAAGCTCTATATTCGTGATAGAAACAGTGCGACATACTACATAAATAGTATTACATTCACTTCCGATATCGGTGGTTATTCAAATGTTACGCTTTCAGATAATGATATTCGTTATAAGAGCGGCGCCGTTACTGCTGTTGCCGATGAAATTGCAGCACGTCTCACAGCAGCAAATATTGCAGCAACTATAAGCGTTACCGCGACTGCTTATACTGCCAACACATCTGCGGCAAACGGATCTATAACTTACAACGTAACTTTCACTACGGCGAGTGCAGGCACACAGACATATACCGGACTTACAGCGGTAGTTCCGAAACTTACAAATGCATGGCTTGACAACAACACAGGATCTTACGGTTCTTCACATAACAATTACAATCAACATCAGACTGCATTTGATAAAGCAGGTATCGTTAGTCTTACTGCAAACACGGCTTCTTGTGCGGAAGGTATTGCGACTTTTGAATATGCCGTTATCCCATCTTCTACGGACTATAAGGCATCTTCGGTTAAATGGCATGCACCGACATATCTCAAAACCGTTTCCACAGGTATAAGATCACTTTATATAAATGCATTCCTTGATTACGGCACAACACTCACAAGCGGTGCTTCATATAATTTTGTTATTCGCGCGGTTTCAAACAACAGCAACTACATTCTCCACCTGAATGTTCCTTTCACATACGAATCATTCAATGCTACCGCAGAAACCGCTCTGAGCAACGCAGTTTCTAAAATTACAGATCTTTCCTATACCCTTGCAGAAACTTACTCTGCACCGGATGCGGCACAGCAGATTGCAACAAAACTTGAATCAGCCATTTCTGACAGCAGAATCACGGTCAATGTTACACCGATTTCCGTTGGTGCAAGTTCTTTTGTTTTTGATTACAGTGTTTCATATGATGCAAATATTACAAACGGCAGACTCGGAACATATACTATCGGAAGTCTTAACAGAAATGATTTCTACGCTTTTGACGGAGAGGCTTTCACGGTAAAGAATCAGATTGTTTTCTACAACTCTGACACAAAAAATAACACAATTCAGCTTCAGTCTCCTGTCGACGGAACATACGGTGTAAATATTTTGCAAGACCCTGTCAAGGCTTATTGGGCTGAACAACATTATATAAACTATACAAACAACAACGATGTTGTCGTTACAAAATATTCTGACGGTAACACAGAGACAGATTGTCACCCGGTTCCTGTAAAATTTGCTTGGACAGGAAATTCAGGTTCATATACATTGAAAATCAGCAAATCTGCCGATATGTCAGGTGCAATCACATATACCACAACAGCAACTACCATTGATGTATATAATCTTTTCCCTGCTACCGAATATTACTGGCAGATAACCGATGCATCTTCAAACAAATCTGCTGTATACAAATTTACAACTGCAGATTATCAGCCGCATCAGCTTTATGTTGAAGGTATAAACAATCTTCGTGACGGCGGCGGTCTGACAACTATTGACGGTTACAGAATAAAGACAGGACTTATATACAGAGGCGGTGCTTTAGAAGGCGCTACCGCATACGACATTGATATGCTTGTAAATAAACTCGGTATAAAAACCGACCTCGACTTAAGAGGTTCTTCCACTGTTTCACCTCTCGGCGCAAGCATAAATATGAAGCCTATCAGTGTAAGATGGTATGAAGGTATTTTCGCTTCGAGTGAGTATATGGTTGCAATAGGTGATGCGATCAGTTTGTTTGCATACGAATCAAACTACCCTATTTTGTTCCATTGTTCTCTCGGTCGAGACCGTACCGGTACCATTCAGGCACTTTTGATGGCTCTCTGTAATGTCAGCGACACGGAAATTCATAAAGAATACATGCTTTCATGGTTTTCATCTATGGGAAATCTCGACAAAGCAGGCACTTATTCTATGAATCACAACATCAATATGCTGCTCAAAGGATTAAAATCATACAAGAGTTCTTCTCTCACACTTCAGCAAAACACAGAGGCGTACCTTCTCGATTGCGGAGTTACTGCTGCTGAAATCGCTTCTATAAAATCAATCCTTAAAGAATATCCGACAAACGGAACAGAGCTTATATTTGAAAATCAAGCAATGGGGCATTGGCTGCAGGCAAGCGGTGTTTCAGAAGGTTCATCCGTTGAAATTACGTCAGACGCAATTGGTGACATTTATGCGAAATATACAACACCATCCGTTTCAGACGATGATCCGCTTGCATATTTTGACTTCTCACTTCTTTCTGACAAAGTATCAGCAGACGAATATAAGTATATGACGGTTGTTGCGAAGACCACAGCGTCAAATACACATTCGACAATGTATTTATGCGCAGGCGAAACATTAAATGCAACAGCAGAATGTTATAAGACATGGACACTTATAAATGACGGTTTGTGGCACGAATATGTAATCGACTTGTCTGATCTTCCACTCTTCACAGGTGATATCAATAAATTGCGTTTTGACTTCTTTGACGGCACAACGGCGGCAAACAGTTCTTTGTATCTGCGCTCGATTAAGTTCTCGAGGACAAAACCTGTTTCACCGACAGTTAAAATTGAAAAAAATACTTTTGCATACGGTGAAAACGTCAAAGTAAACTACTCCGGTCTGTTCGACGAATACAGAAGACAGGAAAACATTTTACCGTTCCTTGCTTTCTACGCACCTGAAACATCTCCCGGAAACGGCCGTGCGCTTCAGTATATCGTTTTAGATGATTACAGCGGATTTGTGTCATTCCCTGACGATATAATTTACGGTACAACAGTCGGAGCATTACCAGAAGGAGAGTATCATATCTGGCTTGCATACGACTCTGCAAACAAAGATGGTGCGGCAACGCTGAACAACGTTCACTATGCAGATTATGAACCAATCGTTGTCAATATCGTAGAATCTACTTCTATAATCAGCAGCGGAACAAGCTCTGCAACCGGTACAAAAATTGTTACTGCTCACAAAGGCACAACAGCCGGCTCACTTTCAAGTGACGCTAAAGCGACTTTCAGTTCTTCTGCCGCAACAATAACAAATGTTTCAGGCGCAACTGCCGCTGACAGTGATGTCATCACAACCGGTATGGCAGTAGCAACCGACAATGAAACTTATAAAGTTGTTGTCAAAGGAGATGTCGACCCTGACGGTGACGTAAATGTTGCAGATGCAGCAGCGATATATGCACATTTGCTCGGAACAAATATGCTTGAAAATGAATATTATGATGCAGCTCTTGTGAAGAACGCAAACAATGTAAATATTCTTGATGTGATGGCAGTTTTGAACTCAATTTAATTCTGTTTATAAACAAAACGAACCACCCGTAAAAGTCCTTTTTAGTTAAGCAAAACCAGGATTTTACGGGTGGTTCGTTTTGTTGTTCTATTCAAATGCAACAATTATAGATAATACCCCGCTTTTATATTCAGCGGAAATATCATCATCTATAATTGCAATTGTTTTCATAATTCGCACCGTTAAAATTATTTATATTTTATCCTAAAACTCTCCTTGCACTTCGGACACGTCACCATTATCGTCCCCTTTCGCTTAGGAAAGCGAAGTTGTGCTTTGCAGGACGGACATTTTTTGTATATATGTGTCTTTCTGTCTTTAAAACGACGTCCAAACATAATAAAAGGCTTTTTTATTGCCCCGGTAATTTTAAGATATGTTGTTTCTTCTTTTCTGCGCTGATATATTTTGCGCGAAAACACCCTGTAAAACATAAACAGAAAAATCAGTAAATTCAAAACCGAAAGTACAATACTTATAATAGGATTACTTACAAATAAGTCGATTACCGTAACAATCAAAAATAATATAAAAAGTCCCGTGTAAAGTCTGTCTACTCCGTATCGACCGTACATAAAGCGAGTCATAAATGCTCTGAATTTTCCCATCTTAAAAACCCCAACTTTTCTTTAAAATTCAGCAACAACAGTTGCACAAATCACAGCAAATATATGTCCAGCAAAGCGACCTGCAACAACCGCTCAGATCAATCGTACTCGGACCGTAGTTTTGTGTGCGATTATAGTTTATATTGCCTCCGTTTTGAATAACAGCAAGCAATTGTCTGTATTCCTGATTGTTAGGTTCAAGATCTACAGCGTGTTTTGCGTGATTTAAAGCAGTTATTGAATTACCAATGCCATAGTTTGTAAAAGCACTCAGATAGAACCACTCTGCACTTCTTTCAGACGGATCAATGCCGTTAAGAACATTAAGTGCCTGAGTAAACTGTCTCGCATTTATATAAATTCTGACAGAATTATATATACTGTCACGGTTACCAGAATTACCGTAATATGATTGACCGCCGCCGTATCCGTAACCGTAATTTCCGTTTGTGCCCTTTTCACGCATATTTTTAATTTCTTCGTATGCGGCATTTATCTCGCCCATCTTAAGCTCTGCGTCTTTATCTCCGGGATTCAAGTCGGGATGATATTTTTTAGCAAGTTTTCTGTATGCTTTTGTAAGTTCGTCATCAGAACAATTTTCCGAAACTCCTAAAATCTTATAAGGATTACCCTGCATTTTTATCATCACCGTCCTTTTTTTCTTCGTCTTGTTTTAATTTAGCGTAGTGCAACCATACACCGGAATAAAGTATGTTCTTCAATATCTCGTTATCACAGACAGTCTCTATCTGTTCAAAGTCATTTATAAACGCCGCTGCAAGCATCTGCAATATATTTTCAATATCACTTTTCGGAATATTGATGAGTGGATTGTACTTTTGTTTTCTTAAATCAGTCTTAATATCACAGTACGCATCCATAATATAAATAAATTTGCCCAGATCAAAGCCGAATTTGTACAAAACTTCCCGGTTTTCATCATCAAACCTGCAAAAAAGCTCTCCCATAAGCTCACCGAATATGTTAGCCGGTATATCAGGGTTCAAAATGCCCTTATTTTCCGTTTCTGTAAGTCTTGCAATACAATTCTCTATCGCAGTACATTGTCGCGGAAAAGCATCTTTTATTCTCTTTACATGAGCTTTCAACAGCAATGCTTCGGTACCTTTTATTATGTTTTTATCATCATGCCAATCATCCGCACATTTATAATATGCAAGAACGACATTCATAGCGGCGGCATATTGAATCGCGTCAGCATCTGCAACCTTGTGACTTTTAACAGGATGAACGATACAACGTTTCTCTGAATACTCAACCGTCTCACCATACAAGACACTTTGAAACAATGCAAGAAAAGTCATATCATAAGTCAATGTCAGCCGGCTAAAAAGACCGTACTTTTCACCCAATGTATGACAAAGACCGCAGTAAAAGCTTCTGTACTTTTCGATATTCTCTTTTGATAATGAACTTTTATTTATATTTACATATCCGAACATCAGAAAACCTCCGCATACAACTGATATTAAAACATTTTATTGATACTTTTGTAAAGTATTTGCTTGCCCCGAAAACCATAATATAGTAAAATATATAAGATAATTTTATTTAATGGAGGATTATTATGATCAAATATAACGGACCTATTGTTACAATAGTTATGGACGGTATCGGTATCGCACCTCGTGATGACGGAAATGCCGTAAGTCAGGCATACACACCTATGCTCGACAGACTTAAAGCAGAATACCCGATGGTACCCCTCAAAGCTCACGGCACAGCTGTCGGTCTTCCTTCTGACGAAGATATGGGTAACTCTGAGGTAGGACACAACGCTATCGGTGCAGGTGCTGTTTACAGCCAGGGCGCTAAACTCGTTAACGAATCTATCGAAACAGGATCTATGTACAAAGATTCCGGCTGGAGAGAGATAGTTCTCAACTGCCTCGAAAACAACTCTACTCTTCACTTTATCGGACTTTTCTCAGACGGTAACGTTCACTCACATATAAATCACCTCAAAGCTATGATCGCGCAGGCTAAGACAGAAGGAATAAAGACTGTTCGCGTACATATCCTTCTTGACGGACGTGACGTTGGTGAAACTTCAGCGCTTACATACGTAACACCTTTTGAAGAATATATCGCTACACTTCGTGACGATTCATTCGACGTTTGTATCGCAAGCGGCGGCGGTCGTATGAATATCACTATGGACAGATACGAAGCTGATTGGTCTATGGTTGAGCGTGGTTGGGCTACTCACGTTATGGGTGAAGGCAGAATGTTTGCATCAGCAGAAGAAGCTATCCAGACATACCGTGACGAAACAAACGTTATCGATCAGGATCTCCCCGCATTCGTTATCGCAAAAGACGGACAGCCGGTCGGAAAAATCGTTGACAACGACAGCGTAATTTTCTTCAACTTCCGTGGTGACAGAGCGCAGGAAATCAGCCGTGCTTTTGAGGATGCAAGCCTTGATACATTCAAGAGAACTTATTTCCCGAAAGTTTGCTATGCAGGTATGCTCCAGTATGACGGAGACAACCACATTCCTTCCAGATTTTTGGTAAATCCGCCCTCTATAAAAAATACAATGGGTGAGCTTTTGGCATCCAAAGGTTTAAGACAGCTCGCAGTTGCCGAGACACAGAAATTCGGTCACGTTACATACTTCTGGAACGGTAACAAAAACGGCAAGTTCAATGACGAACTTGAAACATACATTGAAGTTCAGTCAGATGTCATTCCTTTTGAGCAGAGACCTTGGATGAAGGCCGCAGAAGTTACTGACAAAATGATCGAAGAACTCAAAACAGGAAAATATCAGTACGCACGTGTTAATCTTGCAAACGGTGACATGGTCGGACATACAGGCAACTTTTTAGCTGCAGAAATAGCCGTAGAAACCGTTGACCTCTGTTTGAGCAGATTACTCCCCGTTATCGACGAACTCGGCGGAATGGCCATAATCACGGCCGATCACGGCAATGCTGATGAAATGTACGAGATAAAGAAAGGTTGTGTCGCATGTAATAAAAACGGTACACCTAAAGCAAAGACATCTCATACACTTAACCCTGTACCCTGTTACTTCTATGACAACACTGATAACAAAGACAAATACACTGTCAAAGAAGGTACTACTGCAGAAGGAAAACCGGTATTCGGTCTTTCAAACATCGCAGCTACAGTTGCACATCTTCTCAACATAGAAGCCCCTGCAAGCTGGGATGAAAGTATTATAAAATAATTTCAAATAGCTTTATTAGAAAAGCCGAAGGTGAGAATTTGTCACCTTCGGCTTCTTTTATGTCATTCTCATTAAATTCAACAAGACCTTATATAGATTTCTCATTGATTTTTTCTTTCTCATACTCAGCTAGTTTGGCTCGCATTTCCGCTAGTCTTTCCTCAGCAGCTTTCTTGTTTCTTTCCTTTTTGCGTTTAGTAAGAATCACAATGACAGTAATTACTGTAGCAACCACAACAACCGCTGCTATAATAATCACAATCCACATAATCTCACTATCGGTAAGACTTTTTGTTACAGGCACTTTCAACACAGAGAAAGTCGGACAATGGTCAGAAGAAGTTCGTTTACCTACGCTGAAACTTTCACCTATTATACCGTCGGTTATCAGAACAGTATCGATAGAACCTGCGTGAGCATGCGAATTTTGACCTTTATTCAAACTCGAAAACCCAAAATCATACACTTCTACAGGGTCAGAAGAATTTACATCTCCTGCACAAATCACTTCGCAGTTATAATCATCAGCAAGTATAGAAAGTTGCTCGCCGAGAACGGTCAAACCGATACTGTTATAATCGTGTTCGGATGTCTTAGCATGCTGTACGTGAACAGAAGAAAATATTAATTTTCCTCCTGTTTCCTTGTTTTTAAGATATACCCAACTGCAAGTACGAGGTCTGCCCTCTTTTCGTTGTTTTGTAGTCAGATCCATGTAACTGATAAAAGAATAATCAACATCCGGAGTGTCTGACAATGTGAACATTCCACTGTCTAAAAGTTCAAACTTATCTTTCTTAAAAATCGTCAGATTATACCAGCCGGCTTTTGAAATTATATATTCATTACTATCAGGGCTCCAATCGGAGTTTCCGTAATAATCATATCCTTTTTTGCCAAGCATACCCACAACATCATCAAAGCAACGCACATCAACCTCATTGAGCGCGATAAGATCAGGATCATGATCTTTTATATCATTCCATACATAATTTCTGTCCATAATGACATTTCCTAAGATGTTGTATTGTGCAACTCGCAGAGTGTCATTTTTAACATTTCCTGCTGCGTAAACAGACAATGCCCCTGTACCAAAGTACAAAGGCATTGCAGCAAGGATCAATAACATTATTAAAAATGAACAAATTTTCTTTTCCATAACTATCCTTTATTTTTTAAACTAAATCAATAAGCTTTACCCCAGACAACAAGTTTCTTTGCAGGTTTTCCGCAGCATACACATTTGTCGTCGATAGCTTCTGCATCAAAAGGCATACACCTTGATGTAGCAGTTGTATCCTCTTTTATCTTAAGCTCACAATCAAGCTCACCGCACCACATAGCCTTTATGAAGCCTGGCTTTTCTTCTACAGTCTTTTTGAACTCATCGTAATCGTGTGCTTCGTAAATTCTGCTTTCAAGTCTTTCCAAAGCTCTTGCGTACATATTATCGTGAACAGCTTTCAAAAGATTTTCGAGTTCTTCCTCAATATTATCAAGTGAAACTGTAATCTTTTCGTTTGTATCACGTCTTACAAGTACGCAATGATTGTTCTCAATATCACGGGGACCGAGTTCGAGTCTTACCGGCACACCCTTCATCTCATACTCAGCAAACTTCCAACCGGGCATCTTATCAGAATCGTCAACTTTTACACGGAACTTAGAAGCAAGTCTCGCTTTAAGCTCGTTAGCTTTATCAAGAACACCCTCTTTGTGCATAGCAATCGGAACGATAACTGTCTGAATCGGAGCAACAGCAGGAGGCAACATAAGTCCGTTGTCATCACCGTGAACCATGATGATAGCACCGATAGTACGTGTACTCATACCCCATGATGTCTCGTGAACATATTTCTGAGTGTTGTCCTTATCAGTAAACTGAATATCAAAAGCTTTAGCAAAACCGTCACCGAAGTTGTGGCTTGTACCGGACTGGAGAGCCTTACCGTCTTTCATCATAGACTCGATGGTATATGTAGCATTAGCGCCGGCAAATTTCTCTTTGTCAGTTTTACGACCTTTAATAACCGGAATAGCAAGTGCATCTCTGTAGAAGTCTGCATAAACATTGAGCATTCTTACTGTCTCTTCTTCTGCCTCTTCTGCAGTAGCGTGAACAGTATGTCCTTCCTGCCAATAGAATTCAAGTGAACGAAGGAAAGGTCTTGTAGTCTTTTCCCATCTTACAACACTTACCCATTGGTTATAAAGTTTCGGCAAATCTCTGTAAGACTGTACGATATTTGAAAAGTGATCACAGAACAAAGTCTCCGATGTAGGTCTTACACAAAGTCTCTCTGTAAGCTGCTCGGAACCACCGTGTGTAACCCAAGCAACCTCGGGAGCAAATCCCTCAACGTGATCTTTTTCTTTCTGCAAAAGACTCTCAGGAATGAACATAGGCATAGCAACGTTCTCATGACCTGTAGCCTTAAACATACCATCAAGAATCTTCTGAATATTTTCCCATATAGCAAAACCGTAAGGTCGGAGAATCATACATCCTCTTACGCTCGAATAATCAATAAGTTCGGCTTTCAGAACAACGTCTGTGTACCATTTTGCAAAATCTTCATCCATGGAAGTAATGGCTTCGACCATTTTTGATTTATTATCTTTTCCCATAGTGACCTCCAAACAATTTTGTAGTAAAATAACCTTATCAATTATAGACGAAAGTGTCTTTATTGTAAACTGTTTAATAGTCGAAAAAACACGAATTTGAGGTAAAATTATGAAGAAACCGCTTATAGGAATAACATTAAATCACAGAGAAGATACGTATTTCACAATCAGAGGAAATTATATTGACAGCATTATACGAGCCGGGGGCGTTCCCGTACCGCTTTGCTATGATGAAAACAATACAGAATTACCGGAAATAGTCGAACTGCTTAACGGAATACTCTTTTCAGGCGGAGAAGATGTGAATCCGAAATACTACGGTGAAGAAACACAGGAAGCTTGCGGTAAAATTTGTGATGACCGCGATGAATTCGAGTTAAAACTGTATAAATATGCTGTTTCAAAAAACTTGCCGATTCTGGGCATCTGCAGAGGCATCCAACTTATAAATGTTGCGGCAGCGGGTACACTTATTCAGGATATTCCGTCATTTACGGCAGAAAAAATTCCTTTAGATAAACACAAACAACAACCACCCTACGAAAACTTTGCACATTCCTCAAATGTTATCGAAAAAACGTATTTCAGCGAACTTTTCGGCAAAGATAAAATATCTACAAACAGTATGCACCACCAGGCAGTAAAAGATTTAGCTCCCGGTTTTAAAGCCGGTGTAATTTCAGATAACGGAATCATCGAAGCCATCTATTCCGAAAACCACAATTTTATCGTAGGTGTGCAATGGCATCCTGAGTTTTTGTGGGACAAAGGCGGCGAAACAGAAAAATTATTTGAGGCTTTCATAAAAGCTTCAAGCAAATAATATTACGGATATAAAACAAAAACGCTTTTTCCTTTCCGGAAAAAGCGTTTTTGTTTTATGTACTTATAATTAAGATACAAAATTAAGCAGGAATACCCTTTGTGATAGTACCCTTCTTCTCAGCATACTCTTCGTCGCTCATTGTCAAAACCTGAATGCCGAGAATGATACCCATGATTTCATTGATGAAACCGATAATGCCACATGTAACAACACCGAGTACAATTCTCAAGATACCGGACTTAACATTTCCCTGAATAAAGCAAGGAACACCGATTGAGTTGAAGAGAATACACAAAATACCAAATACAATTTTGTTATCCATAGTAACAACCTCCCAAAAATTTTCTATCATTTTACAACTAAATTACATTTTAGTCAATATTTTTCGATGAGTTTTTACAAAACTTTTAACAATTTCATCAACGTGTTATCTTATATAAAATCGCCTGTCCCGGTGCATACCAGTGAGGAATTTTTGTCACATCGTCAGTTTTCTCAACCTGACCGTCATCAAAAAGAAGACCTGCCATTTCACGCCATATATTGTCGTGCATAAGTTCTTCCGCCTTAGTAAAACTGCCTTTTATCTGCAATGTGTAAAGCACATCTTTTGTCATAGAATTATTCACAAGTAAAATATATCGAGTGCCATCTGAATCTGTAAAGTAAGTCATAATCATTTCAGCGCCGCTGTCGTCTTTTGCAACTTCTTCATCACCTTCGAAGAGTTCAAATCCACCGTAAGCCTTTCCGATATGATATGTTTTCTCCCAATCAAGTTTATTTACAACAGGACCTATTGTACGGTTGAAAATATTTTGAACATCACAAATCCGATAATAATTTTCAGTTTTTCTGCCAATCTGATTTACCGGTGCATTTCTATAGTTACTATTCCAGATTTCCTGCTGATAAATATAAAACCACGAAATACCCTTTGCACCGCAGGCGACTGCAGTATTAAGCTGCCATCTGAATTCGTCAAGACTCGGATTTCTGTAATGGAAATGAGGAACCGCAAGCAAAATTGTCCAGAACGGTATATCATGTCTCTTAGAAGCATCTCCATGATCTTTCAATGTACTGTAATATACCTCAACTCCGATTGGGTCCTCAATCATCTGAACATAACAATCATATGAAATAAACTTTGCTTTAGATTTTGTTATAAATTCGTCGAGATACTCAGTCCAGCTGTTTTTACCGACTTTTTCCAAAACACCGGGCAAATGCGGAAGCAAATTCGCATAAGGTTCTAATCCGGGAGCAAGTTCGCGAACAAGTTCCATAGCACGGTAAAAAGCTTTGTGCTCCTGCTCATCCCACGGCTCGTCACCGATGTGAATACCCCAAACAGCCGGATGACTTCCGAAATCATTTATAACATCTTTCAAATCAGAAATATATTTTTCTTCACTATGCTTATATATATTTCTCGACTCTGTTCTGTGGTCGCAAAGTATAATTTTTATGCCTTCTGTGTGTGCTGCATCAAGCATTTTTATAAAGTCTTCTTTTTTATCTTTTTTGTAATCATAGCCGTGTCCCATAACAAGTGACATGCCAAGTTCTTTCCAATCTTTGACATCATTATCGGTAGCAGAGCTTACATCTGTCGTACACCAGAAACCAAGCGGAAATGTATCTAAGTTAGGATTTTTCATAATTTTTCCTCCGTGCAATTTATTTTAAAAATTCTATCATTTTTTTGAACCGATGTCTATAATTAAACGGCTCAAAAAGCAAACTCATCCGTAAGACACAAAAAAAGTCCACGGATGAGTAAAAATATTACAATATTATGCAGACAAGACCGTTGCTGCCTTCGTTTATGACACGTTCCACGGTGTCTCGAAGTTTCAGACGTTCCTCGTCCGGCATTGCATTGAGTTTTGATTGGAGACCCTCGCCCATAAGTTCATTTAGAGGTTTTCCGAAGAGGTTTGAATACCAGATTTGAGTCGGTTCTTCCTCGAATTCACTGATGATTCTGTTAACAAGCTCTTCAGATTGCTTTTCTGTGCCCACAAACGGCGATATTTCCGTTTCTATTGAAGCTTTCATCAAATGAATCGACGGAGCTTTTGCACGCAATTTGACACCAAATCTTGAGCCCTGCTTCACTATCTCAGGTTCTTCAAACTGCATTTCTTCCATTGTCGGCATCACGATGCCGTAACCTTTGAGTTCAACCTCGCGCAAAGCATTCTCAAGGCGTTCGTGTTCTCGCTTTATTCTGCCGAGTTCTTTAATCATTGAAATCAAAGCCTTATCGTCGGTGATATCAAGACCTGACCTGTCGGAAAGAATTTTGTAGAACAATTCATCCGGCATTGAAACTTCAATAAGCGCACTGCCGCTACCTGCATCAAGCTTCGTTATGATAGCCTGCTTTATAAATCCGTACTCCGAAAGTTTCTCTGTGCAACCCTTAACAGTTCTGAACTTATCAGCATCGCAAAAAGCTTCTTTTATCGCATCAACCAAAAGCATTTTCAAATCTTCGTCATATCCGAGACTTTCCATCCATTGAGGAACGTTTATACCGATTTCGCACACGGGGAATTCATAAAGAATGGTTTTCATAATCTCGTTAATGTCCTGCGAATCCATCATACTGCAATTTATCGGGATAACCGGCACGGAATACTTTTCTTCAAGTGAGTTTTTAAGTTCACACGCCGCTTCACTCTCCGGATCGGTGCAATTTAGCAATACGGCAAAAGGCTTTCCTGTCTTCTTCATTTCGCAGATAACATTTTCCTCTGCTTTAAGATAATCTTCACGCGGAATATCAGTAATGCTTCCGTCTGTTGTGATTACAATGCCTATTGTGGAATGTTCGTTTATAACTTTCTGTGTACCGATTTCAGCAGCCTCACCGAACGGAATTTTTTCCTCGAACCACGGCGTATCAACCATTCGCGGCACATCATTTTCAAGATAACCGAGTGCATTATCAACAAGATAACCCACACAGTCAACAAGTCTGACACGCATCTGAATGCTGTCACCGATAACAATACTTGCCGCCTCGTTTGGAACGAATTTCGGCTCCGTTGTCATAATGGTCTTACCAGCTGCGCTCTGCGGAAGCTCGTCAATCGCCCGATCCCTTTCGTATGTATCTGCAATGTTAGGTATAACAAGCAAATCCATGAATCGTTTAATAAAAGTTGACTTTCCTGTCCTTACCGGTCCTACAACGCCGATATAAATATCTCCTTTTGTTCGTTCTGCAATTTGCTGGTATATATCGTATCTGTCCACCTATCAAAACCTCCTCAAATTTTAAGTGTAAAAATTTAACGTTCCGGCGTCGTTTTCTCGCGGGGAACTTGTTTTCACTTAAATATATGAGGCTTGTGCGGTATTATTACAATTTCAGAAAAAATTCAAGCAATGGTATACGACGAAAAAATGTGGAGATTATAAAAATATTAAATCAAAAGGAAGTGATCCCCGTGTTTAAACACGAAAAACAGCTATTTCATCCTGTTGCGATTGAAAAACCAAATCCGCAGTATGCCGCTCTTCTGCAAGAACAACTCGGCGGTGGTAACGGCGAACTCAAAGCCGCAATGCAGTATATGTCGCAGAGTTTCAGAATCAAAGACCCGGAAATCAAAGACCTCTTTATGGACATTGCCGCAGAAGAACTAAGCCACCTTGAAATGATTTCGCAGACTATCAATCTTCTGAACGGTCACTACGTAGATGCTCTGTCTGTGCCTGCCGGTGAAATCCAAACACACGTGCAGCTCGGTCTCAATCCAGGACTTGTAAATGCATCCGGATACTCATGGACAGGTGACTACGTAACCGTCACAGGCGATTTGTGCGCAGATCTGCTGTCAAACATTGCATCGGAACAGCGCGCAAAGGTGGTTTATGAGTATCTATACCGGCAAATAAACGATAAAAAAGTTAAAGAAACAATCGACTTTTTGCTCAACCGCGAAGAAGCACACAATGCAATGTTCCGCGAGGCCTTTAATAAAGTTCAATGCACAGGTTCAAACTGCGATTTCGGCACAACAAAAGCTGCAAAAATGTATTTCAGTATGTCAGAGCCGTCACCCGAAAACAGCAGATTTACGGAAGTAAAAGGAAAACCACCGGCATTTTCGTAATTTAAATATTTTACCTTTTTTCTGCTAAGTATAACTAAAAAAGTCAATAAGGAAGCCCTCAAAATTGGATATCGACCCAATTTCGAGGGCTTTATCTTAATAACTTTTCTTAGAACAAATTCTCATAATCACTCGGTTTATAGTCCTGAATCGTTGTACCATAATAGTTGCTCGGGAATTCAACACCGTCTGTTGCGTCAGAAGCAGAATATGCTGATATTGCTCTTTGAATAGTGTTACTGTATGTTACCACGTACACCGTCTCATTTGTATCAGAATCTACATACGAGTATCTGCAATACAATCGAACATACATTGTACGTGCGTTTTGAACATTAACACCCGCAGAAAACTGTCCTGCCGTACTTATCTGATCAGAAGCGGAGTTAGTTATCTTCTGCAAGTAAGTAGAAGGCGTTGCCGTTGTAAGTATATTTTTAGTTGTTGTTTCACCGGTCGCCGGATCGTAAGATGTCGTTGTCGGCTTAGTATTCGCATCAGGTGCCATAAAGAATAACGCGCCCCATTCCAAAATGGTATACTTGGCAGACGGAGTCATCGTCAAAAATCCTACAACAGTGTACCTATAGTAAGAACCCATATCGACTCGCTGTAAATAAATAGGCATATGTACCATTGGAACATTATCCTTGGCTGCATCAGCATCATAGATTGCAATTAACTTTATCTGTCGCAAAACTTTAAACGAATAGTTTTTTTGGTAACTGATATAAGGATAATAGTATGTACCGTCGTAATATGCACCCTCTATGAAAACTTTTGAAGTTTTTTCCTTATCTATCCAACCCTTAAATGTACCACTACCTGTAGCTTTAAGCGTAACAGTGGTATTTCGAGGAACAGTTACCTTATTTGTACCATTTACCGTACCGCCTTCTAAAACTTCAACCACAACATCCTTAGAATCAACCTGAGTATAACAGGCATCGATATAAACCGTACCCTTTCCGCTGGTGTAAATGTATGCCGGTTTTGTACAGTTCTTATCCTCGTAAAGAACGCTGTATTTATAAGTATATGCCGGTTGTGTGGGACCGTCTACCTTGTAATAAGTTTTACTGTTATAAGTCACTGTTTCATAATCAGACTTATCAGCATTTTTCAAAAGCTGCCAACCACTGAACACATAATTTGTCTTGTACGGACGTGCCGTAATATTCGTAATCGGAATATATTTTTTCTGTGCTGCAATAATCGTCTGTATAACCTGCCCTGATGCATTACAGAAATTAAATATTGTGTTTGTAGAAGTACTCGAACCGAATACTGCCACAATTTCCATATTCTTATGCAAACTTTCTGACAATGTAAACGATGTACTTGTCGAAATGAGCTTACCATATGCATTACCGCTTGTATTGGTCGCGTCGGGATTTTTCTCGTACCAACCAAGGAACTTCTTACCGCTTGTGATTGAGCTTACCGAAAGTTTCACTGTACTGCCGTAACGACCTATTATACCGTTGTTCTTTGAAGATTCGATAGTTACCGTTGCTTCGGTGAAAGCTTTTGACGGCGTAGAATCCGTGTTAGACACACTTACACTCTCATCAATAGCGTCGTATGACACACCGGCAGTATATGTAAAGACTTTAACAGTATACTTCATATAGTCGCATACAAATATCAGCTGAACATCATGGGCAGGCATTGTGAAGTTTGCAGCAGACATATCAAACGTATGATTTTTTATGTAGTCGGAAACATCAAGGCAACGCAAACTGACTCCGTTTACCGTAACTGTCGTATAAGTACCGATATCATACCACTCGCTTGCCTCATATTCAGCCTTTGAAAATACAGGATCGCTTGTGCTTTTATTTAGTTTTCTAAACACCAAATAAGCTTTCTGAAGATCCATAACAAATCCGTAGTCAGCTTGCTGTGCAGAAACGACATTCACGGTAGTACCCTTGTTAAGCCTGTGAGAAAAACCATAGTCTCCCTGTGTTTTGAGCGCAGTAGTTGCCTCAGAAGAACTGTTAGAAACAGTACTCTCACCCCAAACGGTCGGCTTACTCTTCCATAACTTAATTGAAGATATATCGAGAGATGCACCGTTTGTCTTACTTCCGGGGATACGTATACCGGTCAGATTTCTGTTTTTGTTATAGAAAATATTCATTTCACCCAGATTTATTGACATAGTGTGCCACTCACCGTCAGCTATCCAATTTGCATACAAACAATTAAGCGTCCCAGCTCCTGTTAATTGGCTGAAATCATTATAATCAGAATCATCAACAGCAAACACTAAGCGGTCTTTCATAGTAGCGCCGGACATCTTATATGTAATTGTCATATATTCGTAATTTGAACGAATATTTTTATTTGAAAATGTTACATCACAATATACGCCGGATGTAGCAGTAGACTTTATCGACAAAATTTTCTTAGTCGAGTCATATGTAGCATCACAGTTTGTTTCCGTAAATGTCGAAAGAGGAATGACAGATGCAGTTTGAGTAGTTTCAACTTCACCGTTTTTGAGTTCTTTACCACCCACTACCACTTTGAAACCTTCGGGTGTTCCGACCAATTCTCTGTCAACTTGTGAAATAAAATCCACGGAAAGATTATAGTTTACAGGCGCCCATTTAGCATAATAGTTATATGTACCGGTAGATGAAAGCAAATTTTGAACACTACTCTCATTGGTAGTATCTGAATAACGAGAAGCAACTCCGTCGGCACCGCTTGTATTATTAGACCAGCCCATAAACCTATAGTTATCTCCGGCACTGAAAGTATACTTCTTCGACCACTTATCACCGGGACCCTCAGAAACAACAAACTCTGCATTGCCTTCGATTACATTACCGGTACAGTTATAGTAATGCGTACCGGTTACCGTTGTATCGGAAACACCGGAATCCTTCGGATAGTTTGAATTGTACTGTATGGTATAAGATATAGGTTCTATAATATACCTTACTGTACCGTCACCGGTAGGTTTAAAATAATCCCGCTCATCAATGGAAATCAACAATTTGTTTGTATCAGCACTGCCTACGGTCAATGACTCAGAAGCACTGCCTCTTCCCTCATGCGTATATGTAGCAGTAATCGATGTATCTACGGCACCTGTACCGCCCACCGTAACACTTGCAGTAGACCTCGTCACACTACCTTCTATCTCAATAGCTTTAACTCTGTAACCTTTGTACACAACAAGTCTGGCAGCCTGCGTTGTATTGTACTCTTTCGCTACGACAGTCGCATAAGTCTTCATATTGTTAGCAAACCGGACACTACCAAAATCTTTGTCAGCATAACCATAACCATCCGGAACTTCTATCTGTATATCCAGAGCAACTTCATTGGAAATTTTCGTGAACTCTGCCCATACGTAAATATCACGACCGCCGGAGTTGAGAACATACTGATCATATTTAGTTGTGCCGTTATCAAGTGAAGTGGAAGGAACAGCATCTACCGTATGGTTAAGAGTATACTTTGTTGAAGAAGTATATCCTGTTCCGCTTGAATTCTTATATGAAGGAGTTTCAAGTGTAGCAGTAAACGTCTTAGCAGTACCTGTTAAGTATTGTCTTACATATGCATCTTCCAGATAGTTATTTGGAGCCATTATTGTGTAATTACACATCTGAGTAAGCTCAGTGGATGTTAATTGATTAACATTTACCTTGCCTCCGACAGCCGCCTCTATAACATAATGTTTCTCACCTACGCAACCGAGATAAAGAACAGTATGACCGCCTCCTGCAAGAATCATAGGCGTACCACCGAACTTAGCAAGGTCATAATAACCATCTGTCGATCTGCTGTAAGTCTTGCTGTTCATTAGCGTAGTATATCCGGTTCCAATCTGATCATCGGACTTTCGCATTATCTGGAATCCGAATGCTTTAAAAACATACATAGCAAACGCACTACAGTCTACTTGACCGTAAGATTCATCACCCCAAGAATATTCTTTACTATGATATCTAAAAGCCCGAGCAATATAATTATTCCAAGTATAAGGCAAATAACCTTTGTTTGTGTAATCTTTATTTATAGAAACATCTTTTGTTCCGAGAGACCCGTCAGCATTCTTTATAGGCACCTTAATTGTGTAACCAGTATCAGAAGAACTCACAAGCTGGAAAGCACAACCCATCTCCGCTTTCTGTCCATTTACAGTTTTATAACAACCAATAGTTACTATAATGTCACCGCGAATAGCAGGATCTGCAAATTCTATCCAATCTTTGTATGAAGTAGTAGTCGCTATACATGTAGCATCTACCCATCCCTTGTAATAAGGTGTTTGAACAAAATAGAACGCACCGTCGGTGGATGTATGTAGAACCCATACAGCAGTAGCATAAGGAAGACCGGCTTCTTGTACAACATCATGATCACCATCATCCGGAATGTATGACTCCGCAGTAGGCAGCGCTCTGATATTGGCACGTTGAGTTACAACTCCGTATATAACCTTATCTTGTTTAGCAATATTTGCATAGTTGCGGTTATCGTAAGCCGCAGATAACCCCCATGCCGTTGCATCTTCTTTTGAACAAAGATTATTTATAAAAGTCTGTATAGTTGCCACTTTGTTTACTTTGGATCTGACAGCCATATCGAGAATATCGACAGGTGCTGTTTTACCCGTAATATCGTCCTTATACTTTTTTACGAGAGCCGCATTATATGCCTTTATCTGACCTGAAGTAGCGATGACTGTATCACCCCAAGTAGTATTCTGCCAGTTAGCAGGGGTATTCGTAGTACCGCCGGTAAACATACCGTTATTCATAAAATTACCGTCAAGTACGTCTACATACTCTACAACATTTGCATGGTCTGCGGCATAGGTAGAAGAGTTACCTGCAGAACCGGCTGAAAAGTATGTAGTTTTTACACCACCTGAATTACCGCCGTTTAATGTATAACCGGTCGGTCTCCAGCAGAGTTTCGAACAGTAGTATCCGGCATCAGGAGCAACGTTTACTTTAAAAGTAGAACCGGCAGATACACCTGTAATATATGTAGAATCACTACTCAAAGTACCTGAACCACCCTTTGAAAGAGTAACCGTACCTCCTGTATTTGTGATAACCCTTACAAGACCTTTAGCACTGTCAAGACCATTCGTTGAAATATATGCATCACCGTACGACTGCGCTTCCTCAGCTGTGGAAAAAATACCTACGGCAGCAATATCAATTGACTTACCGCCTACGATTGTATCAGTACTAAACGGTCGTATAAGCATATACACCATATCATTATATCTTATACCGTTATTATTATTCTGCTCTGAGGTACGCGCCCACTCCGGATTCGCAGTGATATCTATCGCAGCGGTATGCCATTGTCCGTCACAAACCATCGACACATAACTATAGTCAACACCGGCCGTTTTGGTATCATTGGCACATAATGCAACATACATATTATTCGTTGCGGCAACTTTATCCTGTGTTCTGTAAACGATACCGAAAAATGCATTTTTCGTACCGGCTCCGTTTGCGTTATTCGAGTTCACCGGATCATCATAGTCTACACGGCACAGACCTTTCGTAGCAGGTTTTATCGCATTGGCATATATCCAACCGGCGTCCTTATCCACATCATAATCATCATATGTAAGTGATTTAGTAAACAAATGACCCATATAAAAAGATTTAAGGGAATCAGCTGTCGCAGTAGAAGTGAGCGTCAAGAATTTTCCAGTATTAAATTCTACTTGAGCACTTGAATAATAAGAGTTTGGTTTTTCGTTATCATCAGGCTTGTATGATTTTGCAAAAGCCTTAACATTATCCTCCGAATTAAACGACCATGTCCATCTGACTGCAAAGTCAGATGATTTAGCTTTCTGATAAGTAAACGGCTCCCAATGTCCATAGTTATATGTGTATGGATCGGTTCGCATCATTTTTCTCGGAACCATCACCAAATCAGCCATAGAAGTAGATGTAGATGTAGTCTTTATATTCGAAGATGTCGCGATAACAGTAGAATAATTGGTATAATATGTATCTACCCATCCCTCATGCAACACGCCGTCAATGTTTACCTTACAAACACGCCATACATGATCTTTGTGTTAAGCTTTGCCGCCTTCAGAAGCATGAAACACGCCGCCATACAGAGCCATTGTTCCGGAGCTTGCAGTAGTTGTGACATCAACTTTTTCTGTCCACCACTCTGCTTTTCGTTTATCCGTATCATCGTAGCCGACATAAATATCCACATTCAAAGGAATCGTTGTAATCAAACTGTCAGTATCTGTAACTGTTGTATCAGTACCAAACTTCTTCGCAACACCTGCACCGGGCCACTCACGCAAATTGGCACCGTCAAAAGGATCTGCAACAATATGAGTACCGGTTGTACATTTCACCTTAACATACTTATTAAACAATACATCATACTCAAGACGCGCCTGATATTTTCCGGGAGGAAGTACCTGATGTGCAAAACTACCCGTATACTGATATTTATCATTACCTTTGTACACGGCAGCATTTACAGTACCTGTATCACCGTCTTCGTCGGCATAACCCGTAGAACCCAAATCCTGATTATAATAAGAACCAAGCGATACAGTCGAAGAATCCTGAAAATTAATTTCTACGCCTGTGCTGTCAGATCCGTTAGGAAGATATGTCCACTGGATAGCACCATCTTTGTTATTTTGGGTGGCATGAGAATCACTGGAATAATAAACTCCGACTTTAGCAACAACCTTACCTGTTGTCCTGTCAGGAAGCGTAATTGAATACATTGCGGCTGCGTTTTTACATGTAAATTTCATCGAAGTAGTGTCACCGGTCATTGTCAAATATTGAGAAAGATTGCTTCGATAAAAACGTCTTTCAGAAAGATCGGTACCTACAGGATCTTTTGTACTGCCGCCTCCGACAGACACAGTTCCTGTCATCTTAGTGGTAGTAAGCGCATTATGGTCGGTAACGGTTCCTGCAGCAATATCCGGGTAATTATAAATCGTCACATTCTCCATAACAACTTTATATACAGTGAGCTTAGTTCCTGAGATTTTTATGTAATTTTCCTGTGAAATATAATTCCATAAAGTTTTAAAATTACTACCGGCAGGATTCGCTGTTGCAATTACTATACCGGTAGAATAAGATTGGAAAAATGATGCAACGGTAAAAGCACCTCCTGCAGACGCTCCTTCAAGCTTATAATCAACAATGCGATAGCGTGAACCTTCTTTTACACAGAATATACATCTCCACCCTGAAAAATCACCTGAGCCGGGAGTTGTAACCTTGTTAAGCTCACCGGCAGTAGCCGGTAAACTCGATGTACCATTCGTACCACCAAAATATATAGTTTCGGTATGTACAGGATTTTCCTTCTCTACCGTCTGAGTTGTGCCGGAATCTTCTTTCTTCTGCCCCATAACAATTGAAGACTTTGCCCAAGAAGTTAAATGCTCAACAGTATCAAACGCTGCAATAAAAGACAAATACACATACTCGGACGCTCCAAACTCAAGGAAGTCCATTCGCAAAGAATTTATTGTACCTGTCCATCCGGAATAAACAGACATATCTATAACTATATCATGCCATTTACTGTCAGGAATAAAGTCATAGTTACTTGTATGATGGGCATTCGGATCAGCAGTTGTACCAAAATACATCATGAATTTTCCCTGCGTTTGGGCATAGTACCTGATAACCAAATATTTTAAATCATCAGCATCTATACTGCCCAGACCACTACCGGCTAGATCGTATTTAGTCTTACCGACATAAAAATAGGGGTCATCCGAGGAATCTGCAATAAAGTTAGTGTAATGCCAATGATCGTCCTTAGGCGTCACGTTATGCTCACCTGAATGACGTCCTGTATTTTGAGTGGTATGCGCTGAATTATTATACGCCTTACCAAAATAACACTTCCATCCCGGATCAGCAGCCTCCGTTGTCTGCAAAACAACATCCGACCCATTATTGCCCATAGCAAATCCGCCTGCTACCAAAGTAACCACAGCAAACAGAATAAGTACCAGTGATCGAAGTTTTTTGCCTAAACTTGAAATACGCTTCATACAAAAATCCTCCCTTTGAAAATTTAAATAATGAAGTTAAAATTTTTACAAAATATAACTAAAAATAACAATATCAGCGTGCAAGGCATACTTATACCTATACACACTGATATTGTACATTAAAAAGCAAAACACTTTCAAGTGCTAAAATAATATAGCAACAGTCGAAATGTTTCAAAATTATAAACTCTCTATTAAATTATTAGCACACTCCACCGCTACATCTTCTGATATACCATCATCTGAACACGGCACTTCTATGCAGAAATCAGACCACGATTCATACTTTTCTTTACGCTGTAAAAAAAGAACTTCAACAGGTGTTTTCTGTGAAAGAGGTCTGCCGTCTGTTGGAAGATTACTCAAAGGTCGTTTTACATAACATACCATGCTGTTACATTTTACGGGGAATAAATTTTCCTCTCGCGTCACTACTCCGCCGCCTGTAGCAATTACAAGCCCACTCTTAGCACAAAATTCGGCAGTTACGGCAGTTTCAATTTTTCTGAAATAATCTTCTCCGTCTTTTTCGAAAATTGTCGGTATCGGGCGATTTTCGCGTTCCTCAATAATTTTATCAATGTCAACGAACTCTCTGCCGAGCATTTCCGCAACTTTACTGCCGATATAACTCTTGCCACACCCCGGCATACCGATAAGCACGATATTTTTAGTCTTTTGCTCTACAGCGTCGGTAACTTTATCAATCACATCATCAGGTATCTTTCTTCCTGTAAAGAATTCTCCGGCTTTTATACCCTGAGCCGAAAGCATATAAAGACCGTTTGCGGTTTTCATCCCACATCTTTTAGCATCAAACAGTAACTTTGTGACAGAAGGATTGTAAATTATATCCACAACAGCCTCGCATTGCTCAAACTTCGAAATGTCTATAGGAGAATCTGAAATCTCGGGGTACATTCCCACGGGAGTTGTATTTATAACAATCTCGGTGTCAGAACATTCCTTATAAACGTTTTTATAGTTTATTTCACCGCTTCTCGAAACTGAGGTTATACTTTTTGCATTGAGTTTTCCGAGAGCAAAAACAACCATTTTTGCAGCTCCGCCCGTACCGAGAACCAGGCAATTCTTACCGCACGGGTCGATTCCGTTTTTATTAAGCAAAGCAACAAAACCAAAATAGTCTGTGTTGTATCCGTAAATCTTGCCGTCACGCCTTACGAGAGTATTTACGGCACCGATTGCCTTAGCCTCATCGGAAAGAACATCGGCACATCTGAAAGCATTTTCCTTGTATGGAATCGTAACATTTATACAATCGTATGCACCATTCTTTATGAAATCGTCTGCATTTTCCGGCTCAACTTCAAAAAGTTCATAGCTGTAGTCTCCTGCAAAAGAATGTATCAGCGGAGAAAATGAATGTCCGAGTTTTCTTCCTAAAAGTCCGCAGCGAAGTTCACTTTCCGCTTTTATCATACAACCTCCGAATATGTACCGAAGTATCTGAATCCTTCAACGCTGTTTTCAAGTTCAGCAAGCATTTTGCCGAAACGCTCATCGTATACTGATGCTTCGAAGTCGAAATAGAATGAGAATTCGAAGTCTCTTCCCGGAATCGGACGGCTCTCGATTTTGAGCAGGTTAAGTCCGAGCGCATTGAATTTTGAAATTACACCGTAAAGACTACCGGGCTTATGTGATGTTACGATCATAATACTTGTTCTGTCGGCACCGGGGTAAATTTCAAGATTCTTTGAAATGCAAATGAATCTTGTGTAGTTATTTCCGCTGTCCTGAACGCTTTCTGCAATGCACTTAAGATTGTAAAGTTCAATACAAGCTCTTGAAGAAAGTGCAGCAATGTCTGCTCTGTCAGATTCTGCTACCATCTTTGCGGCTGTTGCAGTATTCTCACAGATTGTTATTTTTACATTCGGAATAGTTTTAAGGAACTCTGAACATTGTGTAATAGCCTGTTCGTGTGAGAAAATCTCTTTGATTTCGGAAAGTTTAACATCCTTTTTTGCAAGAAGATTGTGGTCAACTTTTACACGAGTGCTTCTTACGATGTTGAAATTGTGCTTTATCATCATATCGTAAACTTTGTTTACAGAACCTGCGATGCTGTTTTCGATAGGAAGAATTCCGTATTTGCAGAGACCTTTTTCTACTGCATTGAATACGCCGTCCCAATTATTGAAATACATTATATGAGGGCAATCAAAAAGTTTTGTACAAGCCATCTGAGAGAAAGCACCTTCTACGCCCTGACATGCAACGATTGCGCTTCGCGGGAATACCTTATCAGTCTCTTCAAGTGCCTTGTCAGCCTTTTCTCTGAGTTCTGACTGCGGGAAAAGTATACCGTGCTGATATGATTTGCTGAGCTCCATAATCGTTGAATACAAAACGGATGTGTAGTCTCCTGCGGTCTCCCCGGCAAGATCTGAAACTCTCAGAAGAAGATCTCTTTCTCTTTCCGGATCATAAATCGCTTTGCCGTGTTCCTTTTTGTACGCTGCGATGTCAGAAGATACTTCCATTCTCTTTTTGAAAAGTTTTACAAGACTCTCATCAATTTCATCAATTTCGTTTCTTAAATCTTTAATACTCATTTTATGCCTCCGAAAAATTATTCTTTTAATAAATCATATATTGTGAGTGCTGCAGCGGATATAACACACGGTACCGCTCGTAATACTACACAAGGATCATGACGGCCTTTTATTTCAAGATCCGTATTTTCTTTATTTTTCAGACTGATACTTTTTTGTTTTTTTGCAATCGACGGTGTCGGTTTGAACGCTACGCTGAAATAAATCGGCATTCCGCTTGATACACCTCCTAAGATTCCGCCGTGATTGTTTGTGTAAGTTTTTACATTGCCTTCATCGTCAAAATAAAAACCGTCATTGTTTTCCGAGCCGTACATTTTACTGCCGTCAAAACCGCTTCCGAATTCTATGCCTTTTACTGCGGGAATACCGAAAACAGCCTGCGAAATGCGTCCCTCGATACCTTCAAACAAAGGACCTCCGAAACCTGCCGGCACACCGAAAACAGCACACTCTATAACGCCTCCGAGCGAATCGCCGTTCATTCTGGCTTCCTCGACTATGTTCTCAAATGCTTCTGCTTTATCCTGATTATAAACAGGGAATCGCAAGTCGATTTTCTTCATTTCAGAAAGTTTGGGATATGCCGTCGGAGCTTCGTCTGTAAGAGTTCCGATACTTTTTATTCTGGCATATATCTCAATACCTTTTTTCGCAAGAATTTGCTTTGCGATTCCGCCTGCTATACAAAGCGGTGCAGTAAGTCTGCCCGAAAAATGTCCTCCGCCCCGTACATCCTGTGAACCCTTATATTTAATCTGTGCGGTATAGTCTGCATGTCCCGGTCTCGGAATATCATACAAATTGCTGTAATCACCGGACCTGGTGTCCGTGTTTTCTATAATCGCAGTCAATGTCGAACCGCATATCACATCATCTTTTACGCCCGATAAAAACTTCACAATATCAGGTTCTTTTCTTTTTGTAGACATTCTGCCGCCCGGCGCTCTGAGGCTCAAAAACTCCTGAAGCGCTTCCACATTTATTTTAAAACCTGCATCAAAGCCCTCCGCAGTTACGCCTATCGCAGGTCCGTGAGACTCGCCGAATATCGATATTTTAATATGTTCTCCAAATACTGCCGACATCATATACTCCTTTCAATCACAGCGCCGAGACGCTCAAATTTATCAAAAAATCCCGGATATGATTTATTTACACATTGTGCGCCTTTTATAGTTACGTCTTTGTCACAAATCGACGAAGCAACTGCGCTGCTCATTGCAATACGGTGGTCATTATAGCACCAAACCGTTCCGCCTGCCAGCCGTCCTTTTCCGTTAATTCGTATGCCTCCGTCAATTTCCTCAGCCGCGCCGCCGAGATTGTTTATCATTTCAACCGTCGTTTTAATTCTGTCGCTCTCTTTAATTTTGAGTCTCTCGCATCCTGTAAACACTGTTTCACCTATGCGAGACGATGCAAATACAGTGAGCACAGGCACAAGGTCAGGTATCTGTGTACAATCAACAGTAACAATTTCACCGCTATGAGCAGCCTTTATTTTTTCAATAATTCTGACGATTGCTCTGTCGCCCTGCACGCTGTTATCCTTTAAATTTTTAACTATAATGTCATTCCCGCTGATTTCCTTAAGACAAAGCCAAAAAGCTCCGTTTGACCAATCTCCGTGAACATTTACTTTCTCCGGACTTTTGTACTTTTGATTTCCGCAAACACGAATTACATTGTTTTCTTTGTCAAAGTCAGCCTTTATACCAAACTCGCTTAATGCTTCAATCGTAAGTTCTATGTACGGCGTCGATTCAGTATTTCCGAGAATCTTTATGACGCTGTCTCCGTCCGACAGAGGCAATGCAAAAAGCAATCCACTAATATATTGCGATGATATATTTCCCGGTATTTCAAATATACCGCTTTCAAGTTTTCCTGTTACACTCAGCGGAAGTCCGTCAGGCTTGTCAAAAACACAACCTTTTTTCGACAGAAGATCAATTAAAACCGCATTCGTTCTTTCCGGAAGTCTGCCCTCACCGATAAATGTGGCATTCACACCGAGAGCACATACGACGGGAATGAAAAACCTTAACGTAGAACCGCTTTCGCCGCAGTTTAAAACAGCAGTTTCTTTTATACCTTTTTGCGAATCAATATTTATGCAATTTTCATCCTGCAAAACATCCCCGCCCAGTGATTTCAGACAACTTACGGTCGCCTTTATATCATCCGATGTGTTTTTACAGTTAAGCACCGTCTTATCAAAACTTAAAAGCGAACAAATAAGTTTTCTGTGAGCCTCTGACTTCGAGTCAACAACACTTACTTCGCCGCTTAGCTTTGCAGATTTTACGGTAATGTCCATAATTTACTCTCCAATGTATTCAGTAATTTCTTCTACAGGTATCTTTCTCAGTTCACATTCGCCTATTCCGAGCGGAAGAACTAATGTTATTGAATTACCTTTACGTTTTTTGTCGTGAAGTGCCGCATTGAAAATTTCACTTTTTTCAAACGGCAACAGTGTTGCCATTCCGTGTTTTTCTGTAAGTTTCAGTAAATCCGCATAACAACTTTCGGGGCAAATATCTTTTTGCGCAGATGCCTTTGTTATGGATACCATTCCGATTGAGACGGCTGTTCCGTGCGGAATCTCGTAATTACTTAAAAGCTCGATACAATGAGCAATTGTATGTCCGAAGTTCAGTATCTGCCTGAGTCCGTTGTCAAACTCGTCTTCTCCGACAACATCACGCTTTATCGCAACACATTCCGAAATAATGTCCTCGGCCTTTTCTTTTTCGTCTGCAAAAGTTTTTAAATCGACATCATTGAGTTTTTTAAACAAACTCTCGGACTTTATAACGCCGTACTTTATTACCTCAGCAAAACCGTCTTTCATAAATTCGTACGGCAAAGTCCTAAGCATTGCAGGATCGCAAATTACAATATCAGGCTGATAAAACATTCCTGCAAGATTCTTTCCTTCCGGAAGGTCTATCGCAGTTTTTCCTCCCACCGATGAATCAACCATAGCAAGCAACGAAGTCGGTATTGCCGCAAGCTTTATACCGCGATTAAACATACCGGCCGCCAAAGCTCCCAAGTCACCTACGACACCGCCTCCGAGTGTACAGAGACAATCACTTCTTGTAAATTCATTCTGCGCAAGATAACTCAGAATCCCTGCAAGGTTTGTGATATTCTTTGATTTTTCTCCGTGCTCGATTACGAAACTGCAAACTTTATAACCGGCTTTTTCTAAAATGTCTGTTAAAACTTTACCGTAGATCGGATATACATTATCATCCGAAACTATCAGTATTTTTTCTCCGCCGCAAGCTTTTTTTATCAAATCACCGCAACATTTAAACAAACCGGTTTCGATATGCACATTATATGTTTTTGAGTTTTTTACAGTAATAATACTCATCCGTCTGCCCTTTCTTTACATTCGCGGCCTTCTTTGAGCAACTCTTTCAGTTTGTCCGCATCATCATTTTCCAAAGCATCTTTGTACTCGTTGAGTGAATCAATCAAAAGAGACAACTCCTTGAGCAAATATTCTTTATTTTCCGTGAAAAGCTGCGTCCACATCGTTTCATTCAGCCACGCAACTCTTGTAAGGTCTCTGTAACTTCCTGCAGAATACCCCTTATGTGTCTGTGCAGCGGGACTCTTTACATACGCATTTGAAACAATATGTGCAAGCTGTGATGTAAATGCAATCTCCGAATCGTGAAACTCTGCACTTGTAATATTGAATCGTCCGAAGCCGAGAGGTTCAAGGTACTCTTTTACTTTTGCAAGCAAGGATATATCATTTCTCGTAGGAGGAACGATGATCATTGAAGCACCTTTAAACAAGTCCTTTTTGGAATATTTCAGACCCGAATACTGAGTACCTGCCATAGGATGTCCGCCGACAAATGTGTAACCATACTTTTCAGCCAACTCAAAACCCGCCTCGCAGATTTTTTTCTTTGTTCCGCAAAAGTCGATTACAATTGTATTTTTTGATATGATTGCTGATTTGTTTTTCAAAAATTCTATCGCGGCATCCGGATAAACAGCCAGAATCAAAAGATCACACTCTCCGATGTTATCATCTGTAAGATATTCGTCAATAACACCTGACAACTTTGCATATTCATTTATGACTTGATTTCTGTTGTAACCGTATACTGTGTATCCCTCACCCTGTGCCTTGTACGCTTTTGCGGCAGAGCCACCGATGAGACCGAGTCCGACAATACCCACTTTCATAACTAAAACCTCCGTATTATCAGTTTTCCGTTACTATTTTACGAACTTTATCAACTGCTGCTGCAACATCTGCAAACTGTGCGGGTGTAAGAGACTGAGCACCGTCACACAAAGCTTTTGAAGGATCGTTGTGAACTTCTATCATAAGACCGTCTGCACCTGCCGCTGCCGCTGCAATAGCCATCGGTTTTACATATCTTGCAACACCTGTCGCATGGCTCGGGTCAACGATAATAGGAAGATGTGTAAGCTCTTTTATAACCGGTATAGCGGAAAGGTCAAGTGTATTTCTTGTCTGTGTTTCGTAAGTTCTGATACCTCTTTCACAAAGAATGATTCTCTCGTTACCACCTGCCATAATGTACTCGGCACTCATAAGCCATTCTTTTATTGTGTTTGCAAGACCTCTCTTAAGAAGGATAACCTTATCAGTTTTACCAAGTTCCTTCAAGAGTTCGAAGTTCTGCATATTTCTTGCACCGACCTGAATTACATCAACATTCTCAAAGTAAGGAAGATGGTTTGCATTCATAATTTCAGTTACAATCGGCATGCCTGTAAGTTTTTTAGCTTCTACCAAAAGATCAAGACCTTCGACTTTAAGTCCCTGGAAGTCGTAAGGAGAAGTTCTCGGTTTGAATGCACCACCTCTTAAAAGTCCGGCACCTGTTTTGCAAATATCCTGTGCGATACCGCAAAGCTGTTCACGTGATTCTACAGAGCAAGGACCGGCAATAATCTGGAAATTTCCGCCGCCGATTTTAATTCCGTTAATATCGATAATCGTATCATCAGGATGGAACTTTCTGTTTACACTCTTGTAAGGCTCCGAAACTCTCTTTACCGTCTCAACAATTTCAAGACTTCCCAAAAGTTCCTCATCAATTCTTCTTGTGTCACCGATAAGACCCAAAACTGTCTGGTACTGACCTTCCGATACATGGACGTCAACTCCCTGGCTCTTAATCCACATAATCACGCTTTCAGCTTGTTCTTTTGTAACTCCGTTCTTTAATACAGCAATCATAATTTAACCTCCGTTAAAATTAATAAATAAAAAAACTCTCGCAACTTTCGCTGCAAGAGTTCAAAAACATCATCAAATTTCACTTTATGTCTATAGTTAAAAGAAAAATTATTTGCAGCACAAAACGCTCTTATTTTTTAAGCCAAACGCAAAAAAATAAAAGTAAAAGTAAAAGTATGCAAATTTCTCAGCAAATAACTTTAACATAAGAATTTCCTCAAGTGAAAACTATACGCTATTCCGCGTACCACAAAAAGATACCACATCTTTTTTGAGATTTCAAGTATTTTTTTAAGGGTTGCATTTACAGCGATTTTACCTGCATATAAACACAACCCTTAGAATCAGAAATAAATAATCTTTTTAAATATAATTCAGAATTGCCATAACATCCAAAATACTCAAAGCACCTTTGTTACCTGAGCACTCTGCAGCAGCATCAATGCTTGCCTTAGACAAAGTCGCAGAGCCTCTGAGACCTGCCATAACAGCAGAAGCATCCGCAACAGTAGCACTTCCGTCACAATCGACGTCGCCTTTTACAACTACTGTATATGATTTTGCACCTGCAGTAATTGACATACCTGTACAGAGAACAGCATTTGCAGAAACTGCCGCACCGTCTTTTGTTACAGAAACAGACGAAGCGTTAAGTAATGTCTGAAGTGCTGTAATCGCATTTGTAACAGTTGTACCGGCAATCGGAACTATAGAACTTTCGCCTGATGCAACACCTGTGCCGACATTAGTGATGCATGATGTATCAACAGAACTGCTCGCTTCTTTTATCACAAAAGTGAACGAAGAAGAACTTGCCGCATAATGAACATTACCCAAGTTATATGCACCTGATGTACCCTGTGCATCGTAAGCAATCCATGCAGTATATGTACCGGGTTCGAGAGTTTTTCCGTAATACAAACCACCAACTGCATCCGTAGGATAAACAGCATTTCCGCTTGTTGCGGTTACCATTGTGTAGAGACCTGCAGGAGCAGATCCCGGTGATGTACCTTCAGCATATATAGCGATAAAAGGAATCTGGTTCTGCTGTGTAGAGATATGACTGTCAAGACCTGAGTAAGTAATTGTAATCATATCTCCTACCGTATAAACAGTTTTATCGGTTGTTATAGTCGGGGACGACGGTGCTGTTTTATAGAATTTTACAGAACGGAGATCAAGTGACATACCGCTTGTAGTTGTACCGTCAAAGAAATCAAATCTGATTGTATTAAGATTTCCGGTCCATTTTGTTTTACCGGAAAGATCTATCAGATAATCATGCCAGAGACCGTCATTTTTCCAATTCCAAGAAGCTGTACAATCCTCTGTAGGGCCTGTAATACTTCCCGGACAGAGATACATTTTTGCAAAGGTATTCGAAGAAGTTGTTCTGGCAGTAACCACCATGTATTTGTATTCAGAAGCATTCAACGCACTAATCTTTGAATAATCCATATAAAACTGCGGATCAGGAGAAGATTTAGCCGTCACTTTCATAAAAGTATCACTGCCGGCATCTGTTGTAAGAGCTACACTCGCATCGACAATTACTGAATTCTCAATCCATGAAACAGAATCCGAATTATCAAAAATAATATCATCTGACGGGAATGACTTGGCTTTGGCAAATGTTACGGAAACAGTTGTAGTCTGAGCTGTCATTATGAAGTTATATACAAAACTTCCGCCGTCATTTTGTATCGTCTGTGAAACACCGTTTACAAGAATCTTTGAAACGACATATCCCTCGCTTGGGTCAACCTGATAGTTTACAACGGTTCCTGCAGTAACCTGACCTGACAAAACACCGTCTCCGAAATGAGCAGTTCCACCTTCTGACGACGAAATAGAAACTGTATACAAAGTAGTTGTGTCATCTCCGCCGCTTGTACTATTTCCGGGAATATATGTTAACGCTCCGTAATGACTTGCAGTACCTGACAATGTAACATTAACTATATTTGAAACTGCACTGCCGGACACTGTAAACAAAAGCACTTTGAAAGAACCGGCACCATATGAAAGATAATTTCCTCCGCGTAAACCGCACTGCAGATGACGTGTAGTCGCAAAGGGGGTACCCGTAGCACTGTCAATTCCGAAATACCAATACTGCGGTGCCGAATAATAAAATACAGCAGTATCTTTTGTGTAAGTAGTTGCACTTGCAGGGAAAAGACCTATGTATGAACCGGGGACAGTACAGTCAGCACGAGCAACAAGGCCTGCATTTACATCATAAGCAACATTTGAAGTAAGAGCCGCGGGATTGTAAGTTTTACCGCCTGTAGTAAACTTAACACTTACCGTAGCATTTGCAGAAGGCATTGTGAATGCATATGCTGCAGTTTCGCCGTTATTATTGACAGCAATGGAAGCTCCGTTGACGGTTATCGAAGAAACTTTATATCCTGAAGCAGGAATGACTTTAAAGAAAACGGTATTTCCTGCACCGAATTTCCATGATGTGTGGTCGTTTGCAAAGAATACGGAACCGCTGCCTGATGCGACCGACGTCGTTGCAGTATAGTTTGAAATAGAAGCCGTAGCTTTGCTCAATAAGCAGTAACCGTCAAGTATCATATAGCTGCTCTCTCCTGAAAGCTCGGATATCGTAAGCCAGCTACCACCGCTCTGTGTAAATCTTCTCTCATAATCGGGTGCAGAATCAAGTACAAGAATTCTGCCTGATGCTGCATCATAATCAGCAAGGCAAATAAAGTGACCGTATACATGACCTACTGCAGTACCGCCGTTTGCAAGGTGATTAAGAAGCTGCGTATCAGACGCTTTACCGCCTTTCCATGTAACAGGAGTTGTAAATCCGTACTTTCCGCCTAAAGCATTGGCAAGATTGGGATAAAGCAACCAACGATATGTAGCACCGTCAGCTCTGTAGTACTGATTTGTCCAAGCCCATACAGAAAGTTCTCTCATATCAACAGTATTACCTGTAAGATAGTGAACTGCATTAGCTACGGAAAAAAGTCCGCAACCCTGAGGTCCGATAGGACAAGGATCTGCTCCGCCCGACGGATCAAAATCTTTCCAGACAGTATCATTCTGCTCGAAAACATTATAGTTTACGGGAGTTGTCGCCGCTTCTACAGTGTTCTCAACAGGAAAAGCATATCCTGCTGTCACAGCAGTAAATACAACACAAACCATAAGCACAAAACTTAAAATGCGTTTACTCATAAATAACCGTTACCTTTTGCACATCCACACACAAAAGGCAACATCCACCTTTCTTATTATATTCGTTCAAAAATTAAATCTTCGTTTTAAACTGTCAAAATGATAGCACATTTTTTTAATACATTCAAGAAAAACACTTTGAATCATTCAATAAACGGCCAATCCGTATATTTTCCACCGACAATCTCATCATGGAAAAACTCTTCGGCTTTACCGTTATCTAATCTATATCCGACAGTTTCATTACCACCGTAATGTAATTTATCGCAAACAGTCTCCACAAATTTTACAAATGCACCCATATACGGTTGTACCGCAGTGTACTCTTTAGCCTGCGGACCCAGTATGATCGGAGCATCACACAATCTGTAAAAAGAATACAAATTGTTAAAGAAATGGTGCGGAGCCTGTAAAATATCACACTTAAACACGTTAGCATCAAAAGTCTCAACAGCAATTTTTTCCTGCTGTGATGTCATATCACCCGGCATAAGTATAACGACACCATCGATATAAAGTTTAAATACACTTGTTGTTGAATTTAATTCACCGGCATAACTCTTTCCGTTTTTCGCATCTACAATATCTTCGTGAGATACCAAAACTTCAATCTCGGCATTTGCGAGTTTAAAACGTTGACCTGTATGACATTTTATCTCAACAACATCAGGCCAATACTTTCTGAGCCATATAAATGAACCGTGATTGTATTCAACAGTACCCAAAAGAGCCTTGTTTTCATTGTGTTCATCAGGATAATTAAATAATACCCTTTCAATTTCAAAATCATCGTGGTACATATTCGTAAAATACGAAAAACCTGAATTATGATCATCATGAGCATGAGTAACCGCCCAACATGATACACGAATCTTTTCGCCCGGTTTTACTTTTGTTATGTCTTTCAGAAACGCAAGAAACTTTTCGGAATGTGCCTTATCATATTGGGTGAACATACCACCGTCAATTACAAAAATACTGTTATCCGCAAGTTTTATAACATAGGACATTCCGCAATCAATATATTCTAGATACGGAAGCGGCGGAATCCAGAATTTTGCCATACAAAGACCATACTGATAAATTTCGGTAGTTTCTC
>SVJA01000011.1 GCA_015069195.1 Oscillospiraceae bacterium | reverse complement strand
TCTACTTTCGGTATACCGGCTAAATGCCTTTTTAAAAATAAAAAACGTCTTCAAACTTTTTATCAAGTGCTATACATATTACAAGTGCCAATTTTGCCGTTGGTGTGTATTGTCCTGTTTCGATAGAGGAAATTGTATTTCGTGATACGCCGACCAATTTTGCAAGATCTGCCTGTGAAAGTCCGGCCTGCGTTCTGAATTCTTTTAGTCGATTGTGTAGTGTAAGTTTGTCGTCCATATTCTAACCTTATAAAATTTCCTTTAAATACATAATCAGCATCGCAACTTCACTGATAAAACATATTGTAAAGCATATAGCAGAAAAATAGTTAGTTTTGCTTCTCTTGATCGCTATTGCAATAAACCAAAATTCAGCGGATATAGAAAAAAATAGAGTTGTTCCCAAAACATGATGTATAATACTTGTATTCAGAACGAGACGTTCAAAAATAACAAAAAAGAAGAAAGCAATTCCAAATGCCGCTATAAACGGAATCGCAGCTTTTGAACGTAAATTTTTCTCTCTTTCATCCTCGTCTTTGTTTTCCTTACGGCTTTTTTCTAAAATCTCATCACGGTTCATATGTATCCTCCTTTGATTTCAAAAGTATGATGTACATTCATAACAAACAGAATTATCAATATTATGAAAGCTATTGTGGCAATGATGGCTTCAATAAAAAGCAGTTTTCTTCTTTTTATACGCAATGCGCGGTACCAACTGCTGACTGAAGTACAAAAAAAGTATGTTAAAAACAGAGCGGATGTAATAAAAGATTTATTAAAATAAAGAAACTCTATAATTGTAAAGAAAAGCATTATTACAAAGAAAGAGACTCCCACTAACTGATAAGACTGTATTAATATCCCGTATTCGCGCTCGTCCGTAAATTTAGATTTACCGGCTTTCTTTAAAATTTCATCACGTTCCATAACATTACCTCCAATGCAAAGTTAACTTTGCATAAATATACCGCTTGCAAAGTAAACTTGTCAAGTGCTATATGAAAGACAATATAAAAATTTATGATTTTATTTACTATTAAATTTGTTAGTGGTTTCTATGTAAGCGTTATGCATTTCCTCTATGCAATTGGTTTTCCATTCATCCGTGCTGTTTTCTTTGTTTGCGCCAAAATCTTCAATGACATTAAGTCTGTCACTACCGTTGATGATAGAACTGCCATCGCTAAATCCGTAGAATGATTCATCGGTTTCATCATTTTCGGCTTGAGCCTTTTGTGAAGAAACAGTATAGAGTGTTGCCTGGGTGATTTCTGCTTTTTTATTGAAATCAGTTTCAGAATGTATTTTTGTGAGCGTAGGAAATACCTGCCCATTTTCGCTTACGATTCCGGCTTGCTTTATACATGCCTGAATGTAGCCGGCATTTTTCGCGGAAATGTCGCGTGTAGAGTAGTAATTAACCGTATAACCGTGTTCGTAATCAACAACTATTACGTCGTTTTTTTTGTCAAAAATATTCAGATAGTCGTAAGCTACGAATTTTTCCTGAAAATATTCAGAAATTTCTTTTTCACTTAAATGGTCAGATTTTATATTCTTTATTACAAGACTTTCTGAGAAGAAAGAAAATGCAATCCATACAAATACTCCTGCTATAATTAAAACTACAGCACTGATTGATAAGATTTTTTTCATGGTAGCTCCTTTCTTATTGATGTTATTCAAGTTAAGTCTTTTTTTCCTAAATTACACGTACTGCAAAGGGTTTGGAGGTTTTCTAATGTTGTTTCTCCCCCTTTTACCCAAGGAATTATATGATCAACATGCAATTCTACATTTGGATTTTTTGCAGGCGATGCGCCACACGCGCAACACTTAAAATTATCTCTTTTTAGAACTTTAAAACGCAATGTTGCATTTATATTTCTCGGTGTAGTGTGTTTGTTAGAGGGTGTCTTAGAAGTTTCTGTCAATTTTAATGCATTATTAGGTGTATCCAAGTCTGAATTTTCGTTTTTATCTTCTTTGTTCAAATCATTATTATCATAGATTTCATTATTTTCAGAGTAATAAAGTATGAATTTTTCAAGGGCATTTCTGAAACCACCAAAATGACGTGCATAGGTGTTTAATGAGTATATTGATTTTCCTTTTTGAAGATCAGTTGTTGTAGGTTGTGATCCTTTTTTCATCCATATTCTTGCTAACTCTTTAAATAAATCATCATCAGTAACAATTTTATACTCTGTTGGTTTGAGACCTGCTTCAATAAGAAATTTATTCCATGTTATAAATCTTGATAGAACCGTCTGAACACGATACTTGCCGAGCTTTTTATATTCACTTGTTGTGATGGTATCTTGATTTAGCAATTTTGCAATTCTAATAACATCATCGATTAATAGTTTATCATCGATGATTTTGTATTCACTTGGATTTCTATATGTTTTTAATCCAGCGGCTTTCAAAGCTGAAAGCCAACTTCCGAAATTCTTTATATAAGGTGTTGCAGAATATTTACCATATTTTTCATAAGTAGATCTAGAAAGATAACTACCGTTGATTCTTTTTGAAACATTTAGTAGATCATCTATTAAATCTTGTTTTGAAATTGATTTATTATATGAATTAAGTTCGAATTTCATATTTATTTCTATTCCTTGCATTTAAAATAATCCCCGTATTGCTTTTAGATTGTAACAATACGGGGGACAGTGAATTACGCGAAGAACTCTTTATACAGCGCCTGTACTGATGCTTTTGCATCTTTTGCATCGACACCGAACATGATGCTTACCTCGGAAGAACCTTGGTTGATCATATTGAGGTTGATGTTTGCATTTGAGAGTGCAAAAGCGGCACGTGCTGCAGTACCGATTGAGTGAGTCATACCGTTACCGACTATCATAACAATTGCCTGGTCGAATTCAAGTGTAACTTTGTCGACTTCGAGTTCTGCATACAACTGTTTGATTATTTTGTCGAAGATCGCTTCGTCATAGTATTTGTCACGGATGATAACAGAGATGCTGTCGATACCTGACGGTGTGTGTTCGTAGGAGATACCTGCTTCTTCTAATACCTGAAGAAGTTTACGGCCGAAACCGATTTCTCTGTTCATCATGTATTTAGATACGTGAAGTGTCATAAATCCTTTGTCTGCCGCGATACCTACAACCGGGAACTTTTTGTGTTCTTCATTCAAAGCATAGCTCGGAACGATGAGTGTACCGGGAGCTGCAGGATTGTTTGTATTTTTAATATTAACAGTGATACCTTTCTGGAATACAGGAGCAAGTGCTTCCTCATGAAGTACGCTGAAACCTGCATAAGAAAGCTCACGCATTTCCTCGTATGAGAACATCGGAATAGGAGTAGGGTTGTCAACGATGTTCGGGTTTGCTGCGTATACAGAGTCAACGTCTGTGAAGTTTTCGTAGAGTTCTGCATTTACTGCTGCGGCCAAAATACCGCCTGTTACGTCACTTCCGCCTCTTGAGAATGTTACAACCTCACCTGTCTCGGAATAACCGAAGAAACCGGGGAATATCATTATAGAATCCTTTTTAGCAAGGCGTGCGAGCTTGTTGTAAGATTTCGGAAGAACCTGTGCATTACCGAATTCGTCGCTGAGAATCATACCTGCAACTGCGGGATCGATGTATTCTGCATTCTTGCCGATACTCTTAAGATATGCAGCAACGAGCTTTGCAGAGTTATCTTCACCTGCTGCTTTGAGAAGGTCCATATACTTTCCGGGATTTTTCTTGGAAGAGTTAACTCTCTTTGTGAGATCTTTTGTAATCTCATCGATAATCTCGTTATCAAGACCTAAGTCTTCTGCGATAGAAGCATATCGGTCAACAACAGCTTTTAATTCTGTAGAGCAGTTCTTATCTGCGAGTGATGTTTCTGCAAGTTTGATAAGAAGGTCAGTAACCTTTGTATCTTCGGAATTTCTTTTACCCGGAGCTGATACGACAACGAGACGTCTTGCAGGATCTGCTAAAACAATGTCACAAACTTTTTTAATCTGATTGGCATCTGCAAGTGAGCTTCCGCCGAACTTAATAACTTTCATAATTTATGTTCCTTTCAACATTAAAATTCAGTTTGCCTGCTTTTCAATAACAGGCAAACTGAAAATATTATTTATATATAATTATTCTACGATATTTACAACGTTTTCGACAACTGCATGGAATGTAGTTGTGAGGACGTTCTCAAATGCAGCATACTCGTCATCTGAAACAGGTGCTGTGATGATACCGTACTTATCATTTACTGAACCAAGGAATGTTGCACCGTATTCTTCTGAAACAAACTTTTCGATATCAAATGCATTAGCTCTGGTTGTAAATCTGACAAGTTTCTTTGACTTAGAAGCGTCTGCTTTATTTATAACAGCATTTTTCTCTGTAAAGTCGGGGAGAGTAGCTTCTGTGGGGTTTCCGAGAATTTCGATAACGTCACCGATAACAGCACTTGCCGTGGGGAGTTTTCCTGCACCTGCGCCGTAGAAAAGTGTATCTCCGATGTATGAACCCTTTACGAGAACTGCGTTAAATACAGAGTTTACTGCAGAAAGAAGGTTTGTGCCCGGGAGAAGAAGCGGTTCTACAGAGATAGAAACTTTTCCGTCAGCCAAACGGCTTCTTCCGATAAGTTTTATAGCATAACCTGCTTTTTCTGCGAATTTGTGATCCTCAGAAGTAATTTTTCTGATACCTGTGCACTTTACATCTTTGTAATCAACAAAGCCTTTGTAAGCGATAGAAGAGAGGATAGCAATCTTTCTTGCGGCATCGTGTCCGTCAACATCTGCTGTCGGATCTGCCTCTGCGTAACCCTTCTGCTGAGCTTCTTTGAGTGCATCGGCAAATGATACGCCTTCCTGGCTCATCTTTGTAAGAATGTAGTTTGTTGTACCGTTAAGGATACCCTGAATCTCATAAATATCATTTCCCGAAAGGCAGATATTAAGAGGTCTGATAACAGGGATACCGCCGCCGGCACTTGCTTCATACAAGAATCTTACTTTGTTTTCGAAAGCAATCTTTGTGAGTTCTACACCGTATGCTGCAACAACTTCTTTGTTTGAAGTAACAACATGGCGACCTGACTCAAGTGCTTTTTTTGTAAGATTATATGCAAAATCAAGACCGCCGATTGTCATAACGACAAGCTTTATATCGGAGTCGTTCCAGATAACGTCAGCGTCTTTTGTGAGATACTTCGCGTAGGGTGTACCTTCCATATCTCTTACATCGAGAATTTTATCAAGGCAAACTTTTTCATTAAATCTTTTTGAGAGGGCAGCTTCCTGGTCGATAAGGATATCAGCAACACCTGAACCTACGACACCGCAACCCATAATGGCTATTTTGAACATATATATTCGAGCACCTCTTTCTTCATGTCAGATGCTTCACAGACTTTTTTATGAAGTATCTCTTTTTTATTTAAGTTGCGAAGCGGCATCGGAATTTCGATACCTGTTTTTTCGGAAAGATATTCGAGGACTTCGAATTCATCAAGACCTTCGAGTGCTTCTTTTCCGAAGATTGCTTCTGCAACGCTTGAATTGAATTTGAACGGACTTGCTGTGGAAACTGCAACCGTTGTTGTGTCATCTCCTGTAGTCTGTCTGTATTTTTCGTACACATTAAGACCTACTGCAGTATGTGGGTCTACGAGATAATTGTACTTGTTGTAAGTATCTGTAATAGTCCTGAGTGTTTCTGCTTCTGTTGCATATGAAGCCCAGAAAGTTTCGTTTATATTATTCATGGTTCTGTTATCAACAGTATAGACACCGTCTCTCTTAAGCTCGTCCATAAGTGAAGCAATCATAACCGCATCCTCGCCCGAAGCATCAAAGAGAAGTCTTTCGAGGTTTGATGAAATCAATATATCCATAGCAGGGGATATTGTTGTCATAAAGCTTCTGTTTTTGTTGTAAGTACCTGTTGCCATGAAGTCTGACAAAATGTTGTTATCGTTTGAAGCACAGATAATCCTATTTATCGGAAGCCCCGCTTTTTTAGCATAGTAACAAGCAAGGATGTTACCGAAGTTACCGGTCGGAACTACAAAATTTATCTTTGCACCAAGGCGAATCTGACCGTTTCTTGCCATCGTGAAATATGCGTGGAAGTAGTACACAATCTGCGGAAGGAGACGTCCCCAGTTTATAGAGTTTGCTGAAGAAAGTTCTTTTCCGTCCTTTGCAATCACTGATGCGAATTCTTCGTCGCTGAAAATTTTCTTAACGCCTGACTGAGCATCGTCAAAGTTACCTTTAACTGCAACAACTCTCACATTATTTCCCTGCTGAGTGATCATCTGATATTTCTGCATCTCGCTTACGCCATCTTCGGGGTAGAATACCATAACACGGATTCCCGGAATATCTTTGAATCCTTCGAGAGCAGCTTTGCCTGTATCGCCGGATGTAGCGGTGAGAATGATAACTTCGTTTTCCTCTCCGGTCTTCTTCATAGCATAAGTCATGAAGTTAGGAAGTATCTGAAGAGCCATATCTTTAAAAGCGGAAGTAGGTCCGTGATACAACTCCAAAACAGACAATTTGTCATTAATATTTGTAACAGGTGCGACGATTTCGGGAAAGCTTCCGAAAGAATATGCTTTTTTTACACAATCTTTTACTTCTTCGGGTGTGAAATCGTCTGCATATCTTGAAATAATATTTATCGCAAGCTGCTCATAATTCATGGAGCTCATTGCAGATAAATCGAGAGAATCAATTACTATAGGTTTTTCGGGAACAAACAAACCGCCGTCCGGTGCGAGTCCTTTTACAACTGCCTCGGAGAAACTGAGACCGCTTGCTCCGCCTCTTGTGCTTTTATATTTCATAGAAACATAAACCTCCATAAAAAAATACTTTTATATCTTAATATTAGGTATACTTTTTGTCAAGGCAAAAACAGCCGTGTAAAAGATATAAAAAGTGAAAATTTTCCTGTTAATTTAAATAAATGCTTGATTATGCGTGCAGGGTAGTTATATACTGCTATAGGAAACAAAAATCGAATAAAACTTTGATGTTTCTACATATATATTACACAAAATGACGGAGGATTCCGGGATATGTTTTCTAAGGGCGAATTTGATAAATTTAAAAATTACATACAGGACAAAACTGTTGCAGTTTTAGGACTCGGAATAAGTAATATGCCGCTTATAGAGTTTTTAAATAAAATAGGTGTTTCTGAGATTATAGTTTTTGAACTCAAAGATGATGCGGAAACTGTTGCAAAAGTTGATAAAATGATTGATGAAGGTCTTATAGATGCATATCATATCGGCAAAGACTATTTGTCTCATTTGCCGGGCAGCTCAGATGTGGTTTTCAAAACACCTATAGTCAGATTTGATACTCCCGAGCTTTTGAAGGCAGAGGAACTGGGTGCTGTTGTGACCTCGGAAATAGAACTGCTTATGCAACTTTGCCCTTGTACCGTGGTCGGCATTACCGGAAGTGACGGTAAAACTACGACAACTACCGTTATATCGAAAATCCTTTCTGAGTCCGGTAAAAGAAAAGTTTGGGTCGGAGGAAATATCGGAACTCCGCTTCTTCGTTTTCTTCCTGAAATGAAGTCGGAAGATATTGTTGTTCTGGAGCTTAGCAGTTTCCAGCTTATGAATATAAAAGTCAGCCCGGAGATTTCTGTTATCACAAACATTTCACCGAATCATCTTGATGTTCATAAGTCATATGAGGAATATATTGATGCAAAGGCAAGGATATTCAATTTTCAGAATGATGGCGTAAATGTTGTATTAAATAAGGATAATTCCGTTACTGCGGGTTTTGCAGATGGTTTAAAAGGCGACATAAAGATGTTCTCTTATGTTGAAAAAGTTGAAAAAGGTGCTTGGTTTGAAAAAGGCATGATTTACTATTCGGATGGTAAAGAGACCGTTGAAGTGATGAGCAGAGATACAATCAGACTTCTCGGAAGACATAATGTAGAAAACTTTCTTGCGGCAATATGTGCTGTTTTTGAACTTGTTTCCGTAGAAGATATAAAGAACGTTGCGACCGAGTTTGCCGGAGTAGCGCATCGTATGCAGTTTATAAGAGAGCTTGACGGAGTAAAATATTATAACAGTTCTATCGACAGCAGTCCGAACAGAACTATAAATGCACTGTCTGTTTTTAATAAAAAGAATATTGTTTTAATTGCGGGCGGAAAAGATAAGAATATTCCGTACGATGAAATCGGTGCGCCTATTGCCGACAAAGTTAAAGTTTTAATTCTGACCGGTCCTACGGCAAAAAAAATAGAGCAGGCTGTTTATGCAGAATTTGAAAAAAGAGGCATATCAGCTGATTTGAAAATCATTCATTGTATAAACTACGAGGAAGCCGTTAAAAGTGCATATGATAATGCCACTGATGGTGACAATGTGGTTTTGTCTCCTGCCAGCACAAGCTTTGATATGTTCAGAAATTTTGAAGAACGCGGCAATTGCTTTGCTGATTTTGTAAAAAAATTACCTTACTGAAAATTTAATATTGTAAGAAATCCTTTATTTTGTTGTATTTAACTAAAAACGGCAATAAATATGGTATGTTTTAACCAAAAATCTGTTGACATGGAACATTTAGTTGAATATAATCAAGAAGATAAATTTTCATAATGCGGGTGGAGTCTGTCCACTTTTGGAATTTTGTTTAAATTTGTTGGTTTAAATACACGGAATGAAAGGAAGATTTTATGAACAAAAAGCAAAAAAAGAAACTTTGTTTATGGATCGCTTTCGCAGTTATCGTTATCGGGTGTATTGTAGCTCTGGTTATCAGCGGCAATAGAAAACCTGAGGTCGTACAGTTCGAAATGAATAACAGCGACATAATGGAATTCAATCCATTCATTTCCAACGAGGAGAGGCTTGATAACGGCTTGCTCGAATACGGTAAAGTTCTCAGTAAGTATTCGTCCAAGCAGTACAAGGACTATGCCGGTGAGGATATAGTTGTTAATCCCTCGTCGTATACCGCTTTTTCTTTTGTTCATGATAACGGAGAGACAGTAACGCTTAATGTAAAAGCCGGTGCTGTTGAGAACGTTACATACAAAGGTAAGACGTATACGTATGATAAGTTGGAAGAAAAATTGACTGCAGACGCAGACGCTGACTTTGCAAAAGCTTTCATTGCTCAGTGCAAAGAGTATGCATCTTCGCTCAAGTTTGATGAGGATTACTCATACACATATTACGAAGATGTAGCAGATTACAACAAGACTTCTGCCGATCCGAAAGATCGATATGCTGAGAAGTCAGGTGTAATAAAGGCTGATCCGAATGCTGTCATTTCTACAACTGAGGAATATTCTTACACATATACTATCGAGAATATCCCTGAGGACGGACTTTATTCACTTTCTCTCGATTACTTTGTAAAGAAGAACAGAGATAACAGCGCGGTTCTCGAATTTAAGGTTAACGGTAAGTATCCTTTTAAAGAAGCCGGTGCCCTTGAACTTAAGCGTACATACGGCTTCTATGATGTCGGAAGCATTGACGTTGGCGGTTCTGAAATTATGGCTCAGCAGCAGGAACTTTTCGGATGGAACAGCTTTGTTCTTCAGCATCCGAACGGAATTTACAGAAATCCGTATAAGTTCTATCTCAAAGCGGGTACGAACGAAATCACTCTTACTTTCTCCAGAGAGCCTGTTGTTGTAAATAAGATTGCTGTTATTGCACCTATGGATAATATGTCATATGAGGAGTACAAAGTTGCCAACGGTTTCTCTGAAGACAAAATATACACAGGTGATTCTATCAGAGTACAGCTCGAGGTTCCTTCATATAAGACAAACCCGAGTCTTCGTATGCTCTATGATAAAAATGCAGCTTCTGATCCGCCGGCTTATAAGAATATAAGCTATAATATTTTTGGCGGCGACAGATGGAGCAGCGGCGGAGAAGGCGCTACATGGATGATGACTGTTCCGGAGGATGGTTGGTATCAGCTCGGTATCAGATCACAGAACACTCTTACCGATATTGCAGTTTACCGCGAGGTAAAGATTGACGGTGTTATTCCTTTTGCCGAGGTAGAGGAGTATTGCTTCCCGTATGTTGACGGTTGGATAGGTTCTGCATTTATTGACTCAGAGCAGAATCCGTATTTGTTCTATCTTACAAAAGGTGAGCATGAGATTACACTCACAAGTAAAGTTGGTCCTCTTCGCGCATCTGTTCAGCGTCTTACTGAAATTATGGACGATGTTTCAAAACTCGTTTCTGACGTTGCTAAAATCACAGGTGCAGAGCGTAACGACTCCGGTGGATACACAGTTGATAAAAACCGTGACTGGGACTTGCAGCTTTATATAACAGATATACAGGAAAAGATGGACTATTATGTCGATTCTTTCAATGATATGTATGATATGATGAAAGAGTCAAACGGCGGTGCTCTTCCTTACTATGGTTCTTCTATTTCTGTTGCACGTAATTTGTTTGAGAGAATGGCAGAGGATCTCGAGGATATTCCGGCTTCTCTTAATGATATAAATGAAACGCTTTCGAGTCTCAGTACAACTCTTTCCGAAATTACTGTTATGCCTATCGAGGTTGACTATCTCGTGATTTCCGGAACTGATGAGGACTACGCTGATGCGAGAAGTAATTCATGGCAGGATTTCAAGGTTGCTTGTATCCAGTTTGTTCAGTCTTTCTCTGCTGACTATTCGACTATGGGTACTCGTACAGAGCTTGAGGGTGAGTCTAAAGGTGAGATAGAGGTATATGTCGCCAGAGGTCGTGAGTATGTAGATATTCTCCGTAACCAGATTGCTGAAACATTCACTCCGAATACAGGCATAAAAGTTGATGTAAACATGGTATTCGGCGGTGTTGAAGGTCTTATTATGCTTCGTTATGTTGCAGGTACTGCTCCTGATGTAGCTCTTTCAGTAAACGCTGCAGCTCCTGTTGAGTATGCTTGTCGTGGCGCTCTTGTTCCGCTTAACGATTTGAACAAAGACGGAGTAGATGACGGTAATACTTATGGATTTGTTGATTTGATGCATCAGTATCCGCAGGGTTCGTTCAACTATTCAGCATACAGAGATTATTACTATTCATTCCCTGAGACACAGATCTGGAATGCAATGTTCTACAGAACCGATATTCTCGAAGAACTTGAAATCGATGTTCCCGAGACTTGGGATGATATTTATGAAATTCTTCCTATTCTCCAGGAGCATAACTACGAGTTCTGTTTCAACTACGGTATCGGTAACTACTATCCGTTCCTTTACCAGGCTGGCGGTACTGTATATGCAAAAGATGGTATGACATCTGCGCTTGATTCGGATATCGCATTTGATGCATTCATGGAATACTGTGATATATATAATAAGTACAATGTTCCTTATGCAGCTAACTTCTATATGAACTTCAAGATGGGCGGTACACCTATCGGTATTGCAGATACAAACTTCTATTGTCAGCTTAAGTATTCTGCTCCTGAGATTGCTGATAAGTGGAAAATGGCTCCTCTTCCGGGTCATGTAAGAGAAGACGGTACTATCGATCGTTCTATCGGTGGTACACTCACAAGCTGTGTAATTATTGATAACAATGATGAGCAGAGAACTATGAATTCTTGGGAATTCCTTAAGTGGTGGCTCGGCGTTGAAACTCAGACTGAGTATGCTAACGAAGTAGAAGCTACTTTTGGTGTAGGTTCAAGATGGCAGACAGCCAACAAAGAAGCTATAAACAACATGCCGTACACTGATGAGGAAATCGAAATTATTCAGACTGTTTGGGCAGACTTCGAGGAGACTCCTGTTGTTCCCGGCGGTTACTATACAAACCGTTATCTCCTTACAGCTCTCAACCAGGCTATTCTCCAGGGTATGAACCCTCGAGTTGCTCTTGAGGATGCAGTTCGTGAGATAAACAAAGAAATGAAACGTAAGCAGAATGACTTCGGTCTTACTGACTATGTTTTGAATTATGAACTTATTGACGGTACTTATTACAATAAGTACAAAGAATCTAATTGAGAAGGGGGATATGATAAATGAGTAAAAAAGACAAATCTACCCCTGTAGCACCGAAAAAGCGTTTCTTTAATGTAGAAACGCACTTCGGCTACACAATGCACGAAATATGGAGATATAAAATATCTTACGGAATGATTGCTCCGTTCTATATTGTATTCTTCGTATTCACAATTCTTCCGCTTCTTGCATCGTCAGTTTTGAGTTTGTTCTATTTTGACGGTATCGGTAGAATTGAATTTATCGGATGGGAAAACTATATTTACTTGTTCGTAGATGACCCACTTTTCTTAAAGGCGCTCAGTAACACATTGTTCTACGCTGTTATAGTAGGTCCTGTTGGTTATTTGGCTTCATATTTCTTCGCTTGGTTTATAAACCAGGTGCCGGAGAAGATAAAACCGATTTACACTTTGGCATTCTATGCACCTGCTTTGGCGCAGGGTATTGCGATGGGTGCTGTTTGGCTCGTATTCTTTGCAAACGATAGCAGAGGTTATCTTAACTCCATACTTCTGGAAATGGGGCTTGTAAATGAGCCGATTCAGTTCCTTGCCAGTACTGATTGGATTATGCCGGTTATCATCATAATCGCTCTTTGGTCCAGCTTGGGAACAGGCTTCCTTTCATTCGTTGCCGGTTTCACAAACGTAGATAAAGAACTTTTCGATGCGGCTGCTGTTGATGGCGTAACATCCAGATTCCAGAGACTTATTCATGTTGAAATTCCGCAGACTATGCCTCAGCTCTTGTTCGCTGCCGTTCTTCAGATAACAAGTGCTTTCACTGTAGGTGCTATCAGTATGCAGGTTGTAGGTCACCCGAGCCCCGAGGACGCTGGTCTTACGATTATGCTTCACTTGAGTGACTATGCAGGTCAGAGATTTGAGCTTGGTTACGCTTCTGCGATTGCGGTAATGTTGTCAGCAATGATTCTCGTTATCGGTCGTGTGGCATTCAAATTATTTGCAGATAAGGGGTGATAATTCGTGTTTCAAGTTGACGTTGACTATTTAAAAAGAGCTAAAAAACGCAGAGATTATGCTCCTGCCGTTATAACAATTTTTCTTACTCTTGCAGGTATCATTTCGGCGCTTCCTATCGTATATTTGATTGTTACAGCGTTTAAACCTGCTGAGGAATTGTTCCTTTATCCGCCGCGATTCTACGTTGAGAATCCTACAACAAAGAACTTCGCCGATTTGTTTGCGATTTCATCAGACAGTTTGGTACCTTTTACAAGATATTTGTTCAATACCGTTGTTGTTACGGTTTGCTACATATTCTTGTTGATTATAGTAAGCTCTCTTGCTTGTTATCCGCTTTCTAAACATAAATTCCCCGGACATAAGGGTGCGTTCTCCCTTATTACTACGGCGCTTATGTTTGTTGCAGGTGCAGCAGCAGTTCCGAGTTATCTCATAATCACAGGATTACATCTTGATAATACACCTTTGGTATACATAATTCCGTTGCTTGCAAACTGTACATGTTTGTTCCTTATGAAACAGTTCATGGATCAGGTTCCGGATTCTATCTTCGAAGCCGGCAGAATAGACGGTGCATCGGAGTGGCAGTTGTATACAAAGATTGCAGTTCCGCTTCTTAAAAACGCTTGTGCTACATGTATTATTCTTACATTCGGCGGCGTATGGGGTGATGCTGCAACAGCTACTACATACATTTACGATGAGCAGTGGAGAAACCTTGCATTCTATATGAATACATTGCAGGGCGGTCTGGCAAGAACAGGTGCAAACTCTGCAGCCGGTCTTTTGATGACACTTCCTTCTATCATTGTATTCATGCTTTCACAGAGTAAGGTTATGGATACAATGGCTCACTCGGGTATTAAATAAAAGGGGGATACAGATATATGAAAACAAAGAAATTTACGAAATATGTTTGTATTTCACTCATACTTACAATTGTGTTGACAATGTGCTTCGGTGTTTCGGCTTCTGCTGATACAGCGTATGCTAATTATTACATTGCAACAAACGGAAATATTTTCCCGACTCCTGCAGCATATGAAATTGCAGACATATTGGATTTCCCGTCTGTTGAAACAGGTAAGCTCCTCAATCCGCAGGATTTGTTTATCGGTGATGACGGCAAAATCTATATTGCGGATGCAGGCAATAACCGTATAGTAGTTTTGAAGAAAAACGCTCAGGGAGAATATATATTTGATTTCCAGATTACCGGTTCTGACGATGACGGAAGTAAGCTCAAGGAGCCTCGTTGCGTTTTCGTAGACAAAGACGGTGAAATTCTCGTTGCCGATTATGGTAACAAGAGACTTATTTCTTTTAATAAGTACGGTAACTTCAAATATCTCTATCCGACACCTTCCAGTGATCTTTTGCAAGAGGACTTTAACTACCATCCGTACAAAGTTGCAAAAGATACAAAAGGCTACATATATGTATGTTCAGTTGGTGACTCAAACGGTATATTGATGCTCAGCGGTGACGGTGAGTTCAGAAACTATTATGGTACAAATGATGTTACTCTTACTCTTTGGGAGTCTATCGCAAGACTTCTTTGGAGCCGTGAAGATCGTCTGGGTACTGTTGTAACACTTCCGTACACATTTAATAACATTTTTGTCAGTGATGACGGTTATGTATATGCTACAACCACAGGTTCTGCTAACTCACAGCTCCGTAAGATAAACGCTGCCGGTAAAGACGTTCTTTATGCCGGATATGACTTCTCGGATAAAGGTGTTACAGCAGGTACAGGTTTACAGACATTTGTTGACGTTTCTGTTGATGCGGACAATAATATGTTCATTATAGACAGTGTATACGGTCGTATTTACGAATACGATGCAGACGGAAGACTCTTGTTTGCTTTCGGTGCTAACGGTGTAGGTCGCGGACAGTTCTCAATGCCTGCTTCGCTTGCCATTGCAGATGATGGTCAGCTTTTGGTTCTCGACAGCCAGAGGGGTGTAATAAATGTTTTTGCTCCTACAAAATTTGCTGATCTTGTTCACCAGGCAAACAGAAACTATTTTGCAGGTATTTACACATCAGAGCAGAATCCTGAAAATCCCGAAGATAACTCGTTTGATTTGTGGAATCAGGTTATAAAAGAAGATAGTTTCTACAGACTTGCACTTCAGTCCATGGGTAAAGTTCTCTGGAGAGAAGAACGTTATGATGAGTCTATAGAGTTCTATTACGATGCAGAAGATGCTGCTCTTGCTTCAGAAGCATACGAAGAGATTCGTACAGAGTTCTTAAAAGAACATCTGTCTTTGATCGTTACAATATTGGCTATTTTGGTTGTTATATTCTTTATATACAAAGCTATTATGTCTATATACAGAAAGAAACATCCTGCAGATCCCAACAGCAAAAATGCTTTGGTAAGATTTGGTAATTATGTAAAAGGTATTTGCCGCGTAACTATCCATCCGGTAGATGGATTTGAAGATATCAGATACGAGGGCAAAGGCTTCTACTTTGATGCATTTATGATTATGATTGTATATGTCATCACAACATGTCTTGCAAAAGTTTGCACAAGCTTTATTTACAGAAACGGTGAGCCTCTCGAGTTTATCGAGTGGGGATCAGTTCTCTTGTGGGCCGTTCTTCCGTGGGTTGTAGTTTCTGTTGTAAACTATGGCGTAACAACTATTATGTACGGTGAAGGTCGTTTGAGAGATGTTATTATCGGCGGTGCATATTGCCATTTGCCTATGATATTCATTTCATTACCTTTGGCGATTTTGTCAAACATACTTACATTAAACGAGCAGGCACTGTATTCACTTGCACAGATTATTTCGTATGCATGGGTAGTTATTCTTGTGTTCTTCTGTATTAAAGGCGTTCACGGTTTCAATCCTCTCAAGGCATTGCTTGTATTTGTGCTTACCGGACTCGGTGTCATAGCTGTTGTATTCCTTTACTTGATCGTATACGGTCTTGCACAGCAGTTCATTGAGTTTGTTATTCAGTTTGTAAAGGAGTTGAGTTACCTTGTCTAATATAAATAATATTACTCCTGAGAATGAGAATATCGAAGTTAACGAAGCTGTTAACGAGACTGTTGAAGTTGTTGAGAGCGAGGCAACTGCAGATATTGCGGAAACTGTTGCCGCTTCCGAAGTATCTGTACCCAAGCAGATAATGCCTACAAAGGGTGTACATATCGATGAGGCAGAAAAAGAAGCTTATCTCGAACAACTCAGAAAATCTAAAAAGAGAAAGAAAATAATTACTGCTGTAATTGTTACTTTAATCGTGTTGCTTGCCGGATTTGTCATCTATAATGTTGCATTCGGCGGTAACGACAATGATATAAAGTTTTCCGATGAATATCTGACAAAGTCAGAACCGAAGAAATCTCTCGGAATATTTGAGGAAGAAGGATTTGTTTGTTCAAATGGTGAATACATTCTTTCTTATGACACAAAGAACAGCCTTGTCCAGGTCAGAAAAGGTAAAACGGTCATAATGCGAAGTTATCCTGCTCCGAATGCAGAAGAAGGTGTTCCGGGAACTATGAATTTCCGCAACAACAATGAGCTTATAACCAGTCCGATTCTTGTAGGTTATACAAAGTCCGGTATCGAAGGCGGTATTGAGCTTGGTATAAATCAGATTCCTCATGATAAGGTATGTAATAAAATTGAAAACGGATTCCAGATTGTTTACAAGATTATTGACGATTTACCTGCCAAAAAAGGTGAGATTAAAACCGATAAGTATTTCTTCGAATTCTGTGTTGAGTTCGTTTTGAATGACGACGGTACAATTGATGTTACTATTCCTGCTAAAGGTATAAAAGAAAGAACTCCCGGTAAAAATGATGATCCGAGCAGAATGCCGAGACTTGCCTCTATCACTGTTTTGCCTTTTATGTGTGCAGCAAGACAAGGCGACAACGGTTACTATGTAACTCCGGACGGTTCCGGTGCTCTTACATATTTTGATGTTGCTCGTATCGCATCTTCTGATGAGTATTCAAAACGTGTATACGGATATGATGATACTTTTGATACATTTATCTTACCCGATTACAATAACGAAGATATTTCTATTCCTGTGTTCGGTGCTATTCACAATGTAAAGAATCCGACCGGACGTGTAGAGCACAAGATGACAACTGCTTTTGCAGAAGTCGGTGAGGCATCTGCACAGATTGTTATCGGTACGCCGAATGGTAACAGAAATGTTCCTTTCTACTATGTCGCTTACCGTTTCAATTTCCGCGAGTACTATTATGACTCAATTTCAAAGAGCGGCGACTCTTACGAATTCCTTGAGGAAAAGTTGAGCGTCGGCGATATGAAGGAAACTATAAAATTAGATATGCATACTGATGAAAAATCAGATGGAGAAGTTGATTTGAGTAAAGGTAGCTACGATTATGTTGATGTAGCTCTTGAGGCAAAGAAATTCTTAAAAGAAAAATGGGGTATAGATAAGAAAGTTGATGAGACTGAATCTGATCTTGTAAACCTTAAAGTTCTTTTGGGCTCTGAAGATAACTTCAGTACATCCATATTTACCGAAATCAAAGTAATGACTACTTTTGAGGACGTAAGAGATATTTATGAGGATTTGAGTTCAAACGGTGTTAATGATGTCAGAATGTCACTCCTCGGATGGCAGAGCAACGGTTACTACGGTAATGCTACAGATAAGTTTGATATCGACAGAGATTATGGTGGAAAATCCGGGCTTGAAGATTTGCTCAGTTGGGCTGAGGAAAACGGCGTGACAATTGCGGCAGAAAACAATCTCCTCAAGCTGTATACAAAACCTGCGTTTGGCATTACTCTCCGTAGTGCTGTTGTAAAAGAACCGGGTACGAACTATGTAATGTTCAAAGTTGCAAACTCTGCAGGTGTCTATACACCCGGTACAGAGTTCCACTATATCAGTCCTAAGTTCTTTGATAAGAAACTTCTCGAGGATGATATCGAAGAATTGAAAGATCTTGGATTTAAGAATGTGGATCTTAAGCAGATTGGTGATCTTTTGTACACCGACTACAACCAGAAAAATGCACTTCTTCGTCAGCAGGCTCTCAATTATTATCAGAACTGGCTCAATGAGTACAAAGAGGGCGTCGGCAAGGTTGCCGTATATTACGGATTTGACTATGCAGTAAAAGATGCTGATATATTGCTTGATATGCCTACCGAGTCTTCTAACTTGTTCATCGTTGATGAAGCAGTACCTTTCATGCAGATTATTTATCATGGTATGATAGATTACTACTGTGAGCCTCTTAACAGAAACGATCATCCTGACAAGGCGTTTCTTGAGGCTATTGAGTACGGTTGCTTATTCTCTTACGAAATAACAAAAGAGAATACAGAAGAGCTTAAATACACATTCTACAATGATTTGTTCAAGTCTGAATACAGCTTGCTCAAAGATGAGATTATTGAGGCTTACAAAGTTGCAGAAGATGTATTGTCCAAAGTAAGAACTGCTTCTATAAAGGATCACTATTGCTTGGATGTAGGAACTTCTGAATCAAATATTCACAGCGGTAATGTTTTCTGCACTGAATATGACAATGGTTATAAAGTATATGTAAACTACGGCAATACCGATTACACTGTTTCTGAGGGTGTTACAGTCGGCGCTATGGATTACTTGTTGGTAAAGTGAGAGGAGGTAATTTGATTGGCTAAAACAGTTAAACAAAAAAAGAAACTTGCACATTCTGCCAAGATTCCTTTTATGTCATTCGAGAGAAGACGTAATATGGAAGGTTTGATGTTTTCAATACCGTGGCTTATAGGTTTCGTTTGCTTTGTGTGCATTCCTCTTGTTCTTTCGATAAGTGTAAGTTTTTATGAGCCTGTATTGACAGACCTCTATAGTTTTAATAAACCTGTCGGTTTTGAAAACTACGTAGATGTTATTCAGGATCCTGATTACGGCGAGGTTGTGTTCTCATCATTCGGTACATCTTTGATAAAGGTTCCGATTATAGTTGCATTTGCGCTCTTTGTGGCCGTGCTTCTTAAACAGGAATTCCCCGGAAGAACTATATTCCGTGTAATATTCTTTATTCCTGTTATTCTTGCCGGAGTTATTATGACTTACCTTATGGCAGACGGTGTCGGAACACTCAGTGTGTTCAGTACACTTGTTACAACATCCGAATACGGAAGTTTCCTGTCGGGTGAGGTAATGTCCACAATCGGAACTACGATGTGGGCGAGCAGTGTAGAGATATTGATTTTCCTTGCTGCACTTCAGAGTGTACCTGCTATCCTCTACGAGGTTGTAGAACTTGATGGTGCTTCTGCTTGGGAGACCTTCTGGCATGTAACTCTTCCGTACATTTCACCTTTCGTAATACTTAACTGTATCTACGCTTTGGTTGACTCGTTCGTTGACAGTCAGAATCCTGTCATGAAGATTCTCAATGCATTGACACAAGAGGGCACTAAATACGGTATGGCTTCCGCGCTTAGCTGGATTTACATGCTTATGACTCTTGTTGTAATTCTTGTATTCGTACTTCTTACAAGGAGGTGGTTACGATGAGTGAAATGACAGCTACAGTAGAAAATGTTGAAACTACAGAAAAGAAAACTTCAAAATTTTCAATAAAAGGACTCATCGAAAAATATGAGAATCTCGGTTACAGAGCAAAGAAAAAAATCAGCTTTGTAATATCCAGAATATTCTTGTACTTCGTGTTGATAGAGATGGCTTATTTGTTCATTTTGCCGTTCCTTTACATATTCTCAACGGCATTTATGACATCAAATGATTATCTTGATCCTACGGTTGAATGGATTCCTACTACAATAGAGTGGTCTAACTTCTCAAAAGCGTTTGTAGGTCTTAACTATATAAATTCATTTATTCAGTCGGCCGGAACATCTATCCTCAGTGCAATATTCCAGACATTGTCATGCGCAATAATCGGATATGCAATCGGTAGATTTAAATTCAAAGGAAGAAATCTTATATTCTTTTTCGTAGTTTTGGTTCTTCTTATACCGCCGCAGACTACTATCCTTTCTTCTTACGGTATGTGGTCAACTCTCGGTATGATAAATACTTGGGCTCCGATAGTATTGCCGTGTATATTCGGTCTCGGTTACAGAGGTGCACTGTTTGTACTCATTTATATGTACTTCTTCCAGCGAGTTCCTGATGTACTTGACGATGCGGCTCGTATCGACGGAGCGGGTCCTATAAGATTGTTCATTCAGATTATGTTACCTTTGGTAAAATCTGCTATAGCAATCGTATGTATCTTCTCATTTGTATGGCACTGGAACGACAATTACGAAACACCGACTTATATGTTCAAAGAAGACATTATGACATTGCAACCGAAGCTTGAAAAAATCAGAACATTTTATTCTGAATATGTTACTGCAGGTGACTCGAGTGCTACGATTTTTGAAAAAGCTATGTCAGAGCCGATGCTTTTTGCCGGATGTCTTATGGTAATGATACCTGTCCTTCTCGTTTATATCTTCGGTCAGAAACAATTGACTCAGGGTATTGAGCGTATGGGTATCATAGAGTAACGGAGGATAGGTAGAATTATGAAAAAAAGAATTTATAAAATTTTCACAGCTGTATTGTCATTGCTTCTCGCAATGACAATGCTCGCCGGATGTTCTTCCGATTCCGACAAAGACAAGGACAGCATAAAGCCTTCGGCAAAGCCGGAGCCGGAAAATCTTGTCGGTCAGATTACATTCTCAGGTTATATTACAGATGCAAATGATTCTCACATCGAGGATTATATCAGTGCATTCAACTCACAGTATAACAATGTTGAAGTAAATGTTATTCATGATGACTTTATGGATTCATATTTTGCTGAGCTTGACAGCAGAATCGAAGATGGTCTCATCGGTGATGTATTCCTCATTGATGCTGAGAGAATGGCAAAATATGCAGCTCAGGGCAAAATTCTTGATCTTTCCCCATATGTAAAGAACTATATGGATTTTGATACATACGAAACTATAAATCCCGCCGAAGAACTTTTTGAAGCAGCATATGAAGCATCTATTTACAACGGAAAAATGTATATGGGTGCTACAGAGTATTATCATAACTTTGTTTTTGTAAACTACTCGTTGCTCGAAAAAGCTGGTCTTGCAGTTCCGGGTGACAACTGGACATGGACAGAGCTTAAAGCAGATGCTACCGCTATAAAAGAAAAAGCCGGCATAAAAACTCCTATCGTTATGGATTATACCGATTATGATGTTTGGGGTGCTTTTGCCAGAAGTTTCGGTTCTGATATTTACGACAATATCGGAAACACAGATACAAAAGGATTAAATCTTACGCATCCTGATGTAATCAGCGGTTTTGAGTATCTTGCAAATGAGATTGTTTCTTCAGGACTTGTCCTTAAGGATACTGCTGATTCTATAAAAGCAGAAGATCTCTCTAAATATGCTTTCATCGTAGCTGATCATACAAACCTTGTTCAGTGGAATGAGTACCTTACTTCCGACAAGTGCGACTTTGATTGGGATTATATGCATTTCCCGAGATGGGAAGGTGAAAAGGTTACTGAGGTTGTTACCGAAGAAACCCAGACTCCTACAGAGCCGGTAGGTACTGTTCGTGAAATACAGACTTATAACCAGAGCATCGGTGCTAAAACATATGGTCTTGCAGTATATGTTCACGATGATGACGAACATACACAGGAGCATTACGATATGTGTGCACAGCTTGCTTTGTACGGTTTGGTAGATAACGGTGCAGAAGGCTATGTCGGAAACGGCGAAACAGTTCCTGCGAACAAAGCTATTGCAGCAAAACGATTTTGGCGTGATTATCCTGTAAGCGGTAAAAACTCTTCAGTATTCACACACTATGCGGATCGTATAGTGCTTATCAATTCCGAAGAAGGTGCTACATCTAATATTGCTGATTTCCCGGCAACATTGACGTCTTTTATGTCAATCGATGCTGCTGCAGAGATAAATGTTCAAAAATTGCTTGATGATTATATTAAAAATAAGGTGCCTTTTGAAGATTCACTCCAAAAGGCTCAGGATAATGCAAATAAAAAGTGGTAATTTGTTGATTAAAAGCCCGTTGCGATTTTAGCGACGGGCTTTTAAAGTATAAGCACCGTCAAAACGGTGCTTAGTGTAGATTGGATTAACTTACCGATAAAATAGAATTTCACCGGTAAGTTTTCTTTTATATAAAAATTGGTTACTTGAATATGAATAGCAATTCCCGACCAACTGCAGATCAAGGATACTCCAGGCAGCAAGAAGCAAGAGCCTTTTAAAAGCGGTATAACGGCCGTTAAACCGCCTGTAAGCTCGAAAACACATCGTATGATACAATTTGTAAGAAAAGCGCTGTTGGGCGGAAAAATAAGGCTCACGATCGATGCTATGATATTTGAACTGATAATTGCCTCGGAAAAAAATGCAAAAAACACAATTGTTCCGATTATAGGGAGCATTGTAAGCACTGCAGTGTTTATGGATTCGGTGAAAATACCCAGCGAGCTTTGCGGAAGGATTTTATTGTTCTTTTTATTGACTGGAGGTGTGCTTTCGATATTTATAATGTGACTTAAAATTATTCCTGTAATAAATGAAGATAAAATTTGAACTGCAAAAAGTTGAAAACCGAGAAGGGCAGAGTCTAAAAAAACAACTCCGACAGTACCGACCATAAAAAGCGGTCCGGGATTGTTTGTGAATGTTGAAAGTCTTACGGCATCTGAATATGAAATTCTACCGTTATTGTAAAAATCAGCTGTACTTTAGCGGCACCGGGAAAACCGCAGAGGAATCCGATACATATGACAGACAGAGCATTACCCGAAGTCTTGAATATGATTCTTGCGATTTTTTCTGTCTTGTTCCCGATGCTTGAAAAAAGATTTGTTCGGTTAAGCATTTCCGTCAAAACCAAAAAAGGGAAGATTGCAGGAAAGACAGATTTGAAACAATTAAAAAGTGCATCTGCAGCAGCAGGTATACAACTTGTTGAGTAAATTATAAAAACAAAAATTAGTGATATACAAAGGATTACAAAAAGCAATTTTTTCACCGGAAATTTTTTTATAAGTATATTACTTCAATGGACAAATTATCACCTTCGTGTTAAAATACGGATGATTATAAATTTGAAAGGTTAAGATTTTATGCCGATAAAAATTCCGAATAATTTACCTGCTACAGACATACTCAGAAAAGAAAATATATTTGTTATGAACGAAAAAATGGCGTTTCATCAGGACATCAGACCTCTTAGGATTTTGATACTTAATCTTATGCCTACGAAGATAGTTACGGAGACACAGCTTCTCAGACTTTTAAGTAACACACCGCTCCAAATTGAGATAACGTTTCTTCATCCCGCCACATATGTTTCTAAAAATACGCCACAAAGTCATATGGCGGAATTTTACAGAACATTTGATGAGATAAAACATAAAAAATTTGACGGTTTTATCATAACAGGTGCGCCTGTTGAGCTTATAGATTTTAAGAAAGTAGAGTATTGGGACGAGCTTTGTGAGGTTATGGAGTGGTCAAAAAATAATGTAACTACTACACTTCATATTTGTTGGGGCGCACAAGCCGGACTTTATTATCATTACGGAATTGATAAGAAGAAGTTACCTAAGAAGCTTTGTGGTGTTTATAAGCATAAGCCGTGTAAAAAATCAGTAAGACTTCTTCGCGGATTTGATGATGTATTCTATATTCCGCATTCACGCTACACAACAAACGATTTGACCGAAATAAAGAATAATATTGATCTTGATATTCTTGCAGTATCCGATGATGCCGGTATGGCAATTTGCGCGTCGCACAACAGACGACAGATATTTATAACCGGTCACTTAGAGTATGACAGAGACACACTGAAACTTGAGTACGAAAGAGATGTTCTTAAAGGACTTGATCCGGACATTCCATACAATTATTTCCCGGGTGATAATCCGGAAAATACTCCGTATCAGCAGTGGAGAAGCCATGCTTATCTGTTGTTCGAGAATTGGCTGAATTACTATGTATATCAGGCTACACCGTATGATATAGAGGATATAGACTCAACGTTCAGACCTGTAAGAAAAGGAGAGTCTTGATAATATGACTGAGAGGAAATACGAAAAAAGACCTGAGAAAAATACTATCGCATCGAACTTGAGGAAATCGCGGAAATCACCGAGATAGAGCTCTTTCAAAAAAATGTTTGATGTAACCAGCAGGTACCAGTCGTAGTTTCTGGGGACAAAAAAACAGAACACGGCAAACAACGCCGCTGACAACATAAGAACGATTCCTGTTATCAGCAAAGCGTAACGTAAAATTATAAGAATATAATAAATAACTTTGTTTGCGCTCATATATTTTTATTGTTTACCTCGATGTAATATTGTATAATCGAAATGATAAACTATATTCGAGCATTATTCAAGGGTAATCGGAGTTATTATGGCAAAAAAAAGCTATTATTTCGTTAAAAAGAACAGTAAGAAAAATTTGATATTGATGCTTGTGATACTCGTTGTTTCGTGTGTTATACTCGCTGTGGTTAGTCTTATCCCGAGCCGTCTGAAAGATACATGGCTGAACACCGACAACGGCACTGCGCGCAGCGTTATGTATCCTTTTGTATATACTGCGGATAATTCCCTTTATGTGCTTGACGAAAATCAAAACAGTACGGTTGTTGATGATACCGTTACATCGTGTATCCATGATGTGAAGTTCAACCATATTTACTATCTCCGCGACGGAAAACTTTACGAATATGATATCGACACGAACAGAAGAATTGCTCTTTCCGACGGTGTTGCAAAATTCAAATTATTTCGCGAGAGGACTTCAATCCTTTGTACAAATAATGCCAATGATTTGTATTTGTATTCATACAAAAATAAGGGCAGTCTTAAGTTAAATAAAACATCATTACAGAATTTAGGTACGGATACATTTTATAAGCTCGGTAACGAGTATTTCCTTTTTTTAGATAATTATAATTTTGAAAAGAATACTGCGACATTGGTTTGCTCTGATCTGAAGGGTAATCTAAAAAAAATTGCAGACAGTATAGATGCGTCCAAAGCATTTCATATATCTGATAATGACGAGTTTATTTCGTATTACAAAGAAAACAAGATGTATGTGACCGAAGTAAATGGAAAAGTTGTAAAAATATTTGATAATGCAAAAGTTGTTGTACAAAATATATTGCCCGTTATTACGGAACCGTGCACAAAAACCGAATTTTATTCTGACAGTGTGTCATTTATGTACCTTATGACAGACATTTCATCGGACGGCAGTAGCGGTACACTCACGTACTTTACAAAAAAAGAGACAAAAGTGGTTGATAAAAATGTCAGGTCCATAATTCATTTTAGTGACAACGAAAAGTTTATTTTATATACAAAAGACGAACCTAATGGTTTTGTTTCGCTGTACAAATGTCAAAAAAGCGGAAAACCGTCAAAGATTATAACATGCATGGGTAACAGCACGTTTTTCTTTAATGAAAGTTCCACATTTTTGTATATTCAGTCCGCAGAAGGCTTCCTTCGTCGTGTGAATGTTTTTGACAAGGGTTACAAAGTCACTGATGTATCAGAGGGTAGCGGTGTTCTTTTTGATTATGCGGGAAAATCGTTTGTCGGGTATCATAACCTTGACGGAGATTTTCAATATTTGATTCTTGATACAAATTCCATAGAGAAATTTTCCGTAAATGAGATAAGATATTACGGTAAGCTTACCAATAGATATCTGCTTACAAGAGAGAACGGTCAGGGAAAGTTTTCATTGGATTATTCCGTTGACGGTCGTTTGACCAGAATTGCTGACGGTATTGATAAGAATATATATTTTGACAAAGAATTTAATAATATTATTTATTCAAAAGAAGGTAAGATGTTTGTGTGGAGTGACGGAAATGTATCTGAAGTTGCTCAGAATACTAACATAAATGCCGTTACAGTAATTTCGGCAAGATAAAATTTTTCGGGGAAGTATATAACAGATGCAGATAAAATGTTATATAAAAACAAAACATATATGGCTTTCAAAGCTTACGATGTTGTTGCTTTGGGCAACAGCATTGGTGTTTATTTTCTCCGGATGTGTATATGACAAAAATCCTTCGATAAAAACACCGGGATTTGTGGATGAGATCAGTAACAGTTCTACTCCGCAAAGTTCACAAAATATAGTAAAACCCACAGTTAATCCTGACTTGAGCACTTCACAGCCGTATGATCCTGTTATAAATTTTACCGATCCGTACTTTGAAAGTGTCGTCAGGGATATGATCGGAAAAAGTATAGGTGATATTACTGTAAGTGATGTTTCGGGGATAAAAACTATAAAAGCAAGGGTAAAAGGCATACGCAACATCAGTGACATTGTATATTTTTCATCACTTGAAGAACTTGACTTATACGGCAACAAAATAAACGATATAACACCACTTGGTCAACTTTTTAAGCTCAGAGTGCTTAATATCGGGAAAAATTATAATACGCTTTATTCCGGTAATTCAGCCGGTCTTAATTTAAATGTGCTTTCGTCTTTGCCGCTCTTGGAAGAGTTGTATGCGGAAGATAACCAGATTTCGGACATTACGTTCGTCGAAGGTTTAATGTCGCTCAGAGTTCTGGATCTTTCAAACAACGGATTGACTGATGTGACATCTCTTTCAAAAATCACAAATCTTGAGACATTGATAGTTTCAAAGAATAAGCTCACCGACTTAAGTTCTGTTGCGGAATGTTCAAAACTTGCTTATATAGATGCTTCCGGCAATTATTACGAAGTTATGGATGATGAGACATATTTTTATACGGGTTATGGTATAAAAGATCTCTCATTTACAAAAAAACTCTCAAATTTAAGTTATATAAATGTGTCAATGAACATGGTTACATCACTTGATCCGCTTGCTAAATTGACTTCACTCAGAAGTTTATACGCTGATGACAATTACATAACAGATATCGGTTGTTTAAAGTCTAACCCAAATATTCAGCTTTTGAGTGTACGGAGAAATTATATAAAAGATTTCAGTGTTGTTACTGGAATGAAAGCGCTCACGGAACTTTTTTATGTAGGAAATCCGGTTGCCGATGCGGCACCGCTAAAAAATTTTGAATTACAAAATCAGTAAAACATAATTTCAGATATACGGAGGAAAGTATTATGGACAAATTTTTAAAACATGTTGACGAACATGCTATTGAGTATGGTTCTTTGCCGTTCTGGAGCTGGAATGACAAACTTGATCCGGCTGAACTCAGACGCCAGATAAACGTTATGAAGGAGCTTCAGATGAATGGTTTCTTTATGCATGCTCGTGCGGGTCTTGAAACTGAGTATTTGAGCGATGAATGGTACGAGTGCATAAATGCTTGTATTGATGAGGCTGAGAAGCTCGGTATGGAAGCATGGTCTTATGACGAAAACGGTTTCCCCAGTGGTTTCGGCGGCGGTAAAGTTTTAGAAGACAGAGCAAATTGGGCTACATATATCGTTCATGAAATATCAAAAGAGTTTCCGACAGAGAGTAATCAGGACAAGGTGTTGCTCGGAGTGTATGTTTTGTCGGACAATAAAATAACAAAGGTGACAGAATCTTGCGATACAGCAGAGTATATTGCAGTATATCAGAAATTTGATCCTTCGTATGTAGATACAACAGATGCAGATATCACAAGAAAGTTTATCGAAGTTACACACGAAGATTACAAGAAACATATCGACAGCAAAGCTTTCGGTAAATCTATGCCCGGATTCTTCACAGATGAGCCGGAGTATTACCGCTACGGAACTCCGTGGTCAAACAAATTTGCTGATGAATTCCAAAAAGCTTACGGATACGATGTATTCAGCGGCCTTGCTTATATGTTTGTTGACGCAGAAGGTGCAAGGGAATTCAGATATGACTATTACCTTTTGCTCCACAACCTCTTTATTAAAAATTGGATTAAAGTCGTATACGATTGGTGTAAAGAAAACGATTGCCTGCTTACAGGACACGCTATCGAGGAAACGGGTCTTTTCCTCCAGATGTGGTGTTGCGGCGGTCTTATGACATTCTACGAGTATCAGGATATCCCAGGTATTGACTATCTTTCCAGAAATATAAATCATGATATGGCAGGAAAGCAGATCGGTTCTGTTGCTGCACAGCTCGGCAAAAAGAAAGTTCTGAGTGAAATGTTTGCTTGCTGCGGTTGGGATGTAACTCCTATGGAACTTAAATCCATCGCAGAACTCCAGTACGCTGCAGGTGTAAACGTAATGTGTCAGCACCTTTACGGATATTCGATGAGAGGTCAGAGAAAACGTGACTATCCTGCCAACTATTCCGAGCATCTTCCGTGGCAGGGTGCAATGAAAGAGTTTGACGAATATTTCAACAGACTCGGTTTAATTCTTGCACTCGGAACTGAAAGAGTAAACACACTTATCATTCATCCTATGCACAGCGCATATCTCGACTATAAGAGAAAAGAAGATGTTGAGTCCATCAGACCTTTGGAAGAAGGATTTATAAATATCACTAATTACTTCTCTGCTCACCAGATTCCTTATCACTACGGTGACGAAGAACTTATGGCAAAATATGCAAGTGTTAACGGAAACAAAATAAAAATCGGTCTTTGTGAGTATGAATATGTTGTACTTCCGACAATGTATACAATCGATTCGACTACAGCAGAGCTTTTGAAAGAGTACATCGCAAACGGCGGTAAGATACATTTCTTCGGTGAAACTCCTGACAGAATCGACGGAAGAAAAGCAGATCTTTCATGGCTTAAGCAGAATGTTACTTTTGGTGATATTTTCAATAATGCTTTTGTTAATATCAAAAACGGTGACGCTATATGTGACTGCATTAAGCAGATGTGCAGAGATACAGAGTACGGTAAGATTTATTACCTCGCAAATGTATCACAAAATGATTATCTCGATTGTGAGGTTATCTTCCGTGGTGCAAAGAATGTAAAAGAGATCAGATTGCAGAGCGACGAATGGACCAAAAAACCCGTTATCGCACTCGATACATATTCTGTTGACGGTTCTGCCGCTATCTCAACGTCATTCTCGAAATCAGAGTCAAGAATATTCATCGAAGTTGACGAGCCTGTCACCAAAACAAAGGATGATATCGTAAAAGAGTATACTGCAGATATTATGAGTGTAGAAAACTTCAGACTTGCAGGATGCGATGATAACGCAGTTGTTCTTGATAACGCAGAACTTTCATACGACGGAGTAAACTACGAGCATTCACGTTCAATTCTTCTTATTGCAGATATGCTCATAAAGAAGCAGTACAAAGGCCCTGTTTACCTTAGATTTAAATACAACGTTAATAAGCTTCCTGTATCATTGAACGTTGCGGTAGAGCCTATGAAAGACCTTAAATTAAGTGTAAACGGCAATGATATCACGTTTGACGAAGGTTTCTGGTTTGACAGATGCTTCAAGCGTGCAGATGTCCTCAAATATTCAAGTGTAGGCGAAAATGAAATTATAATGTCTTTTGACTACTATCAGCAGGATATCGTTTATGAGACACTTTACGGAGACGTAATGGAATCTCTCAGAAACTGTCTCGCTATTGATACGGAAATCGAGTCTATCTACCTCTTCGGTGACTTTGCAGTTAAGACAGACGCTGACTTTACTCCAGACGAAAGACGAAGCTTCTGCTATGAAGGAACATTCGCTATCACAACAAAGAAAGAAGATATTGACTTCACGAATATTGTTACAGACGGTTTCCCGTTCTTTGCCGGAAAGATTTCTGCTGAGTCTGAGTTTGGATTCGACGGCAAAAACTGCACAATCGCACTCGACGGAAGATTTTCTTACGCAGATGTTTATGTAAATAATGAATTTGTAAAGCGTCTTATTTTCGAATATGAGTGTGACGTAACAGAGTTCGTCAAGAAGGGCAAAAACAGCCTTAAAATCGAACTTTGCAATTCTAACAGAAACTTACTCGGTCCGCATCATTTCGCAGATCCTGAGCCATATGCTTGCGGTCCTCAGACATTCTCTCTTGAGACTTTGTGGAAAGACGACGAAACGTGTGATTTGTACAAAGACCGTTATGCTTTTGTACGATTTGGTACTGATGTAAAAGTTATCATAGAATAAAGGAATTATTATGATAATTTTAGGTATAGATCCCGGATTCGGAATAACAGGCTACGGAGTTATAGAATATCGTGCAAACAATTTCAAAATGCTTGAGTATGGTGTAATAAGCACAAAATCTACCGAGCGGTTTACATCAAGACTTATACAAATAAGCGATAAAATCGAGGAATTGATTGCAAAATACAATCCGGATGCTGTCGCAATCGAAGAACTGTTTTTTAATAACAATGCCAAAACCGTTATTGCCGCGGCTCAAGGCCGCGGCGTTGCGGTTGCAACTTGTGCCAAACATTATATTCCTGTTTTTGAATACACACCGCTTCAGGTGAAACAAAACATAACAGGTTACGGCAGAGCAGACAAAAAGCAGATTCAGATGATGGTGAAAATGCTTTTGAAGCTAAATGAAATTCCAAAGCCGGATGATGCTGCGGATGCGCTTGCCATCGCAATGTGTCACGCACATTCGATGATGTTTTCGAAACCTATTTAAATTTGAAATAAGGAGAAATACAAAGTGTTTGAATATTTAAAAGGTCCTGTTGCATTGCTCGGCACTGATTATGCAGTTATTGATATAAACGGAGTAGGATTTAAAATATTTACTTCGTATTCATCAATCGGCCAGGTTGCTATCGGCGAAATTACTACTTTTTATACATTTATGAGTGTAAAAGAGGACGATATTTCTCTTTATGGCTTTGTATCAAGAGAAGAGTTGAATGCCTTCAATATGCTTTTGTCCGTTAACGGAGTGGGTCCCAAAATGGCAATAGGTATATTGTCTTCGATGTCATCTTATGATTTCTGTGTATCTGTATCTTCGGGTGATTACAAAATGCTTTGCAAAGTAAAAGGTGTCGGTCCGAAACTTGCTCAGAGAATTGTTCTTGAACTGAAAGATAAGATAAAGAAAGATTTAGCTGTTGATACTGCCGAAAGCAGTGTTATAATACAAAAATCCGTAAATACGGATGTGACGAACGATGCAGTCGAAGCGCTTATGTACTTAGGCCACACTGCACAGTCCGCAAAAGAAGCAGTCGGAAATGTATACAAAGACGGTATGGGACTCGAAGAATTGATAAAAGAAGCTCTGAAGAGTACCGTTTGATAGTTGGTTGAGGATTTTATGGACGAATATGAGTCAATGTTAGAAGAATACAACAGATTGGTCAGCATGGAGTCCGGTTTTGAGGATACAAACGAAAATATTCTCAGACCGAGGTCTTTTGATGAATATATCGGCCAAGACAAAGTTGTAGAAAATCTTAAAGTATTTATAAAGGCGGCAAAACACAGGGGTGAGCCTCTTGATCACGTTCTTTTATACGGACCTCCGGGCCTTGGTAAAACAACGCTTGCATCGATTATTGCATCTGAAATGGGTGTAAATATTCGTGTGACATCAGGTCCTGCTATAGAAAAAGCTGCAGATCTTACCGGTATTTTGTCGAAATTAAATGAATATGACGTTCTTTTCATCGACGAGATACATCGTCTGCATAAAACTGTTGAAGAGATTCTGTATTCTGCAATGGAAGATTATGCAGTGGATGTTGTTATGGGAAAAGGTCCTATGGCACACTCTTTAAGGCTTAATTTACCTAAATTTACGCTTATAGGAGCAACCACAAGGGCAGGACTCCTGACTGCACCTCTTCGCGACAGATTCGGTGTTATTAACCGTTTAGAACTATACACTCATGAACAATTGGCAAGGATAATAAAACGCTCTGCTAATATTCTCGGTGCTGAAATAGAAGATGACGGTGCTCTTACAATCGCAAAACGTTCCAGAGGTACACCTCGTATAGCTAATAGACTTTTAAAAAGAGCACGAGACTTTGCTCAGGTATACGGTGATGGTGTAATTACAGCGGAAATTGCAGACAAATGTCTCGATGCACTCGAAATTGACGAACTCGGTCTTGATAATATTGATCGTAATGTACTTGAAACTATCATAACAAAATTCGGAGGCGGTCCTGTCGGTTTGGAAACTCTTTCCGCAGCCACCGGCGAAGATATGAGAACTATAGAAGATGTATATGAGCCGTATTTTATACAGCTCGGATTTATAAATAAAACGCCTAGAGGCCGTATGGCTACACCGGCAGCTTACAAACATCTGGGGATACCGCTTGATAATGAATGATAATTATGTAACGCTTGAAAATGTATATTATTCATACGAAGTTTCCGAAAATGATGAAAATTCGGACGCTATGGTAGGTGTTACTCAAATGGCGGTAGAAAATATATCGTTTTCTGTAAAAAAAGGTGAATTTATTGCAATTGCCGGCCGCAACGGTTCAGGTAAATCGACGATTGCACGCCTTATGAATGCACTTTTAGACCCGACCGAAGGTGTTGTAATTGTAAACGGAATCGACACGAAAGATAATGAAAAAATATGGGATATCCGTTCAAATGTAGGTATGGTTTTTCAGAATCCCGACAACCAGATAGTCGGTATGTCAGTAGAAGAAGACGTTGCATTCGGTATGGAAAATTTAGGTATTCCGAGAGATGAAATGCTTACTAAAATCGACAAATGTCTGAAAACAGTTAAATTGGAAAACGAAAGAAAAACAGAACCTCATCTTTTGTCCGGTGGACAAAAACAGCGAGTTGCCATTGCAGGAATTCTTGCTATGCAGCCGTCTTGCATCGTCCTTGACGAAGCTACTGCCATGCTTGATCCGGACGGCAGAAAAGATGTCATTTTCACAGTACATAAACTGAACAGAGAAGAGGGTATAACCATTATTCTTATAACTCACCATATGGACGAGATTGTGGGGGCAGACAGAGTTATCATTATAGACGAAGGTCATATTTTGTGTAGCGGAACACCAAAAGAAATATTTACTGCAGATGACGTGATTAAAAAAGCAGGTCTTGAACTTCCTCAGACTGCAAAAATGTTTAATTTACTCAGAAAATCAGGCTTTGATGTAAGAAGAGATATTCTTTCTGCAGATGAAGCTTTTGAATATATAAAAGAACTTATCGCCTCCGGTAAAATCCAAAGGAGGTGCGAATAATGTCAGTAAAAATTGAAAATATAAACTGCACTTATATGCCCAAAACTCCTTTTGAGAAAACCGCACTTTATGATATAAACGTTGAAATAAAAAAAGGCGAACTTGTCGGTATCATCGGTCATACGGGCAGCGGAAAATCCACATTGCTTCAACATTTTAACGGTCTTATTATGCCGCCTAAAAATTCCGACGGCAAAGTGATAATAGACGGAGAAGTTCTTACTAAAAAGAATGTTCGTGAAATCAGAAAAAAAGTAGGATACGTATTCCAATATCCCGAGTATCAATTATTCGAAGAAACAGTTTATAAAGATATAGCCTTCGGATTAAAAAAATTAAAACTCACTGAGGAAGAAGAACGCTCTGCTGTGTTAAAAGCAGCAGTGACAGTAGGATTGTCCGAAGATATACTCGAAAAATCCGTATATGATCTTTCAGGCGGTCAGAAGAGACGTGTTGCGATTGCCGGAGTAATCGTAATGAATCCTGATTATCTTATTCTTGATGAACCGGCTGCGGGACTTGACCCTGCCGGCAAATTCGACATACTTTCTTTTGCGAAGAAACTTCGTGAAGAACGTGGTACTGCTGTTGTTATTGTATCGCACAGTATGGAAGATATAGCAGAAATCGCAGATCGTATAATTGTTATGAATGACGGCCGTATTGTAATGGATGGTTCACCTTGCGAAATATTCTCGAAAAAAGAAAAATTAAATGAAATCGGTCTTTCTGTGCCGGAAATAACTGATTTATTTATAAGACTCAATGCAGAATTTCCATGGATTTCAAAAGAAGTCTATACAGTAGAAGATTCGGTTAAAGTATTGGCAAGCCTTCTTGACGGAGGTGACGCATAATGAAAATTTCAATCGGTCAGTATGTGCCGGGAAATTCGGTATTTCATCGGGCAGATCCCAGAACAAAAATTCTATGGACAATTGCAATGATGGTGCTTTTGCTTATCATTAACAGTTTTGTCGGATATGCGATTGCAGCTGTTTTTGTCATTGTTGCACTCATAATTAGCAGAATAAATATCGGTCTTATTCTGAAGAGTTTAAAAACTGTTACATTTTTGATTGTTTTCACAATGATATTGAACTTGTTATTCTATAAAGGTGAAACCGTATTGTTTACACTGTGGAAGTTTGATATCTACTTAGAAGGCGTGATGTTCAGTTTAAAAATGATTATACGAATTATATTGCTTATTTCAGCTACCTCTTTGCTTACATTTACCACAACATCGGTTATGCTGACGGACGGCTTGGAACGGCTTTTAAAACCACTTACGGTGTTTGGTTTTCCTGCACACGATGTTTCTATGATGATGTCAATTGCACTGAGGTTCATCCCGACTTTTTCGGAAGAAACCGACAGGATAATAAAAGCTCAATCATCAAGAGGTGCCGACTTTGATTCACCGAATCTGTATGAAAAGATAAAAAGTTTTGTTTCAATACTGATACCGCTTTTTATAGGTGCATTCAGAAGAGCAGAGGAGCTCGCAACAGCAATGGAAGCAAAATGTTACAGAGGTGGAGAAGGCAGAACGAGACTTCGTGTTCTTAAATTTTCATCTGCTGATGTGGTCATATTGATATATTCAATAATATTTTTAATTTTTGTAATCTTTGAAAAAATCGGATGGCAGTGGTTATGAATATTTTTAAAACCGACGAAATAAAAAGTGCAGATAACGCATATACAAACGGAGATTTTGAACGACTTACTGCGTTGATTACGAGAGCAGGCGAGTCGGTGTGTGAGTATATTCCGGAGGGCGCATCTGAGATCCTTATAGTTTCAGGTACGGGAAATAACGGCGCAGACGGCCTTGCAGCGGCATATTATTTAAAGAAAATCGGTTATAATCCTACTGTTTGGATTCTGGGAAGAAAACCGGAATTGAACAAGACAATGACATTCTTTGCAGATAAACTTGCAAAAGAAAATATAGGTGTAAATATTATAACTCCGGTATCTGATAACGGTCTGATTTTGCACATTCTGGACGATATAAAAAAATCTGATGTTGTAATAGATGCAATATTCGGAACAGGTTTCGGCGGCGATTTATTGCCTTTGTTCGAGATTGTGATTAACTACATAAATGACTATAAAAAATTTACAATTTCGGTTGATATTCCGAGTGGTGTAAACGGAGACACCGGATCAGTTTTAAGTACTGCCATTTATGCCGATATTACGGTAACCTTCTGTAATTACAAACCGGGAAACATTTTAATGCCCGGAAAAGAATATTGCGGAAAAGTATATGTTGCAGATATCGGAATGCCTTCAAAATTATTTGAGACAGCTGCTGAAAAACGAATTTCCGAAAAAAAGTTCTATCAATGCTTTGCTGATAATAAAGCAGACAGAACCTCTGTAAAGCAACTTATTTTTAACAGAAATCCGTACGGTCACAAAGGAGACTTCGGTAAAGTTCTGATAATAGCCGGAGCAGAAGGAATGACAGGAGCTGCTCAGCTTTGTGCCAAGGCAGCACTTCGTTCAGGGGCTGGTCTTGTTTATATTGCATGCCCAAGAAAATTGCTCACTATATATGAAACCACCGTACCCGAAGCAGTGAAGATACCTCTCGGAACGGAAGAAAGTTCATTTTTTACGGACGAATTTACCGATGAACTTATAAAGTTTTCTAAAAATGCAGATGTAGTCTTAATTGGTCCCGGTCTCGGTAGAAAAGATGAAACAGAAACATTTGTAAGAAATTTTGTTAAGCGATCAGAAAAGTGCAGTCTAATAATAGATGCGGATGCATTATACGCATACAGAAACGACATCGAAACATTAAAAAATGATTTAGAAAGTACCGATTTTGTGATTACACCTCACGACGGAGAGTTTTCAAATCTTACAGGTGAGCCGGCACCCTTTAAAGACAGATTGACACTTGCAAGACAATTGGCATATTACCTTAACGGTAATGTTCTTTTAAAGGGTTCATCGACTATAATTGCAAATTGTACAAACGGTTTTACCGTAAATCTTACGGGTAACAGCGGTATAGCAACAGCAGGTAGTGGTGATGTGCTTGCAGGTATTATTGCCGGCATTGCGGCATCTAATAACGTTTCAATCTACGAAGCGGCATATTGCGGCGCATATATTCACGGATTGAGCGGAGATATTGCTGCTGATAAATTAACAGAAATTTGTGTAAATGCCACAGATATTATAGAAAATTTAGCTAATGCATATAAAAGGGTGATAAAAGATGTATAAAAATTTAGAACGAGCCATCGGCAGAACATGGGTTGAAATAGACCTTGATAATCTGGCGCATAATGCAAAGCTTGTCAGAGAAAAAACATCAAAAAGTGCAGAGGTTATGGGTATCGTAAAAGCTGATGCGTACGGACACGGAGCATTGGAGTGTGCAAAAGTTCTGCTTAATAACGGTATTACTAGACTTGGTGTATCAATGCTTGATGAGGCGATTCAGCTCCGAAATAGCGGGATAACAGCACCTATTCTGATACTAAGTGATATTGAGTTTGAACGTTGCGATGAACTTATTTTAAATAATATTACTGCAGCAGTTTTCACAAAAGAGTATGCCGAAAGACTTTCCAAATGTGCTGTGATGTATAATAGAAAGGTTAAAATTCATATAAAAATCGATACCGGAATGGGTAGAGTAGGTTTTAATCCCGAAAATGATATAGAAACGATAAAATACATTGCAAAATTGCCTTTTGTTGAAATAGAAGGCGTATTTTCACACTTTGCAGTATCCGATGAGGATAATGAAGCATACACAGCATCACAATTCGAAAGATTTTGTTCACTTATTGAAAAACTCAAAGCTAACGGAATTAGTGTTCAAATAAAGCACATTTCTAACAGTGCTGCAATACTGAGATACCCACACATGCATCTGGATATGGTGCGTGCCGGTATCATATTGTACGGACTCCATCCATCCTCAATAACAAAAACTCTCGGAATAGAATTAAAACCTGTAATGACATTGAAATCCAGAATAACGTTGATTAAAACTTTAACAGAGGAATCAAAAATCAGTTACGGATGTACATATACGGCAAAAGCCGGTGACAAAGTCGCAACAATTCCGATCGGTTATGCAGACGGTTTCCAGCGCCGATTAGGTAATAAAGCTCAAATCTGTATAAACGGTCAAAGAGCAAATATCATAGGCAGAATTTGTATGGATCAATGTCTGGCAGACGTAACTCAGATTGTAAAAGTTTCTTCAGGTGACGTTGCAATTATTTTCGGTGGCAATTCAACTTGTGATTATGAACAGAATATTTCCTGTGACGAAATTTCCGAACTTTCCGAGACAATAAATTATGAAACTGTTTGTCTGATCGGAAAAAGAGTTCCGCGTGTATATCTGGAAAACGGCCAATATACAGGAGTGACAAACGGTTTGATTTAGTCGGATAGTGCTTGGTGAGGTTTCTTGCCAAATTGAACAAAATAAAAATTTTGTTCAATTTGCAGCATATTTTTAAAGGATAAACCGGTCAAAACCTATGATATAATAAAATCCTTTAAAATAAGCTTTTTTCTTATATTTAAAAATTAAAAGGAATTTTCTCTCACGTATAATTCATTGTTTGCAAAATTTCTATTTAACTTTTAAAATAACAAAAAATGTAGATTTAATTGAATCGCTCACTTTTGTCAGTTGTATTATGATATTTTACACAATAATTTTAATTTACTCTAAAATAAAAGTTAATCTGAATTTCTTCTGACATACCAATCATCATTTAAAAGAATTCCTTTTAACTTTTATATTTAAAAAATACAGAAAAAGAATTATTTGTCCGGTCGATCCATTGACTGTGACGGAAATTTACAAAAACACATAAAAACTAAAATTACAAAGTTAAAAGGAATTTTGTTTGACATATCAAGTATCGTCAGAACAATTTCTATTTAACTTTTAAATTTAATATAAGGAGAAAAAATATGTATACAGATACCCATACACATACCAACTTTTCATCAGATGGCAGAATGGCTCCCGAGGAAGCTGTTGTAGCTGCAATAGAAAAAAATTTATCAGGTATTGCATTTACGGATCATTTTGATTATGACTATCCGGGAAACAATAATGAATTCAGATATTCATTCGAAGAATACTTTGATAAGATTGTTCCTTTGAAAGAAAAATACGCCGGTAAATTTAATGTATTTACAGCTGTTGAAGTTGGTTTTCAGCCTCATGTATATAATCAAGTAAATGAAATTATAAACAAATACGAATTTGATTATATTATCGGTTCAACGCATGCCATCAACCATGTGGATCCGTACAGTGGTAATTTCTTTAACGGCAGATCTAAAGAAGAAACATATCTTGAATACATCAAAGAAGTATATAAAAACGTTATGATGTACGAAAATTATGATACTATGGGACATTTTGATTATCATATTCGCTATGCAACAATGTTCGAAGATAGAACATTTTATTACAGCGACTATTCAGACTACATGGACGAGATTTTCAAGCATCTTATTGCTAAAAATATAGCTCTCGAAGTAAATACATCTACATATCAAAAGGTTCCGATTGATAAGAAAAATCTCATAAGATATAAGGAATTAGGCGGTGAAATGGTTACTATCGGTTCGGATGCTCATTGCACAACAGATATTGCCAGAATATTCGATCAGACATTGCCGATTATCAAGGAATGCGGTTTCGATTACGTTGTGCATTTTGAGAAAAGAAAACCTGTTTTTGAGAAAATTATTCTTTGACAAAAACACCATAATATATTATTATATCAAGGCTTGTTATTGGGATGTCGCCAAGTGGTAAGGCTCCAGATTTTGATTCTGGCATCCGCAAGTTCGAGTCTTGCCATCCCAGTAAAGTTTCGGGCGGTCATATTGACCGTCCGTTTTTATTTGTACTCTACTCTCTTTATAAATTCAATCTTCTCCTAAACATCCGACTACTGAAACCGCCTGCTGCAACCGCATAACAGCTTGTGCCAACGTTAATTCATTACGACGAAATCGAATATAAAGGCTACCGGCATCATTATCCCACTGAACACCATATATTTCAGCTAATTTTTCGATTTTAGGTGCAGCCTTTGTCCAACCATTAGTACACCAAGCTATCCATTCAGAAAAATTTTTATTTGTATAAATACGGACATACTTATCATTTTCTTTCTGAAATAAAAAGTTTATCGGATTTCCTTCATAGGTTATTCCTGTTGAAATGGTGATTCCGTTGTAGTTTTCGTAGGTAGAATACAGTTTTTCTAACTGTCTATCAATTTCCCGCAATGTCATACGGATACCTCCCCCTCATGAGACACCTGAATAGTATCAATAACGCTTATCAACGATATTACTTCGATGAGTTTGCTTATACCTGCAAGGTAATCTGTATAAGCTTCATCACCGGAAAATACAGTAAAATAATGACGTACTGTTAGTATATGTCCTGATACTAATTCTACCATGCCGTGTGAATTCAGAACATTGTGTATATTTTCAGTATAAACAGAAATATCACCTACCCGTTTTTTTAATTCAGATATAGTTCTGCCGCCATCGCTCAAAATGCCGTCTTTATCCCAAGTTAGACAAAGAAGTGTTTCATCACCATTTCCAAAGAAAAACGGAAGGTATAACTCAATTTTGTCTGGATAAACTTTTTTACAGATTCCCTGTAATATGTATTTCTGAAGTTTTTCCGCATTCACTTTAACAAATTCTCCTTTGTAGTTTATTTGCAACAAATATTTCGGACATCTTAACATAAAAATTTAAACCATTACAAGTGTATCCATTTTTATTTACACCACACCTGTTTTGAATTATACTATAACAATGGAAAATAAAAATTACATCAAAAAACTAATACTTTCTGCCCTGTTTCTATCACTTGGATTCATTTTACCGATGCTGACCGGTCAATTGCCGGTTATAGGAAAAATCTTGCTTCCGATGCATATTCCGATACTTTTGTGCAGTTTGATTTGTGATTGGAAATATGGCGCAGTAATCGGTTTTATTTTGCCAATATCAAGATCGTTTTTGTTTTCTGTGCCTGTTATGTATCCTACTGCAATCGCAGTTGCATTTGAAATGACTGTTTACGGAATAATTCCTTGTGTCCTATATAAAAAGTACAATACAAAGAAGAAATCAATTGGTTCACTGTATTTCTCTTTGGTAACAGCGATGATTTCAGGTCGAATTGTAAGATGTTTTGCAGAAATAATACTGCTCGGATTGCAAGGGAAATCATTTGTCGCAGAAGCATTTTTTACAGGTGTGATTTTAAACGGATTTCCGGGGATAATAATTCAATTAATTATTGTACCAATAGTTGTTATTTCGTTAGAACAAAGCAAAATATTAAAATAAAAAAAGTGATATGAATAAAACAAACCCCGTACTTTTCAATTATTAATAATTGAAAAGTACGGGGTTTGTTTTATAGATAACTTTCCATCTTAAATTGCAATGATTTTTCAAGATCGATAAGTCGTTTTGTAATATCTTTTGCACGTTTGTCAGCATTACTGTACTGATTAAGGTACTTATTGAGCGATTTTACCCCCATATTGCAGCCGTCTGTAATCAAGTCGGCAATCGTGTGATCGTTCTCATTCATACCCAATTTAAAGGTGGTTTTCATCCAAGACATTGATTCAGCCATCATATTCGGATCTTTTCCGTCAGCGTGAAAATTATCGAGGATTGTGTTGAGATCTTTCTGCATTTTCTCATGTTCGATTTTGCTTTCCATGAGTATCTGATTTAGGTCATTTGATTGAACATATTCCATAACATCATCAATTGATTTAACACCCATTTTTACTCCGGCATCACATTCTTTCAGCAGTTTCACGGTATCCTGTTCTTCTGCAACTTTATTATTCATAATAATCTCTCCTTTTGTGCTTGAATTATATGTATTATTTGCAAAAACATCATAATTTATGCTAATATGAATAGTTGTAATATATATATAATTTTCAGAGGAATCATTATGAAAAAAATTATTCTTACAGGCGGCGGTTCTGCCGGTCATGTTACACCGAATCTTGCCTTAAAACCTTTTCTAGAGGCAAATAATTTTGAAATACACTATGTAGGTTCTGAGGATGGCATTGAAAAAGATATTATCGAAAAGGAAGACAATATCACATACCACGCAGTTCGCACCGGAAAGCTCAGAAGATACTTTTCGTGGAAGAATTTTACCGATCCGTTCCGTGTTATCGGCGGTTACAACGATGCTAAAAAATTGATGAAAGAATTAAAGCCGGATATAGTTTTCTCTAAAGGCGGTTTTGTGTCGGTGCCTGTTGTTGCGGCGGCTCATAAATATAAAGTTCCGGTTATTTCACACGAGTCCGATATGACTCCCGGTTTGGCAAACAAACTTTCAAAGCGTTTTGCAACAAAATTGTGCGTAACTTTCCCTGAGGCACTTGAGCATATTTCAAAGGAAATCGGCGTTTTTACAGGTTCTCCTATCAGGCATGAACTTTACTGCGGAAATGCAGAAAACGCCCGCAAGGCACTGAATTTCGATTTAAAACCAGTTTTGCTCATCATCGGCGGCAGTTTGGGTTCAAAAGTGATAAATGAAGCGGTCAGATCAAAACTTGAAACGCTTTGCAAGCAGTTTAATATCATTCATCTCTGTGGCAAAAAGAACCTTGCGGATATTTCTGATGAGGAAATATTGAAATCATACAAACAATTTGAATTTGTGAGTGATGAACTTCCAGACTACTTTGCACTTGCAGATTTCATTATTTCAAGAGCCGGTTCAAACGCTATTCACGAATTCCTCGCACTTAAGAAACCTATGCTTTTGATTCCGCTCTCAAGAGCTGCAAGCCGCGGAGATCAGATATTAAATGCAAAATCGTTTGAAAAACGTGATTTTGCAATCGTATTGGAAGAAGAGGAACTTACTCCATCGACACTCTTAAAATCGCTTGAATATCTTGAAAAAGACAAGGATAAACTTATATCTGCGATGTCTGCTAATAAAAACGCAGACGGAACCAAGGCAATTACAGATGTGATTGCGGAAGTGTGTAAACTGTAAAATATGAATTTGTATAGAAAAAGGTCGCAACTTTTTTTGAGATTGCGACCTTTTTCATTTGTAAACATAGAATTTCCACACACAATTACTTACTTCATCGGCAGCAAACTCATAAGTTTTATCGCTGACAACTACTTGGAAAACAGGAATATTATGATGAAAATCATCAATTTGTATTGTTTTGTTAGTAATTTTCCACTCAAAGTTAAAAATATTAACACCAAATAACCTTACATTGCCGTCTACTCCGGTTTTTATATATTTCCAACTCTTTTCAAAAAATTTCATATTTTTGACTCCGTTTTGATAGTTAAATTACAGTATCTAAAATTTTAAAGTTGTTATGAAAAGTATTATATGATAAAATATTAATTGTTGCAATAATCCAATCATCAAGTTACAAAAATGCGGATGTGGTGGAATTGGCAGACACGTCGGATTTAGGTTCCGATGCCAAAAGCGTGCAGGTTCAAGTCCTGTCATCCGCATAATAAAACAAACGGAAGATACATATCCACAGTATCTTCCGTTTGTTTTATTATCTGTTTATAGACAGTACGCAGAACAATAAAGCTTTAATATGTGAGACACTTTCAAAGTGAGTCATTGCCCTATTATCTTAGATTTCTTTATCACAAAGCGTTAATGGACCCATTAATGAAGTTCTAATATAACCTATAGAGCCCGTATCTGTTACATCTAAAACTTTCCAACCATTATCAGTCTTAATTAACCAAATATAACGATCCGGGTCTTTCTTACTATGATCTGGATATTCGGGATCCGGCGTAAAAATATTTCTGAGTTATTTCAACGCGTTGCTTTATAGAGTCTAATTTAGATTTTACTTCTGCATCAGTCATATCTTCAAAATCTAGATATTCCGGCAAACCACTAATATATGAATCAAAATCGTTAATATTCGCATTTTTCATTTCTCTTTGTAAAGCTACATACACACGTTCTTCCGAAACATTGTTCTTCTTGGCAATTTCACTTATTAAAAGATTAAATATAGATTCTATATTCATATAGTAATACTCTGAAGCTTTTTGAAAGTTACCGTCAAGATATACACCTTCATAGAACGCAAAAAATACTTCTTCGGCTGTTAATTGTGGTTTTGCAGTATTGGTTGCTGATGTTTTTTGAGTCTTACCCGAAGTTGAATCAGTTACATTTTCTGTGCAACCCAATGTACCAAATAGCAATGTGACAATGATGAATAAAACAAATATTTTTTCATAAATTTTCCTCCTTAAAATAAAAAAGTGCGCCAACCGAAGTTGAACGCACCGAAAAACGCAAACTCCGATTGTCGCCAAACAAACTTTAACAGAACAGGGATAAAACATCCAAACTATACTACTAAATGGAATTTGCGATTTTACCAAATTCTAAAAGTAGTATAGAAACTAAAGGGCACAATTATTCCCAAAATGAAAATACCCCTACTCTGTTTATTCAGTTTGTTTGGCATACACTAGAGTATCATATTTCACAATCCGATTCAAGTTTTTTATCGCTAATGACTGTATGAGTAATTGACATCAATACTCTAAAATTTTATATTATTTCAGATATATTTTTACTCGAAAGGATTTATTTTTTATGAGAAATTTTAAAAGATTTTTGTGTCTATTCCTTGCAGTTTTGGCTATATTCGCGTTCACGGCTTGCGGATCTGACAGTGATAACAACGGAAACGGCGGTAACACTGGTGGTAGCGGCGGAAAAGATTCAAACAAAGGTAACGGTAGCTCCGTTGTAAATATCTCTGCTGATATCAAATCTGCGATGAAAGCAAGCGATCATCTTACAGGTACTTACTTCTTCCTTGCAGATGACGGCACCATTTATACCTTGGCTGACAAATCAGAAAAGGGTTTTGCCGATGTGTATACAAAACTTCCCAATGTGAGAAAGCTCAGCCTTTCAAACATTGGTACTGTGGTTTTTGCATTGACTGATAACGGAAACCTCTACTATAAAGAAGAAAAAGTAGCTTCGGATGTTAAAGATATTTCGTACTGTACAACAAATTCAAATATTGAGGGTTATTGTATTGTCGGAAACGATATTATTTGGATAAACCGTGAACAGCTCTACGAAGTTCCGAAAACCGATGAATTCAAAAATGTTATCACCGGTGACAAAGCAAGCGGCAACTTTGTAAGTATCGAAGTTGATAAGCACGATTTTGTTGTTCTTAATGACAAAGGTGATGTTTTTATGAATATCGGCGGAAGTTCTGATGCTTACAATGAACTCGATTTTTCAAACTTTAAAGATATGGCACTTGTAGATATTGCCAAGCTTACCGGAAACGATATCGGAAAACTCGGTGTAGATATAGCAGCACTTACTGTTGCAGGATAAAAAGGTGACGGTACGGTTGTTGCTACCGGAACACATGCAGAAGAGATTCTCAAGTGGGGAAAACTTTCATATCTCACAATGTCTGAAGGTATGATAGTCGGTTTGACTGCTGACGGAAAACTCAAAATGACAGGCAAATATGCAGAAAAGATGAAGCCGATTGTAGATGGTTGGAGCAACATTGTTGCTGTAGAAGCCGGTTATGCAAACGTAAATTTCACAGATAGAATTCTCACAGCAATGGATGCAAACGGTAATTTTTACTATGTAAACCTTTTCAACATCAAAGCCGACGCTGAAAGCGGTATGATTTCGGCAAACAATGTTACAGGTGAGAAGTATTGTTGGAAATATACACCTGACGGTAAAATCTACCAGTTCCGCTATTCTTACGAAGCTGAATGGATTGATATTACGAACGAATAATTAATGGTGAAGCCAAATGTTTTGTTAAAAAAATAACATGAGTCAAAAATGGATGCATTTCACAAATAATTGAAATACATCCATTTTTGAATTAGAATTCTAAATAGAAGTTATATTTTTTGTAATTTTTAAATTATTAGAATTTTCTTTTTGTTGAACATATATACTTTTCAGTTTCTTTTTGTACCTTTTTTATACCATTTGATAATCTATTCATAGTTTCACATATTTGTATACACAAATTATTTCTCATATCAACTGTTGTTGGTACCTTATAAAATTTAAAACAAGAAGTAGGGTTTGAAATATCATAATGGAATATGTCATCTAAAAAATTTACCAACTCTAAGTAGTCATCTGTCCATCCGGGATAGGCTGGCATCTGATCAGATGTGGATTTTACTAAAACTAAAGTTTCTGAAGCTAGCAATAAAAAGCTTTTTAGATTTTCATCTGAGCAGGGAGCTCCTGTATTGTTCCAAGTAGCTCTAATTTCTTCAGAAAATAAATTATTAATTATGCTATGATCGTTATCAAGACGGTTTTTCAACATAAGTAATTTTATATTAAAGTGTGTCCAAAAGCTAAATGTTGATAGAGCTCGCTTTTCCCTTAAAGATTTTAAATAGTTAATTCCTTTAATAGCGGATATCCCTCCTATGATTAAAATAGAAATTTCTGCAATCGTCTTTAATTGTTCAGAATATTGAAGTATTTTTATTATTACCCACTTAATTATATCCAAAAAATAAATAATATATTCCACAAAACATTCTCCTTACTATGTTTTAATATTTAAATTGATTTATATAAATTTCGTAATCTTTGTATTTGAATGACAAGCGTAGTCAAATTTTTTTTAAAAGTTTTATCTTTATTATTTGAATATAATTTGTTTAAACAGTTACAAAAATTATCTATATATCCAGTATGAGATTCTGCAATCGCATTTGCGTAAGACACTGGTTTTTTATCTAAATCTTTATAATATGATATCTCATGATTTGTTTTGAATGATTCATTTATTTCTTTACATATCGTTATACTTTTTTCTACCACTCCTTTAATAATTCTGTAACAGTCCATATTTTCGATACGATTACACAGCATTACTTCTTCTTCCGTAGGAATAACTGAAAGAAGCGGCGGATTATTTTTATACACACTAGAAATAAATTCAAATGTTTGTACAACATAGCCTAGATATGCTTTACCTGATGTTGTAATTTGAATTTTAAAATCATTCGTTGAAAAACCTTTTTCAAGTAATTCAACAAAAATCGAGGGGCTGTCTATATGAATGGCATTCAAAATTTCTGTGTTGCATTGAATATCAATAAATTGAAACCAATTGTTGTCCCTTCGACAATAATAATTCATAAAGTATAATAAGTGACAAATTTTTTGCCGTTCATTTATACAGCCAGTGCTGCATAACCAATTTGATACATTATCTTTGTCCGGATACAGCTTTTTTAACAAATCGGTTAGCGACACATAACCATACTCATGTTCTAACGCATAATTTGATAAGATGATTAAAATTTTTCTCATATAATCTAGAGCTGAATATTTTTCAAAACCATCAAATTGACTATGGAAATTTTTAAACAATTCATCATCTAATAGTTTGTCTAACACTAATCTCCAAATAATAGAACGATATGCATATTTTTGCATATTATAAGGTAAATTCTCATTTGTCAAATAACCTTCCGCGTATTCAATAATATCAGCATTTCCAACATCACAAAGAGTAGAAAGTAAAAAGTCCAATATTAATCTTTTATTATTATTAAAGAGTAGATTGAGTTTTAAGCGTAAACCTCTCAATATTGGTCCACTTATTCCTTTATCCGAAAGAATTGTTACAAGTCTCTTGTCCTCATTATCAAAAAAATTATTATCAATAAGCCACTTTTCACGAATCTCTACAATCTTATCAAGAGAAAACCAATCACTTAAATTTAAAGAATGACCAACAAAATCTGCATTTTGCTGTGGTGTAAACATGCGAGTAGTTGTATGTCGCATTGCAATAATAAATTGAAAATGCTTGGCAAATACTGATTGATTATTATTTGGTTGAATATAATGACGATGAAAATGATCGTGAATTTTTCTTAATTCAGTCAAAAACTCCCCTATTTGATCATTATAAATTTCATCCGTGCTAATAAAACGTTCTAAATTATCAAAAACAATTATATGTTTTTGATTTGAGTTTTGGCACTTTAATATTATTAGATAAAGTTCCATTATTGTGAAAAAGAGTTATTTTCATTTTTTATATCAGAACTTAAATCACTAAAATAGTCGTAAACAATTTGGGCACACTTCAAACAGAATTCTTTGTCTGCAAGTTCAGAATCGACAGTTGCTAACAACATAAAAAATTCAGACACTTCATTCGAAGGATAAAGTTCCTCAAAATTTTCTGTAAAACAGTTAATAAATTTTAAAATGGTGTTTTTGGTACCTAAAAAATCGATATGTCTATTATCCACTTTTTTTATAAAAAGAGATTGGATGATATCGAAAATGATAGTAGAAATCAGTTTTTGGTGTAAACGTTCAAAAGACAGAAATTTTATTAGGTTATTCATAACCTTTATTGGGGTAATGGCAGATTGCAAATCCAAAAATTTCCAAACTGCATTATCATACTCATTATATTTCAAATGATTGAGAAATGTTGATTTACCTGTACCAGCATCACCCGTAACACAATAAATACCCACATCATTATTTGTGATCCAATTCAATAATAAATCTCTTTGATTTTTTTGTTGTTGAACTTTTTGTATTGCTTGCTCAACACTTATAGGATATTCAAAATTCATTTCACCTTCATTTGTTAGCGTTTTTAATTCAAGAATAACCTTATCAAATTCGGGGTCATAATAACAATTTTCAAAAAACTCTTTCATTGTTAATTTTAATTGTAATTCAACGGGAACAGAGTATTCATGGTTAAATGGAACATATAGGTACATATTGGCTTTTTCATTGCTTAGCATGTATATCACCTTTTTTTATTTTTTACACATGTCATAGTATAAATAAACTATATAATTAAGATTATCATATAATTTGATTTCCAATTGTTTTTCATTTTTCAAATTCGTTTATCTTCAACAATATAAAACAATATCTCTAAACAGCTTTCTTCTTCTTAATCATAGCAGAACAACAATATAATTTCCATTTTATGTAAAAATTTACAACAAAATTAAAATAACAATTATAAAATGATATCAACCCACTATTCGCGGGGACCTTTTCTGGCATAGCCCTAATAATACAGGCTGCACATAAATGTGCTTTTATGTGGACCTGCCAGCTACGCATTGACTATTTGTGACCCGTAAACAGGTTGTTTGCTGTATTAAACAACGTCAACTTAGACCATTTCTCTGTCTCTCTTTAATTGATTTGATATATAGTCTTTTATTGCAGTTGTGTTCTTACCAACAGTGTCAACATAGTAACCTTTGCACCAAAACTCTCGGTTTCGGTATGCAAACTTCATATTTCCCCACTTTTGATAAATCATAAGGCTACTCTTTCCTTTGAGGTATCACATAAATCCCGAAACACTCAGTTTTGGCGGTATGCTAACCAACAATGTTCACGCCATAGACATCAGCATCAGAAGAACTGTTGTTGGCTCCGTGTTTTATGTGTAGCCCTATTTTTGCATTTTTTATCGATGTTTCTTTAATTACCGTTTCGCGACCACTGTCAATAGAAATGCCGTTAGCTTTTCCGTTTCCGTCTATGTAACCACCTTCAAATGAATAATTACTTCCAACATATCTTATCTCATTATAGGGATCTTTTCCACAAATTCTTATGACCGCTTCATCAGATTCCCAATCATCACTTGCCTTTATTATTGCAAACGACGAAAGTTTAAGTGAAACTGCTTTTGAAGGATCTGCAGGAGTACAAATTGGTTTGCTTACTTGGTAAGTACAATCGGGGAAAAATATTGTTCTATTCGGATTTTCATCAATTATCTTCTGTATCTTATCGGATAAATCTTCATTGGTGTTTGGTTTTAAATAATCTGCTACAGAGAAATAACCTGTATCGTCATTGTTACCTATTCTACCAGAACAACCTAAAAGTCCGAGTCCGATAATACATACAAATAAAATTAAAACTACAGCTTTTTCCATAAAATGCTCCTAAGTAAAATTTTGATAATAAAAGAGTATCTTTTTTTATAATTACATTCAAGTTTTAACAATAAAAAAGAGCAGGATACACACAATAATATGTAACCCTGCTCTTTTTTTATTGTTTTATTTGCAAATTATTCTGCAACTGTTTCTGTAGTCTCAGCAGCTTGTGTTTTAGCAACAAATTTCTTCAAAATGCTGTCTGCAATCGGCAATTTGATTTCGTCACGTTTTATAAGTGTGATAGCACCGATCAAGAGGAATACCAAGAACACAAGATTCTCAAGATCTGAAACAAATCCGAAAGCACCGCTGAACCAATTACCGATTTTTGAAATTACAGTACCTACTTCAAATACTTCGATATTAAAGAAAATATCTGCAAGCCAGCTAAAGAATCCTACAACAAACTTTGTAATCAATCCCCAGACTACTCCGAAAATCATATCAAAGATATAAAGAATACTGATCTTCATTGTGTTAACAGCCAAAACTTCGTCGGTAAGTTTGAATATGGCACCAATCGCAATCAAAAGAAGGAACGGTGTCAGGTATCCGAGATACACAAACAAAAGCATAACTGCACTGATAATAGCTATCGGCAAAGATACTCCGAAAATATCAACTTTTCTTCTCATAAAAAATCACTCCTAAAATAAAAATGTAAATAAAAAAGGTAAAACGCAAAATGCATTTTACCTTAAGGGTGGCTGATGGGATTCGAACCCACGACCCCCAGGGCCACAACCTGGTACTCTAACCAACTGAGCTACAGCCACCACAACCTTGTGCATTATAGCAATCAAAGTATTTATTGTCAATAACTTACTTAAAAATTATTTTAAAAAAGCAGAGCCCTCTGCACATTACAAAGGACTCTGTGAATTCATTTAATTAAAGTTTCTTTGTTTCAATCTCTTCTTTTATCATATCGATAAATTCGTCAATTGTCATCACAGTATTTTCGCCTGTCTTACGGCAACGGACACTGAGTTTGCCCTCTTCCATTTCCTTATCACCGGCAACAACCATATAAGGAACTTTTTCGAGCTGTGCTTCACGAATTCTGTAGCCGATCTTTTCATTTCTGTCATCAAGTTCAGCTTTGATTCCGTTATCACGAAGCTTTCTGTAAACTTCAGCACAGTAATCAGCCTGCTTGTCGATAATCGGAAGAACTCTTACCTGCTCAGGAGCAAGCCATGTCGGGAATGCACCGGCATATTTTTCGATAAGGAGCGCAAGTGTTCTCTCGTAGCAACCAATTGATGTTCTGTGAATGATGTACGGATTCTTCTTTGTACCGTCTCTGTCGGTATATTCCATACCGAACTTTTCAGCAAGAAGCTGGTCGATCTGAATTGTGATCAATGTATCTTCTTTTCCGTGAACATTCTTTATCTGTATATCAAGCTTAGGTCCGTAGAAAGCAGCCTCGCCGACACCTACCTTGTAAGGAATTTCAAGGTGGTTGAGGATTTTCTCCATCATACCCTGAGCTTCGTTCCATTGCTCGTCTGTACCGATGTATTTTTCACGGTTGTCCGGATCCCACTGAGAGAATCTGTACGAAACATCTTCGTAAAGACCAAGAGTTTTGAGCATATATATAGCAAGTTCGAGACAGTTCTTGAATTCTTCTTCAAGCTGCTCGGGGAGACACATAAGATGTCCCTCTGAAATTGTAAACTGACGTACTCGAATCAAACCGTGCATTTCGCCGCTCTCTTCGTTTCTGAACAGAGTTGATGTCTCATTGTAACGGAGAGGTAAATCTCTGTAAGATCTCGCTCTGTTAAGATATGCCTGATACTGGAAAGGACAAGTCATCGGACGGAGTGCAAAACATTCTTTTGTCTCATCGTGAGGATCACCAAGCACGAACATTCCGTCAAGGTAGTGATCCCAGTGACCGGAAAGCTTATAAAGTTCTCTCTTTGCCATATAAGGGGTTTTTGTAATTCTCCAACCTCTTTTTTCTTCTTCATCCTCGACAAATCTCTGAAGAGTCTGAATGATCTTTGCACCCTTCGGGAGAAGTATCGGAAGTCCCTGACCGATAACATCAACAGTTGTAAAAAGTTCAAGCTCTCTGCCGAGTTTGTTATGATCGCGCTTTTTAGCTTCTTCTATTCTCTCAAGGTGTTCTGCAAGCATCTTCTTGTCCGGGAATGCAGTAGCGTAAATTCTTTGGAGCATTTTATTTTTCTCGCTGCCTCTCCAATATGCACCGGCAACCTGAGTAATTTTGAACGCTTTGATTTTACCGGTAGACTCAAGGTGCGGTCCTGCACAAAGATCTACAAAATCGCCCTGCTTGTAGAAAGATATAACTGAATCTTCAGGAAGATCGTTTATAAGCTCTACTTTGTAAGGCTCATTTCTCTCTTCCATAAATTTTATAGCTTCAACTCTGGAAAGTTCAAAACGTTCAAGAGGAATTTTCTCTTTAACAATTTTCTTCATTTCTTCTTCAATTTTTACGATAACATCTGCTGTAAATGTAACTTCAGAATCAAAGTCATAGTAAAAACCATCTTCGATAGCAGGTCCGATAGCAAGTTTAACATCGGGGAACAATCTTTTTACCGCCTGTGCAAGAACGTGAGAAGCAGTATGCCTAAAAACTTTTCTTCCTTCTTCATCATTAAATGTAAGAATAGAAAGGCTGCAATCCTTGTCAATAACATAAGACATATCCACAACATCGCCGTCTACAAGACCGCCGCAAGCTGCTCTTGATAAACCTTCGCTTATTGAAAAAGCGATTTCAAATACTGTCATAGGACTGTCAAAAACTTTTACCGAACCGTCTTTAAGTGTAATATTCATATAAATTTCTCCTCAAAAAAATTTTTTACATATAAAAAAACACCGCTCAAGTAACTGTTCTGTATCAGAACAATACTCAAGGGTGCAGAAAACTAAATTATGACCGCACGGTCCCACCTTGATTTTTTACTCAATCACCTTTTAACGCAGGTCACGCGTCGATGCTTTGCACATCGCACTCAGGAGTAGTTTTCGTGAGTATCTATATAAGAAAACTTTCAGCCACGGTTTTCTCTCTCTGAATAAATCAATAAACACTACTCTCTCCGTCAACGATTTAACGCCTAGAAGTTTAACATATAAAATTTATTTGTTCAAGTGCTAAATCAATGGTAAAATTAATAAAAAAGAAAGTTTTTCGGATTATGTCTTACTATTCATTAAATCAATATTTACGCGAAACATTCGGCGAAAAAGTATATAAACTTTCACTTGACGGCGGTATGATCTGCCCTAACCGTGACGGAAAAATAAGTTTCGGCGGTTGTTCTTTTTGTGCAGACGGTTCCGGTCAGTTTACCGCCTGCGGCGATACAATTTTTCAACAGATAGAAAATGCAAAAGAGTTGTTAAAAAACAAAACTGATTGCAAAAAATTCATTGCATATTTTCAAAGTTATACAAACACTTACGCTCCTGTTGAATATTTGAAAGAAATTTTCACAGAAGCGATTTTGCATCCAGATATAGTTGCAGTTTCTATCGGGACACGTCCGGACTGCCTTCCGGATGATGTTTTGGACTTACTTGAAGAATTAAATAAATTCAAACCTATCTGGGTAGAACTCGGTTTTCAGACGTCCAATGAAAACACCGCAAAAAGCTTCAATCGAGGATATGACAATTCTGTTTACAAGAAAGCTGTAAAAAGCTTAAAAAGCAGGCAAATTTACGTTGTTTCGCATATGATAGTAGGATTGCCCGGGGAATATTTTGAAGATTATGTAAAAACACTCAATTTTATGTGCGAAAGCGATTCTGACGGCATAAAAATTCAATTACTTCACGTTTTGAAAGGTACAAAACTTGCAGAAGAATATGAAAAAGGCAAGTTCAAATGTCTTGAAAAAGATGAGTACATTGATGTCGTTTGCGAACTTTTGCGACGTACACCCCAGACTGTGGTTATTCACAGACTTACAGGCGACGGAGACAAAAGATTAACTATTGCACCAAAATGGTGTCTAAATAAAAAAGATGTTCTTAATTCGCTTAACAAAACTTTAAGAGAAAGAAAAATAATGCAAGGTGAACTAATATAACTTTGCATTTTGCATAAAATTTTGATATGATACTTTCATAAATTCACATGGAGGTCGTTATGTTTAACGAAGCATATTTGATTGCAAAATTGCTTACAATCCCCGGCATAATATTCGCTTTTTCTTTAAGAGGATATGCACAGGCTCTTGTTGCAAAAAAACTCGGTGATGATACACCCGAAAAAAACGGTCAGTTGACTATGAACCCGATAGCACATATAGATATAATAGGTTTTCTGTGTATACTGATTCTCGGTATCGGTTGGGGAAAACCTGTTCAGACAAATTCACGAAATTACAAACATATTCGCCGTGATATGACGATACAGATTTTATCAGGCCCGGCAGGACTTGTGTTTGGCGGTGTTGCACTTTCTTTCTTCTATGCGCTTGTTTGGTATCTGAATATTTATGTATTTGATATAGAAGCATTGGAATATCTTGCTACGATACTGTTATACGGATCCGGTGTCTGCATAACACTTGCGAACTTTTACCTTATACCACTTCCGGGACTTGACGGTTACAACCTTATCGTAAACTATCTTCCCTACAAAGTTTACAGAAAACTCTATACAATAGAAAAATACAGTATGTTTATCTTTTTAGGATTTATACTTTTGATTGATTACACATCACTTCGTTCGATATTGTTTGCACCGGCAGATATCACAATCGGTTTGCTTGACACTTTGTGGAATACTCTTTTCGGACTCATTTTCGTTACATAAAGAATATGTAAGCCTCGTTTCAATTTAATTTGAAACAAGGCTTTTAAATTATTTCTTGTAATCTTTTCCTGTATACTGCTCAAAAACCTTCTGAGTAATACGACCGCCTATAGAACCATTCTCTCTTGAGGTCTTATCGCCGTTGTAACCGTGCTTAAGATCGATACCAAGCTCGTTTGCAACCTCGTACTTCATCTGGTCAAAAGCTGTCTTGCTTCTGTTATTTGACATAATTTTCACCACACTTTTTTGTAAATTTGTACTGCGTGGTTATTATGTGAAATAAATAAAATATTATTCAAAAAATTAATTTATTCCGAGCCATTCAAGAATTTTTCTTATTAAACGGGTAAACCAGCCGGCTCTATCCATATTTTCATCTGTAACAAGCTCTGCCCTGCCGATTTCGACATCATCAAGTTTGTATACAACATATCCAACCTTTTTACCTTTCTCGACAGGAGCTTTCAAATCACCGTCAAGTATAATTTCGGACTTTACGTTTTCGACATCATTGACATTCATAATTACATAGAAGTCAGAAGCGATAGCCGTTTTTATCTTAAGGTTTTTTCCCTCTTTAATATTCACTTTTCTGACAAATGTACCGCCCGTGGCAATCAACGCATAAGAATAGTTTTTTGCTGCATATTCCATCAGGAAACGAAGGGTTGCGGCTCTTGTACTTTTATCTTTTGCACCGAGTACAACTGCAACTTCTCTTTTGCCATCCACGGTAGCTGTCGCACACTGAGCATAACCATCTGCTTTTGAATAACCCGTAAGGAATCCGTCACAGTTCTCCATGAATTTCTTCCTTATTAGGTCATTTGAAGAAATCATTTCTGTTTTCGGCTGTCTGGTAGACGTGTGTTCAAAATGTCCGTACGTCACTTTTGTGTACTCTAACGACTCAGGGAATTTTTTTATCAAATTGCAAGTCAAAACCGCAATATCATTTGCACATGAATATTGACCGTCTTCAATGGTTTTTATGCCGGTTGAATCAACAAAACAAGTGTCTTTAAGACCTAATTCTTTCGCCTTTGCATTCATTTTGGTAACAAACTCTGCTTCGTTCATAGCAAGAGTTTCGGATAGCGCATATGCTGCATCATTTGCATTTGCAACACAAATAGCTTCGATAGCTTGTTTTACGGAAATGACTTCCTTTTTACCGTAATCAAGGAAAACAGATTCTCTTCCGGTTCCTGCATTTTGTGCATTTTTTGTAACTCGTACTTCTGAATCCAATGTCAATGTTTTCGCCGCAACAGCTTCAAATGTAAGATACAAGGTCATAGTCTTCACGAGATTTCCTACAGTAAAATGTGTATAGCCTGCTTCACCTTTTACTGTCAATGTTCCTGATGAAAAGTCAACTACCGAATACGCCTTTACGTCAAGTTCTTCTAGTTTTGCGTTTTTGTATATGCTTTGTGCCGTATTTTTATTGAAACCATATGCGGTTGTGGATAAAAAAGCACACAAGATCGTGCATATGCAAAGAACCAAGCTCATTATTCTGACAATCAGTCTTTTATTTCTTTTAAAGTGCATTTTATTTCTCCTCAAATGAGTATGAATTCTCTAATAAATGAAGTGTATCCGATATATCACTCTTATCCGAATAAAGACAGGCGAGAATATCACCTTTCTTAACCGTATCCCCTTTGGATGCCTTCAAAGTTATTCCTGCAGACAAATCAAGTACAGATGCTTTATCAAGTCTGCCTGCACCGAGCAAGCAGGATGCTTTTCCGCACAAAAGTGCGTCTATATTTGATATTTTACCCGAAACCGGAGCTCGATACGCATAACTGTAACGCGGTTGCTTAAACAACGAATAATCTTCTATAACTTTAGAATTTCCGCCCTGACGGCTTATCATTTTCTCGAATTTTTCTAAAGCAGCACCTGATTCTAATGCTTTTTCACATCTGGACTGAGCATCTTTTATATCAATATCAAGTGATAAAGACACCATTTCGGAAGCCAACTTTTTACAAGTATCGTAAAAATGACTTTCACTGCGACATTTCAGCGCTTCGATAGCTTCTATAACTTCGATAGAATTACCAATATTTGTGCCTAATGGAACATTCATATCGGAAATAACGGCACTCACCTTTTTGCCGGCTGCCCTGCCGGCTTTTATCATGGCATCAGCAAGAGCTTTAGCCTCCGCTTCGTTTTTCATAAATGCCCCGCAGCCGGCCTTAACATCCAATATGATACAATCACTGCCGGTAGCAATTTTTTTGCTCATTATGCTGGATGCTATAAGCGGAATACTTTGTACAGTACCTGTAACATCACGAAGAGCATAAAGCTTTTTGTCTGCTGGTGCCAGTTCTGCAGTGGAAGCAGATATACACAGACCAATTTCATTTACATTTTTTATGAAATCATACATAGATACATCAGCAGAAAAACCCGGTATGGATTCTAACTTATCAATCGTACCCCCGGTATGACCGAGTCCTCTTCCGGAGAGTTTTGCAACCGGCACACCGCACGCTGCCGCAACCGGTACACAGACAAGTGAAGTTTTGTCTCCTACGCCGCCTGTGCTGTGTTTGTCAGCTTTAAGTCCCGGTATCATACTGAGATCCTGTACATAACCTGAATGTGCCATTTCGTATGTCAAAACCGCAGTTTCGTTGTCATCCATTGAATTTAAAACAATTGCCATCAAAAGAGACGATATCTGATAATCAGGTATGCTACCGTCGGTAACTCCCCTGACGAAGAATTTTATCTCTTCGTCACTGAGCGGATAACCATCTCTTTTCTTTTCAATTATTTCGATTATATTCATTTTAGCGCTCCTGAGAATCAGTCAATATAATCCTTGAGTTTTTTACTTCTTGTAGGATGTCTGAGCTTACGAAGAGATTTTGCCTCGATCTGTCTGATACGTTCTCTTGTAACATTGAATTCTTTTCCGACTTCTTCCAAGGTTCTCGGACGTCCGTCATCAAGACCGAATCTGAGTCTTAAAACTCTCTGTTCTCTTGGAGTAAGCGAATTAAGTACTTCTATAATATGCTCTCTCAAAAGTGTCTGTGCTGCGCTCTCTGCCGGAGTCTGCGTATCCTCATCGGGGATAAAGTCACCGATATGGCTGTCTTCTTCTTCGCCTACAGGAGTCTCTAAAGATACCGGTTCCTGTGAAATCTTTATGATTTCTCTTACTTTTTCTACAGGCATACCCATCTCTTTTGCAATCTGATCAGGTGTCGGTTCTTTTCCGAGTTTCTGGCAAAGCTGACGTTGCACACGTGTAAGTTTGTTTATCGTCTCAACCATATGAACAGGAATTCTGATAGTTCTGGCTTGGTCTGCAATTGCACGTGTGATAGCCTGTCTTATCCACCATGTAGCATAAGTACTGAATTTGTAACCTTTTCTGTAATCAAACTTATCAACCGCTTTGAGGAGACCCATATTACCTTCCTGGATAAGATCCAGGAACTGCATACCTCTGCCGACATATCTTTTTGCGATACTTACAACAAGTCTCAAGTTAGCTTCGTTAAGTTTTTGTTTTGCTTCTTCACTGCCTTCTTCTATCTGTTTTGCAAGCGCTACTTCTTCTTCGGCGCTGAGAAGCGGTACTTTACCTATCTCTTTAAGATACATTCTGACATGGTCCTCAATACCGACTTCACTGGAAAGATCAACAACACCTGCATCTGCTGTAACCAATGCCGTATCACCGATAACTTTTATTCCGAATCGCTCCGCAAAATCATAGATTCTGTCAAAAATCTCGGGTTCTGCATCCATATCCTCAAAAGCTTCGGTTATTTCCTCAACGGTAAGCTCACCCTTGCTCTTACCCTTTTCCATCAATGACGTAATGATAGTACGCTCAACCTCGGAAATCATGTCATTGCCTTTGAACATACTATCTTCGCTGAAGTTGCCGACATCGTCATTAACACCTGTAATACGAATGCCTTTCAAGGAATCTTCCTCCGAATCATCATACTCACTGTAAGACTGAATTTTGTCAATATCGGAAATAGTATCCTCTAAGGAAGAAATATCCTCAATATCTTCAATGTCCTCAAGCTCGTTCTCATCAACGTCCTCAATAGAGTCTATGCTGGTGTCTTCTTCGAAATCGTCATAATCATTTAAAAGATCATTATTTTCTGTTTCTGATTCTGAAGTTTCAATAATCTCGTCGATAACTTCTTCGTTTTTGTTTGCTTTTTTTCTTGCCATAAAAGTAAATCTCCTTTTTCATGAAAACGTTTGTATTATTTGTTATTTATTAATAGCTTGTTAAGTTGTTTAAGTAATACATCACGCTCAGCGGGCGACAAGTTCTTTTCCTTCAGCTTTGCGAGAATTTCATTCTTTTTGTCGGTTGTATTCTTTTTGGTAAGCTTGTCCATTATTTCCCGACAGGCAAGCATCGTGTTCTGTGGCATGATGAATTTGCCGATGATTTCGGACAATATCTGTGCATCGTCAAGTTCTGCATCGGAAAGCAAAACATCACTGCCCGTTCTTTTACCTTCCGAAAGCTTTTTCAACAAAACTTTCAAAAGCAACTTATTTTCTTCGATCGTCAGCAATGTAAGTGCCGTTTCACCGTATTTTTTCAGGCAGGCATTGTCCTCGGAAAGTAATACCAACAAATATTTTTCGTTTTTGTCTGTTTTTTTATACTCAGGCGAGTTTTTCTCCGGATCTTTTTCTGGCAGAGTATCAAAACGTGATGTCTGTATTCTCCTCAGAACAGTTTTATCAGCATTGTATTTTCCGCCTTTTTTTACGATTTCTACCTGATCTTTAAGAGGTTCTCTCGGCACACCGTACTTTTCTGAAACCCATGTAATATACATCTCACACTCTACAACACTCGATATGGATGCAAGTATCATCGTAGCCTGTTTTAAAAATTCTGCACGCGTGTCGTTTTTGTCAAGCGACCACTCGTCTGCAGCCAGACTTATTTTGTACTCAATCAAAGTCAATGAAGAATCGAGCTGTTTTATAAAGTCCTCCGAACTGTGCTTCCTCAAGTACTCATCGGCATCTTTAGCACCTTTAAGTCTAAAGACTTTTACACGGAAGCCTACATTTGAAAGTATCTCCATACCTCTTATAGTGGCATCTTTGCCTGCAACATCTGCATCATACGCAATAATGACTTCATCAAAGTACTTTTTCAGCAACCGTGCCTGATTAGAAGTAAGCGCTGTGCCAAGCGATGCGACCGCCCAATCAATACCTTTTTGGTGAAGTGCAATACAGTCCATATAACCTTCTACAATAATAACCCTTCGGCTGCCCGATTTGCGCGCAAGATTAAGACCGTAAAGATGTTTACCCTTCGTGTACACGGCAGTTTCAGCCGAGTTTATGTACTTGGGCTGAGAATCATCATCGGAAATACGTCTGCCACCGAACGCAATGACATTTCCCATAACGTCAAATATAGGGAACATCAGTCTGTCTCTGAAACGATCATAATACCTGTCAGATTTAGATGATTTGGATGAAAGGCCGGCTTCTTTCAAAAGTTCCTTCGAGGTGCCTGATGCTATAAAATAATCAGTAAGCGAACTCCAGCCCTCTTGTGCGTATCCCAGTCCAAATTTTTTGACCGTCTCAACCGAAAGTCCTCTGTTTTTCAGATAAGCAAGTGCCTTATCACTTTTTTTCAGTGAATCATAAAAAAAACGAGCAGTGTGCTTATTCAAAGAAAGTATATTTTTACAAAGTTCATCCCTCTTTCCGCGTGCCGGATCGTCATTTGAGTACTGAACCGTCACGCCAGCACGGTCTGCAAGGAATAAAAGCGCATCCACATAACCGAGACCTTCCGCAAGTCTTATAAAATGAACAACATTACCTCCTTTTCCGCAACCGAAACACTTAAATAACTGCTTGCTGTCATTTACATGAAAAGAAGGAGTCTTTTCTTTGTGAAAAGGACATAAACCGAGAAAGCCGCCGCTCTTTCGATCGAGTTTCACATAATCTGAAATAACGTCGGCGATATCATTTTTTTCTGTTATCTCAGCAACTTGTTCGTCTGAAATACGCATATGATACCCCTCAATTTATAAATAATGCTCACATAAGTCATTTTCGACATATATCAGCATTTTTCCTTTATTTTAATGAAAATAGTTTTATTTTTATTGAATTTTGTTCCGCAACCTGCTTCACCCTATAGCTGTCTCTGGCATCAAAGAGGACACTGTATGAGCAACCGTAAGACGAATATTGACGCGGTGTATTCACGATAGACGCGTGAATACCGTTATTTTGAAGTTTTTCCAATAATCTTACCGCTCTTTGTTGCGATGATACTACTGCATACATCCGAATCAACTCAAAATTATAGTCTTTTATACTATATTCTTCATTATATCGATATGTTCTCTTGCAAAATAGAAAAGATATTGCTGAGCAAAACCTGCAAGCTCTCCGAAATGCCCGACGGCAAATTTGTTTATTTCTTTTAATGCAGATTCTTTTCCGAGATACAATTCTTCTATTACACGTTTAACCCACACATCAACAGGAAATGCATCATAATGCGAGCCGGTAAATAATAAAATGCAGTCTGCAACTTTCGGACCGACTCCGTCGTAATGTCTTATATAATTTTCGGCATCTGTCAAAGAAAATTCTCTCAGTAAAGATACATCTATCGGTCGTTCAATATATTTTTTTACTGTTTTAACGATATATTCACAGCGATAACCGGCATGGCAACATTCACTTATTTCATCAGAGGAAACGCCAATCAAATCTTTCGGCGTGGGAAATGTATACAATCCAAGCGATGTCTTTGTGCCGTACCTTTCTGAAAGTTTCTCTATGCAACCTTTAATCCTTGGAATATTATTATTTGCAGAAAGTATAAAAGAAATCAAAGTTTCAAACGGTTCTTGGTTCAGCAATCGTATTCCGTATCCGAAATCAACAGAAGCATTAAGATACTTGTCTATCCCTGACAATTTTTTTTTGATCTCTGAGTAATCTCTTTTAAGATCAAAATAATTTATCCAGAAATCCGCAGTATCCGACGCATTTTCACATTGTATGGTAAGGATACGGTCATTCTCATCGTATGTAACAAATGCAGCAATTCCGTTTGCTATGCCGATATATCCGTCTTCGAAGGGATTCCATCGGAAACATTGACCGCACTCAAATATGTGCTTCAGATTAAAATCCGTCACATTATAGATATCGATAGCTCTGTCAAAATTTTTACTTTTCGTTGTGTAAATCTGCATAAAACCACCTGAAATATTGCGAAAACGCTGAAAATGATGTGTTGATAAATTGATATTTACATTTTATAATAAAAAAAGTACTTTTGAAAGGAAATTTTTGTATGCAGGATTCCATATATACAATTCCCGTAAGCGAGGCATTCGAAAAGGATTGTGAATGTCCCATATGCGAGCTTAAGTCACGATTCGAAAACGATACTGTTCAGTATTATGTCGGTCCTTCACTTATGGAGCCGGATAACCGCATTGAAACAAACAAAACCGGTTTCTGCGGAAGACACTTCAGTTTGATGTACAATACTCAGGCAAACAGACTCGGTATCGGTCTTGTGCTGGACACTTATATGCAGGAGCAGATAAAAAATATTGAAAAAGCTTCTAAGTCTAAAAGAATTTCCACCAAAAATGCATTTTTAAAGAATATATTAAAAAAAGATAACACCTCTGCAGAAGAAAAAACAGATGCACTGGTTTCCTACCTCGAAAGACACGAAAAAGAATGTTGTATCTGTAAAAAACTTGATTATACGATGGATCGTTATATAGATATAATTTTAGGGCTCTTTTTCACTGAAAATAGTTTCAAAGAGCGCTTTGTTTCAGGAAAAGGTTTCTGTCTGCCCCACTTAAAGATATTACTCAGTAAGGCGGCAAACAACTACGGTGAAGCAAAATACTCCGAATTTGCTGAAGCTGTTATAAAAATGCAGATAGTGAATCTTGACCGAATCGAAAAAGAAGTCGATTGGTTTACAAAGAAATTCGATTACAGAAACCAGGACGTACCTTGGGGTAACTCACGAGATGCTCTTATGCGGGGGATAAACAAAATGACAGGAGCGGAGATAAGAGAATGAAGATTTATGCACTTGTCGGCGGCAGCGGAACCGGAAAAAGTCACAGAGCACCGTGGGTTGCAAAAGAACACGGAATAAAATACATTATTGATGACGGACTTCTCATAAAAGGCAGCCGTATTATTGCCGGAAAATCAGCAAAAAAAGAAAAAACAAAGGTCGGTTCGGTAAAAACAGCGGTCTTTACCAGTGATGACCACGCTTTTGATGTGTCGCACGTTTTAAAAGAAGAAAAAGCAGACAAACTTCTTATACTCGGAACATCCGACGGCATGGTAAAGAAAATTGCTCAAAGACTCGGTTTCGAAAGTGTTGACGAAACCATCTATATAACCGATATTTCGTCTCCCGAAGAGATAGAACAGGCACTCTACCAAAGAAAAAATCTTGGGAAACACGTCATACCCGTTCCGACTATGGAACTTAAGAAAGACTTCTCAGGTTTTTATCTCGACCCGCTCAATGTCCTTAAAAGTACAAAGAACGGACAAAACGAACTGATCGGAGAAAAATCGGTAGTACGCCCTACTTTCAGCTATCTGGGCAAATATACTATTTCTGACTACACGATTTACCAAATTGTCGAGCACATAACATTAAAAAATCCCGGTGTTTCCCGTGTCACAAGATTTCGTGCGGATAACAAGCCTGGAGGTATAAGGATAGAAGCAGATCTGATAATTTACTACGGTCACCCTATCCCGATGCTTCTGAAAGATCTGAAAAAATCAATAACACAAGAGCTTGAAAAACTTACGTCTCTTAATATTTCAGCGATTGTTCTTACAGCCAAAAGCATTATTTTGCCGCAGTGAAAACTGCGGCATTTAACATTTTATTACCTTTCCGGGAAAGATTCCTTTGATAAGTTCACAAAAAGATGAAATAAACATTTCGTCTGAACAATGAATATAAATTCTCCGCGGTGCAATGTAAATTACCGACGAAAGCACAGAATCAAGCTCCGATTCCGAGTTGAAAAAACAGCATTTACAGTCGTTGCCCGAATAATCCAATGTAATATCGGTTCCGTCATCAGAAAGTATTTTAAACCCGTTTTTATCCTCTAAAAGAAAGATTTCATCATACGCAGGAAGTTGCTCCGACACAATTTCTTTCATAAAAGAGATAAAATCATTATATTCGGTTTCTAAATTATTTTCATACACGGTGATATTCAGCAATGCCTTTATATCGTCAACCAATCCTTGGAGACGGAAAGCTATAAAACCGTCAACGGTAAGATAACCATGTTCCGAATCAAGATATTCATTTAATTTTTCTTCTACAATATCAACGGTATTCTCTTTAAGGCACGATGCAACATTCATCGCTTGGGATACAATATCAAATTTCGAAGAAACAGGAACCTTAAAATATCTATTCAGGTATTTTAAGCACAATCGCGG
>SVJA01000010.1 GCA_015069195.1 Oscillospiraceae bacterium | reverse complement strand
AAAAACAGTTTACCGCTGTTGATAAGTGTTCTGATAGTAACAATGATAGGAAGTTTTGCGGCAAGTTTTTTGCACGAACAAGCTATGAGCGGTACTATGCAGATAGCACTTATCATTATCGGATTGCGTTTCATATTAAAGCCTGTAAACAAGACGAGAGAACAGCTGGAAGCTGTTTCTCCTAATAGCAGATTGATCAAGGCAATAGTCGGCGGTGTATTTGTTGGATTTATTTGTGGGTTTGTAGGTGCAGGCGGTGGAATGATGCTATTGCTTGTTTTGACTTCTTTCATCGGTTATCCTATGCACCTGGCTGTAGGCACAAGCGTGTTTATTATGGCGTTTACAGCTCTTACGGGAGGTATCAGCCACTTTATGATCGGCGGAGTTCCCGATATTCTTTGCCTTGCGCTGTGCGTTGCATTTACATTGCTTTGGGCGAGAATTGCATCTAAAATCGCAAACAAATCTAATGCAAAAACCTTAAACCGCGTAGTCGGTATCGTTATGATTGTTACGAGCATCGTTATATTGGCAGTAAATTATCTTTAATACTACTACACAAATCGGCGTTTGATGTGGAATTACAGTATTAAAGCGTGAAGTGCGCGGTGTACTTGCCGTTAATGGTTTGGCAAATTGTTCTTACTCTGTTATAAAAACTCGTAAACACTTGCCCTATTTGTAAAACTTTGATATACTAACAAGGTAGTATTGGGTGATTGTAATTTATTTGAAATTTTGTGATAAATTGCTTTGCTACAAAACATAAAAAGGAATTGAAAGAAATGAAAGTAGTTATATTAGCCGGTGGATTCGGCACAAGAATTTCAGAAGAAAGTCATCTTAAGCCGAAGCCGATGATTGAGATAGGCGGCATGCCTATTTTGTGGCATATTATGAAGCACTATTCTTCATATGGCTACAATGAGTTTGTTATTTGTTTGGGTTACAAGAGTAGTGTTATAAAAAACTTTTTTGCAAATTATTTCTTGTACGCATCTGATCTTACTATCGACCTTAGCACAAATGCGAAAGAGATACATGACACTCATGCAGAAGATTGGAAAGTTACATTGGTTGAAACAGGTCTTAATACTATGACCGGCGGAAGAATAAAGCGTATTCAGAAATATATCGGAGACGAGCCTTTTATGCTTACATACGGCGACGGTGTTTGCGATGTAAATATTGACGAGTTGGTTAAGTTCCACAAGAGTCACGGAAAGCTTGCTACTCTTAGCGCAGTACCGACAGGTCAAAGATTTGGTGTTCTCGGTATTGAGGACGGAAGCGATTGTATCAGTGAGTTCCGTGAGAAATCCAGCGAAGATAGTGCTGTTATAAACGGTGGATTTATGGTACTTGAGCCGAAAGTATTTGATTATATAAAAGACGGTGATTCTACCGTATTTGAAAAAGCGCCTCTTGAGGATATTGCTCACGACGGTGAACTTATGGCATACAGACACAACGGTTTCTGGCAGTGTATGGATACTCAGAGAGACAAGCAGCAGCTTGAAGCTCTTTGGGCTTCCGGTGAAGCACCGTGGAAAACTTGGAAAGATTGATTATTATGATATATTGCTGCACTTGTTTTTGGGACAAGTGCAGCTATAACATTGTTTAGGGCGGCATTTTATGATAGAAAACAAATTATATGACTTTTATAAAGGTAAACGCGTTTTGGTTACCGGTCACACAGGATTTAAAGGTTCTTGGATGCTCAAAGTATTGAGTCAGGCTGGTGCGGATGTTATGGGATATTCACTTACACCGCCGACAAATCCGAGCCTTTTTGATATAATCAGCGGAGATAAACTTTGCAAATCAGTTATCGGTGACATACGTGATCTGGACAAGCTGAAAAAATGTTTTGAAGAGTTTCAGCCTGAGATTGTATTGCACCTTGCGGCACAGCCGATAGTACGCGATTCTTACAAAGAACCTGTGTACACATATGAGACAAACGTTATGGGTACTGTAAATATTATGGAGTGCGTGAGACTTAATCCTTGCGTAAAGTCATTCCTTAATGTTACTACTGACAAAGTTTACGAAAACAAAGAGTGGGAGTGGGGCTACAGAGAAAATGAGCCGCTTTGCGGATATGATCCTTATTCAAACAGTAAGTCTTGCTCGGAGCTTGTTACATACAGTTACAAGGTTTCATTCTTCGGTGAAAGTGAAACTGCTATATCTACGGCACGTGCCGGAAATGTAATCGGTGGCGGTGATTTTGCAAATGACCGTATCGTTCCGGATTGTGTCAGAGCGGCAGAGAAAGGTGAGAACATCATCGTCAGAAACCCTCATTCTACAAGACCTTACGAGCATGTTTTGGAGCCTGTTTTTGCATATCTTATGATTGCCATGAAGCAGTACGAAGACAAGTCTTTTGCAGGAAATTATAACGTCGGTCCCGATGAGGTTGATTGTGTCACCACAGCTACCATTGTTCAACTTTTCTGTGACAAATGGGGCGATATCACATGGGAAAATCGTTTTATGGGTGGACCGCATGAGGCAAACTTCCTTAAACTTGATTGCTCAAAAATAAAGAAAACTTTTGGTTGGCATACCGGTTGGAATATTGATATGGCTATAGAAAAAACCGTTGAATGGACAAAGGTTTATTTTGCTAAGGGCGACGTTGATGCTTGTATGGAAAAGCAGATTGACGAGTTTGCTGCAAATCTTAAATTTTTAAAATAAAATCAGTTACGATAATATATACAGAAACGGAGACGATTGATCGTGTTTGAAAACATGAATGAGAAACAGGCTAAGGATGAAATTCTTGCAGCCGTAAAAGAATATTGTGATAAGTTCCATAATGTGAAGAAACCGTATACAGAGGGACAGAGAATTCCTTATGCATCCAGAGTATATGACAGTGCAGAGATGGTAAATCTTGTTGACAGTTCACTTGAGTTCTGGCTTACAGCCGGCAGATACACAGATCTTTTCGAAAAGAAATTTTCTGAGTACCTCGGAGTAAAATACTGTTCACTTGTTAACTCAGGTTCTTCTGCAAATCTTCTTGCATTTATGACCCTTACTTCACCTCTTCTTAAAGAGCGTGCTGTAAAGCCGGGCGATGAGATGATTACCGTTGCCGCAGGTTTCCCGACAACTGTTACTCCGGCACTCCAGTACGGTGTTGTTCCGGTATTTGTAGATGTTACTATTCCTCAGTACAATATCGATATAGACAAGCTCGAAGCTGCATTGTCTCCTAAGACAAAAGTTGTTATGGCGGCTCACACACTCGGAAATCCTTTCGACCTTTCGGCAGTAAAGGCTTTCTGTGGGAAACACAATTTGTGGCTTATCGAAGACAACTGTGATGCACTCGGTTCAAAATATACAATCGACGGAGAGGAGAAGTTCACCGGTACTATCGGTGATATCGGAACATCAAGTTTCTATCCTCCGCACCATATGACAATGGGTGAGGGTGGCGCTGTATATACAAATGATCCGCTCCTTAATCGTATAGCGCGTTCACTTCGTGACTGGGGACGTGATTGCATATGTCCTTCAGGTTGTGACAATATTTGTCAGCACAGATTTGACAAGCAGTATGGTGAGCTTCCTTTGGGATATGATCACAAGTATGTATATTCACATTTCGGATATAATCTTAAAGCGACAGATATGCAGGCAGCTGTAGGTTGTGCTCAGATAGAAAAATTCCCTTCATTCGTTGAGAAGAGAAAAGCAAACTTCAAGAGACTCCGCGCTGGTCTTGAGGCAGTGAATGACAAACTTATACTTCCCGAAGCTTGTGAAAATTCAGAGCCGAGCTGGTTTGGTTTCCTTATCACTTGCCGTGAAGGTGTAAGCCGTAATATGGTTGTTCAGTATCTTGAGAACAACGGTATCCAGACTAGAATGCTCTTTGCAGGAAATCTTATCAAACATCCTTGCTTTGATGAGATGCGTGCAAGCGGAGAAGGTTACAGAGTAGTAGGCACTCTCGAAAATACTGATAGAATTATGAACGATACATTCTGGATCGGTGTTTACCCGGGAATGACAGACGAAATGATTGATTTTATGATTAAGAAAATAACGGAGGCAGTCAGATGAAAGGCATAATTCTTGCAGGCGGAAAGGGCACAAGACTCTATCCGATGACAAAGGTTGTATCTAAACAGCTTTTGCCTCTGTATGATAAGCCGATGATTTACTACCCGCTGTCGGTTCTGTTACTGGCAGGTATAAGAGATATATTGATTATTTCAACGCCCGAAGACACACCTTCCTTTAAAAAATTATTAGGGGACGGCGCTCGCTTGGGCGTTTCTCTTTCGTACAAGGTACAGGAAAATCCTAACGGCTTGGCAGAGGCTTTTATACTCGGAGAAGATTTTATTGACGGAGACAATGTGTGTCTTATTTTAGGAGACAATGTTTTTTACGGTCAGAACCTGACGAGAACACTTCGCGAGGCTCGCACGATGGTTGAATCCGGCGATGCAGGCGCAGTGATTTTCGGTTATCCGGTAAAAGACCCGAGAGCCTTTGGTGTCGTAGAGTTTGATGCTAACGGCAAAGTTTTGTCGATAGAAGAAAAACCGTCGGAACCGAAGTCAAAATATGCAGTTCCCGGACTTTATTTTTACGACAGCAGTGTATGCGAGATTGCAAAAAATATAAAGCCTTCCGAGCGCGGAGAACTTGAAATTACGGCTGTAAACAACGAATATCTGGATAACGGAAAACTTATGGCCCTACCTTTTGACAGAGGATTTGCATGGCTTGATACTGGTACGCCTGAAGGTATGCTACAGGCTGCGGAATTTATCGAAGCGATGCAGGTAAGACAGGGATTTTATATTTCATGTATCGAGGAAATTGCTTGGCGCAGAGGTTTTATTACACATGAGCAACTTATGTCGCTCGGTGAAGAATTAAAGATGACAGAGTACGGAGAATATTTGCTTTCTCTCAAATAAACGAGGTGCGATATGGATGCTAAAGTTTCGGTTGTAGTGCCGATATACAAGGTTGAAAAATATTTGGACAGATGTGTTCAGAGCCTTTTTAACCAGACGTATGAAAATTTAGAAATTATATTGGTTGATGACGGTTCGCCGGATAATTGTCCTGCTATGTGTGACGAGTATGCAAAAGCGGACAGCCGAGTAACGGTGGTTCACAAACCTAACGGGGGGCTTCCGGATGCGAGAAATGCCGGAATGGATGTCGCGACAGGAGATTATCTTCTGTTTGTAGATAGTGATGACTGGATAGAGCCTCAGACAGTTGCAGAGCTTGCACAGATTATCGAAGAACAAAATGTGGATTTTGTAACATTCAAAGCGGTATGGGACGGAAGACCGGGTATTCCTGACGGAACCCCATGTACTTATGAGAAATCTCGTGAACTTGGCTTAGGATATTATGACTCGGATCGTATAAAAAAAGAAATATATCCGAGGGTTTTAGTAACTCCGGATCTTTATTATGGGCCGATTTTAGCAGCTTGGTCATCCTTTTATAGTATGGCATTTCTCAACAAAAATGGTATAAGATTTGATAAAGAGATAAAGTATTCTGAAGATTCATTGTTTAGTGCGAGAGTAACGTGTGCCGCTAAATCTTTGTACGCACATAACGGTTGTTATTATCATTATTGTTTTAATGGCGATTCTATTTCGCAGAGTTTTCATGCTGATTTGTGGGATGTTGAAAAATTAAGACAGAGCTTTTTTGTTAAGTATTTTGGAAATCGTACAGATTTCAATATAGATGTGCAACTCAAGAGAATGGCGATTTTTTCTGTTTTGTGTAGCATATCTGAATGGCACTATATAAAAGACAAGAGCGAACAGAGGAAATATATAAATTCGATTTTTAATGATCCCTTTACAATAAACGCGATGAAGAATATAAAATATGCACAGGTACCGATTAAGAAGAGAATTTTACTGTATATGATAAAGTTTAAAATGACAACGTTATATATGAAATTGTGAAATTACTGTAAATCAGGTAAGCGGTATTGATTAGTTTGTTTAAATTTAAAGTATATTTGTCATTTTGGAGGATTGGCATGAGTTCTGTTTTGAGAAAGCTTTTTTATAACCATTGTTGGGGCATAGGTTGGAGATTTATTGAACCTGAAGAGCGTTTGCCGATAGGTGATACAATAGTTAAATATCAAAATATTATTCCGCCGTATAATTGTTATTATGCGGATCCGTTTTGTATTACGACAGAGGAGGGCAAAACCTATTTGTTTGTAGAGTATATGAAAAGAGCTCGCGGAATAGGTTCTATTGCGGTGTCTGAGTTGATAAACGGGAAGTTCGGAAGTTTTAAAGAATGTATCAAGGAACCTTTTCATATGTCGTATCCTAATGTTTTTATATACGAAAATGAATACTACATGATACCAGAAACAAATGCTGCAAACCAATTGATTTTATATAAAGCTACCTCGTTCCCTTATAATTGGGAAAAGGATACAATTTTAGCTGAGAACGTTAAATGGGTGGATTCTTCATTTTACATTGAAGATGGCATGTTTTATTTATTTGTTTACAGCATCGAAACAAAAAAAAGTTTTTATTATCAAATTGATATGAAAAGCAAATCATTACTTCCCTTAGACGAAACGAAGTATTGTATTGTTGATGAACGTCCTGCGGGAAATGCGTTTACTGTTGGCAAGCAAACCTACCGTGCGGTGCAGGATTGTAAAAATACTTATGGTGAACGTGTTTATATATATATGAAAGATGAGGACACAGATAAGCTCTACTGTGAAACTAAGATTGGATCTGTTGAAACAAAAAATATTGAGCTGACTCCTAAACTGTCACATATTACGAAAACACACACTTTTAACAGGACAAATAATATTGAAGTTGTTGATTACCTATATAATCGGTTTTATATTACAAAACCGTTGCAAAAAATTATTTCAGCATTAAAGAGAGGTTGAATCTATGAAAATTAAAGAATTTTATCCGTCAAATTTCTCAGAGCTTGAACCTTATTGGAAAAAGATTGAAAATGGTAAGGATATGACGGGTTTTCAGCTATATGATTGGTATAGAAATGTTAATACATTGTTTTTCCGTGAAAAGACAAAAAAACTTTTTAGAAAATGGATTTATTTTTTAGTTACAGATGATAATGACAATCCGATTATGATTGCACCTATTCAGATAGTGAAAGTAGGTTTTCATATCGGACGACACGGAATAAGAAGAGGTGCATACTTTATAGGACGTGAAGGTTATTCAGACTATATGAATTTTATATATAATGATTTTGATACTGATGCAGTTGAGTATGTAATACAATATTTACATAGTAAATATAATTGTGAATATTTCCGGTTTGAGCAAGTGATGGAGTCTTCTGAATTGCATAAGTTTATGCTTTCTAAATACAATGCTAGAAAAATTCCATTAAGTTGTGCTTCGCTTGTTTTGCCGGATACTTTTGAGGAATATCATCAATCTCTCTCAAAAAGTATGAGACAAAATATAAGAACAGCTATTAATCGTGCGAACAAGAATAATATAACATTGACTCATGAAATTATATTTGATCTTGACGATGAAACTCGAAAAGAGTTGATGCTTATGCGTGAGAAACGGTTGGGTGATAAAATAAAAAAGAGTAAGAAAAAGGCTTCTTTTTTGGGCCGCATATATAATGATTGCGGAATGATAGTTAAAAAACTTTTCAATGAAAAGCAAGATATAATGAAAGAGGCTTGCAATCAGTGGTGTTTTTGTGTTAAAGATGGTGAACGGATTATAGGCTACTATTGGGGCATAAAAAATGAGTATAAAAAAGAGTATTATGTTATTTTAGCCGGGGTAGACCGTGATTACGAATGGTATTCACCTTGTATCAGCCACCTATATCTTTTTTTGAAAGAATACTATGAAGCCGGTCGCAATGACATAGCTGCATTTGATTTTACGCGAGGCGGTGAGAAGTATAAGCATGACATAGGTTGTTCTGACCGACTTACATCGGGTCTTGAATTCAGAATCTGAAAGTACATTTTGAATGATTTAACTGCTGTTATGTGAAAAATTTGCTTAAAAATATAATGAGATTGGTGTTTTTATGAAAATTAAAGTTTTAGCTGAGAACCGTGTGGCAAATGACGATTTTATTGCGGAACACGGTCTGAGCTTGTATATAGAAGCAAATGGTAAGAAAATACTTTTTGATATGGGCAAAACTGATGCGTTTGTAAGAAATGCACAGCATTTGGATGTAGATATCCCGGGTATTGATTTTGCTGTGTTGTCGCATGGCCATTATGACCATGGAGGCGGATTGAAAAAGTTCTTGGAGCTGAATGAAACTGCACCGGTATATTTAAGTAAGTATGCATTTGGAGAACACTATGCGGATAATTCTGCAAGATTTATAGGAATCGATCGGTCGCTTGAAGAAAATAACCATCTCGTTTTTGCCGGAGATTACTTGAAAATTTCAGATGCCTTTGAATTGTTTTCATTTAATGAATGTGAGCGAATGTATAAGACTGAGGTATTTGCACTTACTGCAAAAATTGACGGAGAATTTATAGAAGAAGATTTCCGTCACGAACAATACTTGATGATTAATGAAAACGGTAAAAGAATCCTTATAAGCGGTTGTTCGCACAAAGGTATATTAAATATTATGGAGTGGACAAAACCGGATGTGTTGGTAGGCGGTTTCCATTTCTTCAAGGTTGATATAAGCGATGGCAAATCGGAGTTTTTGGATGCTGCGGCTACTGTTCTTAATGACTATGATACTTCGTATTATACTTGCCATTGCACCGGTGAAGAACAATTTGAATATTTGAAAAAACAAATGAATAATTTGGAATACATATCATGCGGAGATGTAGTTGAAATATAAACATGCCCGGGTTGCCTTAATAGCAGGCAACCCGGGTATTTATAATAGCGATATTTTTGTTTATTACCTTTCTTTTGCCAAGAAGAACAATGCGAGTGTTCCGGGGCCTGAGTGCGATCCGATAACCGGTCCTACGTAACCAATAACAACTTCTTGTATACCAAGCTCGTTCTTTATTTTTGATGCGAGATATTCTGCATCCTCGATACAATCTCCGTGGCTGATAAATACAGGAGAATCTATCGGATTTATAGTGGAGTTTTTCATTTTTGCAACCAATGCATCGATTGATGTTTTTCTGCCGCGTACTTTGTCCATCGGAATGAGTTTGCCGGCGTTGTCCATGTGCATTACTGGTTTTATGCTGAGCATTGTTCCGACAACCGCTGATGTAGCGCTGACTCTGCCGCCTCTTTTGAGGAAGAACAAATCGTCAACAGTGAACCAGTGTGCAAGGTTAAGCTTATTTGATTCTGTCCAATCTCTTACTTCTTCTATTGTTTTTCCTTTAGCTTTTTCTTGGCAAGCATGGTATACCAAAAGTCCCTGACCAAGTGAAGCGCAGAGTGTGTCAACTGCGTAGAGTTTTCTGTCGGGATATTTTTCCTGAAGATTTTTTAGAGCAACTGCTCCTGAGCTGTAAGTGCTGCTGAGGCCTGATGAAAAACCGAGATACAAAAGATCGACATCATCTTTCAGAATTTCTTCGAAAAAATCAGTGAAACGCTGTATTGTAGCAGCAGAAGTTGTCATTGTCTTTTTTGCACGAAGTTGTGCATAAACTTCTTTTACATCAACCTTGTCATTTGGAATAGGGTTTCCGTCTATTACAACATCCAGCGGAATCGAAGCAATTCCGAATTCTTTTATCTGCTCAGCTGTAAGGTCTGCCGACGAATCGGTAACAATCAAATAATCTCTCATAATATTTTGTACGGACGAGCCGTACGCTCCTTTCATATATTTTATTTTTTACTACTGAAAAAAACAGTTTCGGAATCTACGATTCTACTGCTGATTTTTTCAAGTGTACGATAGAACGAATCCATTTCTTCGTCAGAAATATCGCCGCTGACGAAGGTACAAATTTCTACGACGTGTTTGTTTATATCTTCTGCAATCTTAAGCCCCTCGTCGGTCAATTTGTATATTTTGTTGTAAATTTTGTCCGTTTCAGACGATACAACATACTTTTTTTCGAGAAGCTCGCCTAAAACTCTTGATGTCTGAGCTTTGTCGACTTCGCTTTTTTTTGAAATTTCATTTTGCGTAAGTCCGTCAATATTATCGTAAAGAATTCTCATACAAGCTGTGTGAGCACTTCCGAGCCCGTAATCACGCATAACGGAAAGCTTTAATTTGAGCAATTCTTTTGATATGTTGTTTATTAATGAAGAAAAACGGTCAAAACCTCGTCTTGTCATCCCCAAAACCCTTCTTTCTTGTATTAACGATTGAATTATATTGCTAAATTGATGAGATGTCAACAAACTTGATAAAACCGGTACTTCTATGGTATCATCATTATGCTAATTTTAAATCTTTTTCGGCAAGTAAAAGAAATTTTCGAATGATAAAATGAGGGTAGAAAAGGCTCAGAAGAAGTCAGGTAAATAGAGGAGGCATTTTATGAAATTCAGTGTGAATCATCCGATTTTGTTTGTGATCGTCGGATTGATAATTGCCGTTGTTATGGCACAATCGGTATTCTTTCTCGTAAAGGCTCTCAAGAGAGCAAAAGAGTTGGGAATAAAGAAGGAAGTTGTAAGAAAGACAATAACATCGTCTGCGGTATTTACTGTAGCTCCGGCGATCGCGGTATTGGTAGGTGTTGTTGCACTTTCAAAGAGTTTGGGAATTGCGGTTCCGTGGCTCAGACTTTCAGTAATCGGTTCGATAACTTATGAAACAGTCGCTGCGGGAAATGCTCTTGAGGCTGCAGGTTTAAGTGCCGGAACAAATATTACCGATGCATCCGTATTCACCGCAATTATCTGGGTAATGACTGTAGGTATTGCGGCAGGGCTTGTTCTTGTGCCTTTCGTAACAAAGAAAATCCAGAGCGGTATGTCAAATATTGGTCTTAAAGATAAAAAGTGGGGCGAGATTTTCAATAATGCTATGTTTCTCGGTATGATATCCGCCTTCTTGGGTTATGTTTTCTGTGACGTTTCTTTAGTGTTTAAAGGTGACACTTCGGGTCTTGTGCCTGTGTGTGTAATGTTTGTATCTGCGATAATAATGGCTATCTGCGGAATACTTGCCGGAAAACTTAAAGTGAGGTGGCTTACTGATTATGCATTGCCGCTCAGTCTTGTAGGCGGAATGGCGGCTGCTATTCCGATAACAGCATGGCTTGGTTAAGGAGGTATCGTTATGAAAAAAAATTCAAATTTATCATATATGGACAGTGTTCATCGTGACGGTCGCATATGGGGAATTATAGTTGCGATTACACTTTTTTTATTCCCTTTAGCAGTATCAATTATATTCAGCGTAGTTCCCGATTGGAAAGTTCTTGCGCAGGGTATTCTGGCTACTGCGCCTATGTATTGGGCAGTCGGAATAGTTGAGATTTTTACATACGTACCTATGCTCGGTGCAGGCGGAACATATCTTTCATTTGTAACGGGAAATATCTCAAACCTGAAACTTCCGTGTGCGGTAGATGCGATGAACAGAGCGGAAGTTAAGGCTACAAGCGAAGAAGGCGAAGTTATTTCGACAATATCCATTGCAGTATCAAGTATTGTGACAACACTTATAATAATCATCGGAGTTATTTGCATCGTTCCGCTTACACCGATACTTGAATCAAAGGTTTTAATTCCTGCATTTGACATGATACTTCCTGCACTTTTCGGCGGTCTTGCCGTTGTATTTGTGTCAAAGAATCTTAAGCTTTCGATAGCACCGATAATACTTATGCTTGCATTGTTTATATTCGTGCCTGCACTTAATGCAGGTACTGTCGGAATTATGGTTCCCGTAGGTGTAATCTTTACGGTTATCGTCGCAAGAGTGATGTATAAGAAAGGAATGCTTTGATAATGCTTTGGGTGTTTTGGGTATTGATTGCATTGATAGCACTTTTCCTTGCTGTAATATTCATCAGGACCTTGTGCTTCAAACCGAAAAATAATGTTAAAGTGTCGGATACAGAGGAGATCTTTGACGGTGATCGTGCGGTAGAAAATTTGCGTGAACTTGTCCGTTTCAAAACTGTTTCATATAAAGATCATTCTCTTGAAGATGACGAAGAGTTTGATGCTTTTGTGGTGGCACTTCCCGGTATCTATCCTGAAGTTTTTAAGACTTGTGAGTTTAAACAACTTCCGGAAAGAGCATTGCTTTTTAAGTGGCAGGGCAAGGATGACAGCGAAGCTGCAGTTATGATGGCTCATTATGATGTGGTTCCTGTCGATGAAGAGTTCTGGGATGTTCCCCCGTTTGAGGCTGTTTTAAAAGACGGCAGAATATGGGGCAGAGGCACTCTTGATACAAAGGTTACTTTCAACGGAATAATGTTTGCGGCAGAGCATCTTATAAAAGAGGGTTTTGTTCCGGCACAGACTGTGTACTTCGCGTTTTCCGGAGGAGAAGAAATAAACGGTGACGGTGCTTTAAATATAGTTACATATTTTGAAGAAAATAATATAAAACTTTCAATGGTTGTCGACGAGGGCGGCGCTGTTGTTGAAAATGTATTCCCCGGCGTAAAATCACCGTGCGGAATGGTCGGAATTGCCGAAAAGGGTATGATGAATGTCAAGTATACAGTTAAGTCCAGCGGCGGTCATGCATCTGCTCCGAAACCGAAAACTCCTGTGGACACATTGGCAAAAGCTTGTGTGAATGTTGTGAAAAATCCTTTTGATTCACACATAACACCTCCTGTGGCAAAGATGTTTGATACTCTCGGAAGACATTCAACATTTCTTTATCGTATGATTTTTGCGAATTTGTTCGTGTTCTATCCGGTTTTGGATATGATATGTAAAAAATCTGGTGGCGAGCTTAATGCACTTGTCAGAACTACGGTAGCATTTACACAGATGAACGGTAGCAAGGCTCCGAATGTTATACCTCCGGAAGCGAGCATAGTTTCTAACATAAGACTTAATCCGTATGACAGAGTTGAAAAAGCTCTTGAATATTTAAGAGAAACTATCGACGATGAAAACGTAAACGTTGAGATTTTGTACGGAATGGAGCCTAGCCGTATTTCCCAAACTGATTGTGTGGCTTGGGATAAAGTCGCATCTGCTGTGGCTTCTACATGGAAAGGTACAATAGTATCACCGTATCTTATGGTACAATGTTCTGATTCACGCCATTACGGAAGAATTTCTGATAAAGTATATCGTTTCTCTGCGATGGATCTGACTTCTGAAGAGCGTGCAAGCATTCACGGAAACAATGAAGCAATTCGTATAGAAACTGCAAAAAGTGCGGTTGAGTTTTATATAAGGCTTATGAGAAGCTGTTAAAGAAAAAAGTACGATTAGAAGGAAAACGCTCCGGTAACCTAACTCTCGGTTCTCGGAGCGTTCATTTGTTTTAATTCGATAAAATGTTGTTCCTCTTGTTGAAATGTGATACACTCATTTGGCTATGAAAGGAAGTTCTTTTGTTTTATGAGTGACTCATGTAGTGATGAAAAATTATTTACTTCAAGGATGAAAGATCTTGGGTGTTCCGCTGAAAAAGGAAAAATTTGTTTCTCGGATTTTCTTACACCGGCGGAGCGTTCTTGGTTGCTTTGTATGAAAGAATTACAGAGTATGTGTCGTATTGATTTTATAGGAGGATATGATGATGCTGAAAGGGTTCGTGCAAAGTTTTATCCCATAGATTTTGATTATGAAACGGAAGATCCTATAAAGTATGTAAAGATTCGATGCCGTATGGGAGAGCTTACTCACCGTGATGTTCTCGGTTCTGTTTTGGGACTGGGCATATCGAGGGGGAAAATCGGAGATATATTGATTACAGATAATGAGTGTATCGTTATTTGTGAATCCGGTATAGCTGACTATATTGTTGGAAATCTTGAGCGGGTCGGTCGGTTGGGCGTAAAAGTTGAGTCTTGCGATGAGATAGTTTTTCAAAAGGCAGAACCGAAGAAGTTAAGCGTATCGGTCGCATCTATGAGACTTGATATAATTGTTTCCGATGGTTTCAATATTTCGCGAACGCAAGCTGCGGAAATGATTCGTGACGGATTATGTTTTGTCAATTGGGTGCAAAAAGAATCTCCGTCATACACGGTCAAAGTAGGTGATGTGATCACTTTGCGCGGAAAGGGCAGGATTACACTTGCAGGCATAGGCGGTCAAAGTCGCAAAGGGAAAACATTTATTGAAATCAATATCTGATAATGAAGGGTAAAGAAAAGCAATGAATATAACAACAATTTTGTTTGATCTTGACGGAACTTTGGTGCCGATGGATCAGGATTTATTTATAAAAGACTATTTTTCGAGACTTGCTGCCCAAATTGCACCGTGCGGATATGAGCCGGAAGCATTTTTAAGTGCAATGTGGAAAGGCATAAAAGCAATGATCAAGAATGACGGAGCAAAGACAAACGAAGAAATGTTCTGGCAGGCTTTTGCTTCTGTTCTCGGTGAAGGTGTTTTAGCACATATGCCGAAGTTTGAAGAGTTTTACGAGCAGGAGTTTGACAAGGTAAAAAATGTCTGCGGCTACAATTCTTCCGCAGCAGAGATCATACATAAAGTCAAAGAAAAAGGTTTCCGTGTGGCATTGGCAACGAACCCTCTGTTCCCCGAAATTGCTACCGAATTGCGCATAGCATGGGCCGGACTTAGTCCTGATGAGTTTGAATTGGTCACGACTTATGAAGATACAAGTTACTGTAAACCTAACCTTGACTACTATATAGATGTTACAAAGCGTCTGGGTGTAACTCCTGAAGAGTGTCTTATGGTAGGCAACGATGTGCACGATGATATGGTTGCTGAAAAACTGGGCATGAAAGTTTTTTTGCTTACTGATTGCCTTATAAACAGGACCGACGCAGACATATCAAAGTATCCGCAGGGCTCGTTTGAAGAGTTGATTGCGTATATTGATGGGTTGAATAAATGATAAAGTTAAATGTCGCAGTTGAAATATTAAAAGTATATTTGACTGCGGCAAATTTTTTGAATTCCTTGACGATTTCGTTCGAACGAAGTATAATTTATAAGACAAACACTTCGTTTAAACGAAGAAAAGAGGAGTATGCATATGGGCAAAATGACAGTAAAACAAGCGGCAGAGAAGTGGGGGGTTACTCCGCGCCGGGTTCAGGAACTTTGTAAAAAAGGCGATATCGTAGGTGCACAGCTTTGGGAACGCACTTGGATGATACCGTTGGATGCAGAGTACCCGTCTAAAAAGAATAAAAATCAAACGTTCAGCCCGAATCTGAAGATGCCGAGAAAAACTCCTTTCCTTGATATGACAGACATTTATGATGAGATAGGAAACGCAGATGAATGTGCGAAAAAACTAGACGGTCACCAAGAGGCAAAAGCGTTATATTTAGCGGAAATCGCATACAGCCGCGGAGAAATCGATAAAGTTTATGCGTACGCAAACTACTTTTTAGAAAATCATACAGGCTTCTATGCGATAATTGCAGGCGGTGTATTGCTTGCAATGTGTGCTTTGTGGAAAGGTGATATTGATCTTTGGAAAAAGGCAAAACTTCATATTTGCGAAGCTCCGTGCCGTAATGATATTGACAGAGATATATTGGATCTTTCACTATCGGTTATAAATCTTGATATACGTGATACAAAAGAATTTCCCGAGTGGTTTAAAAGGGGCAGTTTTTTGAATTTGCCTGCAGATGCACATCCGGTTGCGAGAATGTACTATGTAAAGTATCTCATGACTTTTGCACAGGAAGTCGCTATGGAAAAACGACAGCAAAGCGGTGTGGAACGAATGGGTATTATAAATATGTTGCCGCACATTGTAGAGCCTTTTATAACACAGGCTGTTGTTGATAAAACTGTTATGGCAGAGCTTTACATGAGACTTTTGGCTGCGATTACTTATAAAAACAGCGGAAATCAGGATATGGCAGTTATGCAAATCGATAAGGCTATTACGATTGCACTTGCTGATGGTTTTTTGGGTACATTGGTAGAACACCGAAGACAGCTTGGTTATTTGCTTGATGAGCGTTTAGCACTTGTAAGTGAAGATGCTCTGAAAAAAGTAAAGACTTTGCACAGACAGCTACATGAAGGATGGGTTACAATACATAACAAAGTACTTGATAACAATGTGACTACTGCTATTACCATGCGTGAGCGAGAAGTCGTAAGACTTGCGTTGTTCGGCTTATCTGACAGCGAGATTGCAGAACGACTCAACATCTCAAAGTCTACGGTTAAGTCTCTTATATCAATGGCAAAGAACAAAACCGGGTCTATAAAAAGATCAGAACTTATTGCATACATTTAAAATTTTTAATCTTTTTTTAGGTTTGAAAGATTGATGTAAATTAAATTATTTACCCCTATACTGTTGCTACAGCAACGGCGTAGGGGTTTCTTTGTTCCTACTGCCCAAATGAAAGGGAGACGGCTAATGAAAAATGACTCTTCAATTCCTAAAGAAGGAGATCTTTACAAAGAGATAACGATATCCGGACATATATTTGAATTAAGGTATGGGTATTACGAAGAATATGAACGGCAGAACGGACCGCCGGTAGTAATATATCCGGATCTTGAAAAAGAAAAAATATTTACGGAAGACGGGTATCGGATAGTATCCCAGGTTCAGGACAGTTGTGAATATTACAAAACGGAAACATTACCTGCCGAAGAATGGTGCTCGGATTGCATTTATTTTTTTTATGAAGAAAAAGAAATCGGCGTTTGCCGGAACGAGAATAAAAGAGAGTTAAAACAAGGAGGAACGGAAAATGTTTAAAAAGTTTTCTAAAAGATTTATAAGTGTAATGCTTTGTATCGCATTGATAATTACATATTTGCCTACAACGGTTTTTGCAGCACCTGATACGAACATTACACGCACAGCGGACCCGTCCACAATGGATGGTTGGAAAGACTTCTTTTTACAGGATGTTCTTTCGACGGAAAATGCGGGCGGAGTATGGACTGATAAATCAGTATTTACCGATGCGTCGGCATTTGATCAGAGCGGAATAACAATGACCGGAGACGATAGCTTCCTTGTTGCTCTTTCTGCCATTGCATCAAATATGGTGGTTACGGGTACATCACAGGTACCGTCAGATACAATTCTTGTACTCGATGTTTCCGGCTCGATGAATGATAACTGGGGAAATAACGATGTTGCAGAAGACTTGGTTGAGGCTGCTAATGACAGTATTGCAGGGCTTCTTTCTATCGGAAAACACAACCGTATAGGTGTTATTCTTTACTCCGGCAGCGGAGATAGCGCAGCGGTTGAAATGTTGCCTCTCGGACGATACACAACAGGTTCGGACGGAGAATATCTTAGCTATGATATATCATATGGTATTCTTGGTTCAACAGAGACAGTAAGTATTGATCGTGATGTTGTTTACGAAGGAACCAATACACGCCCTGCACGAAGAAGCAAAGAGGTATCAGGTGCTACATACATTCAGAGGGGTGTTATGGAGGCTGTTGATATTTTCACTGCAAATTCAAACAGTACGACTGTTGATGACGGCGGCAGTACGTTGGAACGTATGCCTGTTGTAGTTCTTATGTCTGACGGTGCTCCGACTCTCGGAAGTACGAATTTTACTAATCCCGGATCATACAATTTAGGAGACGGCGACAATACAAGTGCGGCTCTTGGCTTTGTAACTCAGCTCAGCTTGGCGTATGCAAAGAACAGGATTGAAGAAAAATACGGTCAGGATTGCTTGATATATACTCTCGGCCTTGGTGTAACATCTGATTCAGTCGCAAGAAGCGTTCTTAATCCTTCACAATCATCTACTGCTATAAATGATTTTTGGACATCATACAACAACGCGACTGTAGGCGGAACGGTTACCGTTTCCGGCAGTGGTAATAATGCAAGAAGAGTTACTAAGATTTCCGAAACTCTTGAAAGAAATTATGCAGATAAATATTTTGATGTGAATGAAAATTCATCTGACCTTGCGCAAGGACTTAAAGATGCGTTCAAAGATATTGTCGGGACGATTCAGCTCCAATCAAAATATTATCCCACACTTATATCTGACAACGATGAACTTTCCGGTTATGTGTCTTTCGTAGACCGAATCGGTGAATATATGGAAGTTACCGATGTAAAGGGTATATTGATTCATAATGATTTGTTTTCCGGAGCAGATCTTGCATCAAATTTTGTTCCCGGCGGCGGAAATCTCGGTACATATGATAATCCTACCGCACTTGGTCATGAGATGGTTATGGCGGTGCGCGAAAGACTCGGAATTGCTGATGATGATACCGCAAGAACTCTTATAGGTCTTGCTTATGAAAACGGACAGCTCAATTATGATGAAGATACGGGCGAATTTTCAAACTACATCGGTTGGTATGCAAATGCGGCAGGACAGTTCCTCGGTTTCTACCACGAAGGCTTGACGGAGCTTCCGGAAGCTACGGGTAATGTCACTACTGATCCTGCGTTTACCGTTAAGTCATACGGATACTTAGGTGAAGTAGATGAAGCTCACGGTGTGGGCAAATCGGATATGATGTACGCTACGGTTCAGGTTCGAGAGAATATTAAAAGCGGTGAGCAGCTTGTAACATTTGCGATACCTGCGGCATTGATACCGATAATAACTTATGAAGTTACATTAAATGATAACGGAACTCTTACAGATCTCAAAGCAACAGGCGCAACTCAACCGATAAGATTAGTTTATGAGACAGCTCTTAAAAAAGAGATAAATGCATTTACTGTTAAAGATATGGTTTCTGCCGAGTATCTTGCAGACGTGCATAACACAGATGCAGACGGTAATGTGAACTTCTATACAAACCAGTGGGATCACTCAAATGTCGCAGGTTACGGAACTGTTAATACTTACAGCTATTACAATCCGTCACGCCAGAACGACAGATATTATTACACTGCCGATGCAGATGTATATTCTGATAAACAAGGCACATTGTACTCCGGCACAACTCAGCCGACAGGCGAAAAATACCGCAGATATACTGTATACAAAAAAGACGGTGCGACATTGACAACAGAAACTGTTTACAGACGCCTTTCTGATGCTGCACTTGCAACTTCCGTAAAGACAGAAGGCACAAATAATTGGCACATCAAAAAAGGTAATGTACATGTTAACCTTGACGGATATACAGTTAATAAAACTGACAACAAAACTGCTACACTTACACAAGTTTTTGTACCTTTCGTAGATACCCAGAATCACTCTATTGATGAAGAAGGTTATGAATTTTATGTAGGTGCGACTCACGGAAACAACGGTAAACTTACACTTACTCCCGAGACCGGTATAAAAATTACAAAAGTTCTCGATGATACGGCTACTGATACTGATGAGACATTTATATTCGTTCTCGAAAATGTATCAGATACTGATGATGTTTCTGCTTATCCCGCATACATAATTGATGCGGACGGAGAGGGCAGAAAAACAGTAGTAACATTCTCTCAGGGAACTGCCAATGTCGGTCTGAAAGCCGACGAAACTATCTACATCGGCGGAATGACGTCCCGCACACAAATTAAAGTTTCAGAGGCTGAAAATGCAGAATATGTTGTAAAATCCATAAATAATATAGTTGCGGATGATATTACATTAGCTGTAAGCGAAAAGACTTTTGCTTCTGCAACATTTGTAAATGCTGACAAGCAGGTAGGAAATCTGACAATAGCTAAGGTTGTAACACACGATTTCGGCACAGAATATGACATTCCTTCTGACAAGACATTTGACATAACCGTTAAATTGAGTGGCATAGGTACTGCTAATAAAACTTTTGAAGCAAAACAAGCCGGAACAAATATTACAAGTGTAACGACAGACCAAGCCGGAAGCTTGGAAATATCATTAAAGCATAACGAACAGTTTGAATTGTTTGGTTTGCCTGAGGGAACTGTTGCAACTGTTGTTGAAACAGAGCCGGGAACAGGATTTACTGCACAGTATTACGATGATGGTGTGTTGGGCAACGGAACCGTTACTATTACAGGTCATCAGACAGAGTATGTCATTGTAGTGAATGACTACACACCTGCAAAAGTTTACCCAGTAAATATCGATGTATCGGGAACAAAAACATTGACAGGTCGTGATTGGGCAGACGGTGATGAATTTACATTCGAATTGCAGAGATTGGATGCAGACAACACATGGAAAGTTCTCAGCGCAGCTACAATCAGCTATGAAGATGCAAATAAAACTTTTGATTTCAGTGGTGCTTTTGATACAGAAGAATATACTCAGACAGGCAGATATTACTACCGTGTTGTAGAAATCGAACCGACAACAGGTGCATTGGGCGGAGTTACTTACGATAAGACAGTTCACTCATTCTCGGTATATGTAACTGACACGGATATGGACGGACAGCTTGAAATTTCTGAAGTGAGATCTTCAAGACCTGATACAACTCATGTGACACAGCCTGATACAAACAGCTGGCATGTAGATGTTGACTTCAACAACACATATAAAGTAAGCGGTTCTGCGACAGTAACCATAGATCTTAACAAGACAGTGGTAAATGAAAGCGGAAGTCCGGATGCGACATTAGACGGATTTACATTCGGTTTGTACGAAGATTCAAGCAGCACTCCTGTATTTATATCCCCTGCTACTACTGACAGAGGTTTTGCAAGATTTGTGCTTGAGTATACTGCAGCCGGAACTTATAACTACACATTGAAAGAGATAGTTCCTACAACAGTTCCTGCCGGCTGGGCTTACAGCACACAGGAAATACCTGTAACGGTAATTGTATCTGATAACGGTTCCGGACAGTTTGAAGCAGTTATATACACCGGCAATACACAGCCTACAAATCCGGAAAAATCTGTATCGGTAACATTTGAAAATATTTATGCACCGAAAGAAGCCGAGCTTGCAATTGATTTTGTAAGTAAAGAACTTTCGGGAAGAGATTTAAATGCAAATGAGTTTGAATTTGCGGTATTGAATGCAGAAGGCAAAACTGTTCTCGAAGGTAAGAACGACGTTGATGGAAATGTAATCTTTGACGGAACTTTGAAATTCGAGCAGCTCGGAACTTTCTACTTTGACATCGTTGAAACATCTGAGGACGGCAACGGTATCATTACTGATAAGAGTGTACACAGAATAACCGTTACTGTAGTCGATAAAAACGGTGTGCTTGATGCAACATACTCGCTTGTGAGTGCTGTGGGAGATGAAGTAATTTTCGAAAATGAATATATCGCGGCTCCGACATCAGTAAGAATTGAAGGAAAGAAAAATCTCAAAGGCAGAGTTCTTTTGAATGATGAATTTACTTTTGAAATTATAGAACTCGAAAATGAAATTGGTACTGTTAAGATCGGCGGACATATCGAAAGAGTAAAGAATTTCCTTGACGGACATTTCAGTTTCCATGAAATTCATTATACAAAGTCAGGTACTTATTACTACGCTGTAACTGAGTTGAACGAAGGTGCAAGCGATTATGGAATAGTATTCGACCACACTATATATATTGTAACTGTTGTTGTAGAAGACAATTTGGATGGAGAACTTGAAGTAACCGAGACTATATATAAAGTTTTGAACGGCGACAAGGTGAATTCGATAGTTTTCAACAATAAGTATGTTCCGAATCCTGTTTCGGCAGAACTTAACGGTAACAAAACTCTTACAGGAAAAGTTCTTGCAAACGGTGAGTATACATTCGAACTTTACGAGAGTGATCTCGGCTGGAGTGCGGCTAAAAAGATTGAAACCGTGACAAACAAAGCAAATGGCACAATTAATTTCACAGCGATTGAGTTTGATAAAGCAGGTAGCTATAAGTACGTTGTTAAAGAACTCCACGGCGGAGAAATGATTGACGGTGTGACATACGATGAAACTGTATACAGAGTTAGAGTTATCGTAACTGATGACTTCGTAGGTCAGCTCCACAAAGAGATTCATATATATGATGAGAATGATATTCCTCAGGAAGAAATAAGCTTCGTAAATATCTATTCGATCGTGAATAACGCAACCGTAACAATTGAAGGAACAAAGACTCTGAACGGCAGAACTCTTACAGAACACGAATTCAAATTCAATCTGTACGAAACAGACGAAGAGTTTACTTTTAACGACGATCCTATTGACATCGCTGTAAATGCAGCAGACGGCAAATTCGGATTTGACGAGATTACTTTCGATGAAGCAGGAACTTATTACTACCTTGTAAAAGAGGATACAACAGATAACGCCGAAGGCATTACTTATGACGAAACTGTTTATAAAGTAATTGTTACCGTAACTGATGACTTGAAAGGTACACTAAGTGCCGAGTTTGAAATCTTAGGTAAAAATGATGCGAAGGCTACTAGCATAGAATTTGTGAACACCTATGAAGCTCCGAAATCTCCGGTTGTACCGAACCCCGGGACCGACGACACGACAAATATCGGAATGTGGCTCGCAGTGTTCTTTGCAACAGGTGGAACACTTGTCGGAATAACAATGTTCGGTAAGAAAAAAAGAGAAGATAAAGCTTGATAACTAATAGCGCACAGAAGGGGCTCGCATCGGATACGCACATCCGATGCGAGCCCCTTCTATTTATTTCTTATAACCTTATTATCAATCCAAAATTCTTCCGTCTGTTGAAATTGTTACGACTTGCCACGGAATGAATTTTCCGCTTGCCTGCAAGGCGCGTTTTGCGGCATTTTCGATACCGCCGCAACAGGGGACTTGCATGCGGACAATTGTAACGCTTTTGATGTTGTTGCTTGCAATAATTTGCGTGAGTTTGTCGGTGTAGTCACCTTCGTCAAGTTTGGGACATCCGATAAGTGTTATACGATTGCGCATAAAGTCGTTATGGAAATTTCCGTAAGCGTAGGCTGTGCAGTCTGCTGCAATCAATAAGTTTGCATTGTCAAAGTATGCCGCATTTACCGGTGCGAGTTTTATTTGAACAGGCCATTGAGAAAGACGGCTTTGCGTCGGAACTGCGCAGCCGGGATCTGTAAGCTCGCTTTGAGTAATTGCTTTAGATTGTGTGCCGGGGCAACCACAAGGAACTTTTTGTACTGATTTTTTGCTTTTTGAGGCAATTACTGCGGCTTCGTTGTATTCAGGAGCTTCGCGTTCCTCGAATGTGATTGCATTTGTGGGACAAGCCGGAAGACAATCGCCTAATCCGTCGCAGTAGTCTTCTCTCGTGAGTTTTGCTTTTCCGTTTATCATTTCGATTGCACCTTCGTGGCACGCGGCAGCGCATGCACCGCAACCGTTACATTTATTTTCATCAATTCTTATGATTTTCCTTAGCATTTTGAAATTATTCCTTTCGAAATCTTTACGGTTCAATAATATTGAAGTTTGCAGAGTTAGCACTGAATTGATTTAGTTTGCTCATGAGTAATCCAAGCAAGTCTTTGTCTCCGTCTACCTTAATTGCCTTTGCAACGCCGTCTGTATTGTTTTGGAGAATATAGAAAAGTGCATTTTTAGGGCAGGTAAGGCTTATGTCCGGCTTGTCTGCCGCACCGTTTTCATAATGCAACAGAACACCGTTTTTTATCCTGATCATATGTTTCTCTCCGGTGTCGGTGAGCTTGATGTTTATGGTGAAGTTGTGTTCTGACAACGCAGCTTTGTCGAGACGTATGCCCATATAGTCAAATATCATAGCCGGTGTCATGCCCAACTGCAGGCTGCCGTCTGATTGAACGGTTGTTGTTTTTATTGCCTGATTTCCTTCGCGAAGCTCGAGTGCGGCAGTCAGGTATGCGTTGCGCCACGGTCCTGATTCTGCCTGGTATCCTAATTGCTCAAGCGCATCTGCGCAGAGAAGTCTTGCGGCTGTGTTGCTCGGGTCTGCGTAAACCAAAACATTTGTAATTTCTGCAACCCATTGATATTCACCATTGTCATAATCTTTTTTTGCAAGACGGAGAACTTCGTCAATATCGCCGAGATATTCCACCCATTTCTTTGCGCTGTCCGAGGGCGTCAGAGGATTGAGGTTTACCGGGTTTGCATCGTACCAACCCATATATTTCTGATAAACTGCCTTGGAATTGTGTGCTACGGTGCCGTAATACTGGCGTGTATACCAATTTTTTGCAAGTTCGTCAGGGAGTTTGATCATATTTGAAATTTCATCTGATGTGTAGCCTTGGTTTATATATGTCAATGTCTGGTCGTTTATAAATTTATATACAGCGGCGGTGTTGGTTAAATATTCGTTTACGATATCTTTTCCCCAGTGCGGCCAGTTGTGTGACTGGAATGTAACTTCCGTCTCGTCTCCGTATAAAGTTATTGCTTCGGTAATATATTTTGCCCAAGCGGCGCCGTCACGTATTTGTGCTCCGCGGAGTGTGTAAAGATTATGCAATGTAGAGGTACAGTTTTCTGCAACCCACAATGCTTTGAACTGCGGGAGCCATGTATTCATCTCGGCAGGTGCTTCTGTGCCGGGGGTGAGTTGGAATTCCATTTCAATTCCGTCGATTGTGATGACTTCTCTCGTGGTCTTTATTTCGTAAGTCGGTTCGATGAATGTAACCGTGCCTTGTGACTGTCCCATTCCGATACCCATTGCAAGTGTTCCCTGAATACCTTCTGTAAGAAGTGTGCCGTACTGATATTGTGAGCGGCGTGTCATCGCTGTGCCGGCGTAAATATTTTCCGATGTGGCGTGCTCCGTGAATCCTTCGGGCACGATTACCGGAATCTTACCGCTTGCAAGCTGATCTTGTATGGAGAGCGATTTGTCCGCTGCGTCGTTATTTGTCATAATGCCTTTGATACCGCCGAAATGGTCAACATGCGGATGTGAAATGATTACTGCTTTTATAGGATACTTTCCGAGATTTTTTTCAATAAGTTGCATTGCGGCTTCAGAACATTCGATACTCATAAGCGGATCAAAGACAATCCAGCCTGTTTTGCCCTTTATAACGGTAAAATTTGCCATATCATAGCCTCTTACCTGGTAAATTCCTTCCGTAACTTCAAACAGCCCGTAAGCGTGGTTATTTTTTGTGTTTTCCCAGAGACTCGGATTTACCGTATCGGGCGATTTATCGTAGTTCTCAAGAAAACTGTATGCATCCTGACTCCAGATTACTTTTCCGCTGTCGTCGGTCAATTCCAGTGTTTTCGGTGCATCAATAAGACCTTTTGTCGCAAAGTCTGATTCCTGTGTATTTTCAAAATCGAGCAATGAGTAAATCGCTGAGTTTATGGCAACAGTGTATTTGCCGGCCTCTTTTTTGTCACTTGTAAGACCCAGTTCATTGACAATGTCAACGACGGAGTGATCGTCGGGGCCATTTGTTTTTTTGTTAGCATCTGCGGAACACGCCGGTACCGTAATAAGTATGAGTCCTGCTAGCATTACTGAAATAAATTTTTTTATCATATGAAATCTACCTCGAAAATTTTTGAATCGTTTAAATATTTTAGCATAAATGTTTTATAGAGTTGCCGATAAAACAGAGTATTCTTACAACCAAGGGTCGTACAACGGATAATCCGGGAAATCTAAAAGAGTAGGTGAAAATAATTTTCACCTACTCTTTTAGATTTCTTCTAATGATATATTCGGTTGGGCGTTTAAGCTAAGTTGTGAGAAACGTCCTTTAAGTGATGCATAGTGTGCAGCACAACCGATCATTGCCGCGTTGTCAGTACAAAGAATAGGCGAAGGTCGATAAAATTCAAATCCTTTTTTTGCTGCAGTTGTTTCAAAAGCATTGCGGAGTGCTGAGTTTGAAGCGACGCCTCCTGCGAGAGCTACTTTACGGTAACCACACATTTCTGCTGCCTTGAATGTGTTTTCGGTAAGAATGTCTGTAACCGCTTTCTGGAAAGATGCGCAGACATCTGCTACGGGTATTTCGTGTCCTTGCATACGCTCTTTATTCAGATAATTGAGAACAGCAGTTTTCACACCGCTGAAACTGAAGTCAAGCGAATCGCCCATGTGGACACGGGGGAATTTGATGGCTTCGGGGTTGCCTTTTTTTGCTTCTCGGTCGATTGCAGGACCGCCGGGGTAGCCGAGACCTATTTCCCGGGAAATTTTATCGAATGCTTCGCCTGCGGCATCGTCACGGGTTCTTCCTAAAATTCTGAATTTGCCGTAGTCGTAACAGTCTACTATATGGCTGTGCCCGCCGGATGCAACAAGGCATACAAACGGCGGTTCGAGTTCGGGGTTTTCGAGAAAGTTTGCGGAAATGTGACCTTCGATGTGGTGAACGCCTATAAGCGGTTTGTTAAGTGCAAATGCCATCGCTTTGGCTGCCGAAAGTCCTACAAGAAGTGCTCCGACAAGACCGGGACCGAAGGTGACACCGATCTGATCAATTTCTTCTTTTTTTACACCGGCTTTGGCGAGTGCTTCGTCTATCACCTGAATTATGAATTCAACGTGTTTTCTTGACGCAAGCTCCGGCACAACGCCTCCGTATACTTTGTGAAGGTCTATTTGGGTGGATATTACATTTGATAGTATAATCCTTCCGTTTTTTATTACAGATGCAGATGTTTCATCACAACTGCTTTCGATTCCGAGAGTTAAAATGTCTGCCATTTGTGTTTCGTCCTGTACTTATTATGTCAATTATTTTATCGGTTCAAAGTCTGCCGCTCCGTGTTTGCAGAGAGGGCAAATGAAGTCTTCCGGAAGCGGATCTCCTTCGTAGACGTAACCGCAAATCTTACAAACATAACCTTTTTTGCCTTCTGTCTGCGGCTTTGGTTTTACATTTTTCTGGTAATAAGTGTAAGTCATCGTTTCACGGGTGTCGATTACTTTTGACTCAGTAACGGAACATATAAACATTCCGTGTGTGCCGAGGTCTACGTAGTCCTCAACTTCGAGTGACATATATGCATTTATTACATCGGGAATTATTCTCAAACCGTTTTCTGAACGTATCTCTGCGTAAGGGGTTTCTGTAAATTTATCAACGGTTCTGCCGCTCTTAAACCCGAAATCTTCGAATACTTTAAACGGTGCTTCGACGGAAAGACAGTTTACGTTGAGCTTACCTGTTTTCTTTATGATGTGGTGAGAGTAGTTGTCTTTGTTAATTGTGACAGTAAGTCTTTCAGGGTTGCTCGTAACCTGCGCTACCGTGTTTACTATGAGTGCATTATCTTTTTTTCCGTCGTTGGACGTCACGACATAAAGCCCGTAGCCAATATTAAAGAGTGCCTTTGAATCAAGCTTTGCCGGAGCTTTTGTTTCATCGTCCGCGTAGTCTGCGCAGAGTTCTTTTGCAAGTGCATCGATCTGTGCTTTGTTGTCATCATTCATAGCAGACTTTATTGTAACAGTGGTTTCTGCAAAAGTGATATTTTTGGATTTTTCCAAAAGTGACTTGATATTTTTTGCAACATTGGGTGCCCACGTGCCGTTTTCGATGATACCGACGGTTCTGTTCTGATAGTTCCTTTCTGTGAGTCCGTCGATGAATGTTTTCATAAACGGGAAAAGGTCGTTGTTATACGTTGTGGATGCAAAAACTATTTTGTCATAACGGAACGCATCTTCGATAGCTTCTGCCATATCGTCTCTGGCAAGATCTTGTATCGCAATCTTCGGACAGCCGTATGCTTTTAATTTTTCCGCAAGAAGCATTGCCGCTTTTTTAGTGTTTCCATAAATTGAAGTATATGCTATGAGAACGCCCTTTGTCTCCGGTCTGTAGGATGACCATGTGTCATAAAGGGAAATATAATATCCCAGGTTTTCCGTGAGAACCGGTCCGTGGAGAGGACATATAGCCTGAATGTCAAGACTTGCGGCTTTTTTAAGAACTGCCTGTACCTGTGCGCCGTATTTGCCTACGATACCGATGTAATATCTTCTCGCTTCGCACGCCCAATCTTCTTCTACATCAAGGGCTCCGAATTTTCCGAAACCGTCTGCGGAGAAGAGAACTTTGTCGAAACTGTCGTAAGTCATCATAACTTCCGGCCAATGAACCATCGGAGCAAATACAAAAGTAAATGTGTGTTTACCGGTGCAGAGTGTTTCTCCGTCTTTTACAACAAGGGTATTTGCAAAAGTTGTTCCGAAAAACTGCTCCATAAATTTGAAAGTCTTGTCATTCCCGACAATAACAGCGTCCGGATATGCTTTTATGAAATTCTGAATATTTGCCGAATGGTCCGGTTCCATATGCTGTACAACCAGGTAGTCGGGCTTTCTGTCGCCGAGAACTTCTGCAATGTTGTCAAGCCATTCATTTGTGAAACGTATATCTACTGTATCAAAAACAGTAATCTTATCATCCATAACGACGTAAGAATTGTATGCCATACCGTTAGGTACGATGTATTGTCCTTCAAACAAATCTGTGATGTGGTCATTTACACCTACGTAAAAAATATCGTTTGTAACTTTCATAAAATAAAACCTCCGTGGATTTTTCTGATGTGAATTATATCACAGTCGTGTATTTTATTAAATAACGAAACCACCGTTTACTCCTAAAATTTGTCCCGTAATAAACGATGCTTTGTCTGATGCCAGAAAAAGTATTGATTCTGCAACGTCTTCGGGTGTTCCGAGCTTTGAAAGCGGTGTTTCTTCAGCAAGTTCTTTGAGAGTTTCCTCTCCGAGATGTGAATTCATTTTTGTGTCAATCACTCCGGGTGCTACGCAATTTACCGTGATGCCTGACGGCCCGAGTTCTTTTGCAAGTGCTTTTGTGAGTCCGATAACTGCCGCTTTGGCCGCAGAGTAGTGAACCTCGCACGATGCACCGGTGACGCCCCAAATTGACGATATATTTATTATTCTGCCCGATTTTTTTCTTATCATATCAGAGAGTGCCTCGCGACAACAATAAAATGCACCATCGACGTTTACCCCGAATGTATTGTGCCACAGCTCATCAGATATGTCCTGAAACATAATTTGTCTGCCTGTTCCGGCATTGTTTACTAAAACATCAACTTCTCCGAGAGTTTTTTTTATGTCGTGAAACATAGTTTTAACTTGTGTTGAATCAGAGATATCTGCTTTGAAAACAGCACACTCGCCGCCGAGAACATTGATTTCTTTTTTGAGTGAATTTGCTGCATCTGCGTTACTGTTATAATGGATTGCAACTTTGTATCCTGCTGAGGCAAACGCCTTTGCCGTAGCACTTCCGATCCCCCCTGATGCGCCTGTTATGAGAACTGTCTGAGACATAAAAAACTCCTTTCGGATGAGTTCTGATTTCGCCAAAAGCGAATCTATACGAAAGTTATTATAAATTTAACAATTATAATAATCAAGTTGTTTGACATTACTTTTAATGGAGAGTATATTTTTAATAAGTGTTTAATAAACACTTAAATATTTGAAAAAGAGGTGTATCGTATGCCTTTTGACGCAATAAAGGTAAAAAACGATATTGTAAAGTGGATTCGTGAGTGGTTTGAACAAAACGGTCCCGGATGTAATGCTGTCATAGGTATTTCCGGCGGTAAGGATTCTTCGGTCGCAGCGGCACTATGTGTTGAGGCGCTCGGAAAGGAAAGAGTATTCGGAGTATTGATGCCGAACGGAACACAACACGACATAGATATGGCAGAGCTTTTGGTAAGTCATCTCGGAATAGAAAGTGTTACAATAAATATAAAAGATGCATTCGACGCAATTTCTACGCAAGTTACAGAAAAACTCGGCGGATTTACGGAGATGTCCCGTCAGAATCTTCCCCCCAGAATCAGAATGACAGTTTTATATGCAGTATCACAATCAAAGAACGGCAGAGTTGTAAACACTTGTAATCTTTCCGAGGATTGGGTAGGTTATTCCACACGTTACGGTGACAGCGTAGGTGATTTCAGCCCGCTTTCAAATCTTACCGTTACCGAGGTAAAAGAAATCGGCAGGGTATCGGGAATTCCCGATGTTCTGGTAGACAAGGTTCCGATAGACGGACTTTGCGGGAAAACAGACGAGGATAATCTCGGTTTCACTTATGCGATGCTTGATAAATACATTCGCACAGGCGTATGCGATGACGCGGAAAAGAAAGAAAAGATTGATACAATGCACAGGAGAAACCTCTTTAAGTTACAGCTTATGCCGAGTTTCCCCTACGATCCGGAAAAATGAAAACACTTTTTAAATTACTGAAATTACTGAAAAAATATTATGTATACCTGGTGTTGTCGCTGATAGGAATGTTTATGATGTCTGCGGCGCAACTTTGTTCACCTGCGATAATCCGAAAGCTCATACAACTTGTGCAGGATAACGACGAGAATATAAAGACTACTGCTCTGTATCTCGGATTGATACTGCTTGTTGTTTATGTATTCCAGGCGGCAGGACAGTTCTGTAAATCGTATTTTTCGCACTATGCGGCGTGGAATTTTATTGATGAATTCAGACAGAAGCTCTATGGACACATTCAGAATATGTCGATGGGATTTTTCCACGATAAGCAGACCGGTCAGCTTATGTCGCGTATCACGAACGATACGACAAATTTAGAACCGCTTATAGCACATGCTTTGCCTGACCTGATAGTAAACGGTGTATTGCTTGTCGGCAGTGCTGTTATACTTTTCTCAATAAATGTGCAACTTGCGCTTTATACGATGCTTACGGTTCCGTTTACCGTGATATGTGTATATATTTATTCCAAAAAGGTTCGTCCGATGTTTAAGAAATCACATGAGAAAATGGGCGATCTTAATGCCACCATACAGGACAACCTTTCGGGAGTAAAAGAAATACAGATTTTTAACAAATACGACGATGCGGCAGGCAAAGTAAAAGCATCGAGTAATGCCCATAGATTTTTTATATTGGGTTCACTTGTAAGAGGCGCTATCTGCAACCCGATAATACTTTTCACAAACAATTTAAGTATGGTAATCGTAATCATCGCAGGCGGATTTTTGGCGGCAAAAGGTGATATTGATGCCGCTGACATTGTTGCATTCAGTTTGTATGTTTCATATTTCTATCAGCCAATTCTGAGCTTTGCTCAGATAAGCGAGCAGATAAATACTGCTCTTACAGCTGCTGAAAGGTCTTTTGAAATTCTGGACGAGGAAAGTCCGGTGAAAGACGGCAGCGAAATACTCAGCGGAAAAGATGTAAAGGGAACTATTGAATACAAAGATGTTTCATTTGCATACAAAGAAGGCCGAAATGTTCTGAACAATGTTTCGATAAAAGTTGATGCAGGTAAGACTTTGGCTCTTGTAGGCCCGACCGGTATAGGTAAGACAACATTTATAAACTTGCTTACAAGATTTTATGATGTGGACAGCGGCGAGATACTTATAGACGGAGAAAATATCAAAAAGTACACACTCGGTTCACTTCATGATGCAATGAGCCTTGTTCTTCAGGATGTGTTTCTTTTCCACGGAAGCATAGAAGAAAATATTGCATTCGGTGTGCCGGGTGCAACGAAGGAGCAAGTTATAGCGGCGGCAAAGGCAGCAAACGCACATGACTTCATTATGGAGACCGAGAACGGCTACGACACATTGGTAGGCGAGCGCGGAATGAGGCTTTCAGGCGGTCAGAAGCAACGTATAAGCATTGCCAGAGCTGTACTCAGAAATTGTCCGATACTTATCCTTGATGAAGCAACTGCATCGGTTGATACAAGGACAGAAAAACTCATACAACAATCATTAAATGAGCTTCGTATAGGTCGCACAACGATATTGATTGCCCACAGACTTTCAACGGTCAGAAATGCAGATATCATAGCTGTTGTAGGCGAGGACGGAATCACGGAAGCCGGAACTCACGACGAGCTTATGGCATTGAACGGAGTGTATGCTTCTTTGGTGCTTGCCGATAATTGATGCACCGAGAAATGCACACAATTTTGCAAGAAAAATGTTCTAATAATAATCAAAATAAAAATTGACTTGCGGCGCGAAGAGTGGTATTCTATGCAACGCGCGAGGCAAATTGTATTATTTTTCAGTATGCAAAATCAGTCTCGGCAGAAATATAGGAGGCTGTATTTATGGAAACCGGTAAAGTAAAATGGTTCAATGCCGATAAGGGTTTTGGATTTATTGAGCGCGAGGGCGGAGACGATGTTTTCGTACATTTTTCAGCAATCAGTATGGACGGCTTTAAAACTCTCTCAGAGGGCGACGCTGTCGAGTTCGAAGTTGTTGACGGCGCTAAAGGTCCTCAGGCTGCAAACGTAAAGAAAATATAATTTGTTTCGATTAGATTGTATTTAAAATGTAATCCCTGACGGGATAAAAGATACGCCCGAAGATTTCATACGAAATCTTCGGGCGTGGTTGCGTATTATATATTATATATGTTTTTGGATATACAGCATAATGAAATACGGAAGAGCCAGGGATATATAGGAAAGAAAAATCAGCAGTACACACCAATAAGCTCTTGCAAAATTCCTACGACCTATGTTTTTGTTACTAAGTGAAAAGATGATAAGAAGAATAAGTCCTGCAATCGGTATAGAATACAGAAAATAATAACCTGCATAAACCCACGGAGATATATGAGAATTCTGATCGGTATTTTCTTGCGTACTTGCTTTTTGTTCTTGAGTGCAATCAGGTGTGTCAGCAGAATCATGTTCATAGACATCTGTCAGTTCGGTATCACAGCTAGAACAAAAAGTATTGGTATCGGGATTTCCAGAAGAACAATTCTTGCAAATCATATAGTCACCTCGAAGTTTTTATAAACAAAGTATAACAAGGTTTTTTCTTTAAAACAACTCTTTCACCCAACCCATAATCGTAAATCCGTCAGAAAATTCAAATGTCGCTATTCCGATGAAAAAGATTATAACAATTACGGCAGGCAAAACATATGTCATATAAGGTCTGAGCCATTTGCCGATTTTAAGACCTTTGCCGGTATTGACTTCGTTCATAAAGTTTTCAAAGCCCCAGCCTTTCTTGCTTACGCAGAAGAGAAGCGCCCAAAGAGCACCGATAGGAAGCAGACAGTTTGTTACAAGAAAATCCTCTAAATCAAGTACTGAGGACGTAGAGGTAAACGGTTTGAAGTCTGCCCACAGGTTGTAGCCGAGAGCACACGGAATTGAAAGAATTAAAATTGCAATACCGCAGATTATACATCCTTTAATGCGTCCCCAACCTTTGATTTCTCTTACACAAGCAAGAATATTTTCGAACACTGCGATGACAGTAGACATTGCTGCGAAGAACATAAACAGGAAGAAGAGTGAACCCCACCATCTGCCTCCGGGCATTTTATTGAATACTCGTGCAAGTGCTACGAAAAGCAACTTCGGACCTGCTGAAGGCTCGATATCAAACGTGAAGCAAGACGGAAATACAATAAGTCCTGCAACGATTGCTACGAATGTGTCGAGTACCAGAATGTTAACCGATTCACCGAGCAGTGAACGCTCTTTTCCGATATAACTTCCGAAGATTGTCATTGAACCGACACCGAGGCTGAGTGTAAAGAACGCCTGGTTCATTGCCGCAACGACTACGCTGCCGTTGATTTTTGAAAAGTCAGGCTTCAAATAGAATGTAATCGCTTCTTTTGCACCTGACAGGGTGAAACCGTACACGGCAAGAACAATCATAAGCAAAAGCAAAACAATCATCATATATTTTGTAACTCGTTCAACGCCTTTTTGAAGTCCGAATGAAAGTATAAAAAATCCGAGGACTACAACAATTGCCATAAATCCGACCATTATGTAGGGATTTGATTGCATATTCGGGAAAAGTTCCGTAGATTGCGCATCTGTCAGCCCTGTCATATTCCCTGCAAGGAAATTTACAAAATAGTACAAAATCCAACCGGATACAGAAGTGTAGAACATCATAAGCAGGATGTTTGCAACGAGAGCAAACGAACCATGCAAATGCCATTTTTGACCGGGCTTTTCAAGAACCTGATAAAGTCCTGCAATACTTTTTCGGCTTGCTCTTCCGAGTGAAAATTCAACGAGCATTATCGGAAGACCTATAATAACCAAAAATAAAAGATAAAAACATACAAATGCACCGCCGCCGTTTTGACCGACCATCCAAGGAAATTTCCATACATTTCCTACACCGATGGCACAGCCCGCGCTAAGCAATATAAATCCCAAACGGCTGCCCAAACGTTCTCTTTCCATAAAAGTAAGCTCCTTACAAAAAAATCAACTGATTTTAACAAATAAAGAGGTTGCGGTCAAATAAATGCAATGTTTTTTTGATTATTTATCGAATTTATTGTATTATATACAAGTCGGTTTTTGCGACATTTGATTTTATATAATTTAAGGTGAATTATTATGGCAGACAGACTTATAACAGCTATCGGTGCAGAGGGACTTGTCAGAGTCATCGGCGCAGATACTACGGATATAGTTAGAAAGGCAGTTGAGCTTCATGGGATGTCGCCGCTTGCAACGGCAGCACTCGGCAGAGCACTCACGGGAGGTGTATTGCTATCCAAACATTTAAAGAACGATACCGACAGCCTTACATTAAAATTTAAAGGAGACGGTCCGCTCAGAAGCGTTATTGCTGTAGCCAAGGCAGATGCTACGGTAAGGGGCTACGTGGACGAGCCTTTCGAAGATTTACCGATTCGTGACGACGGAAAAATTGATGTCGGAGCAGGTATCGGCAAAGGTCAGCTCACGGTTATAAAGGATTTGGGTCTCAAAGAGCCTTATATCGGAACATGTGAACTTATTTCGGGTGAAATAGCAGAGGATCTGACATATTACCTGGCGGTATCGGAGCAGATTCCGTCGGTTGTGGCGCTCGGCGTCCGCCTCGCGCCGGATCCGGAAGGCATAAAACCGTTTATCGTACAATGTGCCGGCGGTTACATTCTCCAGCTTATGCCCGGAGCACCGGATTCTCTTATAGATGATCTCGAACGACAGATCAGATGCTTGCCTTCCGTTACATCACTTATGGACGCAGGTGAGAGCATAGAAAATATCGTAGAAGATATATTGATAGGCAACGGTTTTGAACTCAAAGAAACTCGTCCCTGCTCGTACAAATGTACTTGCTCTCGCGAGAAGATGGAAGAAACTTTGATAAGCATCGGCAGAAAAGATTTGCAGGAAATCATTGACGACAAGAACGGCGCGGAGCTTTGCTGTCAGTATTGCAACGGCAGATATTTCTTCACCACCGAGGAAATGATTGAGCTTTTAGATAACGCCGATAAAAAGTGAAATGGGCGAAGCAACTAATTATAAAATTATATTACAGTATGACGGCACATCTTTTTCCGGATGGCAGAAACAGGGCAACACCAAAAATACCATTCAGGAAAAACTTGAAAGCATACTTTCGGAGATGTCCGGCGAAACCGTTGAAATCCACGGAGCAGGTCGTACTGACGCAGGCGTTCACGCAGAAGGTCAGGTGGCTTCTTTCAAACTTCGTAATTTTAAAGAGCCGGATTTCGTAAAAAGTTATCTTAACAAATATCTTCCTGCGAGGATTTGCGTGACATCGGCTGAGATTGCAGAAAATGATTTTCACGCAAGACTTTCCGCCAAAGGTAAAGTTTACGTTTACAGAGTGTGGAACAGCGACACTCGTAATGTTTTTGAATATCCGTACCTTTATCACTATGCTGAGAGCATAATTGATTGTGGAAAGATGCAAAAGGCGGCTGACTTGCTGAAAGGCGAATGTGATTTAGCATCGTTTTGCGTTCCCTCTCAGCTTAAAGGGTATGACAAAAAAGGTCGTTCGACCGTGAGGCGCATTGATCGCATAAAAGTTGAGCGTATCGGAGAGGAAGTCCGTATGACTTTTGAGGGTAGCGGTTTCCTTTATAATACGGTGCGTATTATGGCGGGTACATTGATTGAAATTGGAATAGGACAGCGCTCAGTCGAAAGTATTACCGAAACTGTTAAGAAGCGTGACAGAGCATCGGCAGGTTTTAAAGCTCCTGCGTGCGGACTTATATTAAAAGAAGTAAAATATTAACTGCAAGCTTGAAAAGAAAACATTGCTTGCTGTATAATTAAAAAGTCGTCGGAACGGCAAAAATTAAAAGTAATTTACATTAACGGAGGTTAATTATGGATAGAACTTATATTGCAGATTTGAAACCCGATACTACATGTAAAATTCAGGGTTATGTAGAAAATCTCAGAAATAAAAGAACAATGGCGTTCCTTGTTATAAAGGATTTGAGCGGAAAGGTACAGGTTACCGTAGAAAAAGAAAAATATCCGGAGATTGCGGCAGAAGTAGACAAGCTTACACTTGACTCTGTTGTCACTTTTGAAGGACCTGTTATTGCAAACGAATATGTAAAGCTTAACGGAATCGAAATGCTTCCGACAAGCATAAAGATCGAGTCTATCGCAGAGGCACTTCCTATTCAACGTGACGAGATAAAGGGCGGAAAGGCAAAAGACCTTGAGCGTTCTTCTATTGACCAGAGACTTGACTACAGATGGATCGACTTGAGAACAGAGCAGAACCAGCTCATATTCAAACTCCAGACTTATATGGTAAAAGTTATGAGAGATTTTCTTTCAGACAGAAACTTCCTCGAAATTCATTCACCTAAACTTATCGGTGCTGCGAGCGAGAGCGGTTCAGACGTTTTTGAACTTACTTACTTTGACAGAAAAGCATACCTTTCACAGAGCCCGCAGTTTTACAAACAGATGGCAATGGCGAGCGGTCTCGAAAGAATTTTCGAAGTAGGTCCTGTGTTTCGTGCAGAGAAATCATTTACAAGTAAGCATGCTACAGAATTTACCGGATTCGACCTTGAGTTCAGCTACATTGATTCTTTCCGTGATGTAATGAAACTCGAAGAAGAACTTTTGACTGATATGCTTACAAAGGTTAAAGAGAAATTCGGAGACGAAATCGAGAGACTTTACGGTCTCGAAGTAAAAGTCCCGACAACACCGTTCCCGGTTATAAAGCTTGCTGACCTTTATGACGAGCTTGAGAAAAACTACGGTTACAAAGTTGATGACAGCGAAAAGGGCGACCTTACAACTGAGGCGGAGAAACTCAGCTACAAATGGGTACAGGAAAAATACGATCACGAGTTCTTGTTCATAACTGATTACGATGCGGAAAAGAGAGCATTCTATCACATGAGAGACGAGAACGGTGTTCCGATGGGTTACGACCTTATCTGGAGAGGCGTAGAGATTACAACGGGCGCACAGAGAGAGCACAGATACGATGTTCTCAAAGCACAGTGCGATGAGAAGGGACTCACAGAAGATGTTAAGTTCTACCTTGAATTCTTTAAATACGGATGTCCTCCGCACGGCGGTTTTGGTCTCGGTGTTGACCGTCTCACAATGCTTTTCCTCGGTCTCGGAATAAAAGAAGTTATGTACATTTTCAGAGGTCCTAACAGACTTAATCCCTGATTTTTACGGGGTTTGAAAAAGGAGTTGCAATGATGAGAACTGAAAAAGTTAATCGGGACAGAATAATTCTTCATTGTGACCTAAATAACTTTTTTGCTTCGGTGGAGTGTGTACTGAATCCGGAGCTCAAAGACAAATATGTTGCCGTGTGCGGTTCGGAAGCGGACCGCCGCGGCATTGTTCTTGCAAAAAACGAGAAGGCAAAAGCATGCGGAGTGATGACAGCGGAGCCTATATGGAGAGCTAAACGCAAGTGTCCCGAACTTGTTACAGTACCTCCGCATCATGAACTTTACCGTGAATATTCACAGAAGGTGCAGGACATCTATTACCGCTACACCGATCAGGTAGAGCCTGCCAGTATCGATGAATGTTTCCTTGATGTTACAGGAAGTACTGCGCTTTTCGGGAGCGGAGAGGAAATTGCCTATTCTATAAAAGATGCCGTGAAAAAGGAACTCGGTCTTACGATTTCCGTGGGAGTGTCATTCTGTAAAATTTTTGCAAAACTCGGCTCGGATATGAAGAAGCCTGATGCCGTCACTTGTATAACAAAAGAGCATTTCAAACAAAAAGTGTGGATTCTTCCTGTAGGTGACTTGGTGGGAGTCGGTCGATCATCGTGTGAAAAATTAAATGAATACGGAATTTGTACGATAGGCGAACTTGCGGCGGCAGACGAAAATCTTTTGCAGAGATTGCTCGGCATAAACGGTGTGCAATTAAAACAGTTTGCAAACGGAATCGATGAAAGAACGGTATCTAAATACGGCGAAAAAGAAGTGCCGAAAAGTATCGGACACGGAATTACTACGCCTGCGGATCTTACAGATAACGACGGAGTATGGAAGGTTATATTGTCTCTTTCGGCAGAAATCGGTTCAAGGCTCCGTGATGAATGTCTTGCGGCAAGCGGTGTGTGCGTTTCAGTAAAAGATAATACAATGAAAAACGTTTCTTACAGACAGCGATTTAAAAATCCTACACAAAGTCCCACTGTCATAGCAAACGGAGCAAGAGATGTTTTTGAAAAGAAACATAAATGGCTTCATGGTATAAGAACTGTGACTGTGACGGCAGTTGATCTTACTCAGCCGGGATTTTGTATGCCCGATATGTTCGGTGATTATATAAAAGACGAGAAGATAGAAAAAATTGATTCCGTTGTAGATTCATTGCGTAGGAAATACGGAAATGATTCCGTAAAGAATGCCGTACTTATTGACGGAAGTGATAACAAAGAATGAAAATATGGGTAAATAGCATATATATTGTTTGACATCTTATGATATTTTTTATATCCTAAATCGGTACTGATTACTTCGGAGGCAAATCATGGAAGATAAACAAGAAAAGAAAGGTTTTTTTAAAACCGTAAAAGAACATATAATGACTATATTGAACGGCTTTATTATAGGGGGTACGATGCTCGTTCCGGGTGTAAGCGGTGGTACTATGGCTATGCTTCTCGGAGAGTACGACAAACTCCTGGATGCGGTAGGTTCATTCAGAAAGAATATGAAGAGAAATATACTGTTTCTTCTTTTCATGGCTGTGGGTGGTTGTTTAGGTCTTTTGGCGATGGCGTATCCGCTTTCGAAATTACTTGAAATTATACCGAATCCGGTGTTGTTTTTCTTTGTCGGTGTTATAGCAGGAGGAATCCCTTGCATAATAAGGGAGTCACAGATAAAGAAGTTTTCCTGGAAAATTCCTTTTGACATACTTATCGGTATTGCCTGTGTAATGGTTATAATATTCTTTATGCCTAACATAACAGGATTTGCGGGCAGTTGGGTTTATTACATCATACTTTTTATTGTCGGTATTTTCATTTCCGTCGGATTGGTATTGCCGGGTATAAGCACGTCGCATTTACTTAAGGTTTTCGGAATTCACAGCGTATTGATGACTGCCGTAAAAGGTTTTGATTTCTTGTTTTTGGGAACTCTAGGTCTGGGTGCAGTAATTGGTATTTTCCTTACAACCAAGGGTCTTGATGTAGTTATGAAAAAATTTCCGACAAGAGTTTATATGATAATACTCGGTTTTGTAGCAGGATCCTTGTATCAGTTGTTCCAGCCTGAAACCATAGATGACGTAGGTATGCAGTATGGCAGATTATTGCAGGATCTTCCTTTTTGTATCATTGCACTTGCGGTAGGTTTCCTTGCTTTCTGGGGATTGTCCAAGATTGAAGAAAAACACGGAAAATAATTTTTATTCATGTTTGAGAATTTCGGGCTGCACAATGCCAAGTGGGTATTGTGCAGTCTGTGTTTTTTTTATAAAATACATTTAAGAGAGTTTTAAGAATTCAAACTATAATAATATTTAAAAATCATTCAAAGATTTTATAGGATTTTGAGAAAGGATACATACATGTCTGAAAATAAACAACCTAAAAACGGAAAGAAAAAAATTCCGATAATAGTTTACTATGCGATTATAACGATTGTCGTACTTTTGATATCGTTTGTGATAATTCCTAAAATGAGAGCTCCTGAATACAAGGAGATTACATACAGCGAATTTTTGACAATGGTAAAAGAGGATAAGGTCGAAAAGGCTGATATCAGTTCCACCAAGATAACGATTGTTCCCAAAGATGCTGACAAGACGAATCCCGTGTATTATGAAACGGGCAGACTCCGTGTGGAAGATTCGGAGATAGTAACACTTTTGCTGGAGCATAAGGTAAAATTCGGTTCGCCCATAGAGGAAATGACTATCTGGAGTTCGCTGCTCCCGATGTTGCTGATGCTGGTTATAGGATATTTGTTGATATTTGTATTCACTCGCTTTTTGGGAAAGAAAATGGGCGGCGAGGTGATGTCGTTCGGTAAAAATACCGGAAAAATTTATGCGGAAAATTCTACAAAGAAAACCTTTGACGATGTGGCAGGACAGGACGAGGCAAAAGAATCTCTCCTCGAAATAGTAGATTTCCTTAACAATCCTAAGAAGTATGCTGAAATCGGTGCAAAGCTTCCAAAGGGGGCGCTTTTGGTAGGACCTCCCGGAACAGGTAAAACCTTGCTCGCAAAAGCCGTTGCAGGTGAGGCAGGTGTTCCGTTTTTCTCAATATCCGGTTCTGAATTTGTTGAAATGTTTGTCGGTGTCGGTGCATCGCGTGTAAGAGACTTGTTCAGACAGGCTGTGGAAAAAGCTCCGTGTATAGTGTTCATTGACGAGATAGATGCTATCGGTAAAAGCCGTGATAACTTTATGGGCGGAAACGATGAAAGAGAACAGACTCTTAATCAGTTACTTGCCGAAATGGACGGTTTTGATTCATCAAAGGGTGTCGTGTTGCTTGCTGCTACAAACCGCCCTGAGGTGCTCGATAAAGCCCTTTTAAGACCAGGAAGATTTGACAGAAGGATAATTGTCGATCTGCCTGATTTGGCGGGAAGAAAGGCCATTCTTGAGGTGCATGCACGTAAGGTGAAAAAGGATGACAATGTAGACTTGTCTGCTATCGCAAAATCTACGCCAGGTGCTTCCGGTGCAGACCTTGAAAACATCATAAACGAGGCGGCACTCCGTGCGGTAAGAGCAAAGAAACAGATGGTTACTCAAGCAGAGCTTGCAGAGGCAGTAGACGTTATTCTCGCAGGTGAAGCTAAAAAGAGTACAGTGCTCTCGGACAAGGAAAAGAAAATCGTAGCATACCACGAGATAGGACATGCACTTGTTGCGGCACTTCTCAAAAACACCGAGCCTGTACATAAGATAACAATTATCCCAAGAACTTCGGGTGCGCTCGGTTATACAATGCAGGTATCAGAGGACGAAAAACATTTGCTCAGCCGTGACGAAGCCCTCGAAAAAATATGTGTATTTGCCGGCGGTCGTGCCGCTGAACAGATAGAATTTGATTCTATCACAACGGGTGCCGCAAACGATATTGAGCGCGCGACAGCGTATGCACGTGAAATGATAACAGCATACGGAATGAGTGACGAATTCGGATTTGTAAATCTTGTGCAGAGAACCAATATGTACCTCGGAGAGCAGAGCAGACTTAATTGTTCTGATGAAACTGCCGCAAGGGTGGACAAAGAAATTCACAGAGTTATTACAGAATGTTACAACAGGGCTGTGCAGCTTCTGACTGAAAATAAAGATAAACTGGATTTGCTTGCAGGTATTCTTTATGAAAAAGAGAATATTACAGGAGAAGAGTTTATGGCACTTCTCGAAGGAAAATCAGCAGAAGAAGTATTCGGAATTGCTGAAAATGACACTGCGGAAGAGACTGAGACAGGAGAAGTTGTTGCGGCAACTTTGACGGAAGAGGCTGTTGAAGCAAATTCCGAGACAGCTGAGCCGGAAGATACAGCCGTAGATGCTTCAACCGAAACCAAAGGAAATGAGTGAAATGAAACCGAAGATAGTAACACTTACGCTTAATCCCGTAATTGATACTCACTACCAGTTTGAAAATTTTAAAATAGCAGAAGAAAACAAACCGTCATCGGTAATAACAAACGCTGCCGGAAAGGGTATAAATATTTCCCGGGCATTGGTAAAGTTCGGCATAAAAAGCAAGGCAGTAGCATTACTCGGAAAAGACAATGCCGATTGGTTTTTGAATATGCTGAAAGAAGACGGTGTAGAGTGCAGTTACATTCTTTCCGACGGTAAGATAAGGGAATCCATTTCTCTGAATGTAAAGGGAATTCCGGAGACTAGAGTAATTACTGACACGTTCAAACCGTCAAACGACTTACTTGCGCAGGCGGCAACTCTTGTAAACAGCGAGTGTACTTCGGACGCTTACATTGCGGTATCGGGTAAAATACCTGAGAGTATCGACAAGAAGGCATTTACTCTTGCTTGCAGAAATTTTTGCGGAAAGTTAATCCTTGATACTGCATCGCTTAATGCAGATGAACTTTGCTCGGCAAATCCTTGGCTCATAAAGCCAAACCGTGACGAGGCAAATGCGCTGCTCGGACTTTCAAACGGCAGTGCATGCGGACTTTCAGCTGCGAAACTTCTTTTGCAGAAAAAGTGTGCCCGTAACGTAATTATAAGCCTTGGACCTGACGGATTTGTATATGCCGGCGAGTACGGTGAGGCAGAGGTGAAAGTTCCTCAGAATGAAGCAAAGTCTACGGTAGGAGCGGGCGACAACACCATTGCCGGCTTGTTGTTCGGGTTGTACAATAACTTTGATTTTACAAACTGCCTGAAAATAGGTGCAGCGTTCGGTAGCGCTTCGTGCCTTGAATACGGCACGGTTCCTCCGAGTATTGAAAATGTAATGAGAATTTTGCCGGAAATAAAATTGGTGCAGTATTAATTTAAAGGTGAAACAGGTGGCAGAGAAAGAGTTGATACCAAAGTACAGTGAAATAAAAGTCCTCGAGGCAACTGATACGGATTTCCGTAACAAGTGGAAAATTTCCTCGGTAATAAAGCATATGCTTGCTGTGGCAGGGGAACATTCAAACCTTTTGGGTTGGGGATGGAACGAATTAAAAGATCGTTTCAATGTGTGTCTTGTCCTTGTTCAAACGCACGTAGAAATGACCAAATATCCGCCTTGCTACACTAAAGTAAAAGTATCTACTTGGCCAGACAACGCAAAACGCGCCATTATCACAAGATACTTCGTTTTTGAGGATGCAGAAACAGGTGAACTTTACGGTAAAGCGACGGTGCAATGCGTGCTTATGGACATGACTTCAAGAACTATAGTATGGGCGAACAAATATGATTTGCCGTGGGTTGATACATCTCATCTTGATATCGGTTGCAACATGCCGAAACTGAAAATTCCGTGCGAACTTGTTGAATCTTCCGAAAAGCAAACAAATATTCATATTGCAACATACAATGACCTCGATTACAATGGTCATGTAAATAATGCAAAGTATGTTGAATGGATTGAAAATCTTTTTGATACAACGGCATACGAAAACGCCGATATCAAAACTTTCAATATAAAGTATCACAAGGAAATCAAATTCGCTGAAAATGTAACGATGGAAACAATTTCCGACAATGAATTTCCCGGGAAATCGTATGTGCGTGGTATGGTCAATGACGGTACTGAAGAACATTGTTGTTTTGAGGCGGCGGTGAAATTTACAGTGTAATCCGGAAGATATTAATCGGTACATATTCTGCGAATATGAGTTAAACAAAAAGCAGCGGGTTGAAACTTTTGTTTAAACCCGCTGCATACTTTTAAATCAATTTTCTTTAAACAAATAATTGAATCTTCCGCTCGGTGCTGTGTCACCGTTTACGTAGAAGTCGATAGCGGATTTCTCCTGAAGGTTGTCGCTCCATTTGAATTCGAATTCGAGCTTGCCGTTCTTTTCAACAGTGATGCTGTCGCTGATAAGAAGTGTCTTCGGAATTTCGAGCATGAGAACGTTACCTTTGACTTTGATTTTAGCATCTCCGATTTTCGACCAGGTGTAGCTGCCTGATTCTGTTGTCGGCAAGTATTTTTCAACAACTGCTTTGCTTGACTTAGGTGCGATACGGTTTATTGCAAAGTCATAGCCTTCCCAACCTGTTTTCTTGCTTCTGTCAGCATCAATGTAGAGTGTCATCCAGCCTTCTTCTGTCGGAGCTGTGATGTCATCAGAACATTCTACATAGAAATAAATATTATTTTCGTCGGATGTGACTTTGGCGCCTACGATGTCGTTTCTGCCGGTTGTGTTTTCATAGTGGCAACCTGCGAAACCGTTCCAATCACGATGGATTGTAGTACCTTTGCTGTTCTTGTAGTAAGGAGTGACGTCTTTCCATTGACGGAGCGAGCCTGCGATATTTATCGTCTTGCGAGGAGAAGTCTTTGATCTGGGAGTCGCGCCTTTGTAACGTCTTATGTTGTTTACCATCTGGAGATAGTATGTATCAAGGTATCCGTCTTTGTCAGGCTCGATGTCACGGCTGTGCTCTCTGTCGTATTGGTCAACCATCGCAAGCTGTGTGGAGTCGGGGTCTAAAATCCAAGGCTCGTGGAATTGTCCCATCATCCATTCATTCCAACCTGTGATGAATATGAAGTCGGGGTCAATGTCTATAGCTCTGTCCCATTGTTCCTGCACATTGTAACCGTATTTGTAAGAATCTTCAGTTACACGTGAATGACCGTCTTTTTTTGTGTAGCTTCTGCCGAACGTACCTTCGTCGTTGAAGTATGTACATATTCTGCCTTCACGGGCGTTCTGTCCTACGCCGACAACCATCATTTCGCATGAACCGTCATCTCTTACAACGTATTTGTTCTGTGGGAATATTTCAAGCCAGCCCCACTGATCGTTTCTCCAAGGTCCGCCTGCATACATCGGCTGTCCCGGTCTGAACGTGAAGAAGTTTCTGATCTCGTTGAGGATTTTTGTGTCTGCTTCGCATTTACCTTCTTTGGGAAGTGCTTCGGGGTACGCCATTATGAGCGGTTTGCCGTCTACTTTAAACCACATATCTTCGTAAAGTCCGGGTCTGTAAAGATTCTGATAGAGTGCGCGGAGCATACTTTCTGTTTCCGGAAGCGGTCCGAAGTTGAGCATAAATGCAACCTGCGGAGTTTTTATACCGTCTTTCTTAGCTTCGTAAAATCCTTTGAGAATGGCTTCGTATGCGCTTCTCCAAAGAAGTGCTGTATTTGTGCAGTCAAACATAATCATATCAATACCGGCATCTGCAAGCATAACAGCGTGTCTTCTTATGATGTACGGGTCGTCATTTCTGTAATAACCGTAAAGCGGCTCGTTCCAGTGACATTGGATTCTTCTGTCGCCCCATGCCGGATGATTCTCGTTGAATTCTGCTGCCGGGTATTTGCTGAGTGTCTCGACAACATTCACCGGACGGAGAGGAGTGTGTAAGTCTCTCCAAGACCAATAGAAAATACCTACGCGTCTGTCTTTCTTTGCACGTACGTCTTCGACGGAAGCGATTTTTCTGCCGAGCATATCGGTAGCTTCCCATGTGTCAGCACCGTTGTCCTCTATTTTAGTAATGGGAGTGTATGACAATCCCGGGTAAATTTCGTCGTTATCAAACCTTATTGTGTAAATCAATACAGGTCTGTCAGACGTTATTGTGAGGTTATGTTTCCCGGATGTTTTGTCAATTTCGAAACGTATAATTTCAGGGTGCTTGCCATTTGACAATGCGCAAACACCTATCGGAGTTCCGTCCGAAAAGATTGTAACAAGTGCCGTGTTGTCAGCTCCGGAAAATTTTATTTCACATACGGTAGCGCCGCTTTCAAAATCGTACTCTCCGATGTCAAAATTTTGTGTGTGGATTTCAACTTTTTTCTCAATCATACAAAAATTCCTTCCTGCCTGTAAAAAAGACATCGACCGCCAAGTGATAAGCCAATGTCTTTTATCGCGAATATATTATTTAACTTCTTTTATGCCTTTAAATGTTTTCTTGATTTTTTCGGCTTCTCTGCCGTTGATTTCAAAATAAATTTTCTCTCCGTCACCTGCGTCGATTTCGACTACGTAAGAATCCTGATGAACTTTTCCGCCGGACTTGTTTATCGAAGCGGGGTATGCTGAAAAACGTCCGTATGAGAGAACTTCTTTTTCGTCACATATAATCTCGCCTGCGGGGTTCATAAAATCCTGATCATAGAAAACAAAAGTGTTATTTTCGCGCTTTATATAGTATCTGTGGCGCGCCTGTGTGAGGACACTTCCGTAAACGGTTATATTTTTACAAAGAAGATCCGAAGGATTATTCTTTGAGTTAAGCATATTCACAAGCTGGAACATAGCACCTTTGAAAGTGGGCTTTTGCACAACGACGGGTTTTGTCGCGATAGAAGTCACTTTCTTTAAGAAAGCAGATGCTTCGATTTCCTCGGGGATGTCATCTCCGAAGAGAGCAAAGAACTCCATTTTTTTTGCGTGTTTACTGTTATCTGTGCTGTTGTAATTTTTATAAGTTTTCAAATTTTTAAAATACTTGTAAACGATAAAAACCGTAACAGCAGCACAAACTGCCATAAGTATGAGCCAAAGTTTGTCTGACTTGCCTTTCTCGAAGAATGTATATAAATACATCGCTGTCATAATAAGCATACTGAAAACACCGGTAACGGTAACCGCCAAATCCGGCTTATTTATCACGGGTCCGTCCTGACCGTCTGTGTAAGCACTTTCGAAAGCTGCGTCAATCAAGGATTTAGGATAGACAATATATCTTTTTGTTTTACTTTCCTGTATCATAAGAACTCCTGTCTTTTGTCAAAATCGTTGACAAAACATATTTGCACGATTATACCAAATACGTATTACATAGGTCAAGCAAACAAGTTATGAAAGTATTGAAAATAATGTTAAAATACGTACCGGTCACACAAGTTAATTCTTGACAGAAAATGCTAAATATAACATAATAACAAGAAGGTAATTTTATTCAGACGGAGGTTGCAGAGTATTATGTTTTATCGTCTTAACGGCGCAAAAATTTATACGGACGGATGCTTCCGAAAAGCGGATATAGTCGTTCGCGACGGTGTTATTTCAGAGATATTATATTCGGATGATGCTTTTGTTGCAGAAGTTTATGCCGATAAGGATATTGCTTTTTATAATTTTGACGATTGCTATATATTCCCCGGTTTTATTGATGTGCATGTGCATTTCAGAGAGCCGGGTTTTTCGTACAAAGAAACTATCTCGACAGGCAGCAGAGCGGCGGCGAGAGGCGGTTACACCAGCGTTTGCACAATGCCGAACTTAAACCCTGTTCCGGATTCTGTGGAGAACATCAGACTCCAGAAGGATATTATAAAGAATGATGCGGTGATAAAGGTTTACCCATATGCTTCGATTACCGTTGGGCAGATGGGAAAAGAACTTACCGACATTGATGCACTTTCTAAAGAGGCTGTCGGTTTTTCGGATGACGGAAAAGGTGTTCAGCACGGAGATATGATGCGTGCTGCTATGGAGAAAGTAAAAGCAAACGGTTCTATCATTGCATCACATTGTGAGGATAATGACCTTCTTTTCGGCGGATATATACATGACGGCGAATATGCGAAGGTTCACGGGCACAAAGGTATTTGCTCGGAGAGCGAGTGGGGACCTATCGCAAGAGATGTTGAACTTTTGAAAGAAACAGGTTGCCGATATCATGTGTGCCACGTTTCAGCGAAAGAGAGCATAGATGTTATACGACAGGCAAAGGCAAGCGGTGTCGATATTACTTGTGAAACCGGACCGCATTACCTTGTATTTAATGATATGATGCTTCAGGAGGATGGCAGATTTAAAATGAATCCTCCGATAAGAAGCGAAGAGGACAGACTTGCGCTTATAGAGGGTATAAAAGATGGCACTGTCGATATGATAGCAACTGACCACGCACCTCATTCGGCTGAAGAAAAGTCAAAAGGTCTCGAAAAGAGTGCTATGGGTGTAGTCGGAATAGAAACTGCATTCCCTGTTCTTTACACACATTTGGTAAAGACCGGAGTTATCACACTCGAAAAACTTTGTGAACTCTTAAATACAAATGCTTCAAAGCGTTTCGGCATCGGAGGCGAACTCAAAGTCGGTCAACCCGCAGATTTCACGGTGTACGATTTGGGCAAAGAGTATGAAATAGACCCGAAAGACTTTTTATCGAAGGGCAAAAGCTCTCCTTTCACAGGTATGAAAGTTTACGGCAAATGTATGATGACCGTATGCGACGGCCAGATTGTTTGGAAAGCATAACACAAAACCGATATTAAACGGAGGATATTTATGACACAAGGTTTGTACAAGATAATAGAAAATTACAAAATAGCAAAAGATGTTTACAAGATGATTCTTGAAGGCGACACTTCTGCGATTACGGATTCCGGTCAGTTTATAAATATAAAACTTGACGGATTGTTTTTGAGACGCCCGATTTCGATATGTGATTGGACAGAAAATACGATTACGATTATATACAAAGTAGTCGGAGAGGGTACAGAAAAAATGGCTGAGATGACAGACGGCGTGCTTGATGTACTTGTAGGTCTCGGAAACGGTTTTGATGTTTCAAAGAGCGGCGATGCTCCGCTTCTTATAGGAGGAGGAGTAGGTACTCCTCCCATGTACGGACTTGCAAAGAAGCTTGTTGCAAAAGGTTTGAAGCCTCTGGTAGTTCTCGGATTTGCTTCAAAGGATGATGTTTTCTACGAAGCAGAATTCAAGGCACTCGGATGCGAAGTTATGATAACAACCGTTGACGGCAGTTACGGAATAAAAGGTTTTGTAACAGACGCCATAAAGCAGTCCGGAAAAGAATATTCATATTTCTACACTTGCGGACCTCTTCCGATGCTCAAGGCAGTCTACGACGGTACTGTTACGAGTGGAGAACTCAGCTTTGAGGAGCGAATGGGTTGCGGATTCGGCGCTTGCATGGGTTGCAGTTGTAAGACTAAATACGGTAACAAGAGAATTTGTAAAGACGGTCCCGTGCTTGTTAAGGAGGAAGTAATATGGTAAATACAAAAGTAACACTCAGCGGATTGGAACTTGACAATCCTATTATTCCTGCAAGCGGTACTTTCGGCTTCGGCTACGAATTTGCAGAATTGTATGATATAAATGTACTCGGTTCCTTTTCTTTCAAAGGTACTACAAAAGAACCGCGTTTCGGAAATCCTCTTCCGAGAATAGCAGAGTGCCCTGCGGGTATGATAAATTCAGTGGGACTCCAGAATCCCGGTATCGACAGAGTTATAGATACTGAACTTCCGAAACTTGCAAAGTGCTTTGATAAAAAAGTCATAGCAAACATCGGCGGATTTTCTCTTGATGAGTATGTGTATTGCTGTGAAAGAATTGATAAAGAAGATCAGGTCGGAATTATTGAAGTAAATATCAGTTGCCCGAACGTTCACAACGGCGGTATGGCTTTCGGTACAAATGCAAAAGCCGCAGAAGAAGTTACGGCAGCTGTAAAAAAAGTTACAACAAAACCTGTCTACATAAAGCTCAGCCCGAATGTTACCGATATCACCGAGATTGCAAAGGCTTGTGAAGCGGCAGGCGCAGACGGTATCAGCCTTATAAATACATTGCTCGGTATGAGAATAAACCTCAAAACAAAGAAGCCTGTTATCGCAAACAAGATGGGCGGTTTCTCAGGCAGTGCGATATTCCCCGTAGCAGTCAGAATGGTATATCAGGTATACGAGGCTGTAAAGATTCCGATAATAGGAATGGGTGGCGTATCGACAGCCGAAAATGTAATTGAAATGATGCTTGCAGGTGCAACGGGAGTACAGGTAGGTGCTGCTAATCTCGTAGATCCGTACGCTTGTAAAAATATAATCGAGTCGCTCCCTGCGGCTATGGAAAAATACGGTATAAAAAGTTTAAATGATATAATAGGAGGCGCACACTGATGGGCAAAGATGTAATTGTAGCATGCGATTTCAGCAGCAAAAAAGAAGTATTCGAATTCTTGGATTTATTTACTGAGGAGAAGCCTTACGTAAAAATAGGAATGGAACTTTTCTACGGCGCAGGTCCGGAGATTGTTAAAGAGATAAAGAAGAGAGGACACAAAATATTTCTCGATCTAAAACTTCACGACATTCCGAACACGGTTATGAAGAGTATGGCAGTTCTTTCATCACTTGATGTAGATATGACAAACCTTCATGCAGCCGGTACAATTCCGATGATGGAAGCAGCTCTCAAAGGTCTTACAAGAGAAGACGGAACAAGACCGCTTTTAATCGCGGTTACTCAGCTCACTTCGACATCTCAGGAGCAGATGACTCAGGATCTTCTCATAAATGAGCCTATTGACAAAGTTGTAATGCATTATGCAGACAATGCAAGAAAAGCAGGTCTTGACGGTATTGTATGTTCACCGCTCGAGGCGGCAAAAGTAAAAGAATGTTGCGGTCAGAATTTCATAACAGTAACACCCGGCGTAAGATTTGCAGACGGTGACGTAGGCGACCAGAAGAGAATAATGACACCTGCACAGGCAAAACTCAATGGTTCTGACTACATTGTGGTAGGCCGTCCCGTAACAAAAGCTGAGAACCCTGTAGAAGCATACAGAAGATGTGTAAGAGAATTCGTTGACTGATAAAGTTGACAGAAAATATAAAAATTAAAAGGAGAAAATTAAAATGGCAACAGATTTTCAGAAGCTTATAGCTAAAGATTTACTTGAAATAAAGGCGGTATTCTTCAGACCGGACGAGCCTTTCACATGGGCAAGCGGTATAAAGAGCCCTGTATACTGCGACAACAGACTTACACTTACAGCTCCGGCAGTAAGAAACGATGTTGAGAATGCACTTGCAGAGACAATCAAAGCAAACTATCCTGACGTAGAAGTTCTTATGGGAACAAGCACAGCAGGTATCGCACACGCAGCTATTACAGGACATATTCTCGGACTTCCTATGGGTTATGTACGTTCAGGGGCTAAGGATCACGGCAGAGGAAACCAGATAGAAGGACGCCTTGAGAAAGGACAGAAAGTTGTAGTTGTAGAGGATCTTATTTCAACAGGCGGAAGCGTTATCGAAGTTGTAAACGTACTTCGTGAAGCAGGTGCAGAAGTTTTGGGTATCGTAAGTATCTTCACATACGGAATGCAGAAAGGTCTTGACAGACTTGCAGCTGCTGACGTAAAAAATATCAGCCTTACAAACTTTGACGTAATCGCAGAAGTTGCAGCAGAGATCGGCTATATAAAGAACGAAGACATAAAGAGATTGATTGCATTCAGGAACAATCCCTCTGACGAGAGTTGGATAACAGCGTAATTGACCACAATAGAACGGTCGGAACGGAGATTTTAATATGAGAAGTCTTATCGACATACTTGACCTTACAACAGACGAAATCGAAGAGCTTATAAAGGTTGCCGGTGATATTATCGAAAATCCTGCAAAGTATTCCGAAAAGTGCCGCGGAAAGAAACTTGCATCGCTTTTCTTTGAGCCTTCGACAAGAACAAGACTCAGCTTTGAAGCGGCAATGTACGAACTCGGCGGAAACGTAATCGGTTTCTCCGAAGCAAACAGCAGTTCCGCAGCAAAGGGTGAAAGCGTAGCAGATACTATAAGAACTGTCGGCTATTATGCTGACATTATCGCAATGCGTCATCCGAAAGAGGGCGCACCTTATGTAGCATCACTCAACTGCGACATTCCTGTAATCAATGCGGGCGACGGCGGTCACAACCACCCGACACAGACACTTGCTGACCTTCTCACAATATCAAGAGAGAAAGGCAGATTTGACAATCTCGTTGTAGGTTTTTGCGGAGACTTGAAGTTCGGCAGAACCGTACACTCACTCGTAGGTGCGCTTTCCAGATACAATAATATAAAGTTTGTATTCATTTCTCCCGACGAGCTTCACATGCCGGAGTACATCCTGGAGGAAATCGAAAAGAAAGGCATTTCCTATACAGAGACAACTGATTTGGAAGGTGCAATGCCCGAGCTCGACATACTCTATATGACAAGAGTACAGCGCGAAAGGTTCTTCAACGAGGCTGACTACATCAGACTTAAGGATAGTTACATTCTGACGGATGCAAAGCTCGTTAATGCAAAGGCAGACCTCTCGATAATGCATCCGTTACCGAGAGTGAACGAGATTTCAAGAAGCGTTGACAAGGATCCGAGAGCTTGCTACTTTAAACAGGTGCAAAACGGCAAATTCATCAGAATGGCGCTTATTCTGAAGCTTTTGGAGGTGTAAGTTATGGTAATTGATGAAATAAAAAACGGTATCGTAATCGACCATATAACAGCCGGCAGAGGAATGGTTCTTTACAATCTTCTTAACCTCGATTTATTGGATTCGTCCGTTGCTATCATAAAGAATGCACCGAGCGGCAAAATGGTCAAGAAGGATATAATAAAGGTTGACGAGGTAACATCACTTAACTTTGATATCCTGGCATATGTAGACCCGGGTATCACAGTAAATATTGTTCGTGATGGACAGCGTGTGGAGAAATTCAAACCGACACTTCCCAAAAAACTCGAGGGAGTAATCGAATGTAAAAACCCCCGTTGCATCACATCGGTAGAGCAGGAACTTCCTCACATATTCAAACTTGCCGACCGTGAAAACCATGTATACAGATGTATCTATTGCGAAACAAAAGCAAAGAAACAGAAGTGGCAGGAGAAATAAAAAGTTAATATAAATCCAAAGAGCGGCTCGTCTTAAGCGAGCCGCTTTTTATATTCCAAACACAGCAAGGCAGACGGATGAAAAATCCTTTTTAGCGTAAGCTAAACCAGGATTTTTCATCCGCCTGCCTTGCTGTGCATAAAAAACTTATTTCCTGCAAAAACTAAATTGCAATAAAAGATTGATTGCTATAAATATGCAAAGGGGTAGATGTCGTTTGACCGGTGTATTGAGTGTAAAGGGTGTTCCGGTGGTGTGCCTTAAGGATGATAGTCGTGTAGGGTATGTGGGCGATGCATTGTATGACAATGAAAATAAGATTTGTGCATTTATACTTGAACAGAGCGGGATTTCGCTGAGGAAAAAAATTATACTTCTTGATGAAATATTGCAGATTAACGGTAAGAATTGTGTGATTTACAGTGATAAAAGCATATTGAAGTTTGATAAAAACGACGGGATAAAGAAAAATTGCAGGTATTCGACTTTTATCGGAAAAAATGTTGAGTCAAGAGACGGAAAAGGTCTGGGAGTGATCCGTGATATGTTGTTTGATGTGGAGACAGGAACTATCGAGGGCTTTGAACTTTATCGGGGTATTGTAGAGGATGCAGTTAAGGGAAGAAATGTTATTTATTTCAGTGACGGCCTTGAAATTTTTCGTGAAAGGATAATTGCAGGGAAAGAGTGAATGGTTGCTGACAGGGCGGTGGATATATGAACATTTCGGACAGAAACAATTCGATAAGTTCGAAAATAAAAGCGACATGGCTTAATTTTTTATACTTATTGCCGGTGATAATAATTGCAGCAACTATTTTGATTTATCGCAATCGATTGGCTCGAGTAATAAATCCGCTTTTTATCGGAGTGATTATGTTTTTTGTACTTGAACCGGCCGTTGATATATTGGAAAAAAAGTGCCGCGTAAAAAGGACGGCAGCGATAGCGGTTGTCTTTTTGATAACCATAGTGATAATCATCGGCATTGTGATGTTTATAATTCCGTCGTTAAAGGCGAACTTGGCGGATGCTCTCAGGCAGCTTCCTTTGATTAAAGAAAATTTTGTTTTAATAAAAAATAAAATTTATTCTTCGCTGAATTTTGCAAACGGCACAGGTATAGTTTCTTCGATAGAAAAGAATCTTGGTGCATATGTCGCGGATGCAGCAAAACCTAAAAATATATTAAGTATTGCAGTGGGGTTTATCGATGCTGTAACTGCGTCAGTGATAACCTTTTATCTATTGCGCGACAAAGAAAAGGCGGGAAATACGGTGCTTGCTCTTTTTCCCTATAAGTGGCGCGGATTTTTGATTGAAATATACCTTGATATAGAGAAAATATTCAGATCGTTTGTAAGCGGACAGCTTTTGATTGCACTCGTGATAGGAATTCTTGAAGGTTTGGGATTATGGGCAATCGGAGTGCCGTATCCTTTACTTTTCGGAATTATCGGTGGAATATCAAATCTTATTCCGTACTTCGGACCTTTTATCGGGGCGGTACCGGCTGTTATAGCGGCATTTATCGTATCCCCGTTCAAGGCATTTCTTACGGCACTTTTGTTTACGGCTGTTCAGCAAATCGATAACAATTTCATATCACCTAAGATTATTGAAGGTAAGTTGGGCGTTCATCCGGTTGCAACTATTCTTGCCGTATTCGTCGGCGGCGAATTTTTTGGATTGAAAGGAATGTTGCTTGCTGTTCCTGCATACGCAATCATATGTTGCTTTTTTGTTAAAATTGCTTCTTTGTCCGGTTCAACAGTTGAAAGTGAACACAAAATATGATATCCTGGTTGCAGTTTTGTATTGATTGGAGATTTTATATTTATGCGAAGAAGAATTATTTGTCTCGTTGTTGCACTTGTGACGCTTTTTACTTTCTTTAGCGGATCTGCTATATCTGCTATGGCGGCGGAAGTTGCTACACTTACGCTTACTCACAATGAGGGTGGTATCATTCACTTCGGAGGAGAGACTGCCGGCACTGATGTTGCTACCATACAATATCCGGTTGGTGCTATTGCGAACTTTCAGGTAGAGGCGAGTGCGGGTTATTATATTCAGACTGTAAATATCGGTGGTGCATCACAGGCAGTAAATGAAAATGCTACTGTTCAGGTATTTAAGTTTACGGTTACAGGAAATACTGCTATACAGGTTACGTTTGTATCGGTTAATCCTCCTGCTGCAGAGATGACGGTTATATGTCATACAGAGCTTGGCAGTGGTACTGTTTTGCTTTCAGACGGCAGAAAATCAGGAGTATTCCCTACAAACTCTACCGTTACGGTAAATATCACACCCGGAAATTATTATGCGATTGATGCTATATCTCTTGACGGTATCAGAAAAGAAGTTACAAACGGTGGTGCTGCGCAGACTATTTCATTTAAGGTTGCTCCGAATTCAAATACGGTAGGTAACACAATAAATGTTATTGTAGACTTCAAGTTTACAGGCGTTCGTGAATACGGAAATATAAATTTTGCAAGCGGAAAAGTTATAAGTATCGGTTCCGGATATAAGACAAATACTGATGCTATTATGCTTGTTCCCGGAAGTACTGTTGCTAATGCTACTGCGGATATATGTGAGGCACTTTGTATGAGCAGCATTACCGTAACTGATTCGGAAGGTGCGAATGTTGCTTCAAATACAGTTCTCAAAACCGGTATGAAAATTATTGCAGACAGATTTACATACAATGTCATAATCGGCGGTGATGTAAATGCTGACGGCAGTGTAGATGTATCAGATGCTGCAGCTGTTTATTCAGGACTTCTCAACGATGATCTTTCCGGTGTGAATTGTGATGCAGCATTGCTTACTGCTACAAAGAAAAATGTGACTGTTCTTGATGTTATGGCGACTCTTAATGTCGTTGTCGATGGTTCAAGATACACACTCGGTAAAGATTATATGCCGAATGTGAAATACTTAGGAGAAAACGGTGTTGATTTTGCGATAGATTTTGCACACTCCAATGATATTAAAATTCTTCAGCTTACCGATACACAGATCGAAGCTATGAACTATATAAGAACAAATCAGCGTTATCTTGAAATGAGAAATGCTCATTTTGATGCACCTGAATATTCTGCATACGAACAGTGCTACAAATATATAAAGAATTCTATAGAACAGACAAACCCTGATTTCATAGTTCTTACAGGTGACAACATTTACGGTGAAACAGACGATACAGGACTTGCTTTTCAGGACCTGATCGACTATATAGACTCTTTCGAAATTCCGTGGGCTGCTACTTACGGAAACCATGATAACGAATCGGCAGTAGGTGTTCTGGCTCAGAATAAGATGCTTATAAATTCAAAATACTGTATATTCCGTCCCGGCATGGTTACCGGTAACAGTAACTACAATATTGCACTCAGACAAAACGGCAAAATAAAGTATATGCTTTATATGGGTGACACAAACGGCACAAGAGTTATTCGTGAAGATATAGGAGACGGTATCCGTACATCCAATCCTGACTTTGAACATGTATATATCGGTTACGGTATACAGGCTGATGCAAAGAATCTTATTATAAACAATATGGACGCTTTGGCTACTAAGAATGGCGGTGCTTATGTTCCGTCATTGATGTTTGTTCATATACAGACTGACTCTTCTAACTCAAATATAGATGCTACATTTATGTCAAAGGCTAACAGCAGAAATCTTAAAGGTGTATTTTTCGGACATACACACACTAGAAATTACAGCTACACTTATTCCGGTACAAGTATATACTGTGCATACGGTGTAAAGACCGGCACATACGATGAAAGCCGTTCCGATTCACTTGGCGGAAGATTGATAACCGTGAGCGGAACTACGGGAGCGATGTCTTCATCACATGTTATGTATAACGGAAACTGATGAGCATTTGATGAATTAAATTGTTATCTGAAAAATTTCGGAGGTGGCTTTTATGGAAGCCAAAATAAAGTTTTTTGAAAGATATCATGGAATAAGTTCATTATTAGAGAAAGGTATGCCTTCGGACGTTTTGTTCGAGGGCAAAACTTTTAATGTCGAAAATCGTCGTACAAAGTACATTCCCTACAGTTGTCGTTGCGAAGCTATCGGCGGCGGTTGTGACAAGGGTCTTCTATACAGAGGACTTGACGGTGCGTGGGAAAAAATCATTAAAGAGAATTCGTGTGCAGTCAGAAGAAAATTCAAGTTGGCGCAAAATATGAAAGGTCTTCGCCTTTATCTTGTTATCGACAATATTTCACCTAAAACGACGGTATATATAAATGGTTCGCTTGTAAGTTTCTGCTTTGACGGTGATATTGACTATATCGAAACTGAAATTACGGCACACGTGAATTTTGAGATTGATAATGAGATAGTAATTATTTCCGAGGAAATAAATCCGGACGAGCTTCCCATTATGTGTAAGGCAAGCATAATAGCCAGGAAGTTTGTTCATATACGGGATTATTCTTGCCAAATTAATGATAATTCTGTTAATTTGGATATTTATATGAGCAGAAGAATTCCTGCAAAGGTTATGGCAGAAGTATATGACGAAGAACTGAATCTTGTCGCAACCTGCGAAAAGGAAATTGCAGGGGAGGGTAAAATAAAATGTGACGTTCCCACCAAAGTAAGACTAATACTTTTGGTGTGCGGAGAGGAAGTTATTCCGATAGCTACGGATTTACATGTAAGACCAGATTTGCCGATTGGTGAAAACATATCTGACTATGATACAGGCAGTGCGAGAGAGTTTACGATAGATGCGGTGGATATTGAACAGGGCATATTCGATGTTATGACTTTGAGCGAGTGTAAAAATGCAACTTTGTCATACGATATTTTTGCAGAGAACGGAAGCTTACAAAACGGTGAAAGTCCGCTTAGTTTTGCAAGCGGAAACGTCTGCCGGGTGATGATTAATCACAATGCGCCGTCACTTTCTTTCTATGAATATTTTATTGATTTTAAAGTAAACGGTGAGTTTATCGGTCAGTTTAAATTACCGGTAAGACAGACTGCTTGCGAGAGAACTCTTTCTGCTGATATGCCTGCATTTTTTAAGTGTGATGTATCAAACGGAACGGTTTGTGTGTCAGGCGTGAATTTTGAAAATGTTTTCAATCTTGAAAAAGGTTGCTTTGAGAAGATCACGAAAGAAGATTGCGATGTTTTGTACGGAGACAGTGTGATAACATTCGGCGGAGTTCCTGCAGAGCATATTCGCAGCATGGTTATGAGCCGCGATTTACACCACATAGGAGTGTCTTCGTTGTATTCGCTAAAAAATGATGCAGGAGAGGTTTCTTTGTCCGTTTTGTCGATTTTGTACTCTGACGGCGAGATAAGTATTTCCGTAAGCGGAATAACCGAGGATGCGACAATTTTTGAGGGAAATCCGATTATGTTTTCTTTGCCTGTTTCGGATACTCTTTTACAGACCAAAGTATACGGCGAGGCTTCTGTTTCAGGAGTTAGCCGAGCCGGTGTCTATGACAGTGCTTCTTATTCAGGAGAAGAATTTAAAAAAAATCGTTGGGTATATTCGTACGGTGAGCGTGTTCCCGGACTGTTTATTAAGGGGATGCCGAAAATTGATGTGATGATGAGCGGAGCGACAAAAACAAAAAATATTTCGCCGGGGATTACACTTTTGATAAGTCCTGATGAAAACCAAATGATAGCGACATCTTTTGTTATCAAAGCTGTTTTCTATGAGAACGAAGATATAATACGCGAAGCCAGGATAATTCCTTTTGTAATGCTATAAATTGAATTCTTGAGAGAAGAAAGTATTTCCTTTCCGCGAAACCGCTCTTCTTTTATAATCATTTATAGTATAAGTCAAACCTGAATATAACAACAAAAAGTACGCCATCTTTTAAAATCCTTTTTGGCGTAAGCCAAACCTGAATAAAGCAACAAAAAAGTACACCATCTTTTAAAATCCTTTTTGGCGTAAGCCAAACCAGGATTTTAAAAGATGGTGTACTTTTTTGTTTATAAAACTCCTATAATGGGTAGACTCCGCATATAAATCTTATGAACATAAGAAAAATTCGGAGGTGTACTTAAAATGAAAAGAATGACTGTTTACCTTGTGTGTTTCTTGTTTGCATTTATACTTTTACCGGCGACGATATTGGCAACGGTAATAACAACCGGGATCGGTAAAAAATACGAGATCGTATCAAATGCTCAGACAGATATTGGTCAGTTGTCGATAGGATCTGAGGGCATCGATAAAGCTATAGAAGATGCCGGACTTAGTAGCGGCGGTAAAAACGAGCCGATTATTAGAGTTTATTTCAAGGGCGAGGATATTTCCCGGGAAATGTTGCTTGAAGAATATATTGCGGGCGTAATAATCGGAGAGATGCGATTGTCTTTCGGGGTAGAAGCCATAAAGGCTCAGGCAGTTGCCTCCAGAACATATACTTTGCACAAAATTTTAAACGGCGGAGCAGAAGATGTGCGTCACAAAGACGGTGCGGTGATTTGCGATGACTATACACATTGCCAGGCTTGGCGGGATATCAATACCATTTTTACAAGTTATCCGGAAAAACAGGCAAATGAATATTATAACAAAGTGATGAAAGCCGTGCAGGACACCAAAGGTCAGGTGATGAGCTATAACGGTGAAATCGTCAAAGCATATTATTTTTCAAACGGCGGTGGCTACACTGAAAGCATCGAGGATGTCTGGGACAGTGATGCTATTGAATATTTGCAGAGTGTTCCGAGTGTAGGCGACATAACTTCTGATTCGTATTGCACGGTCGAAACATTTACTCCGGAGGAGTTTAAAGAAAAACTAAAATCATTCAAACCTGAAATTGAAATTGAGGCATCTGATATATATGAAAGTATAGAAAACTGCGAAAAAAGTGAAAGCGGCAGAGTTAAAAATATAACAATAGGCGGAGTGGGATTCAAAGGAACGGAGCTTCGTACTTGCCTCGGTCTTCGCTCAACAAATTTTATCTTCCGCCAATCAGCATACGGTGAAATTATTGTGGTCGTTTTTGGTTCGGGTCACGGTGTCGGAATGAGCCAATGGGGTGCAGGAGTGATGGCAGCTTCGGGAAGTTTGTATGATGAAATACTGTTGCACTACTATCAGGGTGTTTCGATTGTTGATTGCAGTGAGTTTTCTTTTTGATGAAAAAATCTTTCGTCACCTTTAGAAATCGCCCGAAATCGATTTCTATAAGATGACGGAAGATTTTTTTCGTTTCTATAAACAGAGGGCTGTAAAAGAACTTGTGTTCTTTTACAGCCTCTTTTCAGCCAGCTAACATATTAAATCCTTTTTACAAATCAGCGAAGCGGTTTATTTTTTGCTTATTTTATTAACCTTAGCAATACAAACTGCTGTTCTGGCAGGCAGATACATTTTAAAACCGCAATCTTTGCCTTTTTCTTGAGTTGCCGTGTAAGTCATCGGCATTTCAATTCTGTTCCAGCCGCCGAAAGAGTATTGGTCGGTTGAGAGGATCGGTTCGTAGTTGCCTTTTTTCGGAACTTTAACAAAGTACGATTCGTAAGAATTGAACGGGCTGAAATTGAATACAAACACAAGATTGTTTCGCTCATATATGAGAATTTGCTTGTCCTGATCAACATAAAGCTGAACAGGTGTTTTGTCAAAAATTTTGTACTTCTTTGCAATTTCAAGCATTGCCTTATCGAAGTTTAATAAGTATTCGTATTTTAAATTCTTGTCATCGGCAAGATGCCATTGTCTGCGGCAGTAGTGGTGGTTCCAACCGTTGCCTTCACGCGGAAAATCTATCCATTCGGGATGACCGAATTCGTTGCCCATAAAGTTTAAGTAACCTTCACCGCCGAGGCTTAGTGTTATAAGTCTGAGCATTTTGTGAAGAGCTATGCCACGGTCGATGATATAGCTTTGTGATTCTTTTGACATCGAAGTATACATTTCGCTGTCGCAGAGTCGGAAAATTATTGTTTTGTCACCGACAAGCGCCTGATCGTGAGATTCGGTATATCCTATGTATTTTTCACCCGGACGTCTGCCGGTGAGTTCGTACCAAAGATGATACATATTCCAACATTCGTCGGGAGTTTCTTTTATGAGCTTGATCCATAGGTCGGGAATACCCATTGAAAGTCTGTAATCAAAACCTATGCCACCGTCTTCTATCGGAAGACACATACCGGGCATAGCTGACATATCCTCTGCAATTGTAACCGCATTGGGATTAACCTCGCGAATAAGTTCGTTTGCAAGCTGCAAATAAGTGACCGCTTCGGTATCGGTATTCATAGAGAAATATTTACTGTAGTCTGTGAATGCTACTCCGAGACCATGATCGTGATATAGCATAGAAGTTACGCCGTCGAATCTGAAACCATCGAAATGATACTCATCCAGCCAGAATTTTAAGTTTGAAAGCAGAAAATGAATAACTTCATTTTTGTTATAATTGAAAAGTTTTGTACCCCAAGTTGGGTGTTCACCACGAGGTCCTACATGGAAGAACTGGTAATCGGTTCCGTCGAATTGATTTATACCCTCTGCTGTATTTTTTACGGCATGCGAGTGAACTACATCCAAGAGTACTGCGATACCCATCTGATGTGCAGTATCGATAAGACTTTTAAGTTCATCCGGCGTTCCGTAGCGTGATGACGCTGCAAAAAAAGATGAAACCTGATATCCGAAAGAACCGTAGTAGGGATGTTCCATAATAGCCATAATCTGAATGGTATTATAGCCCGCCTCCTTTATGCGTGGAAGGGTATAGTCTCTGAATTCCGTATACGTGCTGACAGCGCCTTTTTCTTGCGCCATACCGATATGACATTCATAGATGAAAAGTTTTTTGTCAGCCTTGAATTTTTTCTTTTTCCACTTGTAAGGAGTGCTGTCTACTATTTCCGCACACCAATTATATGTGACAGGATCCTGTATAACGCGCTTGGCATATAACGGAATTCTTTCAAGAAGTTCTCCGTTTTTGCCGATGACAGTCTTTACCTTACAACCGGGGTAGAGATTATGTTCTCCTTCAAGGTGAATTTCATGAACTCCGTTTCCGATGTTTTTGAGCGGAAGGCTTGTCTTATCCCAACCGTTCATATCCCCCATTATGAAAACCATATCAGCGCCCGGTGCCCATTCCCTGTAATACCAACCTTTTCCGACCTTGTGAAAACCGAAATATTCGTGGCCGTTTGCAAAGTCTTTAAGATTTTTGGCATCGGTAAGAAGTGACGCTTTTTTGTTTGCATAGTTTTGCATACGAAGTTCTATATCTGCTTCGTACGGCTTTAAATATGAGTCATATTCAAAAATTTTATATGCCATAATACAGGCCTTCTTTCATAGATCACTCAAATTTAATATATTAGCCACATTTTACCACATAATTTATTCTAAATAAATTATTTTTTTAACAAATTTTGCAAGGTTATTTTATTTTAAATTTAAAGTGTTTAATGTGTGTTTTTGTATAAGGTGACACCTTTGCAAGCGGCACCATTGCTTGCAATAAATTGGTAGCTGTGATATCATTTAAAAGGTTAATTTTAGTGATTTATGCATTTTCTTTTGTGTAAATTAAACAGACAAAATAAATATCCATTCGGATAGAACAGGAGTTTTTATGCAGGATAATACATTCGCAAAAATACATGAAGTTAACTATAAGTTGATCAATGAAGTTAAGCGTATTTGCGATGCTAACGGAATAAAATATTTTCTTGATTCCGGTACATTGCTTGGTGCTATAAGGCATCAGGATTTGATTCCGTGGGATGATGATGTAGATATGGCTTTCCCGAGGGATGAGTACGAAAAATTTATAGAAGTGGCTCCGGATTTTCTCGGAGAGGATTTTGAACTTGTACTACCTGGGAAATTAAAAGATGATGCATTTTTTGATTTTATTCCTAAGATTGCATATATCCCGAGTAGATTGCGCGATGATAACGAAGAAGAACGGTTCTATGGCGGTAAAGTAAATCGAATTTGTATGGATTTGTTTGTAATTGACAGAGTTGCAAACAGTAAGCTCGGCAGCAAGTGGCAACATTTGCAGCTTATGTGTCTTTATGGTATGGCTATGGGTCACCGCTATGACATTGATTATACAAAATATAGTGGAGTTACAAAGGTTGCGGTTTGGTTTTTTGAGAAAATCGGAAGATTGATGTCGGTAGATACGCTTATAAAAAAATACGATCAGGTTTCTTCGAAATACCATAATGATGACAGATGTGACGAGTTGTTTTACAGTAACTACACTATACGCGGACAGAAGCTACACTTTAAAAAAGAGTGGATGGCAGACGTTAGTAAGGGCGTGATAGCCGGTGTGGAATACAATATACCGGCAGGATACGATAAAATATTAAGCACTATATACGGTGATTATATGAAATTACCCCCTGAAGAAGACAGAATTCCCATGCACGCTAAGGACATGTCTGTTATAATCGACGGAGAGGCTGTATAAGAGAGGAGCTCTACAATGCAAGCAATGATTTTGGCTGCCGGCATGGGCAGAAGATTAAAAGAACTTACCCAAGATAACACAAAATGCATGGTAAAAGTAAATGGTGTTACTCTTATTGAAAGAATGTTACATCAGCTTGAGGCACGTAATCTTTCTAAAATTGTTATAGTAGTAGGTTACGAAGGACAGAAGCTTATAGATTACATAGGGACACTCGGAATAAAAACCCCGATAGTGTATGTGAACAATCCCATATACGATAAAACAAACAACATTTATTCTTTGGGACTTGCAAAGGATTATCTGTGCGAAGAGGACACTCTTTTATTTGAATCGGATCTGATATTTGAAGATTCTGTAATTGATGCATTGTTAAATGATCCTCGCGATACTCTTGCTCTTGTTGATAAGTATGAGAGTTGGATGGATGGTACGTGTGTCAAACTTACTGCTGATGATAGCATAGAAGCATTTGTACCCGGTAAGAAATTCAAATTTGATGAAATAAAAGATTACTACAAAACAGTAAATATTTATAAATTCAGCACACATTTTTCGATAACTCACTATGTGCCTTTCTTAGAAGCGTATATGAAGGCTCTCGGAGATAACGAATATTACGAGCAGGTGCTCAGAGTAATCACAATGCTTGATGATCCGGAGATAAAAGCAAAGAGACTTGACGGTCAGCTCTGGTATGAGATTGATGATATACAGGATCTTGATATCGCAACTTCAATGTTTACACCTGACATTGATGAGAAAGTGGACCTTTTACAGAATCGTTACGGCGGATATTGGAGATATCCGAAACTTATTGACTTCTGCTATTTGGTAAATCCTTATTTCCCACCGCAGAAACTCATTGATGAGATGAAAGCAAACTTTGAAAAATTGCTCACACAATATCCTTCCGGTATGCGAGTAAATTCACTGCTTGCAGCAAAGAATTTCAACGTACATCAGGAAAATATCGTAGTAGGAAACGGTGCAGCGGAACTTATAAAATCTTTGATGAGCCAACTCAAAGGAAAAGTAGGTATCATTCGTCCTACATTCGAGGAATATCCGAACCGATACAACAAAGAAGAAACTGTGATATTCACACCTTCAAATGCAGATTTTTCTTACACGGCAGAAGACCTTATGAACTTCTTTGCTGATAAGGAAATCGAAACATTGCTCATAGTAAATCCGGACAACCCTACAGGAAACTATATCCCGAAAGCAGGCCTTGTTAAACTTGTTGAGTGGACAAAAGAAAATAACATCCGACTCATCCTTGACGAGTCATTTGTTGACTTTGCGGACGAAGAAGATTCTACTTTGATAATTCAGGAGTTTATCGCAGAAAACAGGCATTTGTATGTGATGAAGAGTATTTCAAAGTCATACGGTGTACCCGGAATTCGTCTCGGAATTTTGGCATCGGGAGACACTGAAATGATTTCAAAGATGAAAAAAGATGTTGCTATCTGGAATATAAATTCATTCGGTGAATTTTACATGCAGATTGCAGAAAAATATCAAAAGGATTATGTAAAAGCTCTCAAGCTTATCCGTGCCGAGCGTGCCCGTATGGTATGCGAACTGAAGAAATTGTCCGGCATAAGAGTGTTTCCTTCGCAGGCAAATTACGTTATGGTTGAGTTGACCGGCGGTGTTACGGCAAAGGCTGTAACAAAGAAACTTCTGGTTGAGTACAACTTGTTTGTAAAAGATTTGTCCGCCAAAGTAAAGAACGGTGAATTCTTGCGCCTTGCCGTAAGAGACACCGAGGACAACGATAAGCTTATCAAAGCGCTTTGCGAGGTTCTTTGATATCATAATTTCTAAAAACAAAAGCACATTTTGCAGATAATGCAAAATGTGCTTTTAGCACTTAACGTGTATTTTAAAGCCCGCGCCGTTGGCGCGGGCTTTGTTATATTGCAAAAGCAATTAAATCAAATCCAGAATTTGTCGGTGGGATCGTGCATATCGATATTCTGCAATGCCGGATTGTCTTTAATCATATTGTAGATGTAAGCGGCGTAGTTTATGTCGTGCATTGAAACCCCGATATTGTATGCAAGTATTCTCTCCTTGTCGTTTTTGCGGCCTTCTGCTTTGCCGTTGATAACATCGCTGACTTCTGCAAAGTATCTGAATTTGTCGAAGTTTTTGAAATGATGAACATGTCCGTAGTCATCTGCGTAAACTTTGTCAAAGAACAGATCGCAGTTTGTGAAACCTAGTGTGTGGATCGGAACGACGAGTACGCCTTCGTCAAAACATTCATCGCTGCACAAATCTTCAGGAAGGTAAGTCGCTGCGGAAATTACGACATCGGAGCCTTTTACAAGTGCCTCATTTGAGTCTACGTATGTGAACTCGATGTTGGAGAATTCTGAGAATCTTTCTGCAAAAATTTTTTCCTGGCCTTTGTAACTGCGTAATTTAACTTTGAACTTTCTGTAGGGAAGTTTTGATGCAAGTACCAAGAGTGCGGCGCGTGCAGTATTTCCGAGACCGAGAATACCGATTGTAGAGAAATCCGTTTTGCCCAAAAGTAAAATAGAGTGTGCCGCTACGGCTCCCGTACGCATGGCTGTAATCCAGTTGGCGTCCATAATTGCAAGAAATTCACCGCTATCAACATCAAAAAGCATAAGTTTGCTGTCGAGACTGGGGTTTCTTTCGGGATATCGCGTAACGACTTTTACACCGCCTACATGTTCAAGTATGCAAGGCATAACATTGCAGAACACACCGTCCATAGGTTTCATACTGATTTTGGGCGGCAAAATCGCAGTGTTTTTGTCTTTTATCATCTGTGCAACAAGGTCATAACATGCAACCGGTGATATGTTGAGATCTTTGATATTATCAAAAGTAATCAGTTTCATAAATTGATTCTCCTAACTTGTAGTAATGATTTACTTATAACTGATTTTTAAAATAAAAGCAACATACAATTATCTGATGCCGTATTTTTCAATGATATAATCCATATCCTTGTCGCCCCTGCCGGAGAGGTTTACAAGAATTGAGCCTTTTTTCATTGACTTGGCTAGTTTCATTGCATATGCAACTGCGTGGGAACTTTCAATTGCCGGAATTATTCCTTCCATTCGTGAAAGTTCAAAGAATGCGTCAATCGTTTCGTTGTCATCAACCACATCATATTTGACTCTTCCGAGGTCGTGCAGAAATGCGTGCTCAGGACCTGAAGAAGGGTAATCAAGACCGCTTGCTACCGAATAAACCGGAGCAGGTTCGCCGTTTTCGTCTTTGAGCATAATGCTGTTGAAACCATGCATAATTCCCTCTGTACCGTATTTAAGACTTGCAGCATGGTCGCCGAGCGCCGTTCCGCGTCCTAACGGCTCAACACCGTATATATCAACGGGGTCATTAAGGAATCCCGAGAAAAGTCCTATAGCATTTGAACCGCCGCCTACGCAAGCAACGATGGCATCAGGCAATTCACCTGTCATTTCGATGAATTGCTCCCTTGCTTCGATTCCGACTACACTCTGAAAATCACGTACCATCATAGGGAACGGGTGCGGCCCTAATACAGAGCCGATACAGTAAATTGCATCGTTATATTCTGCCGCATAAGCTTTAAATGCGGCATCGACAGCCTCTTTTAGTGTTTGCAGACCGTCTGTAACCTCTATTACATTAGCTCCCAAAATCTTCATTCTTGCAACGTTCGGCGCTTGCTTCTTTATATCAACCGCTCCCATATAAATATCACATTCAAGTCCGAAATATGCTGCTGCTGTAGCAAGTGCAACACCGTGCTGACCTGCTCCTGTCTCAGCAATGACTTTTTTCTTTCCCATGTATTTTGCCAGAAGCGCTTCTCCCATACAGTGATTGAGTTTGTGTGCTCCGGTGTGATTTAAATCTTCTCGTTTAACATAAATTTGTACACCGGTACCGATTTTATCGGAAAGCCTCTCAAGATGCGAAATAGGTGTAGGGCGTCCCTGAAACTCTTTTCGTATTCTTCGCAACTCGCTTATAAATTTGCTTGACTTACATATGGTCTGATAGGATTATGTGATTTCTTCCATTGCTTTTTTTAACTCCGGCGAAATGTACACGCCGCCGTATTTTCCGAAAAATCCGTTCTCGTCAGGGTAGTTTTTAAAGTACGTATCAAAATCAATATTATTAAATTCCATTTTAGTTTCCTCCGAATCAATATAATTTATTTTCAATTTAATCAAATCAACAGCTTCGCCATCGCTTTGTCAATAATGCCATAACCATTTCCTCCGTAAATGAAAGCCGCCCGCCTGACCGTTTCTGCCAAGCGGGCGGCGTGATCAAATAAAAACGTCCTTGACAGAAAGATACTCTTCTGTCAAGGACGAACAAATCAATAAATAAATTATCCGCGGTGCCACCTTGAATTCACAGGCGTGAGCCTGTGCACTTAACAGGATACCAACATATCCCCGGCAACTGACGTATGCCTGCCACGTCGCAGAATACTCTGTGTAAAACACATTTGACTGCGCCCTCAGCGGTCCATTTGACGACTTGTTTCTCACCTGACTCTCAGCAACACAGGCTCTCTGTAAAGGCATCATCGCCGTTATCTCCGCTTCAACGGTTTGCATTATTCAATTTTGGTTAAGTATATTCCCTGCATAAATGATTGTCAATATCGGAAATATATGAAATAACCTTTGATAAATTCCGAATATAATGTTATTATAACTCCCGTCAGTTGACTGTCATTATATCTGCCTGCATAGTTAAATGGATATAATAAACCCCTCTTAAGGTTGTGTTCAACCGCTTGCATTTATCAAAAAGGCAAGCGATAATATAGATAAAATTGCATAGATGTTCTCGTACCTCAGTAGGATAGAGGGTCCGCCTCCTAAGCGGAATGCCCCCGGTTCGATTCCGGGCGAGAACGCCAAATAAACGCCGTAAAACCGCTGTTTTTTAGGTTTTCGGCGTTGTTTTTTTATTACTTTACTAACTTTTCAAAATCCGTGTTCATTATGTTTTTTCTTTGACGATGTAAAACCTATTTATAGAAATCCTTGCTAATAGAAATTAGCAAGAAAAAGTCATTTTTGCTAATGAAATGGATATCCCTGCTAATCAGCATAATCTTTGTGCTAAAAATATTGCTAAATTGAGTGGGTGCGTATAATCGTTCTATTTCATTCTACCATGTCCTTTTTAATCACTTTATTGTCTTGTATTATAAATTCGCAAAACGTATTTAATTGTCACAAATCTTCTAAAATTTAAGGCTTTTGAAAAAATTTTTTGATTTTTTTGCATTTTAGGGTTAACTTTTGCCTTCTCCCAGTGGGAATAAGTGAGGGGGTTATTTTTTTGATAACCGCTTCACGTTCCTTGACAACTGAATAGCTCAATTACACAAGATTGTTGGTTCTTTTGCTATAAAAATAATAGATGTGGACGCCCTACTTTAACGATGCTATAATTTTAATAAGAGGTGAAACCGGTGATAAAGAACAAAACTACCATAAACTCTGTAATTTGGTCGGCCATTGCTATATTGATTGCATATGTCATCCGTGTGTTTCCTTATGATCTTGACCAAACGCTACTGATTTCTGCAGCAATGATGGTGCGCTATATAATCCATATTTGTCTGCTCATAGCATGGAGTATTTCTATCCAGCGCCGCATTACCAATCGGCATGTGCGGCATCTTTTGATGGCAGCAGGTATTCTGATGGCTTTATGGCTGACAGTGCGTACTGTGAAATATGAATTGATTGTAGATCGTACCAATCCTATTGGTCGGTACATCTGGTATTCCTATTATATTCCTATGGTACTGATACCCCTGATTGGTTTCTTTGTTGTGAAGTACATTGATAAGCCGGCAGATTACTACCACCCCAAATGGATGAACTTTTTGGCAATTCCGGCGGGGTTGTTGCTTGCGTTGGTGTTTACAAACGATCTGCATCAGTTAGTATTCCGTTTTCATAAAGGTATCGAACTGTTTGACACTCAATACAAATACGGTATTCCATACTATATTTTAATGGCTTGGTTCATTCTGGGCGGACTCTATTTTGTTGTGATGCTACTGAAAAAAAACCGTGTTCCGGGAAGCAGAAAGATGCAGCGGCTACCATTGTATATTATTTTGGGGGCCATCGTATTTTGGGTACTGTATACATTGAAGATAATCAATTGTGACCTGACGGTAATGGATTGTCTGCTGATTGTTTGCTTGGTGGAAAGTGCCATTCAAAGTGGCATGATTCCTTCCAATACTAACCACTGGGAACTGTTTAATATGACTACCGTGCCGCTACTGATCGTGGACGAGGATTTTCAGCCACATTATGTATCCGGAGGGGCATTGCCTGTTTCGGAGGCGGATATCGCAAAGACACAGACCGGTGCTGTTCATCTGAAAAATACGTTGCTTCGTTCTACACCTATTTCTGCCGGTCGTGTGGTGTGGCAGGATGATATAACGGCGCAAAATGCGCTCTGTCAACAACTGCAGGACATCCGTGAGCAGATGAGTGAGGAAAATACTTTGCTGCAGGCAGAAGTAGAACTTACCGAGCATAAGGCAAAGATTGATGAACAGAACCGACTCTATGATCGCATTGCACGAGAGGTAGCACCTCAGTTGATTCGTGCAGAGGAACTGATGAAGCGTGTTTCTGCTGAACCGGAAAAAGCCCGGGAATTGATGGCGAAAATCTGCGTGCTGGGCTGCTACATCAAGCGCCGTGGTAACCTCTTGCTGTTGGGTGAGGATAACAAACAGATCCCGGCAGCAGAATTGGAGCATTGTATCCGGGAATCTTTGGATAATCTGCGGTTGGGCGGTGTATTTACCCTGCTCGACAGCCATTGTGA
>SVJA01000003.1 GCA_015069195.1 Oscillospiraceae bacterium | reverse complement strand
TTCGCGATTTGAGATATGTTCTGGCTTGTTTTAATAACTCAAAAAATTAACGAATTACATGAATGTTTACATGTTTGTTTTTGTACGCTGTTTACTTTTCAATGTCCGATGCTGTCTTGCGTTTTGCCTGCGCTTTAAGCGCGACAGCTTTGCCATTATACCATTTTGAAAATGATTGTCAACACTTTTTTTATTTCCCGAAAAATTGAATTTTATACGTCAACCATAGGCTTTTTTCAACTTTTGCATAAATCTTTTAAAAAATTTTCAAAAAAGTTTTCAAATTTTTTCGACAATCTTTTCAAACTACTTATTTAAAGGTATTTTTACATATTGTGGTACACCGAACCTACACCACAATACCTTGATTTTATCCGGATCTGCCAATATATAGGAAACAATCTTTTATTTTGTCGCAAAATATTGTAATATGTAGACAAAAATACGGAAGGAACATTTTTATGGATTGGTTGACAGAATTTGAAATAGGAATACTTGACGGAATCCAAAATATTCGTTGCGGAATTCTGGACGGATTATTCACTCTTATTACACAACTGGGGGATGCAGGTATTATATGGATAATAATTGCAGTTATATGTCTTTTCTTCAAGAAGACAAGAAAGACCGGTATTTGTATGGGAATGGCACTCATTATGGGACTTTTATTCGGCAACCTTCTTTTAAAGAATGCTATTGCAAGGGAAAGACCATATACATATGAGATCGCAAGTATGACAGCAGATAAAGTAAAAGAACTTATTTCTCTTCCCCATGACTATTCTTTTCCGTCGGGACATACTCAGGCTTCATTTGCCGCTGCTACTTCTGTATTTATGTATAACAAAAAATACGGCACAGCCGCTTATGTGCTTGCCGCATTGATTGCATTTTCGAGAATGTATATATATGTGCACTTCCCCACCGATATCATTGGTGGTATGCTTCTCGGTATTATTTACGGTATAGTTTCATTTTATCTTATAAAAAGATTTGCTCCCCGTTTCGAGAAGAAAGTTTCCTGATGTTATTTCGGTTATTTCCTTGGAAATATATTCCGACATACCTACGGGTATAATAAGATGAAGAGTAACATCTGTCCCAAACTCCGGAGGACATTTTATAATTTCCAACGGTTCGATGAAATTCTGAATTTTGCCGTACAATGAATACTCCACGGTAAAGTCCATCGGTACACATAATGACATTTTGCAGGAGCTACCGGCATCAAGAGCCATGGCGGCTCCTTTTCCGTATGCTCTCACAAGTCCCGGTGCACCGAGTAATATTCCTCCGAAGTACCTTGTAACCACTACCGCGACATTAATGAGTTCCCGGCGACGTATTACTTCCAGAATCGGCATGCCGGCAGTGCCTTGAGGTTCTCCGTCATCCGAATACCTCTGATTTATCACACCATCACATGAAACTATATATGCATAAGGATTGTGTCTGGCATCGGAGTGTTTACTTTTTATATTATTTACAAACTCAATAGCCTCTTCTTCTGTTTTTACCGGTTTTACATAACCTATAAATCTCGATTTCTTTTCAACGAATTCGTCCGAGGCTTCGTTTTCAACAGTCATATACCAATCAGCCATATATCCACAACTCCTGCGGTATTCTGCCTTTTACATAGACTCCGTCCTCACGGTATTCTTCTTCGAATATCGTTCCGTTGTCATGAAGGTATGAAAGTTTTTTGCCGTCGGTGTACGATATCACGAGTTCAAAAGTTTTATCTACTCTTGTAAAGAATTCCGTAACGGCATCACGAAGTTCTTCGAGACCGTCACCTCTCATTGCAGATACATAGAACGCCTTTGTACTCTCTGCGGCAAGTCCGGTGTTTTCAACAGAACCCGGTTTGTCTATTTTATTTATTACAAGATACTCCGGTCTGTTTCCGGCACCTATCTCACCCAATATTTTATGGACTGTATCGATGTGTTCGTAAGCCTCAGGATTACTGCCGTCTACCACATGCAACAACAAATCAGCATACACAGCTTCTTCGAGTGTTGATTTGAATGCTTCTACAAGGTCATGAGGAAGTTTTCTTATAAAACCAACCGTATCTACCAAAAGAAAATCTTTTTTCTCCGGTGTGACAAGTTTTCTGACCGAAGGATCAAGTGTTGCAAAAAGCATATCTTCGGCAAATATATCTGCATTGCAAAGGCGGTTTACCAAAGTAGATTTTCCCGCGTTTGTATAACCCACTACTGCGATTACGGGAAGCTGTCTTTTATTACGGTCTTTTCTGAGTAAGTTTCTTCTGTCTCTTACTTCTCTGAGTTGCTCCTCTAAATAATGAATTCTTCTCATTATATGCCGTCGATCACTTTGTAATTTTGTTTCACCCGGTCCGCGAGTTCCGATACCGCCGCCGAGCCTTGAAAGTACAGTGCCTTGTCCCATAAGGCGAGGCAAACGATATTTTTGCTGAGCAAGTTCTACCTGCAATCTACCCTCTTTTGATTTCGCGCGCGAAGCGAAAATATCAAGAATGAGCGCAGTGCGGTCTATAACGCGAGCGCCGAGTGCATCTTCCAAGTTGCGGATGCACGAGGCGGTGAGTTCGTCATCAAAAATAAATATATCTGCATTTAGTGCTTGTCTTTCAAGTGCTAAATCATCAACAAGTCCGCGACCAATGTAGTATTTTGAATCGGGAGCGGCTCTGCGTTGTGTATAAGTCGCAACAACAACAGCACCAGCCGCACCGGCAAGTTCTTTGAGTTCTGCCAAAGGTTCAACGGTGTCAGATTTTTCGGACACTACACCTACCAAGATTGCACGTTCGGGGCCATTGTCTATGATCTCAGCGCTGCGAGGCGCAGTGCGATCAATTTCGGTTATGATATTAAAACAAGCATTGAAACGTTTCACGTGATTCATACCGTAAGGTCCGATAAGAATCGTTCCGTTCAAAAGACCATCTGTGTCACGTTCAAGAAAAGTTGCAGAAAGACCTGTAATTCTGCTTTCCGCCATATTCACACCCACAACGCACATTGCATCAAAACGCATAGATTTGAGTGAATTTAAATCGACATCTGACGGATATGATGAACCGTTCGGGTGCGTATGCAAAATACGAATACCCGAAAGGCGTACGTCGCTTCGTCTGCCGGTATCAAGTTCAGGTAAATCAACACTTCTTGTATCACCGATTCCGATGTGAAGCACACGATTTTTTCTGTCAATGTAAACAGCTGTTTCACGTTTGGTTTCGCAGGTAACACGGATCATCATCTGCAAAATCTCATCGGGCAAGAATTCGCCGGGAGAAAAAACTTCACCGACAAAGCTCTCCATATATTCAATTGTGGAATCTTTTACGGAACTTATACTTCCGGAAATTTTCCGTTCCATCTTATACCTCTCGAACTTTTGTACTTTTCATATTTTATGCAAAAATCATTTATCTACTCTGAACACAGGTTGGCTGTCAATATCTATCGCAGGCGGAATTATGGGAGGCATACCGCTGTTTACGGTAACGCTTGTCACAACAGTTCGCATATACGGAAAAAGATCTTTAAACGTAGCTGCGTGTACCGCTTCTTTTGCGATTTCCCCATCTATTGAAAAATATCCCAGGAGAACGATTTTTATATTAAATCTGTCCGCATTCTCTTTATCCAGAACATTTAAAGTCATTTCTCCTACGCAAGCATTACCGCCCTTATGAGCAACCTGGTATCCGTACTTGAATTCGAGCGCTATTTTTGTATCAGGTTCTACTTTGTTTGTAAAAACAATTTCATTTACACGAAATGATCTGAGTTGTATTTTTGCCATTTTTTACCACCTTTCAAATTCCATTTAATGCTTTGATATAACTGAATCTGCCTGTCACGGAGTTCGGTTCGGAAACATTAAATATATAAATTTCATTATCGATGATCCTCAACCTGTGTGCCTTAAAATCATCAATGCCGCAAAATTTCATTATATCACCTGACTTTGAAGACATGGAACGCTCCGGTTTCCACAATTCTTTTAAACTATCAGGCGGCAAATCGGTTTTGTTTGACGAAAAATAGTCCACAAGTAACATTTTCCTCAGATTGTGAAGTTCTCCGCCATCAACAAACCCGCTTGCAAACAAATACATTATATCAAAACTTTGCCTCAATGACATAGGTTTAAATATCAAATTTTTACTCTTTAAAAATTCTGCCATTGCCTCATACATTTCAAACGGTGTTTCGAAATGTTTTTCAATTATTTCCAGAGAAATACTATAATGCCCCGAATTGTAATATTTTTCCAAAGCATCTTCTACTTCTTTGAGCAAAAGTAGCTCTTTGTGCGAAATATACTTATTTGAAACAACTTCATACGGCGGTCTTTCCGAGAATGTGTATGCATGTTCGTCCAACATATCATTAAGAGGCGCACCTTTTAACAATTTCAAAAAGCCGAGTTGCAACTGGTGGGATTTTAACGAATAAGTTTTATTAAACGAATCCTTAAACAGTTCCACTGTCTCATAAGGAAGTCCTGCGATAAGATCGGTGTGAACATTTATATTTCCGTTTGATACAATTTGTATTAAATTCTCAAAACATTTACGGGTATCGGTTTTGCGACAACACGCATCTAAAACCTCCGGTTGCATTGACTGAATACCTGCCTCAATCTGCACCCTGCCTACCGGAACCGTCGAAAGAATTTCTATAAACTCATTATCGAACAAATCCGCGCCGACTTCGAAATGAAAGTTTGTTTCACAATTTTCAATCGAAGCAATGTAACGTACAATAGTCTTTGCTCTTTTGGGGTTACAATTAAAAGTTCTGTCTACAAATTTTACCTGAGGAACTTTGTGTTTGCAGAAAAAGTCAATCTCACGAAATACTCTTTCGATATCCAAAAACTTAACTTTACTGTCAGCTCCTGAGAGACAGTACGCACAATTAAAAGGACAACCTCTTGATGTTTCGTAATAAATAATTCTGTTTTCAAACAGCGGAAGATTTTCATCGCTGTAAACAAAGGGCAATTCGTTAAAATCACACTCTGACGTTTCAGGCAACTCAATCAACTTATTTTCTTTTGCAGCATGAATATTCGCAACAAGACGAAAGAATGAGTATTCTCCCTCGCCGCATATTATGTGATCAAAATCCCCGTCATTTATTATATTTCCAGGCAATCCGAACGAAACTTCCGGACCCCCGAGTATAATCAGACAATCTGGAAGCATTTTTCTCAGATCTGAAATAAGTTCTCCGGCAAGCTTTACATTCCAGATATAAACAGAAAGTGCGACAATGTCAGGGCACTCCGAAACAATTCCGTATACAATAGTATCATACGGATCATTTACCGAAAATTCTTTCACGGACATATCGCCTGTTTCAGCGCAGTACTTTCCGGAAAAGAACTTACACGAAGCACTGAGTGAATGTACTGCCAACGATGAATGTATAAATTTTGAATTGATTGCGCAAATTAAAGTTTTCATGATGATATTTTACTATGTAAGCGGATTTATATCAATTAAAAAAGTAGTCAATACAAGAGAATCTTGCACAGACTACTTACACTTTTGAACAAGGGAACCTTCACCCCGGCAGGGAATACCTGATTGACCTTGGAGTCACACAAGATTTTATTGAAGCTTTTTCCTTGTACATACGGATTATTTTCCAAAACCCCTGCCTTGTCATGCGCTTACCGTTTGTGTTTACAAACAGGGATGTTTCATTATCTGATATAATCAGAGGTCTGCAAAATTTAACATATCTTTCAATAGCACGACAAACGTCTTCGGACAACGGATAGAATTGATTACAACCCTTTTTTGTAACTTCTATCATCATTCCGTAGCCATTAAAATTTGACAAATCAAGTTCCGTAATTTCAGAAGCCTGAATGCCGCTCGAAGCTACAAGACAAATCATTGCATAATCTCGCATACCTTTTATACTGTTTTGATTTATACTCGACAGAAGTTTTGAAATATCACTTTCACCGGCACGTCCGACAGAATTTTTACTTTCGGTTTTAGGAAGTTTAATTCCCGCACAGATATCCTGATCAATAACTCCTTGCTCCGTCATATATTTGCCGAATTTTTTCACAGCAGAGATACAGCGCATGACGGTCGCAGGTGATTTTCCTTGAGTATTCATATACACTATATACGACATAACCGCCGAGTTGGTCGGCTCGTTCAAACCAAGATTTTTACAATATGAAAGGAAACCGTCAATATCGTATTTATACGAATTTACCGTATTTTCGCTGAGTTCAGTATTGTCCCGCAGATACTCTACATATTTATTTAACATTTTATCAGCACCTCGCAAATTATTCCGGCTATATTAAGTAAATACACTGTACAAAAAAGCATTGTGTTCTGAGCTGTCGTCCGCCCGTTCTTTAAATTCGTCACGCCGATTCCTGCCATAAGGAATATTGCTGCTATCGACAAAAGTTGGTAAGGAGTCGATTGCAGCAATAATATCAGGGCGTTCTTAAGTGTAAAGCATTTAAAAACTCCTGCCGCCGCAAAGCCTATGCAAAAGCCCTTTGCGGCGAGCACCAATACCCCGCTTGCCATAGCAAGCGGGGTAAAACTGCATATATATATAATGATGCACATTGTTAAACTGTTTTTTATACCCTCATAAACAACATCACGGACAATAAATCCGTTTGCAAGAGCATCTTTATAATCGGACATAATGATTCCTATTTCAGAAACAAGAGAATCACTTAAACAGCCGACTGTAAAAGCGCCGGCACAAGAGCCGGCAAGCAACGCAACGGCAAATACAATATAATACGGTTCGGTTTCATCAAAATGATACTTTATGCGACGCAACACATTTGATATAAGCATATATCCGAAATCCCGTATAAAACTTACATCTTATGTATATTACTTATTTATGTTTTTATGACTTGCAAACTCTGCTATAATGTTTATATGAACTTTATCATAAATCCAAAGGAACGGAATCTGATATATGGATATAAATACTATTTTAGAAAACCAACGTAACTACTTTCAAAGCGGAGCAACCCTTCCGGTAAGCTACCGCATTGAAATGTTGAAAAAACTTTATGAAACCATAAAAAAACACGAAACAGAAATAACCGATGCGCTCACCAAAGATCTCGGAAAAAGCGACTTTGAAGGATTTATGTGTGAAGCAGGATTTGTTCTTACAGAAATAAGTTACATGATAAAACATGTAAAAAAGTTTGCAAAAGAACATCGAGTCCGCACGCCGATTGCACAATTTGCATCAAGAAGCTACACAAAAGCAGTGCCATACGGAAATACTCTCATAATGAGCCCTTGGAACTATCCTTTTCTTCTTACGATAGAGCCTCTGGCAACTGCCATAGCGGCAGGTAACACCGCCGTAGTAAAGCCGAGTGCATATTCACCTGCCACAAGTGCAATTGCCAAAAGAATTATTGAAGAATGTTTTAATCCCGAATATGTTGCAGTGATTACCGGCGGAAGGGAAGAAAATGCTGCTCTGCTTAATCAGAAATTCGATTTTATTTTCTTTACCGGAAGTCAGTCCGTAGGAAAAGAAGTTCTCCGACACACCGCAGAGAATCTCACGCCTTGCGTACTCGAACTCGGCGGCAAAAGTCCATGCATAGTAGACAATACAGCTAGAATAAAACTCGCCGCAAAGAGAATTATTTTCGGTAAATTTTTAAACTGCGGCCAGACCTGCGTCGCACCCGACTACATTCTGTGTCACAAGGATATAAAAGATACTTTGATTAAAGAGATAATAATTCAAATCGAAAAACAGTACGGCAAAGAACCTCTCAAAAACAGCGACTACGGCAGGATTGTAAATAAAAAACATTTCGACAGAATATGCCATCTGATTGATTGCTCCAAAGTCGTACACGGCGGAAACACAAACATAAACACTCTGCAAATCGAACCCACAATCATAGACAATGTCACCTACAGCGACGCAGTTATGCAGGAAGAAATTTTCGGACCTGTTCTTCCAATTATCACTTTCGAAAATTTCAATGATATATATTGCACGCTCGCTCAAAAGCCAAAGCCGCTCGCGCTCTATATTTTTTCTGAAAGTAAGAAAAACATAAAAGAACTCACCGCTCGCCTGACGTACGGCGGCGGATGCATAAATGACACAATAATTCACCTCGCCACAAGCAATATGCCGTTTGGCGGTGTCGGAGAAAGCGGTATGGGAGCATATCACGGGAAAGCAGGTTTCGATGCATTTTCACACACAAAAAGCATTGTTGTAAAAAAAACTTGGATTGATTTACCGATGAGATACCAACCGTATTGTCGAAAAATTTACGGAAAACTATTAAAGGTATTTTTGAAATAAAATATTCCCGGCGGAGCCGCATTTGATATGCTCCGCCGGAAAGAAATTCATATGGGGGCGCGTATGCAGCCCCGGTATTATTCTATTTATTAATAACATTATCTGCCAACATAATTGCAAGTGCAGTTTTGCTGTCTGTGATGCTGCCGTTTTCAACCATCCTTACAAGTTCCGCAAGAGGATATTTTACAACGTGTAAAAACTCTTTATCGTCGCGGTTTGGTTTACCTTGAGTGAGACCTGTCGCCATAAATATATGGATTTTTTCGGAACAGTACCCGGGCGTCGGATAGAATGATGTGAGTAATTTTATTTCCTCGGCAATAAGACCCGTTTCTTCTTCAAGTTCGCGCTTAGCACATTCTTCGGAGTCTTCCCCTATCTCTACTTTACCGGCAGGTATCTCAAGAAGTATCTCACCGACTGATACTCTGTATTGACGAACCATATATACGTTGCCGTCATCGTCCACGGGGATAATCGACGAACCGCCGTTATGTCTTACAACCTCACGTTTTTCGATAGTACCATCCGGGAGAGATACATCATAGCGAAGAGCCTTGAATATTTTGCCGTCAAACATTACCTCAGACGTTTCAATTTTTTCAAAAAGTTCTCCTGTGTATGCCGAATGTGTGACGTCTTCTGAAGGAACATCGTCAAGCATTGATAAAAGGTCTGAATTTTTAGCCTCTTTGTACTTGTTTGAACACTCTACCGCAAGCTTGTCACAGCGATTATTGTATTCGTTGTCGGCATGACCCTTTACTTTGTGCCACGCAACTTCATGTTTTCTGCAAAGAGCATACAATTCTTTTAGCAAATCCACATTTTTGAGTTCGCCGTCTTTTTTCTTCCAGCCGGCTCTCGCCCAACCGTATATCCACTTCTGTTCAAAACAATTTACTACATAAGAGCTATCGGAATATATATCAACACTGCAAGGCTTTGTAAGAATTTTAAGAGCCTCAATAGGAGCCCTGAGTTCCATTCTGTTATTTGTGGTATCTGTCTCTCCGCCGGATATTTCTTTTTCAACACCGTCACATATAAGTATTGCGGCATAACCTCCGGGGCCGGGGTTACCCGAGCACGCACCGTCGGTGTAGATTACAACATTTTTCAAACGTAACCCTCTTTTCTTACGGCCTTTTTCTCGCAGGCCTCCATGGCTTTTATAATACTGTTTCTGAATCCGCCCTCTTCAAGCGATGTAACAGCCTCTATCGTTGTTCCGCCGGGAGAACATACACTGTCTTTGAGCACAGCCGGATGAATATCTTTTTCAAGCAAAAGCTTTGCCGTTCCGAGCATAGCCTGCTCTGCCATAACGAGCGCGTCCTTTCTCGCGAAACCTGCCTTTACCGCAGCATCCGCCATTGCCTCTATCATAAGGCAAAAGTATGCAGGACTGCTGGATGTTACAGAAATCATTTCATCGATCATCTGCTCTTTGGGAACTATCACCGTTTTGCCGAATGTTTCAAAAAGTTTCTGTATATAGGAATTTGCGCGCTCATCGGTATTGTCAAAATTGTAATAGAATAATCCTGTAATACCTACGCCTACCATTGCAGGAAGATTAGGTATACTTCTTACGATTTTCGTATCTTCGCCCAATATATCAAGCATGCGTCTGACTGTCACACCGGCGGCAATCGATACTATATATTTTCCCGCAATGCTCTTTTTTATATCCTCGCAAACATTGTCTATTACATTCGGTTTTACTGCCAAAAATACCACATCGGCAACCAATACTGCATCAACTGCACTCTTAGATACATTCACACCGGTCTCTTCGGCAAAAACATTAAGCTTTGCAATATCTCGGTCGTAAACATAAATATTTGACGCAAGTTCTGCTTTCATATCTATAATGGCACGAATTATCGCGCCGCCCATATTTCCTGCACCTAAGAAAGCTATTTTATACATTTCCGTACCTCCGTATACGTTTAGAATTTCTTTTCCTTATACTCGTCCTGAGCATTTACTATTATAGCGGTAATTACTATTCCTATCAACAGTATCAATACTGCAGCTATCGCAATAATTTCAAGTGAGCTGAGTTCGTTTCCGAACAATAGTATCTTGACATCTGCAAAATCTATTTCGGCTTCTTCTATAAAAATTATATCAGACAATCCTCCGTTTTTCATAGTCACATTAAGTCCGCCGGCAAGAAGTTCCGCGCCTTGTATTTTTTCTATGTTTACACTTCCGTCAAGCGAGATAACTTTGTATTCGATATCTTCGGAAACACCTTGAACGGCAATTACCTTCTGCGTATCACTCTCTTCAGAATTTCTGAATGCGAATATCACACCCTTTTTGTTTACGGTATCATAAAATTCGATTCCGTCCCAACCGTCTTTGCTGTAGCCGGGAAATATCGGATACTGTCTTCCGTTCAACATCGCAGAAGCAAGACTGTTTCTGTAAAGTTCATCGTGTTCTGCTGCACTTTTCTTTATAGGACTGCCGTCGGCAAGTCCCACTGTTTTATAGTCAAATTCGCTGAATATTGCACTCCGCAATATATATTTATAAATCGCCGAATTTGAGTCTTCACATTTTAAAAGCTCATCCCTTATTTTTTCACACTTATTCTGTCTTGCATCACTTACCGAAAAACAAAACATCATATTAAAAAATGAATTTCTGGTCTCTTCAACACTTCCAAAATCAGCCTTTCCGACAACCTTTTCGTATGTAAGCGGAAGCGACTCGTCCTTGTATTCCGAATCCGACACATTCCAATTTTTTATAAAGTTTTTTCCGACACTATTATTACCGCCGTAGATTGCCGCAAAAAATGACGGATACGAATACACGGTACCGTTACCATTTGTTGTAACATTGTATGCAAAATCCATATCACATACAAAAGTCTTAGCATTAGCCCTAGCATTTAATACTGCTGTTTTCCCCGGTGAAAAAGATCCGCCGCCGAGCGCTATACCGTGTGTGCCGGCTGCATTGAAATAAAGCAACGGTACACTCATTTCAAAACCGTTTCCGTTACCGGACTTAAAACCGATTGTATTATTCTTTTCTACTGTTTCATCTTTTATTGTACCGTTCAGATATTGCATATAATAACCGACATCCGACTTCAGTTGCATATTAACCGCAGAAAATCTCTCAGGCAGGCGAATTTCTGTTTTTTCGGAATGTTCGATTTCAAACGACATCACAATAACTGCACCGTCGCTGTCCGTTTTGCAGATCTGCCAATTCTGTCTGCATATAAACTTGTTGTCACCTGATTTGAATTCGAATATTAATTTTTTCAGATTGGCATACTCATAACAGCCGTAATATTTCCATCCGAACTCTTTGAGGGCATTTTTGTCGTCATAATACACATCAACAAGTGCCGCAACAGATTTGCCGTCTATCCATTCAAACTCTGATGAGTTGTTTTTAAGTCCCGTAATTACCGAACCATTGTCCGTTACGTAAAAAGATGCAGACATAAAATCACTTTCTATCGTAAAGTCACGCTTTTCACTTCTGTGAAACACAGACAATTCCGTTTGGGTAAGATTATCACCTTTTTCGTTCCCGTCTTGCAGATTATCACTTTCAACAATTGTTTCCGCAAAAGTTCTGATACTATCCACATATGCAAAACCAACTGACAAATACACAACAAGAAGCGCAAACGCATATATTCTGCGATATAAACTTTTTATATTTTTTCTTTTACCGAAATCAGTGTATCGTCTCATAGCAAAACCCCGGGCATAAATTTGTAACAACGTAAATTCTCCGTATACGGAACAAAACTTTGTACTGTGCTCTTATTTTACATACTAATCATGCTTTTGTCGACACTTCAAAATAGTAAATTTATTGAAAAAAAGTAAAAATCGTGTTAGTATCTCTGTAGATTGAACGAAAGGGAGCGTATATCTTATGAGTTTACAAGAGTCAGGCGAAATGTACCTTGAAACGATTTTGCAGCTCAAACAGGAAAATGGCAATGTTAGAAGCATTGATGTAGCCAATCGTATGGGATATTCCAAGCCCAGTATCAGCCGTGCCGTACACAGCTTAGAAGCAAACGGCTATGTGGAGTTTGACCAAGACGGTTATATCGTTCTCACAGATAGCGGAAAAGCAGTTGCAGAAAGAACTTTAGAAAGACACAGCATACTTACAGCTCTTTTCATGAAACTTGGTGTATCTCCCGAAACAGCGGCAGAAGACGCTTGCAGGATAGAACACGTCATCAGCGAAGAGACATTTGCAGCGATAAAAAAACATTCCGGCAAAGTCTTTTAATCAAGTTTTATCTGTTGACATAAGTTGTATTTTATTGTAATAAGTATATAAAATAAATTTTGAACGGAAGGTGGATTGTAGTTATGAAGAAATGGAAATGTATCATCTGCGGAGAAATTGTAGAAGGCGAAACAGCTCCGGAGAAATGCCCTGTTTGCGGTGTTCCGGCCGACAAATTTGAAGAAGTAAAATAATTTTGTAAATAAAGGAGAATCACTATGAAAAAATGGAAATGTACTATTTGCGGTGAAATCGTAGAAAGCGAGACAGCTCCCGAGAGATGCCCTCTCTGCAAAGCTCCCGCTGAAAAATTTGAAGAAATCACAGATACCGACATGGGTTGGGCAACTGAACACGAAGTAGGCATTACTGACGGTGTTCCGATGGAAATCATCGAAGGACTCCGCGCAAACTTCAACGGAGAGTGTTCTGAAGTCGGTATGTATCTCGCTATGTCCAGAGTAGCATTCCGCGAAGGCTACCCCGAAATCGGTCTCTACTGGGAAAAGGCAGCTTACGAAGAAGCTGAACACGCAGCAAAATTTGCTGAAATGCTCGGCGAGGTCGTAACACCATCCACAAAGAAAAACCTCGAAATGAGAGTTGCAGCAGAGAACGGTGCTTGCGCAGGTAAGTTTGAACTTGCTAAGATGGCAAAGCAGAACAACCTCGATGCTATCCACGACACAGTTCATGAAATGGCAAAAGACGAGGCTCGTCACGGCAGAGCTTTTGAAGGTCTCTTAAAGAGATATTTCGGTTGATTCAAACTTTTTATCAACATTTATGCGGTGCGGATTTAAGAATTCGCACCGCGCTTTTATAATTGAAAAAAACATCTTTCTGTGCTAAAATTTTTACACAAATAAGATATGTCGGAGGGAAATAAAATGTTTTGTAATAATTGCGGTAACAACTGTCGCGACGGCTTAGCGTTCTGTACAAATTGCGGAAGCAGACTGTCCTCACTACCCCATCAGGCTCAACCTTCTTTTGTCCCCCCTCAGGTTATTTACGTTCAGCAAGTTCCGGTACAAGAAGTAAATAAACCCAAAAATCCCGGATTTGTATTGAGTATTCCTGCCATGATTTCCGGTATCATATCTATAGTAGACATAAATATACTTTTCGGGATCGCAGGTATCATTATGAGCGCGATTTCAATGGCAAAGGGGAAAAAATCCGGTGTTAAAAACGGTATGGCCATTGCCGGTCTGGTATGCTCAATCATAGGTACGGTTATAGGTGCAACTCTTATAGTTTTACTGGTTCTTTCCTACATCGGTGCGATACAGGATATATACAGTGGCTCGTTTTCTCAATTCTGATGTATCATTTAAATAGTTTCTTGCGGTGCAAAGATATTTCTTTGTACCGCATTTTTGCATATATCACATCATATTCTGTATTGCGAAAGAATTTTTCGTATGTTAAAATTTAATTGCATTTATTTTAAGGAGGAAATCAAAAATGTTTTGCAGTAATTGCGGAAATAATTGCACCGATGGTTCGGCTTTCTGTACTAATTGCGGCGCAAATCTTAATACACAACCTACACAGCCGGCCAATGAGCAACCCGTATCACAAGTTGATCAACCGGTTTTCCAACAGACTGAGCAGCCTGTATATCAGCAACCGACTTACCAACAGCCCGTTTACCAGCAGGTATACGAGCAGGCAGCTGAACCTCAGGAAGAGACAAATTCCAAGGCTCCGGGATTCGGACTCAGCATTCCGGGTATGATTCTCGGTATTTTGTCCACAGTATTTTGTTGTGTATTTTATGTAGCTCCGTTCTTTGGTATTCCCGGCTTGATTCTAAGTATCATATCTCTTGTTAAAGGCAGAGCTGTAAAAAAGACAAACGGTATGGCTGTTGTCGGACTCATCTGCTCGATTGTAGGCATACTCTTCTCAATAGGTATTCTTGTATTATTCTTGTTAGGCATCACCGAAAGCGCCGGCTATCCTAACGGCGGTTACTATGGTTACTACTAAAAAGATACGATACTGTATTCTCGGTTTAGATACTCTTCTTATAGTTTTCGGTCTTATCGGCAAAAGTATAATAAAACTGATGTACGCATATATGCCGGAATGTATCCTTGCCAAAAATGGTATACCTTGCCCTTCATGCGGCGCTACAAGGTGTGTCAGCAGTATACTGAAAGGAGATTTCGCATCGGCTTTTATTCATAACCAATTTTTCTTTTGCCTAGCCGTGTATCTGGCGCTGAGTATTGTTTTCCTGAATATGGGTTATGTATTTAATGTACCGTTTGCAAAAAAAGTCACCGATGTTATGTTTCACTATAAAACGGTAATCATCATAGCGTTGATATATTTTGTGTTCGGTATAACAAGAATGTTGATTGTACTTATTTGATAATAAAAACAAAAGGAGAAAGAAAATGTTTTGTAACAAATGCGGAAGTAATTGTCCCGATGGTGTCGCATTCTGCACAAATTGCGGCGCACCATTAAACACACAGCCGGTTCAGCCGACTTTCACGGAGTCTGCAGATGTAGCTCCTGTATCTCAGCAATCTGTGCAACCGATCTATCAGCAAGCTGCACAACCTGAGAATGTAAGTGAGTCATCTGTACCGGGGTACGGTCTCGGACTTGCATCATTCATAGTAGGTCTTGCATCTTTGATCACCGGATCCATTATCGGCGGTATCATAGGTTTAATATTAGCAAGTAACGCTAAAAAAGAAGCTGAGGCAGTAGGCAAAACGCTTAAATTTGCACGTACAGGTAAAAAGTTATCGATTGCGGCTATTATAGTGAGTGCTGTTCTTATAGTGCTCTTGATAATATTCTACATCGTATACTTTGTCTTTATGTTCGGATTTTTGGGTATGCAAACCGGCAGTTATTATTTCTAATAACTTTTAAAACAGTAATAAATGAAAACAGAGCCCCTTTGAAATCTTTTTAGCGTAGCTAAACCAAGATTTCAAAGGGGCTCTGTTTTCATTTGTAAAATTAATTATATACGTTTGATACCAAGCAAAAATATGCTACCTGTACTCTCCAGTATTATTTTTCATCATCTATCAATACATTTTCAATAATGAATTTCGGGCGGTCCTTTGTTTCAAGATATATCTTTCCGATATATTCACCGATGACACCCATCATAAGAAGTTGTATTCCGCCGAGTGCCCAGATAGACACACCAAGACTCGCCCATCCGCCTACTGTTGTACCAACGAATTTACATACAATACAGTATATAAGCATCGCAATACTTACAACGAATGCCAAAGCACCTAACACAATAGCCATTCTGAGCGGCTTTATGCTGAAAGAAGTTATTCCTTCAAATGCAAAACTGAGCATCTTTTTGAGCGGATATTTAGACTCTCCTGCAAATCTTTCGTGTCTTTCGTACTCTACCGTTGAAGACTTGTATCCTATCTGAGGCACGATACCGCGTAAGAAAAGATTGACTTCTTTAAACGATTCAAGTCCCTCTATGGCACGTTTACTCATCAAACGATAATCTGCATGATTGTACACAACGTCCACACCCATAAACATTATGAGCTTGTAAAAGGACTCTGCGGTAAAACGTTTAAAGAAGGTATCAGTCTTTCTGGCAGAGCGCACACCGTAAACGATATCGTCACCGTTGTTAAAATTATCTATCATCTTTTCAATGACACCGACATCATCCTGAAGATCTGCATCAAGAGAAATCGCTGCATCGGAATACTTAACGGCAGTAGAAAGCCCAGCCAAAAGAGCATTCTGGTGACCTCTGTTACGCGAAAGATTAACACCCACAAACATTTTATCTTCATCGTGCAGCTTAGATATAATCTCCCAAGTCTTGTCCTTTGAACCATCGTTTACAAAAGCAATCTTACTGTCAGAAGCAATCTTACCCTTTTCTATCAAATCGTGCATTATATTTGAAAGCTGTTTTGAAGTTTCCGGTAAAACTTCTTCTTCGTTATAGCAAGGGATAACCAACCATACACACTTCATATACAATACCTCTGTTCTTCTTAAAATCTATATATGAAAACTTTTGTTTATGATATCAAACTTTGTATATCATGTCAAAAAAACTTGTGATAAAATACCAATATAATCTTTACCGTTTTTGAGGGGCAAAATACTTGTGAAAGACATTATCACCGTAAATAATTTTGAATGTAAAATCGTTAAATCAAAAAGAAAAACGCTCTCGGTCGAAATAACCGAAAGCGGTGAAATCATTTTGCGCTTGCCGAACAAAGCAACGCTCAAAGATGCCGAAAATCTCGTTATCCGTCACAGTGAATGGATAAAAAAAGCTCTAAGAAAACAGGCAGAAAGACATGACGGAAAATATATCCCATCACCTGAAGAAGAGAAAACACTCAGAAAACTTGCTGAAGGTTATTTACCCGAAAGAACGGCTTACTGGAGTAAAAAAACAGGTCTCACACCTACCGGAATTAAAATAACTTCCGCAAAAAAACGTTTCGGCAGTTGTAACTCAAAAAACTCTGTCTGCTTTTCATATTTTCTTATGCTCTATCCAAAAGAAGCCGTTGACTATGTCATTGTTCACGAACTTTGTCATATAAAACATAAAAACCACAGCGCTGATTTTTATAAGACTGTATCAAAATTTTTCCCGGACTTCCGAAATGCAGAAAAATTATTAAAGCAACCGCCGAAAAGAAATCCGTTTGCGTGACATCTTAATCGACCGTGTATGGCAACTCTACTATCGTAGGTGCATGACCCACTGCCGGTAGGAATTTTTCCAGAACATCAGCCGTCTTTATTTTAAGACTTGATGTACTCACACACGGATGGCAACCGATGTAATCACCTTGCAAAACTTCTTTATCTATCAGGAGTTTTACACGCTTTTCAATATCATTCATAAGACCCATCACCGATACAGCACCCGGTTTTATATCCAGAAACTTTTCCATATACTCACTGCCGGCAAAAGAAAGACGTGCGGAACCGATTTGCTTTGATAAATTTTTTGTTTTAAAAGGTTTATCTCCCGGCATCATCAAAAGGTAAAATTCGGTTTCCTGGCGATTACACAAAAACAAATTCTTGCAAATAACAACTTCGAGCACCTTGTCTATGGCATTACAGGCTTCCATAGTATTTGCCTCTTCATGATCCGTTCGCATATATTCTATTCCGAGACTGTCCAGCAAATCATAAACTTTTACTTCACGATTAAGTCTGCCTGATACGTCGGTTGGTCTGCCTTTCATTAATTCCATAATAATCACTCCGTAATAACTTAACATTATAAATACCGGTAAACACAATATGCATTTACCGGTTTTATGTTCTGAAATCTTTTATATTTAATTACCCTCATAAGCAATTACACTGCCTACATCGTAACCTGCAAGATTTGCACGACCGTTGAGACCTTTAAGTTCTATAAGAACTATCATCTTTACAACCTCTCCGCCAAGCTGTTCGATAAGTTTTGCAGCTGCTGCAAATGAACCTCCTGTTGCGATAAGGTCATCTACAAGCACTACTTTTTGTCCCGGTTTTATGGCATCCTTGTGAATTTCGATGCTGGCACTTCCATACTCAAGCTCATACTCTACGGAAATAGTCTCTGCAGGAAGTTTACCTTTTTTTCTTATCATTGCAAACGGTTTACCCATATTGTATGCAATCGGCATTCCGAAAACAAAGCCTCTGGATTCTATACCTGCTATAACGTCAACATCCAGCCCGTCAAGTAATTTTGTCATTTCATCAATACTGAGACGAAGACCTTCAGCATCATTTACCACTGTTGTAACATCTCTGAATATGATTCCTTTTTCAGGGAAATCCGGTATACTTCTGATATATTTATCAATTTCGTGCATTTTAAATACCTCCGATTTTTAATCAAGCTTTTTTACAAATTCTTCAATAACTTTTATGGAATTTTTTGCCGCCATAGGAGCAAACTCACCGTAATCCATATGTGATTTTCCGGACGCATCATCAGAAACCGCTCTTACAACAACAAAAGGAGTGTTGTTTACATAACAAACGTGACCTATCGAACCACCCTCCATTTCACAAACGTCGGCTTTAAACTCAGATACAATTCTGTCCTTAACTTCTGCACTGTTTACAAATTGGTCACCTGTCGCAACGGTTCCTCTTTTGTAGGTAACACCTGCTCTTCCGGCAGCTTCAGCTAACAATGTCGCATATTTTTCATCGCAAGTAAGATATATTTTGTTTATACCTGAAAGCAATCCTTTAGGATCTCCGATAGGGCTCGTATCCATATCATGCTGGCAAACTTTTTCTGCAACAAGTATATCACCGATTTTAAGTTCTTCGCTAAGCGAACCGCCGACACCTGTATTTATCACTGCCGTAACACCATATTTTATTATCATAGCCTCTGCGCAAACTGCAGCAAAAACTTTTCCTATACCGCAAACAGCAACCACAACCTCACAGCTGTGAATCTTTCCTCTGCAATATTCTACACCGCTTATGGTTTCCGTTACTTTGTCGGTCATTATTTCTTTCAGACCGTCAATTTCAATTTTCATTGCACCGATAATACCTATCATAACGAATTTTCTCCTGTTCTGTATTTAAAATCAATCACTCCGTAATTTTCAAGAGCATCCAGATATCTTTTACATTCTTTTCTTGCACTTTCTATATCGAGTTCCCTATAGTTTCCGCACTCTTTACGGCTTGCGCCAAACACATCACCGTCGTGTTCAACAGTTTTTTTCAATGCAAGTTTTACTTCCGCAAGAACACGCTCATCCGACACATTTCTCACAAGAAGATAAAAACCCGTTCTGCACCCCATCGGTCCGAAATATATTATACTTTCACCGATTTTGGAATTTCTCAAAAAAGTTGCAAGCATATGTTCTACCGAATGCATCGTGACATTATCCATATAATCGTCGCAATTCGGCTTTCTGGTTCTCATATCAAAGGTAGTGATGTCTCCGTCTATACGCGATATATAAATGCCCGGCGTGATGTAATCGTGATCCACCGAAAAGCTTGTTATCCTTTTTATATTATCCATATCTATAATCCTCCGATAAATAACATCGACATTATACTATTCTTTTTTACTTTTTGAAATAATCTTTTTTATCAATGATCTTACCGGATTTGAGTACAAGTATTTCGTCGCATACAAGTTCCAGATCCTCAATATCGTGTGAGATATAAATCAAAGACATATTACGTTTTACAGTTAAATTCACAAGCAACTCGGTAATCTGTCCGTGAAGATCTGTATCAAGATGTGCCAGAGGTTCGTCACATATGAGTATTTCCGGTTTTGCAGCTATTGCTCTTGCAATACAAACACGCTTACATTGACCGCCGCTCAAAGCATCCGCTCTTCTGTGATAAATATCCTCGCCGAGACCGCATTCTTTTAAAAGTTCAATCACATAGCGATATTCATCACGGCGACTGACAACCTTTGAAGCATGAACAACCTCACGTATCTGCCGACCTACGCAAACATTCTTTGAAAGTGATTTGTACGGATGTTGAAATACCAACTGAATTTTACCTTTTAAGTCATTATGTTTTCTTGACTTCGGATTGATTATATCTGCACCGTTACAGAAAACTATGCCGCTTGTCGGATTAATTATTCCGGATAATATTCCTGCAAGCGTTGTTTTACCGCTGCCCTCAGCACCCGTAATTCCCAGAATTGTCCCTGACGAAAGTTCGAACGAAATATCATCCAATGCTAATTTGCTTTTCTTGCCGTTTCCGAACACTTTTGATAAACGTTCAACCCTTAATTTTATAACAGGTTTTTCATCACCTCTTGCTCTTAACAAGCTGAAACGTTCCTTTTCTGAAAAGCTGTCTGTCAACTTTCTTTCCATACCGTCAACAAATACGATGTTGTCCGTAAGATACATTGCTTCCTTTATGTTGTGCGTAATTATGATAAGTGACGCACCTTTTAAAACGGTTTCTTTCAATAATTCCAGTACCAACGGTTTTGAATGTATATCAAGTGAACTGCACGATTCGTCCGCAATTATCAAATCCGGTGATTGAAGAAGTACACTTGCAAGTGCTATTCTCTGACACATACCTCCGCTTAACTGTTCCGGATACATCTCATATATTTCTGCAGGATTTTCAAAACCCACACGCGAAATCATTTCTGTAACGATATTAAATAAATCCTTTGAGTTTACATTCCTGTTATTTACGCAATATGCCTCTTCAAGTTGTTTGCCGACTTTCATCAGCGGATCAAAACAAGACATCGGCTCCTGCATTATATATCCGATCCTTCTGCCCCTTAGCCTGCAAAATTCATCCTCACCGCAATTCAAGAGATCATATGCCTTAAATTTAGTGTTAAATACAACTGTTCCGCCGGTTACTTCTCCGGTGTTATCAAGTAATCCGGTAATCACATCCGCAGTTACACTTTTGCCGCAACCGGATGCTCCGACAAGTGCCGTTATTCCTCCACGCTTTACAGTAAAACAAACATTATCCGCAACAAGTTTCTTATTCCCGTCATTTTCAAATTCTACATTCAGGTCGGATACTTCAAGAATATTGTTAGTATCAGTTATTATGCTGTATTCTTTATCGCTTCCGTTTGCACGATTATTGTAAAAATCATGACATTTACTTTGGGATACAATGCTTTCACCGGTCAGATAAAATCCTATAACTGTAGTGCATATCAAGAATACAGCAGGAATCCAGATCGAAGGGTGTGCACCGAGTTCATTTACAGTGGTATTCTCACTGAGAATTATTCCCCATGTAGAATACGGATAGCGTACACCAAGACCGAAGAACGAAACTGTTGACTCCGTCATAATCACGCTTCCGACACTCATAAACATAAACGATGTTATCTGCGGAAGTATTTCGGGAACTATCGAGAAAATCATTTTACGAACGAAGCCGATACCTGCAATTTCAGCAGCGTGCATATTTTCCGTTGAACGCAGTTCAATTATTTTTATTCTCACTGCTCTTGCAATCCGACTCCAACCGAAAAGTGAAATAACAGCTATCATAACCAAAACACTCATGCCGGCAGGCAGGAAAATATCCGCAATGATATCACCGGCTATAAGAAAAACAGGCAACGCAGGTATTGATTCAAACACATCGACAAAACGCATAATAAACAAATCGGCAAAGCCTCTGTTAAGCCCGCACAGGCAGCCTGATATCACGCCGATAAGCATACCTATAAATGCGGCAACAATACCGACTATAAGCGATATCTGTCCGCCGTACATAAGTCTTGCCAGAACGTCATTCCCGTTTGAATCCGTTCCCAGCAAATGTTTTGCAGAAGGTTTCGAATAAGAATCTATCAGAATTTTTTCGTCATACCTTTTGAATGATACCGAGTTATTGGTTTCAGACACCACAAGAATCGTATCAAGAGTTTCGGAATATACTTTATCGTTATTTGGTTCAGCGTCAAACAAAAGATGACGAAGCTCACGCTTTTGATCGTATGTAAAAGAATCAGCTCCGTCAGCGGCTCTTATGATGCAGTTTGTAACTTCACCTATCACAACACCGTTCTCATCGTAAACCAGCGAATTTTTATCAGCGTTCATAAGAAGATATGCATAGCTCTTTTCGTATTCAATACCTACAGGTAATTCATAGAAATCAACCACACCACACGTTACAACACCAACCGTATCAATCCCGTCATTTACCTTGTAAATATACTCGGAAATTTCCCCGAAACAATACTTATTTCCATCGTAACTTAAAGTAAATTCATCGAGAGCCAGCGACTTGATAAATTCCGTTTCATACAGCATTCCCTCAGGAAAATAACTGTCCGTAAGTGCATAAAAGTTATACTCATCATTTATGCGAGCTTCACCAAAAGGAATTGTAGTTTCTTTGAGTTTATAAAACACTTCGGTATTGTCATAAGAATAGAAAATCGGCAAAATAAAAGAAAATATCAAAGTTGCGGCAACTATCGTGACACCTATTCTAAGCATTAAAAAGTTTGAAGATTTCGCAAAAACATTTTTAAGATTCATGGTGCATCACACTCTCCTCTCAAAAGTATTTGCCACACGATAGTCAACTGCGGCACACATAATGTCCGCAATAAAGGCAAAGCCTACCGTCATTATGGTTGTATACATGATGTAGAACATTATGAGAGGAACATCACCGTTTATAAGTGCGATATATGCCAAGTGTCCGATACCGTCGATTGAAAACAAAGTTTCAACGGCAATGGAACCGGCAAACACTGTAGGCAGAACGGCGAAAAACAGATTTATTACAGGAACCATTACGTTACGAACCAAATGTTTTGATACTATATCCCCGTCTGAAATACCTTTTGCCCTGAGCGCTTTTATATAGCGTGAACCAAGTAAATTCTGAATATTTATATGCACATATCTTATAAGAGTACCGCTGCTTGAAATTATGATTGCTATAACCGGAAGAATCATATGTGAAATTCTGTCGCAAAATGCTGCAAATCCAAAATCACCGATGCTGTCAAAACTTCTCAATCCGCCCAGATCAAACAAACCCAATTTTATCGCAAACACATATTTGAGTAACGCAATAACAAAGAACACAGGCATTGAAATTAAAAGCACAGATAAAACAGATATCAGTACAGATACTAAACTTTTCTTTCCTGAAGCAGTATATATTCCTGCAGGTACAGATATCAACATAGAAGCGACAGCAGCTATAAAACCAATTGATACACTGTTGACAAATGCACCGGAAAACTTTTCTGTTACAGCCACACCGTAGTACCAACTTTTACCGAAATTACCGCATATCATGTCAGAAATCCATGATAAAAATCCTTTTACAAGACCTTTATCAAGACCGTATTCGGACATAAGTATTTGCTCCCACTCCGAAGCACTTCGCTGCCCGCCGGAAAGCAAACACATTTCACGTGCCGCAATCTCCGCATAGTTTTCGGGCAGATTATATATCAGCGCATACGAAAGGAACAAAACAACAAAGATTACAACTATACTTATCAAAAATCTTCTGAATATATACCGTGCCATAACCCAAAAATTATTTCAATTCAACAATCTCTATTTCCTTTGACCAATCATAAAAAGAAGTCGCATCTTTTACTAAACTTGAAACAGTTACACTCTCTGCACTGAATATGTTCATCATATCAGCAGAAAACATAGGAACTTCTACTCCCCAATCGGCAATTATATCAAAACATTCTTTATAAAGAATTTTCCTTTTACGATTGTTGTTTGATTTTGCGGCATCCTCTATAAGTTTATCAAGTCTTTCATCACAAATAAGGTGATAATTATATTCAGATCCGTTGTTTCCGGGAATAGAATCACTGTGATAAAGCTGATACAAATCAGGATCGGCCCCTCTGCTTTTGGCAGCACTCCACATGTCACATTCAGAACTTGCAAGTTTGTTCCAAATGCTGTTTGTATCTGCCAAGTCAAACACCTCAAGAGTTATACCGATTTGTTTTAAGGCATCTGATGCCATAGACGCAACAATATAACCCGGATGAGCTTTGTTACCGCCGCCAGGAATGATTATTGTATATTTAAGCGCTGCACCGTCAGGAGCATTTCTAAATACCTTCTCGGTACTATCATAGGTGTAACCCGCTTCAATAAAATACTCTATTGCAGCATTTAAAGCAGCATCGTATCTATCGTTTTCCGTCATATCTGAATTATAAATAGATTCTCCGTCTTTATCCTTTGAAAACGCTTTTGTATAATCCTTTTCTGTCGCATTCGGATAAGCCCAGGAAGCAATCGGAATCGGATACTCTATAACATCTGCACGACAACCGGCTTCAGAATAGAAAAACGAAGAAACTGCGATATCACGATACACCGCAAGAATTGTAGAAAACGCCTTACGAAGTGATTTACTTTCATAGCTTGCCGGATCATTTCCTACCTTCACCCTATGTGCATTTATTCCTATGTAACCGTAACTTAGTATCTGAGTCTCTATACTGTATATTTTGTCACCTGAGAGCTCTTTGTTTGAGTTGGACTTTAAAATCAAAGAAACATCATCGTCATATGTCACCGATGCGACATCTATATTCCCCGATAAAATCTCATTCACTTCATCACCGGAAGTTATTTCGCAAAGAGCAATATTTTTAATACGCGGTGCGCCCTTGTAATATTTATCATTTCTGACAAGTGAAACAACGCCGTCAGAATACTCTTTGAAAACATACGGACCTGCACCGCACGGTGAATCATTAAGTGACTTGATTTTCTCTAAATTTCCTCTTTCAAAACCGAATCGGTTATTTTCAATATCAAAAAGATTTCTGTCACCGTAATAGTGAAGCGGAAGTATACTGAATGAAAGTTTATAGAGATTCAACACCGCATCATCAGTCATTCTTACAGTAAATGAATATTTGCCGTTCTTTGTTACCCCATTAATATTCGGCACGCTGTTATCATTACCGCTCATTGAAAATATACTTTCAGCAAAATACTTCTTAGCTTTATCAAGTACCGTTTCCTTCGTAAGACCAGTCAAAGCCTTGCTGTAAAACAACTCAGCATCACCCGAATAAAAAGCAAAACTCTCGTTAAAATAATCATCTTCACTCGGAAGCTCGCCGTTATTTATATTCCAAGTCTTGCCGGACTTGATACCCCTTAAAACTCCGTCTTTACCAAGCTCACAAAATCCCCAGCCATACATCGCAAGTGCATTCTCACTATTGCCGAACTGTAAAAGAAGGTCAGGAAAATTCCCTGCACAATATTCGGAGATGAGCTTATTACATTCACGCCACGCTTTTTCCAAACTTTGCGCATAAACATTCAAAGTGTCTCTGTCAATACCGCTTGTTTCGCCATCTTTTTCAGAACTTATTCTATCGGCGATTTCGTAATAATGCTCCTTTATATCAGCGGAAAAAACGAGACGATATTCTTCCATACCAAGTATCGGCAAAGTATAGAACTGTTCAACACCTATATACGACGGATCTGCCATAACATACATCGTAAATATCACATCATCCGCAGTCATATTTACACCGTCGCTGAAATAAACGTCTTCACGCATATCAAAGGCATAATCGGTATATTCACCGTTGTTTGTTATAATGCAATCAGCAATTCCGCTGTATGTATAATCTGTTCCGTTAAAACGCCTTGTCTCACCTGATTTTCCACGCAAAACAATTTCACCGTTTCGGTCATAATCCAACAACAGCTCATTACAAATCCCGCAAAGAAATATGTCACTTGCAGACCTTGCGTAAAGCGGACTAAAAATATTACTGAACCTTCCCGTAGCAACGGAAAGGACATCTTTTGAATCGGTATATGATTTTTTATTTGAATATAAATAAGAAAACGAAATAGTCAAAATTAGAATAAGATGAATTATCCTTACAGGATTTCTCACACTTTTCAATCAAAACACCTCACGGGAAATGTTATCACATGACATTTTGCCATTCAATAAAACAATACCTTAATATTTAGTAATGATTTTTACTATGCGAAACATTTCATAAGGAAGTTTCTTTGATTTTTAATACCTTGTACACATATAACTACTATATTAAAATATGTAATAAAGAATTTGATGACTCAATTTAAAGCATCAGCTACGGTTATGGTCTCAGAATAAAACCACAACAGGAGGAGCGTATGAAGTATCAACATAAAAAACACTATTGTCCTATTTGTGGTATTTTTGAAGATTTTGAGGCGCTGTTTGAGGATAAAATCGTTAAGGTGTAAAAATGATAAAAGAGAAAATATAACAGATCCAACGCCTGCAAAGTTTCATTCGGCAGAACTGATTTTTCACATTCATCTCCACCACAAAACCATTGCGCCCACACCGCTTTTATGGTATTATCGGTAAAAATAAGTGCGAATAATTTATATCGGTATATATTTATCTGACTCAGGCGGAGGTGTTTTTATGGAAAACTCTAAAAAACTTATTGTCACGATAGGTAGATGTTGCGGAAGCGGCGGCAAAACTATCGGCAAAGCATTGGCAGAAAAGCTGGGGATATCTTTTTATGACAGAAATTTGCTCAACCTCGCATCAGAAGACAGCGGAATCAGCGAGGAGCTTTTTGCAAAAGCCGATGAGAAAGTTAAAAGCACATTAGTTTACAAGGTTGCCAGAAATGTATATCACGGTGAAGTCATCCAGCCGGACAGTGAGAACTTTGTTTCAAATGATAACCTTTTCAATTATCAGGCGCAGGTTTTGCAAGGACTTGCAGAGCAAGAATCTTTTGTTGTTATAGGTCGTTGCGCAGACTTCGTACTGAAAGACGTGCCAAACGTAGTGCTTGTACGCATTTTTATAAGTGCGTCTGACAAGTTCTGTGCAGTTCACGAAAAGAAACGACTCGGCATCACAGAAGCGGAAGCTCGTGCTCACATAAAGAGATTCAATCGCAGGCGTTCTGAATACTATCACTACTACACAGGATTAGATTGGGGCGATATGAGACACTACGACCTTGGAATAAACGCCACCGACCTCACAGTAGATGAATGTGTCGATATGATACTCGGATATATCGACAAACGAATAAAAAAATAATACTGATTTTATATCTACCCTTCACAACAAAGCGGCACGGCAGACCTAATGATAAGGCGCCGTGCCGCTTTGTATATTTGCCAATCACAAAATACTGTGGTATAAAATAATATAATAAAATTATTTATAAAACGGAGATTTTATTTATGGATATAAAAATAATTCTTGCTTCCGCATCACCCAGAAGAAGAGAACTTGTTAAACTTTTAAATTGCGACTTTCTTTGTATGACGGCTGATGCAGACGAAACAATTGATATAGAAGATCCTGCGATTGCAGTAGAAATGCTTTCCGACAGAAAAGCGTCCGCTGTAAAAGATGCACTACCCGACTTTGAAAATTTAGATGGTAAAAATGTCATTATCGGTGCAGATACAGTTGTTGTGTGTGATGGCGAAATCATGGGCAAACCAAAGGACAAAGACGATGCTTTCAGAATGTTAAAGAAACTCAGCGGTAAAGCTCACAGCGTTTACACCGGTATTACATTGATATGGAATGACGGATCAAAAAAATCATTTGCAGAGGAAACGAAAGTTTTTGTATCAAACCTTTCCGACCGTGAAATCAAAGACTATATAAAAACAAATGAGTGCTGGGACAAGGCAGGCAGCTATGCAATCCAAGGATTCTTTTCAATCCACATCGAAAAAATCGAAGGAGATTATAATAATGTTGTCGGGTTCCCGGTTGCGAGAATTTATAATGAACTAAAATAAACAAAGCTCCGTATAGAATCCCGGTTTAGGCGTTGCCTAAAAAGGATTCTATACGGAGCTTTGTTTATTGTTCGTGATTGCTACATACTGAGCGATATCACTTGTCATTGGGCAAAGTATAAAATTTTGTTTTATCATAATTGTAGTCTTTTCGTAATATGTAGACCAAGTCATCTTCTTCATCAATAAAGCGACCTTCTTCAAGGACGGTCCAGCTTTTTGCTTTTAAATTATATTCTTTCACGGTAATCCATAATCTATCTTGCTCCACAAAGCGACAACAAGCACGTTTAAATTCGTTATGATCGAAAACCATAAATTCCGTTTCCGGATCTAAATCAGAAAATTTCTTATTTGTTACATAGTCAATTAATGCAGGGTACATCCATATCATCGGGATTATTATAATCAGAGCAAAGACAAACGTAGAAATTCCGGAAACTATTATAACTGACAGCGGAACTATGGCAATCGACCAGTCCTCACGTGTATATTCAGAAAATTCTTTATCACCGGTCAAACCATCGGTAGCAAAAAACACGATTAGCAATATAACCAAACTGATTAACATTCCTAAGAAGCAAATTTTTGATTTTTTATTTTTCAAGTCAAACATATTTCTTCTATTCTCCACTCATTCTATTTTTATCTTTTGGCATTAGGTGGTACAATATATCAATCCCAATCAAATGCAGCAAATCCCTGTAATCTAATTTTATTGATTATTTCACTCCAAAGTTCTTCCTGGTTTTGGTCCGCGTAAAAAACAATTTTAGGGCTAATATAAAAGATAAGCTGCCAACCATCAGACTTGGTCCGATCACAAATATATTTAGGCTTCGATTTTTTGACGCATTTGCTTTTGCACCAACCTTTATATGCGTCATAATAATTCATATTTGTGGAGTTTCCATCTTCATCAATATATAATATGCCCGCTTCGTCCACTTTCTGAATATTAGTTAACGGAATCTTCATAGGTCGAAAATTCACAATAGATTCTTTGGCTGTCCTTCTAAAAAATGAAACCATATCAAGCCTCCTTTTCTTTAATTATATCACAAAAATGACAAAAACGGCACAGCCAACTGCCATGCCGTCCTAATCAATTAATCGTTTTATTTTTCTACTGCATCTGCCATATTTTCAAGTCCGGCAGTGTCAAACAATTCGATAGTACCCTTGTCTGCCGCTGCGGCAAGCTTCGGATCTATCGGAAGCTGGGAAATAACTTTTATTCCGTACTCTTTCGCAACTTCTTCAATATGGCTTTCACCGTAAATTTTGTGTTTCTTTCCGCAATCCGGGCATTCAAAGTATGACATATTTTCAACGATACCCAAAACAGGAACATTCATGAGGTCTGCCATTTTTACAGCCTTGCCTACTATCATTGAAACAAGCTCCTGCGGAGATGTTACAACGATTATTCCGTCAACCGGAATGGATTGGAATACTGTAAGCGGTACATCGCCTGTTCCGGGAGGCATATCCACAAACATAAAGTCTACGTCGCCCCAGATAACATCGGTCCAGAACTGCTTGACCGCACCTGCTATAACAGGACCTCTCCATACGACAGGATCAGTATCATTTTCAAGAAGAAGATTTACCGACATAACGCCGATGTCTGTCTTTGTGCCTACAGGATATATTCCGATTTCGTCTGCGGTAGCCTTATCTGTCAAACCGAACATTTTCGGAATCGAAGGGCCGGTAATATCGGCATCAAGGATTGCACTTCTGTATCCTCTTCTGTTCATGGTTACCGCCATCATAGAAGTAACCATAGATTTACCTACGCCGCCTTTACCACTGACAACACCTATAACTTTCTTTATCTCACTTAAACGGTGAGGTTTTTCGAGAAAACTCTCAGGGCTCTGTGAAGAACCGCAACCACCCTCACGGCTGCTGCAATTTGCAGAGCAATTACTGCAATCATGTGAACATTCACTCATTTATATTACCTCCCAAGTTATATTAGTATTTCAAACATTCCGTATTTTAGCACTTTTAAATTTAAGGTGCAATCGAACAATTTAATTACCGGTAGCCTTAAAAACATCTGCAACTTCACTTATTGTCATAAAAGCATTTTCGTCTTCTTCGTGTACTATCGTTCTCATTTTCGGTATCTGGAAACGGTTTACGACAAAGTATATTACTGTTTTGTCGGCGTTGGAATACCCTCCCCTTGCAGCAATTTTCGTAACACCTGTTTCAAATTCTTCCATCAACGCGTCGCTTACCTCATCGGGTTTGTCGGTAACTATCATTACACTTTTTGAACCATCAAGACCTTCTACTATGAAGTCTACCGTTTTAAGTCCGATTGCATACGCAATAATTGAATAAAGAGGGAGTATCCAACTCTGCGTTATAACGCCGGAAGCCGAGTACAAAACGACATTGTATGCCATTATGAAAGTACCCACGCTGACACCTAATTTTTTTGCGAATATAACAGCCATTACCTCTACGCCGTCAAGTGCACCGCCGAAACGCATCGTAAGACCGCTTCCGCAACCCGATATCAGACCGCCGAACAATGCACACAAAAGCAAATCATCGCCTGCAAACGGAGATGCAACACTCACATCTACCGGCAAAATGTCCGTTATAATAAAAGCCGCCGCAGAATAAATAACCACTGCATATATTGAATATACGGTAAAAGTTATCCCCTGTTTTTTTAACCCGTACAAAAACAGAGGAATGTTTAAAATTATAAGAAAAAACGACAGCGACAAAACAGCCGGCGTTACCTGGGAAAGAAGCATAGATGTACCGGATATACCGCCGTCATACAATTTTACCGGAGCCAAAAACATTGTGACACCGATAGCATTTATAATGCCTGCGAACGTAAGAAATATAAAATTTTTCAAACTGATATCTAATCTTTTTTTATTATTCTTAATCATCTGACCACCCGATAATCATTTTATCACAGTTACGCCCATATTGCCATCACAACAGTTGCGCACACCATAAGTAAAAGACCGATAAAGGCTTTTACAGAAAGTTTTTCCTTAAATACAAAATAAGAGAACACAATGGATACTACTATGCTTAATTTGTCTATCGGCACTACAATGCTTACTATACCCTTCTGCATCGCATAATAGTAGCAAAGCCATGAAGCACCTGTTGCAAGTCCGGAAAGCGATATGAATATCAATTCTTTTTTATCAAGTGTTTTAAGTTCCGAATGTTTTCCTTTTATCAGAACAATCACCCACGCCATCACAAGTACAACGCAAGTTCTTATCGCAGTACCTAAATTTGACTCTACACCGGAAATTCCGACCTTTGCCAGAACTGATGTAAGAGCGGCAAACACAGCAGCAAACACGGCATAAAGCATCCAACCTTTGCCGTTTGAAGTGTCCGAACTTTGTTTCTTTTCTACCATAAGTAATATGCCCACTGCAAGCACGGCCGTACAAATAAGTTTTACCCAAAGATTGTTTGTTTCGTCAAACAGTATAATCGCCAACAGAACCGAAAGCACTGTGCTGGATTTATCTATCGGAACTACTTTATTCACATCACCTATTGACAAAGCCTTGAAATAGCATATCCACGATGCTCCCGTAGCAAGACCCGAGAGCACCAGAAATATAAGAGATTTACCGCTTATATCTTTAAGCGTATCAACGGAACCTACTATAAATACCATTATCCATGAAAAAATAAGTACCACCACGGTACGCAATGCCGTAGCTACATCCGAATCGGTTTTCTTTATTCCGCACTTAGCGAGAATAGAAGTCAATCCGGCAAACAATGATGAAAATATTGCAGCAACAATCCATGTCATTTTATATCACTCTCCGAAAGTAACCGTTTTTACATTTTACGGCATTTTAACACACTATTTATGTCATTAATAGTAATAACACTCACTTTTTAATATTTTTTGTCAAAATATTGCAAATTACCATTATTTTATACACATTATTCGCGGTCTGTTATATTGACAAATTGACTTATTAAGACTACACTAAGCGATGGTAAAAAACCTTAAAAGGAGGATATATTATGGCAAGAAAAAGAAAAACGATGGATGGTAATAATGCTGCCGCTTATGTATCATACGCTTTTACAGAAGTAGCAGGTATTTATCCTATCACTCCGTCAAGCCCTATGGCAGACTACGTTGATCAGTGGTCAGCTCAGGGTGTAAAGAACATCTTCGGCACAACAGTTAATGTTGTCGAGATGCAGTCAGAGGCAGGTGCTTCGGGTACTGTTCACGGTTCACTCGCAGCAGGTGCTCTCACTACTACTTATACGGCTTCACAGGGACTTCTCCTTATGATTCCGAACATGTACAAAATCGCAGGTGAACTTCTCCCTTCAGTATTCCACGTATCTGCAAGATGTGTAGCTTCACATGCTCTCAATATCTTCGGTGACCACTCCGACGTATATGCATGCCGTCAGACAGGTTTTGCTATGCTCGCTGAGTCAAACCCGCAGGAAGTTATGGACCTCGCTGCAGTTGCACATCTCGCAACTATTAAGAGCCGTGTTCCTTTCATTAACTTCTTCGACGGTTTCCGTACATCTCACGAAATCCAGAAGATCGGTATCTGGGATTACGAAGACCTCAAAGAAATGTGCGATATGGATGCTGTTGAAGCATTCCGTAAGCGTGCACTCAACCCTGAGCGTCCCGTAATGCGTGGTTCACACGAAAACGGAGATATATTCTTCCAGCACAGAGAAGCTTGTAACGCATACTATGATGCAGTTCCAGGCATTGTTGAAGAATATATGGACAAAGTTAACGCAAAACTCGGTACAGATTACAAACTCTTCAACTACTACGGTGCTCCCGATGCTGACAAAGTTATCATCGCTATGGGTTCTATCTGTGATGTTGCAGAAGAAGTTATCGATTACCTCGTTGCTAAGGGTAAGAAAGTCGGTCTCGTAAAAGTTCGTTTGTACCGTCCTTTCTCAGCAGAAAAGCTTGTTGAAGCTATTCCTACTACAGCTAAGAAGATCGCAGTTCTCGACAGAACAAAAGAGCCCGGTGCTCTCGGTGAGCCTCTCTACCTCGATGTAGTTGCTGCTATGAGCGCTATGAACAGAAAAGCTACTATCATCGGCGGCCGTTACGGTCTCGGTTCAAAGGATACTCCCCCGGCAAGCATCTTCGCTGTTTACAACGAGCTTGCTAAGAAGAATCCGAAGTCACGCTTTACTCTCGGTATCAATGACGACGTTACATACCTTTCACTTGAAGAGAAAGCTGCTCCGAACACAGCTGCTAAGGGTACTATCGAATGTAAATTCTGGGGTCTCGGCGGTGACGGTACAGTTGGTGCTAACAAAAACTCCATAAAGATCATCGGTGACCACACAGATAAGTTCGTTCAGGCTTACTTCCAGTATGACTCAAAGAAAACAGGCGGTATCACAATTTCTCACCTTCGTTTCGGAGATCAGCCGATAAAGAGCCCCTACTATATCAACAAAGCTGACTTTGTTGCATGTCACAACCCTTCATATGTAACAAAAGGTTACAAGATGGTTAATGACGTTAAGCCCGGCGGTGTATTCCTTATCAACTGCCAGTGGAAAGCAAAAGAGCTCGAGCAGCATCTCTCTGATGAAGCAAAACTCTACATTGCTAAGAACAAGATTCAGCTCTACACAGTTAACGCTATCGACCTCGCCGCTAAGATCGGTATGGGTAAGCGTACAAACACAATTCTCCAGGCAGCATTCTTTGCACTCGCAAACGTAATGCCAATCGAAGAAGCTGTAGGTTACATGAAAGACGCCGCTACAAAGTCCTACCTCAAAAAAGGACAGGATGTCGTTGACATGAACCACAAGGCTATTGATGCCGGTGTATCAGCATTCAAGAAAATCAGAGTTCCTGCTGCTTGGAAGAAGATTGAGCTTAAAGAAGCTGCTGCTTCAAACGCAGATTCTACACAGCTCGAGAAAATGGTTGAAGGTATCATGGAGCCCGTTTCAAAGATGGACGGCGATTCACTCCCCGTATCTGCTTTCGTAGACTACGCAGACGGTACATTCTGCCAGGGTGCTTCAGCATTTGAGAAGCGCGGTGTTGCAGTTACTGTTCCTTCATGGAATGCAGAGACATGTGCTAAATGTAACAAGTGTTCATTCGTATGTCCTCACGCTACTATCAGACCTTTCGCTCTCAATGCAGACGAGGTTGCAGCAGCTCCCGAGAACATGAAGAAATCTCCGAAGCCGATCGTAAAAACAGATTACACATATACACTCGCTATTTCACCGCTTGACTGTATGGGTTGCGGCGTATGTATCGGTGTATGTCCTACTAAATCGCTCAAGATGGTTCCGAGAGAATCACAGGAAGATCAGCAGAAAGTATTTGATTACTGTGTTGCTAACGTTACAGAGAAACCCGAAATCTGCGGTTCTACAGTTATCAGCAGCCAGTACAAACAGCCTCTCCTCGAGTTCTCAGGTTCTTGTGCAGGTTGTGCTGAGACAGCATATGCAAGACTCGTTACACAGCTCTTCGGTGACAGAATGTACATTTCAAATGCTACAGGTTGTTCATCTATCTGGGGCGGTCCTGCTGCTACTTCACCGTACACAACAAACAAAGACGGTTTCGGACCTGCTTGGGCTAACTCACTCTTCGAGGATAACGCAGAGCACGGTCTCGGTATGTACCTCGGACAGAAAGCTATCCGTAAACGCCTTATCGCTCAGGTAAAAGACCTCCGCGAAAATGCTAAGAGAGACGATGTAAAGGCAGCTATTGACGAATACCTCGCAACTCTTGACGACGGCACAAAGAATGCAGCAGCTACAAAGGCACTCGTTGCAGTTCTCGAAGATTGCGGATGCGACGCAGCAAAAGAAATCCTCAAGAGCAAAGAATACCTCTCAAAGAAATCCATCTGGATTTTCGGTGGTGACGGTTGGGCTTACGATATCGGATTCGGCGGTGTTGACCACGTTCTCGCTTCAGGCGAAGATGTAAACATCATGGTATTCGATACAGAGGTTTACTCAAATACAGGCGGACAGGCTTCCAAGGCTTCACAGATCGGTCAGGTTGCACAGTTTGCCGCTGCAGGTAAGGCTATCGCAAAGAAGAGCCTTGCAGAGATCGCAATGTCTTACGGCTACATCTACGTTGCACAGATTGCTATGGGCGCTGACATGAACCAGACAATCAAAGCTATCGCAGAGGCTGAGGCATATCCGGGTCCGTCACTTATCATCGGTTACGCACCTTGTGAGATGCACTCAATCAAGGGCGGTATGCAGAACTGTCAGGCTGAGATGAAGAAAGCAGTTGACTGCGGTTACTGGAATATGTTCCGTTACAACCCTGCTCTCAAGGCAGAAGGAAAGAATCCTTTCACAGTTGACAGCAAAGCGGCTACAACAAGCTACCGTGAGTTCATCATGAACGAAGCTCGTTACAACCGTCTTACAAGAGAGTTCCCTGAGAGAGCTGAAGAATTGTTCACAAAGGCTGAAGAAAAATCAGTTGAGCGTTATGAGCACCTTATGAAACTCAATGAGCTCTACGGAAAATAATTAAAAATTATTTTTGAACGTATATTGATAGGGATGCGACTTTCAAGTCACATCCCTATATTGCTTTTTGGTACAAATTTTGTTATCATTTTTATGTATTGAGTACGCAACTATTATCTGAAAGGTAAGATAAAATAATGGCACGAAATTATATTCTTCCGAAAGAAGGAAACTTTTACAAGGCAAATCTTCATTGTCACAGCACTTGCTCAGACGGAAAGTTCACGCCTGAACACCTTAAAGAAATATACAAAGAACGTGGTTACAGCATCATTGCATATTCAGACCACAATACTGTTATTCCGCACAACGATTTGCGTGACGAAGAGTTTTTGCCTATTACTGCGGCAGAATACAATTTCGACGACGAGCTCTGTCCCGAAAGACCTACTTGGGGCACCATGAAAACTTATCATATAAATTTCTACTCAAAAGATCCTGACAGAACTGACTTCATCGAAATCGACAGAAAATACAGCGTAGAGAATATTCAGAAAATCATAAATGATGCTAATGAGGCAGGGTTCCTTGTTCAATACAACCACCCCAGATGGTCTTATCAGACGGTAAACGATTTCATAGACCTCGAAGGTCTCTTTGCATTCGAAGTTCTTAACTACGGTTGCGAAACCGAGATGCACAACGGCTGGGCAGAATACGAGTATGATTGTTATTGCCGAAACGGCAAAAGAGCTACAGCAGTTGCCACAGACGACAACCATTCTTTTGCAGAGGATATTCACGGACCTTACAACGATTGCTTCGGCGGCTGGACTATGATAAAAGCTCCTGCACTTGCGTACGATGCCGTTATGGGGGCACTTGAGAGAAAAGAATGTTATGCAACAAACGGTCCGACCATCGAAGAGTTTTATATCGACTCATATGAGGACAAAGATGTTCTCCACATAAAATGTTCACCGGTTATGAGCCTTCTTGTTCTTACAGACTCACGTCTTGTTTCGTTAAAGAGAGATCTTTCCGACACTGTTACAGACCATGTTGTTGAATTTCCTAAAGGATACAAATTCTACAGAATCGAATGCATGCAGAAAGACGGTAAAAAAGCTCTTTCCAGAGCTGTATTTGCCGATGAACTCGACCGCAGCTGATATTATATTGCATAGGAGACAAAAAATGTACGAATCAAAACTCAGAAGTAAACAAAGAGCTACACTTCGCGGTGTAGCGATGAAACTCGACCCTATCCTCCACATCGGAAAAGGCGGGGTTATAGATACTGTTATAAAACAGGCAGATGATGTACTCACCGCAAGAGAACTTATAAAAGTAAAAGTTCTCGAAAACTGCGAATATGACTCGCGTGAGGTTGCAAATATCCTCTCCGACACATTACAGTGCGAAGTTATCCAGGTCATCGGAAGCAGAATCGTTTTATACAGACGAAATCCCGAAAAAGGACAGTATGACGATTATCTTTAATTGAATTTTATCGGAACCGCAGAATTGTTTTCCGAACAATTCCGCGGTTCTTATTTTTGCAGAAAAATAAGCTAAATCACATTGACAAAACAGGTCGAAAATAGTAGAATTGAAATTGATTTTTCGATAAGGAAAATCAATGTTTGATTGGAGGACGCTTTCCATGCGATTGTGTTGTTTTAGCGCTTCTTTTTTGGAAGAAAAACAGTATACAGCAGGACGAACTAAATGCATATGTCCGAGTGCAACTTCTTATCAGACTTATTGCACCTATTTTCCCTTACAGAAGGGGATTAGTGCAAAGAAAAACACTACATTTGTAATCGAAACTGCCTGACCTTGTGCATAGGTGCAGGCGGTTTTAATTTTTACTAAATAAAATTTGAATTTTATCATACAGTTGAAAGGATTTTCTGACATGAAAAAAATTGCAATTATTATGGGTAGCGACAGCGATTTGCCCGTTGTAGAAAAAGGAATACAGGTTCTCGAAGAATACGGTGTACCGTATGAGGTTCATGTATACTCCGCTCACAGAACACCTGTCGAAGCGAAGGAGTTTTCAGTAAACGCAAGACAGAACGGTTTCGGAGCTATTATTGCCGCGGCAGGAAAGGCAGCTCACCTTGCAGGTGCCATTGCAGCAAACACTACGCTTCCCGTTATCGGTATTCCGGTAAAGTCATCCACACTTGACGGACTTGACGCACTTCTCTCTACCGTACAGATGCCTTCAGGTATTCCGGTTGCGACAGTAGCTATCGACGGAGCAGCAAACGCAGCACTTCTTGCACTTCAGATTTTATCCGTAAGCGATGCCGATATTGCAGACAAGCTCGACGCAGCGAGAAGAAGCGCAGCTGAGGCAGTACTCAAAAAGAATGAAGCCATCAGTGCTCGTTTTTCAAATTAATTTACATTTTTGAAGCACATAAATTTCTACAAACGATAAAAATTTCAGAAAGAAAATTTTTATTCAGGAGATGTCTACATGGACAACACACAAAACAAATTAAACGAAGAATGCGGAGTGTTCGGTATATACTCGCAACAAACAGAAGACGTTGCTCACCTTGTATACTACGGACTTTATGCACTCCAGCACAGAGGTCAGCAAAGTTGCGGTATCTGTGTAAATGATGACGGACTTTTCAACACGTACAAAGATGTAGGACTTGTTAACGAAGTCTTTGATGCAGAAAAGCTTGAAAAACTCGGTCAGGGTACTATGGCGATAGGTCATGTATGTTACGGAGCTGCAGGAGGAAATGCAAGAGCAAACAGCCAGCCGATACTCGTAAATCACGTAAAAGGCCGCATGGCACTTGCAAATAACGGTTGCCTCGTAAACGCCTTTGAGCTCAGACAAGAACTCGAAATGGCAGGTGCAATATTCTATACAGCGAGCGACGCCGAACTCATCTCACATATGATTATCAGAGAGCGCATCCAGAGCCCCTCAATAGAAGAAGCGATAAACCGCGCTATGGCAAAACTCAAAGGAGCATACTCCTTCGTAGTTATGTCACCTACAAAGCTTATCGCAGCCAGAGACCCCGGCGGTATAAAACCGCTTTGCTACGGCACAACAAAAGACGGAAGCTATGTATTTGCTTCAGAAAGCTGTGCACTTGATGCGGTAGGCGCTACTCTCGTAAGAGAACTCAAACCGGGAGAAATCATGGTTGTTGACAAAAACGGTATTAAGAGCAATATGACACATTGCGGAAAATGCAAACAGTCACTTTGCGTATTTGAGTATGTTTACTTCGCAAGACCCGACTCCACGATGGAGGGTTGCTCGGTTCACAAAGCCAGAAGACGCGCAGGTGCGTTCCTCGCAAAAGAGCATCCGGTAGAAGCAGACATCGTAATCGGTGTTCCGGATTCAGGACTTGACGCCGCTATCGGTTACTCCACACAGTCAGGCATCCCCTACGGAATAGGATTCTTGAAAAACAAATACATCGGCCGTACATTTATCGCGCCGGGTCAGAAAGCAAGAGAAGATCTTGTCCGCATAAAACTCAATCCTATAAGCGATACGGTAATGGGCAAACGCGTAGTCTTGATTGATGACTCCATCGTAAGAGGTACTACAAGTGCAAGAATAGTAAAACTCTTAAGAGATGCAGGTGCTACCGAAGTCCATATGAGAATATCTTCGCCGCCGTTCACCAATCCCTGTTATTACGGAACGGACATTGACTCAAAAGACAAACTCATCGCGTGCAAACATACGATAGATGAGATTGCAGATATAATCGGTGCCGACACACTCGGATATTTAAGTCTTGAAAATGTGGTAAAACTTGCAGGTGAAGATACAGAAAAGTACTGCACAGCATGTTTTGACGGCAACTACCCCACCGAAATTCCGGTTGGAGACCAGCAGAACAAATATGATAAAAAACTCAGTGAAAGAACTGATAAAAAAGACGGAGGAAAGAAATAATGGAAAAAAGTTTTAGTGAAAGTTATAAAGAAGCCGGTGTTGACATTACCGCAGGTTACAAAGCAGTAGAGCTTATGAAGAGCCACATAAAAAGAACTGCCACAAAAGGAGTTTCCTCCGATATCGGCGGTTTCGGCGGAGCTTTTGAACTTGATATGACAGGTATCACAAAGCCGATACTCGTAAGCGGCACAGACGGCGTAGGTACAAAATTGAAACTCGCTTTCATTATGGACAAGCACAATACAGTAGGTATCGACTGCGTAGCTATGTGTGTAAACGATATCATCTGCTGCGGTGCAAAACCGTTGTTCTTCCTCGACTACATCGCAGTAGGAAAAAACTTTCCCGAAAAAGTTGCATCCATCGTAGAAGGTGTTGCAGAAGGTTGCGTACAGGCAGGCTGTGCACTCATCGGCGGTGAGACAGCAGAGATGCCCGGATTCTACCCTGAGGACGAATACGACCTTGCAGGTTACTCAACAGGTATCGTTGACAAAGACAAACTCATCGACAACAACACAATCGCAGAAGGCGACGTAATCATCGCTCTTGCATCTAGCGGTGTTCACTCAAACGGTTTCTCACTCGTAAGAAAAGTTCTCGATGTAGAAAATGCAGACATCAAATCACCTTGCAAAGAGCTCGGCGGAAAATCTATCGGAGAGACACTTCTCACTCCTACAAAGATTTACGTAAAGCCTATGCTCGCACTCTTTGACGAAATTAAAGTTAAAGGCGTTTCACACATCACAGGCGGTGGTTTCTATGAAAACATTCCGAGAAGTATTCCTAAAGGACTCGGTGCAAAGATTGACAAGAGTGCAGTAAAAGTTCTTCCTATCTTCAAACTCATCCAGAAAAAAGGTAACATTCCAGAAAGAGATATGTTTAACACATTCAATATGGGTGTAGGTATGAGCGTTATCGTTGACAAAAAAGATGCTGACAAAGCAGTTGAGATTCTCAGAAACGCAGGAGAAGACGCTTACATCATCGGCGAAGTTATCAAATCCGACGAGGGTGTTGTAATATGCTAAAGACTAAAATAGCGGTGCTTGTTTCAGGCGGCGGCACAAATCTCCAGGCACTTATAGATGCACAGAAAAGCGCCATCATAAAAAGCGGTGAAATCGTTACCGTCATAGCGGACAAGCCTACGGCATACGCACTCACACGTGCGGCAAACGCAAACATCCCCACAGCAGTGGTTTGCAAAAAAGAATGTGCGGGGCAAGCAGATTTTGAGGAAAAGCTTCTTGCAGAACTCAAAAAAGCAGAAGTCGAAATGATAATCCTCGCGGGATTCATGTGCATACTCAGTGCAGACTTCACGAAAAGATGGGAAAACAGAATAATAAATGTCCACCCTTCTCTCATACCGTCATTCTGCGGTGAAGGTTTCTACGGACTTCATGTCCACGAAGCGGCACTCGGATACGGAGTAAAAGTTACAGGTGCGACGGTACATTTTGTAAACGAAATACCCGACGGCGGAAAAATAATTCTTCAGAAGGCAGTTACCATTCAGGACGGAGACACTCCCGAAGTTCTCCAGAAACGTGTTATGGAAGAAGCCGAATGGAAAATACTTCCGCAGGCAGCGGAAATCGTGGCGGCAGACATTGCTGCAAACAGAAAATAATCAAATCGGAGGATACCATGAATATATACAAAGTTAATGACATCGGCGAACTCATAAAAGACAACGAATATGTCGGAAGAGGTATCGTAATAGGAAAAAGTGAAGACGGAAAAAAAGCAGTTACGGCATACTTCATAATGGGAAGAAGCGAAAACAGCAGAAACCGTATCCTCATAAAGAACGGAGATGACATCGTAATAAATGCTTACGATCCGTCAAAACTCGAAGATCCGTCACTTATCATCTACTCTCCCGTAAGAGTAATCGACAACAAGCTTATCGTAACAAACGGCGACCAGACAGATACTGTATACGATTTCATAAAGGACGGCAAGACTTTTGAAGAAGCGCTCGACACAAGATGCTTTGAGCCCGACGGTCCGAACTTTACACCGAGAATCAGCGGTATTATGACATTTGCCGGAAATGACTTCACATACAAAATGAGTATCTTAAAGAGCCTTGACGAAGTCGGTTCAGACTGTGCAAGATTCACTTTCAGCTACCCCGCAAAAGCAGGACTCGGACATTTCATCCACACATATGTATGTGACGGAAATCCGATACCGACATTCCAGGGAGAGCCCGAGAGAGTTATCGTACCAAATGACATTGACGAATTCACAAATGTTATCTGGAATAACCTCAACGAAAACAACAAAATTTCGCTTTATGTACGCTACGTTGACTTAGAAAGCGGCAAATACGAAGCAAGAATGATTAACAAAAACGAAGGAGCAGTAAAATGAACGAAATGGAATTAAAATACGGTTGTAACCCCAACCAAAAGCCCTCAAAAATATTTATGCACGACGGAAGCGACCTTCCGATAGAAGTTCTTTGCGGACGTCCGGGATATATAAATTTTCTTGATGCCTTCAACAGCTGGCAGCTTGTAAAAGAAATAAAAGAGGCTCTCGGCGAGCCCGCTGCTGCTTCATTCAAACACGTAAGTCCCACCAGCGCGGCTATCGGTACAAAACTCAGCGACAAATTAAAAAAAGCTTGTTTTGTTGACGATATAGAAGGACTTGACGATTCACCGCTCGCTTGTGCTTACGCACGCGCTCGCGGCACCGACCGTATGTCATCATTCGGTGACTGGATTGCACTCAGCGATGTATGCGACGCTACAACAGCAAAACTCATACAGAGAGAAGTATCAGACGGTGTTATCGCTCCCGGCTACACAGACGAGGCTCTTGAAATTCTTAAGAGCAAACGTAAAGGAAACTACAACATCGTAAAGATTGACGAAAACTTCAAGCCCGATCCGCTCGAACGCAAGCAGGTTTACGGAATCACATTTGAGCAGGGAAGAAATGAATTTAAGATTGATTACGACCTTTTGACAGAAATCGTAACAAACAACAAAGAGATTCCCGAAAATGCTAAGAAAGATCTTATCATTGCACTTATCACACTCAAGTACACTCAGTCGAATTCAGTTTGCTACGCAGTTGACGGACAGGCTATCGGCGTAGGTGCAGGACAGCAGTCCAGAATCCACTGCACAAGACTTGCAGGAAACAAAGCAGACATCTGGCACTTAAGACAGCACGACAAAGTTCTCGGACTCAAGTTCAGAGAGGGCTTAGGAAGAGCCGACAGAGACAACGTTATCGACGTATACATTTCAGATGAATGTGACGACGTACTCGGCGATGATGTATGGCAGCAGTATTTCGCAGAAAGACCTGAGCCGTTCACAAAAGCTGAGCAGAGAGCTTACCTTGATACAATCACAGGTGTATCACTCGGGTCAGACGCATTCTTCCCCTTCGGTGACAACATCGAAAGAGCAAAAAAGAGCGGTGTTTCATACATTGCACAGCCCGGCGGTTCTATCAGAGATGATAATGTTATTTCCGTATGCGACAAGTACAATATGGCAATGGCATTCACAAAAATGAGACTTTTCCACCATTGATTTTAAGGAGACAATAATGGCAGAAACTAATTTTAAAAATATGACTGTTATGGTAGTCGGCGGCGGCGGACGTGAGCACGCTATCATAAAGAAAATAAAGCAAAGTCCCCTCGTAGGAAAGATTTATGCGCTCCCCGGAAACGGTGGCATGGCAAACGATGCGGAATGTGTTGCAATCGGTGCAAAAGACATTGATAAAATATGCGAATTTGCCGTTGCAAACAACATTGACTTTGCAATAGTTGCACCCGATGATCCGCTCGTACTCGGTGCGGTTGACAAACTCGAAGAAAAAGGTATCCCCTGCTTCGGTCCTCGCGCAAATGCTGCTATTATCGAAGGCAGTAAGGTTTTCTCAAAAGACCTTATGAAAAAGTACGGTATTCCGACAGCAGAATACGAAGTATTTAACAGCGCAGAAGCTGCTCTCGAATATGTAAAAAATTCAGACACTTTCCCGATTGTTATCAAGGCAGACGGATTGGCACTCGGAAAAGGCGTTATCATTGCAGAGACAAAAGAAGACGCTATCGATGCAGTTAATTCTATTATGTGCGACAAGGTATTCGGCAAGAGCGGTGACAACATCGTAATCGAAGAATTCCTTACAGGTCCCGAAGTATCCGTACTTTCATTCACAGACGGAAAAACAATGGTTCCGATGGTTTCATCCATGGACCACAAGAGAATCGGAGACAATGACACAGGCCTTAATACAGGCGGTATGGGTACTGTAGCTCCGAATCCCTGCTACACAGAGGATGTTGCAAAAGTTTGTATGGAGAAAATTTTCCTTCCCACAATGAATGCGATGAACAGCGAAGGCAGAACATTCTGCGGTTGCCTCTACTTCGGACTTATGATAACTCCTAAAGGACCTAAAGTAATCGAATACAACTGCCGTTTCGGCGATCCCGAAACACAGGTAGTGCTTCCGCTTTTGGAGTCTGATCTTATGGAAATAATGATTGCTGTAAGCGAAAAGAGACTTTCTGATGTTGAAGTTAAATTCGCAGACAGAGCGGCTTGCTGTGTTATCAAGGCGTCAAACGGTTATCCCCAGAGCTACAAATCAGGCTTCGAAATAAAAGAGGATGCTTCCGTTATCGGAGATGCTGAAATCTTCTATGCAGGTGCTAAAAAAGACGGTGAAAAGACACTCAGCGCAGGCGGACGAGTTCTCGGAGTTACCGCGACAGCCCCTACCCTTGCAGAAGCAGTAAAGAAAGCTTATGCTGCATCAAACGGTGTAACATTCGAAAACGAATATAAAAGAAATGATATAGGCAAAAGAGCCCTCGGCATCTTAGAAAGCCTTTAATGTCAGATTCGGAGGAAAAATAAATGGTTTACAGAATTTTTGTTGAAAAGAAAAAAGAGCTTGCTCACGAAGCGGCATCACTTGCTTCTGAGATAAAGACACTCCTTCAGATAGAAGGTCTCACAGACTTAAGACTTCTGAACAGATATGACGTAGAAAACATTGATGAAGCATTGTTTGAACGTTGCAAAAAAACAGTTTTTTCAGAACCCCAGCTTGATATTATATCAGACGAAGCTGACACAACAGGTGCCTCATATGTATTTGCAGTAGAATATCTCCCCGGTCAGTACGACCAGAGAGCAGACTCTGCGGCACAGTGTATTCAGATCATTTCACGCGCAGAGCGTCCGACAGTAAGAACTGCAAAGCTTTATGTTCTCTACGGAAACCTCTCCGCTGAAGATATAGAAACAATAAAGAAACACGTTATAAACCCCGTTGAATGTCGTGAATCTTCTATGGACAAGGCTGAGACGCTTGCTGTCGAATGTGAAATTCCTCAGACAGTAAAGACACTTGACGGTTTCATCAAACTCGACGAAGCAGGACTTGCAGAATTCCTCAAAGAAAACGGTCTTGCAATGGATCTTGATGACCTCAAATTCTGTCAGGCATACTTCAAAAAAGAGGATCGCGACCCCACTATCACAGAAATCAAGATGATCGATACATATTGGTCAGACCACTGCCGCCACACAACATTTTTGACGACAATCGACAGCGTAAAGTTTGAGGATGAGCTTCTTTCAAAGGCTTATGACGAGTATGTTCAGATAAGAAAAGACCTCGGTGTCACTAAGCCGATAAATCTTATGAACATCGCTACTCTTGCGACAAAATATCTTAAGACAACAGGCAAACTTGACAAACTCGACGAGTCAGAAGAAATAAACGCTTGTACAGTAAAAATCAAAGTTAATGTAGAAGGAAAAGACGAAGATTGGCTTCTCCTCTTCAAAAACGAAACTCACAACCACCCGACAGAAATCGAGCCTTTCGGCGGTGCTGCTACATGTATCGGCGGTGCTATCCGTGACCCGCTTTCAGGTCGTTCATATGTATATGGTGCTATGCGTGTGACAGGTGCTGCAAATCCGCTCAAACCCGTAAAGGATACTATCCCCGGAAAACTTTCACAGAGAAAGATTGTTACAACAGCGGCTGCAGGTTACAGCTCATACGGTAACCAGATCGGTCTTGCAACAGGACAGGTTGACGAAATTTACCACGACGGATATGCAGCAAAGCGTATGGAAATCGGTGCGGTTATCGCAGCGGCTCCTGCTGAAAACGTACGCAGAGAGTGCCCTGCCCCCGGCGACATCGTAATACTGCTCGGCGGTCGTACAGGACGCGACGGTTGCGGCGGTGCAACAGGTTCTTCTAAATCGCACACACTCGAATCACTCGAAACTTGCGGTGCGGAAGTACAGAAAGGTAATGCTCCGGAAGAAAGAAAACTCCAGAGACTTTTCAGAAATCCCGTTGCATCCAAGATGATTAAAAGATGTAATGACTTCGGTGCAGGCGGTGTTTCCGTTGCTATCGGTGAGCTTGCAGACGGTCTTGTTATTGACCTCAATGCAGTTCCGAAAAAATACGACGGACTTGACGGCACAGAGCTTGCAATCAGTGAGTCACAGGAGCGTATGGCAGTAGTTATCGCACCCGAAGATGTAGAAGCATTCAAATCACTTGCAGATTCAGAGAACCTCGAAGCTACGGTAGTTGCTACAGTAAAAGCTGAGCCTAGACTCGTAATGCATTGGAACGGCAACAAAATCGTTGACATTTCAAGAGAGTTCCTCAACTCAAACGGTGCTGAAAAGCATATCGACATCACTCCGGCAAAACCGGAAGAATACGTAAAGACCATCGAAGGCAGTTTCGAATATCTCTATGCTGCCCTTGCAAGCGACCTCAACGTATGTTCTAAGAGAGGTCTCAGCGAGCGTTTCGACTCAACAATCGGTGCAAACACAGTACTTATGCCTTTCGGCGGAAAGTATCAGCTTACACCTCCGCAGGCCATGGTAAACAAAGTTTCCGTAGAGAAAAAAGACACTACAACATGTTCACTCATGGCATGGGGCTACAATCCTTTCATCGCAGAAAAGAGCCCTTATCACAGTGCTTACCTTGCAGTTGTTGAATCAGTATCAAAGCTCATCGCAACAGGTGCGGCATTTGAAGATGTATATCTTACATTCCAGGAATACTTCGAAAAACCGATGAAAGACGGAAAGCGTTGGGGCAAACCTCTCGCAGCACTTCTCGGTGCATTTAAGGCTCAGCTTGAACTCGGAATCGCATCTATCGGCGGTAAAGACTCAATGAGCGGAAGCTTCGAAAAACTCGATGTTCCTCCGACGCTCGTATCTTTCGCAGTTACAACAACTGACGTAAAGAACATCGTTTCACCTGAATTCAAAAAAGCAGGTTCAAACGTATACATGATAAAGCCCCAATATGACGAAAACGGACTCCCCGTTACATCATCACTTATCGCAACATACAACAAAGTAACAGAGCTTGTTACATCCGGCAAAGCACTCTCCGTATACACACCTACATACGGCGGTGTTGCAGAAGCAATTCTCAAAATGGCTATGGGTAACGGATTCGGATTTGCATACGATGCTGCAATGTCAATTTTCGACATCTTCGGCTACAACTACGGTGCATTCGTAATCGAGGCAGCAGAAGGCGTTACAATTGCCGGAGCAACTTTGGTTGGTAAGACAACAGAAAACTTTGACTTTACATACGGTGCGGCCGTAATGGACGGCAAAACACTCTGCGGATTCTACGAGGACAAACTCGAGGACATCTACTCTTGCAACATCAAGACAGAGAACACACCGATTGAAACATTCACATACAATGCAGAAAGCTACCCGACTCCTGCAATAAAGCATCAGAAAGTTAAAGCAGTAATTCCCGTATTCCCCGGTACAAACTGTGAATATGACACTGCAAAATCAATGCTTCGTGCAGGCATCGAACCTGAGATAATAGTTCTCAACAACCTTACTGCAAAGGGAATAGAAAACTCTATAGAGCGCTTCGTAAAGACAGCGGCTGACTCACAGCTCATCTTTATCCCCGGCGGATTCTCCGGCGGTGACGAGCCTGACGGATCGGGTAAATTCATCACAGCATTCTTCAGAAACGAAGCAGTAAAAGATTGCGTACACGATTTGCTCAAGAACCGCGACGGTCTTATGGCAGGTATCTGTAACGGATTCCAGGCACTCATAAAACTCGGACTTGTTCCTTACGGCGAAATCATTGACACCGACGAAAACTGTCCTACTCTTACATACAACAAGATAGGCCGTCACCAGTCAATGCTCGTACGCACAAGGGTCGCATCAAACAAGTCTCCTTGGTTTGCAGCAGTTAAGCCCGGCGACATCTTCACAGTTCCGATTTCACACGGTGAAGGACGTTTCCTCTGCAACGAAGATCTCGCTCTCAAACTTGCAGCAAACGGACAGGTTGCTACACAGTATGTAGACTTAAACGGCAAGCCCACATATGACATTGCTTACAACCCCAACGGTTCAATTTTCGCAATCGAAGGTATCACTTCACCTGACGGACGTGTTCTCGGTAAAATGGGGCACACAGAGCGTACAGGTCCTGACCTCTACAAGAATGTCGAAGGCAACTACGATATGAAGATTTTCGAATCTGCTGTTAAGTATTACAAGATTTAATTTAAGATTAGATAAAGGCAAGCCGTGCCGCCTTTTGGGCGGCACGGCTTGCAAAACAATAATTGCTGAACATAAAATTGTTAAACATTAATTGATATTTTCAAAGGAGATTACACGATGAAAAGCGATATTGAAATTGCACAGTCGGTACAAATGAAAAATATTACGGAAATTGCCGCAAAGGCAGGTATTCCCGAGGATAATCTCGAACAATACGGAAAATACAAGGCAAAAGTTGATCTCAGCCTTTTAAACAGCGACAAAAAAGACGGCAAACTCATTTTGGTTACAGCCATCACCCCTACCCCTGCAGGCGAAGGCAAAACAACGACTTCTATCGGCCTTGCAGACGGTCTTAATAAAATCGGAAAGAATGTTATTGCCGCACTCAGAGAGCCTTCACTCGGCCCTGTTTTTGGCGTAAAAGGCGGTGCTGCAGGCGGCGGCTACGCACAGGTTGTTCCTATGGAGGACATCAATCTTCACTTTACAGGCGACTTCCACGCAATCGGGGCCGCAAACAACCTTCTTGCAGCAATGCTCGACAACCACATTTATCAGGGCAACGCCCTCAATATTGACCCTCGCAGAATCACATGGAAGCGTTGTGTGGATATGAACGACAGACAGCTTCGTTTCGTAACTGACGGTCTCGGCGGCCGTGTAAACGGCGTTCCGAGAGAGGACGGATACGATATCACCGTTGCATCTGAAATTATGGCTGTTCTCTGTCTTGCTTCGTCAATCACCGACCTCAAGGAAAGACTTTCAAAAATTATCGTCGGCTACACTTATGACGAAAAACCGGTTACTGCAGGTCAGCTCAATGCTCACGGTGCAATGACAGCACTCCTCAAGGACGCTATCAAACCGAACCTCGTTCAGACTTTGGAAGGTACACCGGCATTCGTTCACGGCGGACCTTTCGCAAACATCGCACACGGCTGTAACTCAATGATTGCAACAAAAATGGCTATGAAGCTTGCAGATTATACAGTAACAGAAGCCGGTTTCGGCGCAGACCTCGGTGCGCAGAAGTTCCTTGATATAAAGTGCCGTTTCGGCGGACTCAAACCGTCGGCAGTTGTTGTGGTAGCAACGGTTCGTGCTCTCAAAATGCACGGCGGTGTTCCCAAAACAGAGCTCGGCGGTGAAGACTTGGAGGCTCTTGCAGCAGGTATGCCGAACCTCTTAAGACACGTTTCAAATATAAAAGATGTATACAAACTCCCCGCAGTTGTTGCTATCAATCGTTTCCCAACCGACACAGACGCAGAAATAGCTCTCATCGCTGAAAAATGCCGTAAATTAGGCGTTAACGTATGTTTGTCAAATGTCTGGGCAGAAGGCGGCAACGGCGCCATAGAACTCGCACAAGAGGTTGTAAGACTTTGCGAAACACCGAGCACATTTGAATTCAGCTACGGCCTTGACGATACAATCGAAAACAAAATCGACACCATCGTTAAACGAATCTACCGCGGCAGCGGCGCAGCATTCACCGCACAAGCAAAGAAGCAAATTGCCCAGCTCGAAGCAAACGGATTCGGCAACTTGCCAATCTGTATGGCAAAAACACAGTACAGCTTCTCTGACGATGCTACAAAGATTTGTGCTCCGGAAAACTTCACGGTTACTGTTCGCAACGTAAAAATTTCAGCAGGTGCAGGCTTCATCGTAGCTCTCACAGGCGAAATTATGACAATGCCCGGTCTTCCGAAAGTACCGGCAGCCGAGAAAATCGACGTTGATGCAGACGGCGTGATAAGTGGATTGTTCTGATAAAAACAACAGGGGGTAGGAATTAAAATCGGCCCGGTATCCGATTTTGAAATTCCTACCCCTGATCGTTTTTTCGAAGGTTCCAGCAAAGCACGAAAGAGGTAATCTGCCCGATATCAAATTTTTGAATTTTTTCGTGAGTCCCTTTTTCGATTGTTTTCACCAAAGTAAAAGGTGTAATTCGCTCGATATCGAATTTTTAAATTTTATTCAGTGAGGTTTTTTCGATATTATTAGCGGAGAAATCAAGGTGAAATTGGCATGATATCAGATTTTTGAATTGTACCTATGATTGAATATCTTCGTAAAATATAGTACACTATATGTGTTGATATATTCAACGTAATCTATCATTGGAGGAATAGCTATGAATAAAACAATTAAATTGACCGACAATCGATCAATAACTGTTGTATCAGCGGATAATACGAGTGAAATGTTTTCCAAAAACGAAGAGGAAATGGACACTCGCGCAAAAGAGGCTGTAAAATCGGCTATTCACAAAGCAAAAACTTGTAGAAAACCTATTGCCAGATATGATCGAGTAAAACAAAAGGCTTATATTGAAACAGAGGACGGTAAGAAAACTTATGTCGGATAAAAAGCCCATGTTGCTTGTTTTTGCCGGTCCAAACGGTTCGGGCAAAAGTACCATCACACAATTTCTTGATATTGTCGGAACATATACCAACGCAGACGATATATCACACACGACAGGAATGAGTAACGAAGAATCTGCTGTCCTTGCAGATAAGATGCGTTATCAATCTATAGCAAAAAAAGAAGACTTTACATTTGAAACAGTACTCTCCTCTCATTATAAACTTGATATTTTAGAGAAAGCAAAAGCAGAGGGATATTTCATAAAATGTATTTTTGTTCTTACAGTAAATCCATCTGTTAATGTTGCCCGAGTTGCAGCAAGAGTAGCACTCGGCGGACATAATGTCGATGAAGACAAAATACGAAACCGTTATGACAAATCATTGAAAAATATTAAACATTTAATGAACCTTTGTGACATTATGCATGTCTACGACAACACAGAAGAACCAATTCGTATTATCAGGAAACACAAAGATGATATCTCGATTTTCCCAAACGAACTGTGGTCAGAAGAAGAAATATTAAGATTACTTTAGTAGTTCTACAGTTATTTTTTAGATTGAAAGATAAATACTATAAATAATGTTTGAGTCACTATACTTCGACCATATTATCACTATAGTTTTGATACGAAATCATCGTGCTTTGTCTATAACCGAACCCCCTTGCGGCATAAGGCTTTTACACACTTGGGAATAAGAGGTTAATTTCATTGTGAGAGAATAATTTCATTGTCAAAAAGAATAGTTTCATCGTGATGCATTGCAATGATTTTTAGCAGTGGTATAATGATTTTTAGCAGTGGTATAATAATAAAAACTATTATTGGGGTATAGAGTATGAGATTCTTTGACTTGTTTACTAAAAAAGCGAAAAAGCCAAGCGATTTGCCTGAGCAGATTGAATCGGCCAAAGTTGAATTAGCATCATATTTTTCTCAAGAAATAGTTGATAATGCATCTCAGGGATTTAATATGTATTGTCGAATTGAGGGACTGCGTATAACCGCCGAAACAGATTTCGGTAGAAGAACAACTATTGCGCAAGCAATAAGTACAGACGAACTCTTCTTTAAGGTTATCGAAGAAATAACCAAAATGTGTGCACAAAAATATGAGCTGATTCACAGAGAAAGTAATTCGCAAAAATGGCGCTATGTAAGAGCAAATGCGGTTAACGGACATTAGATGTATAAAGAAAATACGGATTACCAATACGATTCTATAGAAGACACTCGCAAAGTGTGGTTTGAAAAACATATTGGTGCTATGGCAAATCTTTTCTCCCTTTCAGCTGTCCACTCGTTAATTTCCAAATACACAACGCTTATGAACCATTGGTTTGCCGATTCTCATTGGAAATTTAACAGCGATCTCATGGAATTTGTTGAATTAAGCTTTTCAAGAGAAAGGGATACCGACAAAATAGAGCATCCTCAGCCTCACGAAATACTCAAGTAACTCCAATGCAGCCCTAAATCAAAAATGCAACTTTTGCAACCGGGTGCAACCCGTATCAAAAAATGCATGATAATTCATAATAAAAACTCAAAATTGATACAAACTACGCATTCAAAAAGTGTTCAACTTTTTGAATGCGTAGTGTTTTAAGATCAAAACGATTCTGTAAATATAGAATTAATTATTTTCCGCTTACTCTACCCCAACCATAAACGCCGGGCAAGGCATACCGATTGAATTTCTGAGGTTTGCGAAATCACCTGTGATACTGTTTTGGACAGCGTAACCGATTGAATCAAATTCGCAACCTTCGGGGACATTTACGGTAACTGTATTTTTGCCGGAAATGATTGCTTCGACGGAAATTCTGTTTTCATAATCGCCAAGGCAAAAACCATTTAACGATGCGCCCTTGACTGTGAGATCTTCACGCACGTTTTCAAAAGTGATAACCACCTGTTTTTTGTCAGCAGACAATTCAGCCTTTACAGGCATCGGGGATGAAACTTCTTCTTCCTTTCCTATACCGTACTCTCTTGCCAGAGCAAGCAACACAGCACGGTCCGAAAGAGGCTTTTTCAGCGGTGAATGAATATCATCGTAGCCCTCGAGGTTGCCGTAATCCATAGTTACTATCAAAGCCGAGTCGGGAATAATTTTTAACGCGTCAAACTGCTGAACACGCACGATGTAGTGCCAAGGGAAATGAAACGCTCCGGGATCGGAATATTCCGTAAGCTGCATGTTATAAAACGGGAAATCAAAACCAAACAGTTCTCTTTCGTTTGCAACGAGCTGAGAAAGTTCGTCGGCATAGCGCATTGCAAAAGTTTTGTCGCCGCCTTCGCTTTCACCCTGGAAGAAAATCATTGCTTTGAATTGAAGTCCTATGAAAGGATTTATCAATGCATTGTAGTAGCCGGCCTCCCTGACGTTTGCACCGAATGTGTAGCCCATAGAGTACGCAAGTTCTTCGGGAACAAGTTCTCTTATACAGGCGCCGCCTGCAGAAACATTTATCATTCCGATAGGGATATCGATATGTTTTGTCAGTTCTTGTGCAAAATACCAACCGATTGCAGAAAACTCAAGTGACGCTCCCTCAGACGGGCGTTTCCATTGCCAATCCGGATTAACTATATCTCTCTGCGGATAGTTGCAATACTCCTGATGCGTGTAGACATAATTCTGCGTCTGCATAAATAATCTGAAATTATCATTTTCGTTAAAAACAATATCCGGAGTCATACACATACATGGTGCAAGCGGAAGTTCTGCATTTGACTGACCGCCGACAAGCCACACATCACCTATAAGAATATCTTCAAAAATTGTCTCGTGACCCTTATCATCGTATATTTTCATAGTTTGAGGCACTCTTGTATATGCCTTTGCAGGAAGTTTTACGAGCCACTTGTTGTCGCTATCTACAAGCGCCGTTACAGTATCTCCCATAAATTCTGCAGTAACCACGCTGCCCACTGCAGTTGAAAAGCCCCACACGGAAATTTCCCTGTCTCGCTGGAGTACCATATGAGAAGAAAACACACCTGATACTTTAAATTCGGGGCAAACCCATATATCTGCCGGTTTCTCATTGACCGTCGTTCTGTCACTTGTAGGAAGTGCTACACCATCACTCATAATTATTCGTCCTTTCATATCCGGAATATGTATGAATTATAACAAAATTCGTCATATAATAAAACTTTTTTTAATTCAATGTGGCAATTTTATTTCTCTGTGGTAAAATAGACGGCGTGAGATTTTTCAGAGGAAGGAGACGCATTTTCAGCATGTCAAAGGATTCGCCGTTAAATCAGCTCGGAATATCAAATAGACAAAAATTTGTTGAAGGGATGAAAACAGGTATACCGATTGCGCTCGGTTACTTCGCCGTGTCTCTTTCACTCGGAATTCACGCAAAAGCGGCAGGTCTTTCGGCTTTCCAAGCTTCGCTGACAAGTTTCTTTATGCTTGCATCAGCAGGCGAATATGCCACATTTTCATTGATTGCAGAGAGTGCCGGTTATGTCGCAATCGCCGTTATGGTATTGATAGCAAACGCACGCTACTTTTTGATGTCCTGCGCATTCAGCCAGCGTATATCAAAGGAAACTTCACTCGCAAAACGTATATTGCTCAGCTTCTACCTCACCGATGAAATGTTCGGAGCCTCCATATCACAACCGGGCTATGTAAATCCGTTCTTCTGCTTCGGAATAATGGCTCTCGCCCAGCCTGCGTGGACAATAGGCACCGGTGTCGGAGTTGTACTCGGAAATGCACTGCCGGCAGGCATCGTAAGCGCACTCAGCGTCAGCCTTTACGGAATGTTCCTCGCAGTGATAATACCCGCAGGAAAGAAAAATAAAATCATTCTCGGACTCGTCACTGTATCAATGCTTGCGAGCTATCTCTGCACAGTAATTCCCTACATAAAAGAAGTATCGTCCGGTATTATCACAATCATTCTCACATTGCTTATATCAAGCATTGCGGCATTGCTCTTCCCCGTAAAGGAGGAAACGTCAAAATGAATCACAATATCTACATATACATACTGATAACGGTCGGAGTCACATACCTGATACGAGTCATCCCGATGACAGTTCTTCGCAGGGAAATCAAAAGTCAATTTTTAAAATCGTTCCTCTACTATGTGCCCTACATAACTCTCGCAGTAATGACTTTCCCGGCAATAATCCACTCAACCCAAAGCATCTGGTCAGGCATCGCAGCATTGGTCGTAGGAATAGCGGTTGCATGGTTTACATCAAATCTTTTCTGGGTAGCAGGCTCTGCCTGTGTGGTGGTTTTTATATTGGAACTCATATTGATTTAATTACGCCTACGGCGTAACGATTTCAAAAGCAGGAAGCGCGCGACGGATGACCGTCGCGCGCTTCCTGCTTTTAACTTAAAGGAGAAGATGCTGATTTTCAATCAGCATCCTTATATATTTTATTATATTATGCTCCAATCCGTGAATTCCTCATCGGCAGGAATGTCAGTTTTTACCGATTGCTCATTTACCGGCACCTGTGTTTTTTTATTTTTCTTCTTTTTAATCAGTAAAACAATGGTCGTAATAATACCGGCTATTGCAGCACCGCAAAAAGCAGATATGCACACAATAAGTACAATGTTCATGCCTTTTTCATTGTCGTCGCCTTTACCATAACCGTCTTCACCGAAATTGCCTCCCGGATTATCTTCACCGGTATCATAATTGTTGTTCGGATAATTGTCAGTCGAATTATCTGTACTGTCTGTATCAGTAATGGTACTGTTATTATCTGAATTTGAACCGTAATTATCTGAGCTCGAAGCATTATTATTTGTGTTATTATTACCCGGATTTGAATTGTTCGGTTTTGCAGGTGTGTCAGCTGCCGGCTTTGTAGGTATTACAATATTTGTACCGGCTGTAAAACCATTTTCTGAACTTGACACAGAATTTGCCGCCTTGTTAAAGGAATTTCCAATCGCCGTAGCTTCAGAATAAGATGCCGCAAGAGCAAATCCCGTTATGGATAACCTGTCGCCGGCACTCGCGCCGTCAAAATCCAATCTGACAGCATGAAGCGGAGCACCGCCTGACGGCCACAGCGCACTTCCGTTAAAAGCTTTCTTATTCCACATATCTATAATCAAAGAATGGAAAGTACCATCAACAGACAAACGTTCTCTGTAAGAATAACCGCCTGTCGCCTCCTCTATATCTCCGGCACAAACAAACAGTTCAAGGTTGCGTGAGTTATAGTGGTCAGAAGATTCAACTTTGTATGAAAGAACGACATATCTGTGGTCTTTTGTATTTACATTTGAAAATTTTAAATAAGCATAAGCATCGCAAGCACCTGAAAGTGAAGGGGTCTGCGCAGTTAATACCGCCGAGCCTGTAAGTTTGTCGTGAGATATCATTACATCTTTTCTGGTTGAAAATGCCTTTATATCAGAAGCGTTATCGAAGCTTAAATTAGTTGTATCAATCTTGTCGCTTCCGGATGTCAACGCTTCATGATTTTTAGTAAATACAGAACGGATTGTACTCACCGTACCTGCAGTTATATAGTAACTATATTGAAACGGAACATAGTTTTGCATTACTGATGTTATAAGCGGTGCAACATAGTTTGTGGCACTATTTTTCGGTTCTTTACTGCCGTTATAGTTGTATCTGCCTGCAAGCAATATGCTGGCATCCGGTGTGTACAATCCCAGACCGTAACCTTTGTCTTTGCTGGTCCACGCACACCAAGTCTCGGTATTTTCATTTTCCATACCGAAGTAACACTGAGAGCTTGTTGCGGAATTACCCCAGAACGGAAGATTTCGTTTCACAGTAAGAGTATCATTTGTCCACGGATCTTTACCGTCATAATAAGTAAATGTGTCAAGATAGCTTATTGTATAAAAAGCAGGAAGTTCCTGATGTTTACCTCTTCCGTGATTATAACCGGAAAAATCAATGAAGCGATTATCGACTTTTATGTGATCATTTTCCAGTTTATAAACATTCTCCATATACGAAAAAGTCAGTACGTTATTTTTAGACCAATCAAGCGGTCTGCATTTGACGTAAATAGAATTTGACGTTACGACAAAGTCAACTAATTTGCTTTTATTTCCGTGCTGGTCACCGCCCTGTACAGGGTTATATGCCCATGTAGAACCGTTATAATTTCCCGGCTGATACGGATATTCCATAGAACCGTAATATGACTGCTGTACCAAACGTCCCGTATCACAATGATTAAGCATATTCGTCACGGTAGGATCGTTGTCTTTTTTATCTTCGATGTAGTTAAGACCGCCGCCCCATATAAGGTAGCAACCTACTTTAAAGCGGTCATTTTCTATGTACACCGTCTGATTTTTATACACTTCGTACACAACGGTTTTTACGGAACTTATTTTAAGCTGTGCGGTAGACGCAGAACGCGGTTCAAAAACAATTTTCTCAATACTGCTGCCCTGCTTTGAATCAAGGTATCCGTCAATCAATGACGAAAATGAAACATTTGTGCCGCTTTCCAAAAAGAATTCTTCACTTTTAGTCGCACCGGACACTTTATAATATATTCGTCCTCCTATACAAGCATTCGCAGTATAGTTTAAAGTATATCGGTTAAACTTCGCACCGGCCGGGTTTGAAAAATCAAAAGTAAGTTTTGATTTAAAAGTATATCGACCTTGTGATGCAGATGTATAACCGCTTACACTTACAGGGACATTCTTTCCGTTAAAAGAAAGGTTCACATTTTCTGCACCGTGAGAAACCATTCCCGGCACAAAAAACAACTGTACTGTAAATATCATCGCAATAAATAACGAAACTATTTTTTTACTTGTTTCATTATTAAAAAACTTTCGTATCATCCGAAATCTCCTTATAAAATATTTTTGAAACAAAATCGTTAATATTATTTAACAATATTGTAAAATAAAACACAACTTATATGTCTATATCTCGTAAAAAAACGGTTTTAGTTGCAAATTTTTTCACTTACGATTATCGGTAGCTTCGCCACATAAAAAGGCTCCCCCGGCACAGCCGAGGGAGCCTTTCCTATTTTTTATTTCAATTAAATTATACTGCAATCGTTTTCAAGATCGACAGCAGGTTCAGCTGCGATATTTGCCGCTGCTTTTTTCTTTTTCTTTTTTACCAAAACCACTATCAGTATAATTGCACCTGCGATAATGAGTAACCCGACACCTGCTATTATCGCAATTATGCCGAACATACTAATTCCTGAGGAATTGTATTCATCCTCTTCGATATATTCATCATCAGGATAATCAACGTTTTCGTCAGAATTCTCATTATTTCCCGGACTTACAGGGACGTCAGTAACCAGTGGTGATTCACAATCAGGAGTCTGAGTCGGTTGCTCAGTTTCACCTGCCGGTGCTGATGTAGCAGGAACAGATGGTGCTGTAGCCACACCTGATGTTATCTCAGGATCAAATGTAGGGATAACTATATTCGATCCGGGTGTTTGTGACGGAGTTGTACTTCCGCCGGATGACGGAGTTTTCAAGAATTCAGATGCATAATTATTCGCTTCCGAAAGAGTCTTGGCAAGTCCAAAACCTGTTATATACAACATGTCATTAGGCATGGCTTTGTCAAAATCAAGCCTTATACAGTTTAGTCTCTCTCCGCCCGACGGCCACAGATAACTTCCGTTTTCGGCTTTCTTTGTATACATATCTATTACTACCGAATGGAACTTGCCGTCGCGTGTCAGACTCTCCTTGTGCGAATATCCGCTCTCAGCTTTCTGACGTGTACCTGTACAAACAAAAAACTCAGCGTTATAGTCATTTGTCATATTTGTCGTTGGCAACATATACGAAAAAACTATGTATCTGTAATTCTGCGTATTTACATCACTTGAAAAATAAATGTACGAATAAGAATCACAATCGCCTTTATATGAAGTTGCCGTCGCAGGAGCTTTATACACCGCAGCGCCTTTGGTTGCATCGTGAGTAATCGTTACATTTTTTATGCCGGTAAGTGCATTCACTTCATATGATTTGTCAAAAGAAAGATTTGTCGTATCATATGATAAATCCGCATAAGTCTGGTTTGTTTTATTTTGTGTGAATACCGATCTTATTGTTTCTACAGAGCCTGCGGTAATATAGTAACTATACTGGAAAGGCTCATAACTTTGCATAAGTGATGTTATGAGGGGAGCAACATAATTTGTCGCACTATCTGCCGGATCTTTACTTCCGTTGTATGCGTGTCTTCCTGCAAGTAAAATACTTACATTTGGCGTATAGAGTCCGAGTCCGTATTTTTTCTCACTGCTTGTCCATGCACACCAAGTCTCTGTATTGCCCTTCTTCACATTGAAATAGCACTGTGCGTTTGTTGAAGGATCTCCCCAGAACGGAAGATTCTTTTTTACAGTAAGATCACCTCCCGTCCACGGTTTTGTTCCGTTGTAGAAAGTAAATGTATCGAGATAGCTTATCGTATAAAAAGCCGGAAGCTCCTGGTGTCTTGCCTTACCGTGACTGTAACCCGAAAAATCAATAAATCTGTTATCGACTTTTATATGATCCTTTTCTAGCTTGTACACATTTTCCATATACGAAGGAGTCGCCTCATCGTCTTTTGACCAGTCAAGAGGTCTGCACTTCACATAAATTGTATCTGTATTTATCGAAAAATCCACCAACTTACTCTTGTTTCCGTGCTGGTCTCCGCCCTGCACCGGATTGTATCCCCACACTGAGTTATTATAGTAACCCGGTCTGTACGGAGATTCCGATGTGCCGTAATAAGACTGCTGAACCAATCGTCCCGTATCGCAATGATTGAGCATGTTGGTCACGGTAGAATCATTATCTTTTTTATCTTCGATATAGTTAAGACCGCCACCCCATATAAGGCAGCAACCTACTTTGAAACGGTCATTTTCTATGTATGCAGTCTCACTTTTAAAAACATCGTATGTTGTTGTTTTTATCGACAAAATCCTGAGCGAAGCAGTATCTTTTGAAAGCGGCTCGAAAACAATCTTTTCCAATCGGTTTCCTGTTTTAGAATCAAGATATCCGTCTATAAGTGACGAAAACGATGCTTTTGTACCACTCTCAAGAAAGAATTCCTCTCTTTTTGTACGGCCGTCAAGCTTATAATAAACAGTACCGCTGATGTAAACATCAGAAATATACTCGATTGTATAACGGTTAAAATATCCCTTGCTCGGTTCATCAAACTCTATTGTAAGTTTTGAAGAAAAAGTATAGTTGCCGTTATTGGCAGAAGAATAACCACTAATGTTTGCTGCAACTTTTTCACCGTTAAATGTCAGTTCTGTACTTTGTGCTCCGTGAGAGACCATTTCAGGTAACAAAAACAACTGCAACGAAAACACCAGTGCTAGCATCATACATACTATTCTTTTCTTTGCTTGTAAATTTCCCATGCAAATCCTCCATAGAATAAAAGCCGACGGCAGAGAAAACTCAGTCATCGGCTTTGAAAGTCAACTTATCAATAACCCGGCTTACCAAGCAATGTAAACATATTTTTCTTGTAAGCTTCTACACCGGGCTGATTGAACGGATTTACTCCGAGCATATAGCCGCTGATACCGCAAGCTTTCTCAAAGAAGTAAACAAGTGCGCCGAAGCTGAATTCGTCCATAGCAGGAATCTCTATTTCAAGATTCGGAACACCGCCGTCAACGTGAGCCATCATAGTACCCTTTGCAGCCTGTTTGTTTACATAATCCATATCTTTTCCCGCGAGGTAGTTAAGACCGTCAATATCGTCTTCTGTGACCTGTAAAATGATGTTCTGTTTAGGAGTTGCAACAGATATAACAGTCTCAAACAACTTTCTCTGACCGTCCTGAATGTACTGTCCCATAGAGTGAAGGTCTGTAGTGAAGTCAACACCTGCAGGGAATATACCTTTCTGGTCTTTTCCTTCGCTCTCGCCGTAAAGCTGTTTCCACCATTCTGTAATGTAGTGAAGCGAAGGCTCATAGTTTACAAGAATTTCGATATCTTTGCCTTTTCTGTAAAGAGCATTTCTGACAGCAGCATATTTGTAGCAATCATTCTTTGTAACATCAGGCTCCAAATACTCTTCGTAAGCTTTCTCGGCACCTTCCATAATCTTATCAAGGTCTGCACCTGCAACACCGATAGGAAGAAGTCCTACGGGAGTAAGAACTGAAAATCTTCCGCCAACATCATCCGGAATAACAAATGTCTCGTAACCTTCTGCATCGGCAAGTTTCTTAAGTGCTCCGCGAGCCTTGTCTGTAGTCGCATAAATTCTCTTTGCAGCACCTTCTCTGCCGTATTTTTTTTCCATATGTTCTTTGAGGAATCTAAAAGCAATGGCAGGCTCTGTTGTTGTACCTGATTTTGAAATAACATTTACGGAAACATCATATCCGTCAATAATCTTCATAAGATCGCACATATATGAAGCGCTGATGTTGCAACCTGCAAAAAGTACTGCTGTCTGCTTGCGATTTTTTACTGCCTCAAGGTTGTAGAAAGAACCTGTGAGCATCTCAATCGCAGCTCTTGCACCGAGGTAAGAACCACCGATACCGATTACGATAAGAACATCAGAGTCAGACTTTATGCGTTCTACGCACTCCTTTATGCGAGCATATTCTTCTTTGTCAAAATTCTTCGGAAGGTCTACCCAACCCACATAATCGTTGCCAGCGCCGGTTTTGTTATGAAGCATATCGTGTGCTGCTGAAACCTGAGCAGAAAGCATATCAATCTCGTAAGGCTGAACAAATTTCTCAGCATTTTTATAATCGAATTTAATAACTCCCATTTATAATATCTCCCTTCGGCTTTCGCCTTATTTTTATTTTTATGACGTGATGCGAAGCGTTTACTTCGCATCGCGTTAAAATCTTTTTTATCGAGAATTAAAGATTTGAAGCAACCTTGTTAAGGAACTCATCAAGGTCAAGTACATGTTTTTCGGGAAGTTCCGAAATAAGTGCAAGGTCACCTGTCATATAACCTGAACCAACTGTTTCGAGAACTGCATCTTCCATTCTTTTTGCAAATGAAACCAATTCGTCGATACCGTCCATCTCGCCTCTCTTTGCCAAAGCACCAGTCCATGCAAATATTGTAGCAATCGGGTTGGTCGAAGTTTTCTCTCCTGCAAGGTACTTATGGTAATGTCTCGGAATAGTTCCGTGAGCAGCCTCGTACTCAAAATAACCGTGAGGCGATACAAGTACCGATGTCATCATAGCAAGGCTTCCGAAAGCAGTTGCAAGCATATCGGAGAATACGTCACCGTCATAGTTCTTACAAGCCCAAATAAATCCGCCCTTTGATTTCATAACTCTTGCAATCGCATCGTCAATCAATGTGTAGAAGTATGTAATTCCGAGTGCTTCAAATCTTCCCTTGTACTCATTTTCGTAAAGATCATTGAAAATATCTTTGAAATGGTGGTCATAAGTCTTTGAAATGGTATCCTTTGAGGAGAACCACAAATCCATTTTCTCAGATATAGCATATTCAAAACAAGCTCTCGCAAAACCTTCTATCGAAGAATCCTCGTTATGCATACCCATTACGATACCGTCTGTCTTTGCGAAATCGTGGATAACAGATTTTGTAACGGTTCCGTCAGGTGCTGTAATTACGAGTTCCGCCGTCGAACCTTTCTGAACCTTAGCATCGATAGCCGAATAAATGTCACCGTACGCATGTCTTGCGATAACGATAGGTTTCTCCCAGCCTTTTACAAGGGGGCTGATACCGTCAGCAAGGATAGGTGCACGGAACACGGTGCCATCCAGAATGGAACGGATTGTGCCGTTCGGGCTCTTGTACATTTTCTTTAAATTGAACTCTTTTACACGTGCGGCATTGGGCGTGATTGTCGCACATTTTACTGCTACACCGTATTTTTTAGTAGCATTTGCTGAATCCTTTGTAACCTGGTCATCTGTCGCATCTCTGTTTTCTATACCGAGGTCATAGTACTCAGTTTTAAGGTCAATGTAAGGAGTAAGAAGAATATCTTTTATCTTTTTCCATACAATTCTTGTCATCTCGTCGCCGTCCATCTCAACGAGGGGCGTTTTCATCTGAATCTTATTAGCTTTCATATACAAATCTCTTGCCCAAGCCGGGCTGTCCTCTCCTTCTTTGTTCTTTACCGGTGCAAACTCGAGTTTTCTGTCTATTCTGAGTATTCTCATATCGTCGATAAAATCGAATGCATCAAATAAGAACAATTCAAATTTATATGCATCGGGAGACTTTGAAGTAACAATTTCGCCGTCGCTGTTTAAGTAAGTAATTTTCTTACAAGCGGTATGGTAACACATTCCGTTTCCGGCAATGCTCTCAAGAACGCTTATATCAAAAACGTAGTTCAGAACATTTGCGTCACCGTATACAAAGCAACCGTTTTCATCGGTCATCTTCGCTTCTTTCTCAGGAACCTCGGTATATTCTATAACTCCCGGCTTTCCATCCTTGCGACACAAAATACCTGCCTTCTCATCAAAACTTCTCTTTACGAAAGATTTTGCAGAAGCAGGTACGCCTGACTCCAATGTGTAACCTACAAACATAGGATCAACCATATTTACCAGACAGTTATCTATTCCGCAAATAAACACCCATTTTACGCCGCGTTTCTGCATGTCTGCAAGAGCACCGGAGCTGACTACCGCTGAGAAAAGACCGCCGTTTCCGTCGGGACTTCTGAGAACTTTGCTTTTGCTCTCAAGAAGAAGTTTTCCGTCCATCGAAACAACCGGTATCATATTCTGCGGGAAGAAAAAAATATCATCCTTGGAATATCCGAAGTAATTGTTTTCTTTGAAGAAAGCAACTGTGTCAGCGTGATTTATCTGACTTGTCATTATGTACCACGGAATGTTTTTGCCGCACTTTCCGGAAATCTTTTTAAGTCCGTCGCACTGTATCTCAAAAAGTGACTTATGTGAAGGAAGTCCTATATCATAAGTACCTTTCGGACCATCGTGTCCGAGTCTCGAACCCTGTCCGCCTGCCATCGTAACAGCTGCTACTCTGCCTTTCGAAAGTTCTCTATCTCCTGCCGTAACAAACTTATCGGCAAGCTCTGCAGACATATTTGTTTTGTCAGCAGCCTCTATGGGAGACAAAACAGCGTCCTTATTGTTTGCAGTCGGCTTTCCTGCATTTTCAAAAAGCTCCTTCATCAATGCAAAATCGATACTTTCTATATCAGCAACCAATGCATCCTGCTCTTCAGCAGAAAGCTCTTCGTAAAAAGCTAACAGCTGCTCCTGACCGAGTTTTTTTACTTTTTCAAATAATTCAATATGTTCTTTTCGCATAACTACAACCTCTTTTATTATCAGTATTCTATACCTACATGAAGCTTAGACGCTCCGTAAAACATCAATCCGCCCAAATAAGCGGCTGCAGGAGCACCCCAACGATATACAGCCGGAATGAGAAGCGCATCGTTCGAAAAATACGCAATTGCAAATCCCACAATAAAAACTATTGTAAATATTCCCAGTACAATAGCAGGATAAGCTCCGCCGATTTTACCAATCGGGAAATTTTCAAATAACTTGTTGAGAATCTTCATAAGTATGAAAAGAACTATACCTCCGAGAAGGAACGCAACAAAATATCCGAGTCCCAGACAAATTTGAGAATATGTGATATTTGTAAAATGCAACGCATCAAATCCGAGCGCTGAAAGTATTTTGTCAGAAACATTATATGACTGATTACTCGCAAAAATATGTACCACAAAGAAGTCCAGCAATGTAAACAAAGCAAGCACTATCGCATAAATGGAAATACTTCCGAACTTTATATCAGTAAACTTTTTAGAAGAAACCTTTTTCTCTGCACTTTTCGCATTTTCGTCCTGCTGAACAGTTCTTCTGCGATATGCTCTGTATCCGTCAAGGTCAGCCTTATGATCTTTTTGCTCCAGAACATCGTCTGCCTCATTTTCAGACGACCCGTCACCGTCTTCAGCAATCTCATCAGACTCTGAAGGTTCTGACGCATCAATATTTTCTTCCGGCTCACTTTCGGAAATATCTGCCGAAACAACAGCATCGGAAGGCTCTGTATTTCCCGTCAAAGAATCCTCTGTCGGAATATCCTTTTCGATATCGGAAAAATCATTTTCCACTGTGTCATTTGTAAAATCGTTTTCTCCCATAGAGGAACATCGCTCCTTAAGATTTGTATGCTTGTATACATAAATCGTATAATTGTTTTCAACATAAAAGGCGGCATACCACGTATACGCGGCATGCCGCCTTTACCAAGGCTTATTTTATCACTTTATTTCGGCACAATCAAGCCGTAAGCACCGTCTGCCCTCTTATATACGGTAGCATAAGAACCAGTATCTGCATCGCGGAACATATAGAATGCATGTCCGAGCATTTCCATATTTAAAATAGCATCCTGAACCGTCATCGGTTTCATTTCGTAATTCTTTGTTCTGACTACTTCGTAATCCGTATCGTCTTCAGCATATTCTGCAGGCGCTGCGGCAACCTCTATCACTTGGCGCTTATTTCTCTTGAGCTTTGTCTTGCATTTCGACATCTGTCTTTCCATAACATCCATGCCTTTGTCAAATGCTGCAAGAGGGCTTTCTTTATCAGTAACTTCTGCTCTGAGCTGCTGACCTAAATACGGCATTGTCAGCTCAACCTTAAATCCAAGTTTTTGCTCGGTAACCTTTACATTTACCGCAACATCATCTGTATCGAAGTAACGCGAAAATCTCGACTCGATTTTCTTTTCCATCGCCTCAATTGTGATGTTCCACAAATTTGCATTCTTGCAATTAAACTTTACTAACATGCCTAATTCCTCCTTTTATATAGGATGCCACCGGTATTAAGTCAGCCGTGTAAAAATTTCCATATCAAATCTTAATCCCCGCACCGAACCGCTCCCGATGCCTGTCCTTTTGTTAAATTTAGTATAACTGAAAACAATAATGTTGGCAAGAAAAAATATCAAATGCAATATTCAATATATTTTGATAACTCATTGGCTTCTATTTTCGTTTTCCCTATGTTTTTGAATTCATATTCGAGTTTGAATTCTGTGCCGTTTTTTTCACCGTACATAGTAACAGTTTTAAGGTATCCGTGTTTTGTTGTGAGGTCCGTTTTTAAGACCATCGTGCTCTCTAACGACTTGATTTTCCTCGTAATATCTTCGATTGCAAATTCGGCAAATGAAGTTTTCGCGCATTCTATCAAAAGACCGTGTACTGTTTCGCCCAGAATCGTAAAATTAAAATCAAAACAATTCGTTACGGAATCGGTCTTTATAACTCTTTTATGACTAAGACACTCCGTCATCCACTCACGATCACTTAATATTTTAAACGCCGACAGAACCGTTTTTTTTAAATTTGTCTCATCTATGTGAGCCCTTATTACCTTGCTGTCCGTTCCTGTTATAATGCTTAAAAAATCAAACACACTTTCCGCATCAAAGCTGTCAACGGTTCCGTTTTTTATATCATTCCATCGTACGAATAAAGTCTCTATGTCTTTCGTTATATCTTTTTTAGAGCCGCTGAACTTATTTTCCCCGGAAATAAATTCACATTCAAAGTAATAACCACCGTATATTCCGCTAACAAAATTCCCGGCATTACTTTCCGATAACATCGCTATATCTTCATTTTTAAAGTCTATAACGATTCTATACTCCGTATCTTTACCGTCTTTATTCATCACAACAGTAAAGCTTTCCGCTTCAACAGTGTTCACAGCAGTTTCCAATATATCAAACACAGGAGACTTCCAAATAAATAATATATATGAGACCGCTGTCAGAAAAGCAAGAATGAGCGCGGTATTTTTTATGTATCTGTTCACATTATCAGTTTTTTTCACCGATTAATCCTCCGAAAAATCAACCGTTGTTCAGCCGATTGGTCATCCATTCCGCACGTTTTTCCACAAATTCACGCACATATTCAACCTGCTTTTCGTATGTATCATACTCATTGTAATCGACATTTCCCTCTCCGATTTGCTTGCCTAGAATATCCCACTTTTTGAAGTTTTCTGTTTGCGAATCACCTATTATCGCCAGAGAATTGTCTATTGTATCTTCTGCAGTCTTTAAAAGGATTTCTTTCTTTTCATTCCAGCGTGCACGTACTTTATCCATAAACACTTTATCTTTTATAAGATAAGTAGTCCATGTGTCATTTACATACGCAAACTCTGCCTCAGCAGTTGCCCATCCGTCATATCCGGATATATCTGCGCTGTGGTTTCCGAATGCCATATCAAAGTCCCAGACGGGGCCCATTTTAATTTTGCCTCCCTCTTCTCTGTAAAAATAACAACTCCTGTAAAATGCCATCTCAGTATTGTTTGTGAGTTCGGCGATTATAAACCAATCTACCATTGAATCAACATCGATGTATTTCTCGTATCCCTCGCCTGACGAAATCGCCCTGTCCGTCAATCTTACATACTCGATAATATCGTTCATACGGCTGTTATATCTTGACGTAATTTCCGGATCTTTTACATACAGTCTCTTTATAATTTCAACATCAAAATAGTCTTTACCATATATGTTTTCAGATGAATAATCCCAACCTATCTCTATCAAAAATCCCGGATTTACTACGTTGTCGGAGGTTTCGATATCAACCTTGTTATTTGATACCTCTATCTTATCAGCAATCGTATAGACACCGCGATACTCGCCGTTCAAAAACAAATCCACCAAAATATGAGTAGGCGTGTACTCAAGATTTTCCATCTGCTTTGCAAGTTCGTGCGCAGTAACATTCCGTATCAGACTTTTATCAAAGTAATTTGGCACAAGAACCCAATCTTTGTCGGCTTTCATACCTAAAACAGAAACTTTTTCATCAAATTTAAGTCTGTACGCTTTTTTGTCAGTGTAATTCCACGATGCATTTCCACGACCTTTAATTCCCACTGATTTTGTATCAAGTGAAAAATTTTTGTATTCCTTCGAACCGCTGCAATCAATTCCAAGCTGAGCCGAAACATATGTTTCTTTGCTGTCTATGCTCTTTCCGCCATCCGTATAAACTGAAATAACCGGAAGACTTTCACATCGACGTTTTATATTTAAATAATATCCGCGTGTATTGCCTTCGTCGTCACTCAACGTCAACACATACTTACCGTTAAGGGAAAGCTTGTCCGCTTTATTTTTATTCCTGTCCGTAATTAATTTTTCTTTACAATCAGACGCTGAAATTTCTATTTCGGAATCACGCAATTTATTTTCATGCAAAGAAAAAGGATAAAGTACAGTTATTACATTCCCTTTTACCGAGAACTCACAACCGATATCAGAGCCTTTCGGATCTTTTAGTGAAACGCTTTCAAAAACAGATTTGCCCGTTCCGCCCGTAAGCCTTTCGCTCAGGTCATTGTCATTAAATGACTTCACATTCATATTTTCAATTACATGCTCTACGCCCGGCACACAGCCGCCTGTCCAATTCAATGCAGAATTCGGGGCATCAATTATTATTGCGCCCTCGGATACAGTACTTCCGGATGTTATATCTACATTTATCACGGTTTTTTTATCACTCTTTACAATAACGGAATGCGTATTTGACACAATAAAACCCTTTACCGTTATATCGACAGGATTATTAAACACAATATCCCCGGCAAGTTCTATATTTCCTTGTATTGTCACTTTTTCACAATGGCTGTATGCGGAAATCGCCTCTAAACTTTCAAAAGTTTTTACATTGAAAGAATTTGACGATGACGGAACCGAAACTTCTGCCGTAGTCTCATTTTCGGAAGGGAACAATGTATTCTCCGCCTGCCCCGCACAAGATGCAAAAACGAAAATAACCGATACAATCAGTAAAAACACAATAATTTTTGATTTATCAAGAAGAATTCTGTGCATATCTATCAATCCCGGAAATTGCTGTAAATAAAGTTTATTTGCACAAATATAATACACCTATACACAAATTCTCACAACCGAAAAATACTTCAGATCAGCCCAGCCGCTATAATTGCACCTATTGTCGAAACAATCGTTGAAACGATAACAGCCGGAATAACATTCGGAACTTTTTTTAGCTTTGTTTCGGAAGTATACACTGTCAATGTGTACAAAATAGTCTCGGTAGAACCCATCATTATCGCCGCAGCCGCAACGGTTTTGGAATTTTCTCCGCAACCTTTAATAATATCTTTAAGTATTGCAAGCGCTGCGCTTCCGGAAACCGGCCGCATTAGTACCATTGCAGAAATATCTGATTCTACCCCAAATCTTTCAAAAACAGGAACCATCATACCTGAAATTATATCCATAAGTCCGCTTGCACGAAAAACGCCCACAGCACATATAAGCCCTATCAACGTAGGAACAAGTTTCAAGATCGTTTCAAGCCCCTCTGTCGCACCATTTTTAAATGAATCAAGACACGGCACTCTAAATATTACACCGCAAACAATCGTAATAAAAACAAAAGTAGGAATTACAAGGTTCAATGTCTGCTGCCTCCCCTGCCACGCACAATATTTTTTAAACCTCGGCGCATATACTTTGAAATATAGAAAGTTATCACGCCCGACAAGAGTGAAAGGATTGAAACTATCCACACCGGAAGTATGATTTTGGATGCGTAGACAGAACCGCTTGATGCAAGTATCGCCATAACGGTAGAAGGAATAAGCTGAAAAGCAGTGGAATTTATCACCAGAAAAAGACCTACACTGTCTGATGCAACGCCGGTTCCGGTATCTCCCGACAACCTGATATGTTCCTTTTGAAGCTCCGTTACGGCACCGATTCCCGACGGAGTTGCACCGTTTCCGAGCCCGAACAGATTCGCACTTATATTTGTAATAATGTATTCACCGGCTTTTTCATTCGAAACGGTCTCAGGAAACAACCTTTTTATTATCGGTTTCAACAACTTTGAAACAAAACTTATCGCCCCGGTCTGACTTAATATATCCATTATTCCGCACCAAAAAGCGGTAATGCCGGCAATCCCGATACAAAACTCGACAGCATTTCCGCAAGATTCAATGATGGCCTCTCCTACCTCATCAGCCCTGCCGTTTGCTATACCGAAAAGTATCCCGCCGCCGAGCAAAAAGACCCATATATAATTAAGCATAAAATTCCGCTGCCAATAATAGTTTGTCTTTAAAAAGTATGCCAGGCTTTCAGGGAATATTACTTTTTTATTGGGAAATATCCAAAAATCAAGGGAAATAATTTAAATGAAAAATGCTTTAAATAAAAGGATTATTCGCAATTCTTGGGAAATAATTACAATTATCATTGAACAATGTCGAATACCGCTGTAACATCTTGCTTGTAAACAACAACTTTACAAAAAATACATTTCATAACCTAAATAACAGGAGGACACTATTATGATGAAATCTACAGGAGTAGTAAGAAAACTTGATGAATTGGGAAGAGTCGTTTTACCCATCGACCTTCGCCGCCGTATGGATATCACGGACAGAGATTCCATGGAAATATTTACAGACGGAAATATGATTATACTTAAAAAGTATGCTCCGTCCTGCTCTTTTTGCTCAAATGCAGGTGAGCTTACCGTCTACAAAGGAAAGAATATCTGCAGTGAATGTCTGGCAGAATTTGCAAGCATTTATAACGCGGTAGAATACGCCGCCAACTAAAAAAGCAGCCCGCCGGCGATGTTTGAATAATCGGATATCGGACCGATTTCCGAACATTGCCGGCGGGCAAAATTTTTATTCTCTTTTATATATTTTTTCATAGGCGGCATAAGCTTCGTTTCTTGATATCGATAAGACTTCAGCCGCACTTTTTATGGCCTTTTTTCTGTCCATACCGCTGTCCATAAGTTCGCATACTTTGTTGTATACAACTTCATCGGTTATCACGGTATTTGCAGCCGCATTGTCCGGCAACTCTCCGTCATAACCTTGGAGAATAACAACAAATTCGCCACGAGGTTCGTTCTCTTCAAAGTAAGCCAGGTGTTCTGTAGCAGTACATCTTCTGAACTCTTCGAATTTTTTTGTCATTTCACGGCAAATAACTACGGTTCTGTCGGGAGCAAAAGCTTCTATATCTTTGAGCGTTCTGATTATATTGTACGGTGACTCGTACAGAATTACGGTTCTGTCCTCAAACTTTATTTTGGAAATCCGCTCTGCACGTTTTTTTTTGTCCTCGGGCAAAAAACCTTCGAACACAAACCTTCCGGTCGGAAGACCGGAAAGAACAAGCCCCATAATGCCTGCAACGGCTCCCGGAATCATTGTAACTTCTATGCCGTTTTCTATAGCAAGTCGGATCAGATCTTCTCCGGGATCTGATATGCCGGGAGTACCTGCGTCCGATACAAGGGCAATATTTTCCCCGTCCATAAGTTTTTCTATTAGTTGAGGACCGCGAGCCATTTTATTATGCTCGTAATAACTTACGAGCGGTTTTTGTATATCAAAATGCGCCAGAAGCTTAGCAGTATGTCTTGTATCCTCTGCCGCTATCAAATCTACGTTTTTCAACGTTTCAAGCGCTCTGTATGTTATGTCTCCTAAGTTTCCTATGGGAGTTGCTACTATGTATAACATAATTTGTTCCTTTCAATCTTTGAAAGCAATTGTCAATAATTTGTATTGTCTATCAGCAACGGTACCTTTACCATAAGATTTTTGCCGCCGCCCTTTACAGCATTCAATAAAAACATCACGGGCGGCTTATTGTAATCCGAATGCACCATTGTAAGCTCTTTCGGTTCAAGTCCATATTTTCTGAGTGATTCCATTGTGTCACAAAGCCTCTCCGGTCTGCAGATCATGTTGAACCGTCCCATCGGTTTTAAAAGCAATGCAGATACCCTAATAAAATCATCAAGCGTGCCTGCCGTTTCGTGCCGTGCCAATGTTTTGGCATCATTCGAATTTATTATGCCGCTTCCGCTTCTTTTGTACGGCGGATTTGTAACAATTACATCAAAAACCGCTTTACCGAATATCAATACCGCATCGCATATATTTCCGCAGACAATATCAATCTTGTCACCGAGACCGTTCATTGACACACTTCGGCGAGCCATATCCGCCATATCAGGTTGTAATTCTATGCCGGTAATATGTGAGGCATCTGTTTTGGCACTGAGCAAAAGCGGTATAATGCCGGTGCCGGTACCGATGTCGAGCACCGTGGCGCCGCGTGGAACAACGGAGTTGTTCGCCAGTAAGACGGCGTCCGTTCCGAAACGGAACACTCCGCGGCGCTGTATTATTTTTAAACCGTTACAAAGCAAATCTTCGATTTGCTCCTCTTCTTTCAGTTCAATATTTAATTCTGTATCAAAATTTTCTTTATCGGAAGTCATATCCATAACTTTTTACAAAATTCTATTTTTAACGCAAAACACCTCTGCTTCGGTAATCATAAAACAATACAAAGCAGAGGTATTTTCTAAATCTCTAATCAATATGTATTATAGGTTGATTAGTCCTGAACCGGTGCTCCTACAGGACAAACACCTGCACATGAACCACACTCGATGCAAACATCAGCGTCGATAACATATTTGCCTTCGCCCTCAGTAATGCACTCAACAGGACACTCACCTGCACATGCGCCGCACGCGATGCAATCATCAGTAATTTTATAAGCCATTTATAACACCTCCATATCAATTGGTCTGCATAAACATCGAAACTATTTTACCATTATCAAAATTAAAGTCAAGATAATATATTTTCCAATTACAATTCACAGAAAAATTTAACATATTATTTTCTTTATCGCTCTGTTTATATGTGGTATAATATCCGTGTTTTGATTTCTATTATCACGAAAAGAGATGTAAGATATGAAAAGGGTTTCTTCAGCCGAAAAAGAAAAATTGTCGGTTCGCATAAAAAAATCATTTAAAGAAGGTTTTTCGGAACTTTATTGTTATGCTAAGGAAAATGCTAAATATATATTGCCTTGGTTTATGGCTATAGTATTGTTGTCTGCTGTTTCATTATTTGTCACACCGTGGACAACCGATGTCAGCAGCGATTTTCCACGCGTTTTATTCAATATTATACCGCGTAGCGTAATCCTTTTATTGTTTGTGCTGCCGTCTTTTATTTTCGACAGGCGAAAGACCGTTTTTTCAATCGGTGCGACGATCTGGCTTACCTGGCTCACATTTGTTTCCGGTTTTAAATGGTGGGGAGTTTTGGCGGTAGCACTTATTGGTGCAATGATTGCGGTTGTATTCTTTTTCTACGAAAAGGACAAAGTACAAAACGACAGATACAAAAAGTTCTATACTTCTATGTGCAAGTGGCTCTACTCCTATGCAATTGTAGTATTGATTATGGAAATCATACAGCTTCTCAACACATCACTGCCGTTCCTGAATCTCCACAAAGCATTCGTATCATTTTTCAATAACCCTGACTACTTTGCAAACAATATTCTTGTATTTTTCGTGTGCTCATTCTTTGTAATGTTTGTACGAAGAAAAAAGCTGACATTCTCACTTTGTTCGGCTTTCTGGATAATAATTGCAATCATAAGCTATCTCAAATCCAGCAACGTTTACGAGCCTGTTTTATTACTTGACGTATTTAATATTTCCGAAGGTCTTGCCGCAGCAGGAAAGTATATATCCGTAGGCACATTTATACTCACTGTTACCGGAGTGATTTTACTTATCGCCGTAATAGTTTCCCTCGCAAAAAAAGAACAAAAAGTGCCCTTTAAACTCACAAATCTTTTACTCTCATTTGTTGTTGTTATTGTGTCCGTCACATCATTCTTCGGGGTCAGAGGTCTTTCATACACAAACACACAAAACAAATATGTAAGAGCAACCTACCATACAAACGGATTTATTTTCAGTTTCTTCAACTATGTACTCAACTCTACAGTTACCGAGCCTGTAGGTTATTCGTCCGAAACAGCTGGCGAAATAATCGAAGATGTAAAAAATGACTACAAGCCGGTTACTGACTCTAAAGAAGTTCAGAATGTCATTGTTATCCAGCTCGAATCATTCTGTGATCCGTATCTCTTTAAGAACGCATATCCGGATCTTGTCTTTGAGCGCGATCCTATGCCCTATATAAGAAGTCTTATTGCAGAAAACACATCCGGAACCATTGATGTACCGATATTCGGAGGTCAGACTGTTAAAAGCGAATTCGAGTTTCTCACAGGTCTTAATATGGATTTCCTTCCCAACGGCTACAATCCGTATGTTACACACCTTTACGAAAACAGCGTAGACAGCCTTGCACGTCGTTTTGAAGAGCTTGGGTATTCTACAACTGCCATCCACTCGTACCAGGGTGAATTTTTCGACAGAGACAAAGTTTACGACAAACTCGGATTTAACACATTTATTCCTTACGAAATGATGCCGGGCGTCGAAAAAAGAGAAGGGGCAATCTGGGCTAATGATCAGATTCTCATTACAGAAATCGACAAAGTATTAAACAGCACCGAGGGGAATGATTTTATATTCACCGTCAGTGTTCAGCTCCACGGGAAATACAATCCTTACGACGGCGAATATCCGCTCGTTATGGAAAACTTCGAAGACGAAAAACTAGAGGCTCGTGTAGAATATTACCTCAGCCAACTCGAGTTATTCGACAAGGTCATTCAGGATCTCGTAAAGTACCTTGAAGAAAGAAACGAACCCACATATGTGCTCTTCTACTCCGATCATCTGCCGTCACTCTTTTACGGTGTCGAGGCAATGGATGATAACCAGAAGTTCACATCGCAGTTCTTCACATGGAATAACCTCGGTATCGAAAAGAAATCCGATATGGATATGGAATTGTTTAATCTTTCTACATTCCTCTGCGATGAAATATCCATCAACGGAACTCTTATGAACAAATTCCATAAGCTTTATAATGATCAGACCGATTATCTTGAAAAGTATGCTATTCTCCAACACTATCTGCTCTTTGAGGAATGCAATCATGATAAATATACAAACGAATACAAAATCGGTCTCAACGAAATCAAAATCGACTCCATTACGCCCTCTGGAAGTGGCACTGACGAATATTTGATAAAAGGTCAAAATCTGACCGAAAACTGCGTCATCGTAATAAACGGCAAAGTTTACGACTTAACCTATACGGACGCAGAAAACGCCATTTTAAAAGGCTACAGCGACGGTTTTAGCGAAATGGATATCATAACACTCCGAGTCATCGGAGAAAAAGGCGGCGGTACATTCTATGAAAGCGCAGCTTATCGATTTAACCAATAATCAACAATATTACAAAAGCGCCCGGGGCATTAGCCGCGGGCGCTTTATTTTATCTTTCATAATTTAGAATTATTTCTTTTTAATAATCTTTTTGAGTTCTTCCATAAATGTATCTACATCTTTGAACTCTTTGTATACAGAAGCAAATCTTACATATGCTACCTGATCGAGATCTTTAAGTCTTTCCATCAAAATCTCACCGATCTCAGACGATGTAACCTCTTTGCGCATTGTGTTCAGAAGCTGCTTCTCGATATCGTCAACAAGCTCTTCCATTTGCTCAATAGAAACAGGTCTTTTTTCACACGACTTAACAACACCGCTCATAAGCTTGTCTCTGTCAAAAGTCTCTCTTGTACCGTCCTTTTTTATGACTATAAGCTGCATGGTTTCAACTTTCTCATAAGTAGTAAATCTCTCACCGCAACCAAGACACTCACGGCGTCTTCTGATAACTACGCCCTCATCATTAGGGCGCGAATCCACTACCTTATCTTCTAAATAACCGCAAAACGGACATCTCATATGTAACGCTCCTTCCGGAAATTATATAATATAAAATTACAAACATGTATAATGCAAGCAAGCAGTAAGCCGGGTTCTGTCAATGGACGGTCATCTATCTAGACACTGCATCACTGCAGCATTCGTGCCACCAAAGAGACTGTCGGGCAAACAATAGTCCCATAGCGGTGTTGCTCCGGATGGGGTTTACACAGCCTGCTGCGTTACCGTAGCAGCGGTGAGCTCTTACCTCGCCTTTTCATCCTTACCGGCAAAACCGGCGGTAATTTTCTGTTGCACTTTCCTTAGAGTTGCCTCCACCGGGTGTTACCCGGCACCCTTGCCCTACGGAGCCCGGACTTTCCTCAGATACGACCTTTCGGTTTATACCCGCGACCGTCAAGCTTACTTGCTTACCGATTATACCAAATTTATTTACCGTCGTAAAGAAAAAATCAATATATAGTGTGGTTTTCTGTATCATGCAAAACACACACCATATATTGAACTGAATTCTATTTAATATGACCAACAGCCCGCAATGCATAAATACATTTGCGGGCTGTATTTCTTATAAAATCTTCAAAAGCAAATTAGTTCTTTATACAAGCTCAAGAATTGCCATCGGAGCAGCATCGCCTCTACGGCAACCTGTCTTATAGATTCTTGTGTATCCGCCTTTTCGCTCCTTATATTTGGGAGCGATCTCGTCGAAAAGCTTGTTAACCACGTTAACATTCTCGCCCTTAGCGTCTTTTACATTGTAAATCCAAGCTATTGCCTGCTTTCTTGCAGCAAGTCTTGACGCATCGTCAACTCTTACCAACTCTGTCTTAACTTCACGCTCAACAACATTGTACTTTCTGCCGTTCTTTGAAGTTTTGGCTACAGTCAATACTTTACCTTTTGAATTTGTTTTAGCAGCACTTACGGTTTTCTGCTTTGAAGTGAAGTTATCAGCCTCACGAACAGCGATACCGATAAGGCGCTCTGCAATGCTCTGTACTTCTTTAGCTCTTGTCTCAGTTGTAACGATTGAACCGTTCTGGAGCAATGCAGTTACAAGACCTCTGAGCATAGCTTTTCTTCTGTCAGAAGTAGCACCAAGTTTTCTATATCCCATCTACAACAAACCTCCTAACAAATTTACGCGATAAATCTTGTGTAAATTGCAATTAATTATTTGAGTCCTTAAAAGAAAGTCCCATACCCTCAAGCTTGTGCTGAATTTCAACAAAAGACTTCTTACCAAGGTTACGAACCTTCATCATTTCATCTTCGGTCTTCTTAACCAAATCACCTACAGTGTGAATAGATGCTCTCTTGAGACAGTTAAAAGATCTGACTGAAAGATCAAGTTCTTCTATGCTCATTTCGAGTATCTTCTCCTGATTGGATGCATTCTCTTCCTGTGCAGCGTCCTGGAACTCTGCGTCGGAATCTGTCTTGTTCACGAAAATGCTGAGCTGCTCAATGAGTATCTGAGCACCTTGCTTTAAAGCATCCTCAGGTGAAACAGAACCGTCAGTCCATATCTCAATAGAAAGTTTGTCATAGTCCGTTACATTTCCAACCAATGTATTTTCTACAACATAGTTAACTTTCTTTACAGGCGAGAAAATCGAATCAATCGATATAACTCCGTTGGGCTGATCTGCCGATTTGTTCTTATCAGAAGACGACCAACCGATACCCATAGCTACTTCCATTTCTATAGAAAGGGGAAATTCGCCGTTAAGAGTAGCAATGTGCTGATCTTTGTTAAGTACTGATACTTCGGATCCGCAAACGATATCCGCAGCAGTAACTTCGCCGGGCTTGGAAGTATTTATCGATACAGTACATGTTGTACCTTCGTAAACCTTGAATGCAACCTTCTTTATGTTGAGAACGATCTCTGTAACATCCTCAACAACACCGGGGATAGTTGAAAACTCATGACGCACGCCTTCAATTTTTATCGACTTTACAGCAGCACCCGGGAGTGACGAAAGCATAACTCTTCTGAGTGAGTTTCCGAGAGTGATACCATATCCTCTTTCGAGAGGCTCTATTACGAATCTGGAATAGTTTCCGTTCTCGCTGTTCTCTACACACTCTATTCTTCTAGGTCTTTCAATATTATTCACTATATATCCCTCCATGAATATCTTGAACACTAAAAAATAACTTAACTACCATCAATAAGTTTGTAAACAAATTATTATTTGCTATACAACTCAACGATAAGATGCTCTTCGATATCAATATCAATGTCTGCACGAGCAGGCAATGCATTAACATTTGCTGTAAGCTTATCAGCGTCAAAATCAATCCATGCCGGAACAATACGACCGCTTGTGTCATCAAGAATAACTTTCAAACGTTCGATAGAAGCACTCTTCTCACATACAGCAACAACATCACCTGCAGATACGAGATATGAAGGAATGTTCACTTTCTTGCCGTTAACAGTGAAGTGACCGTGTCTTACAAGCTGTCTTGCTTCTGCTCTGGAAGTACCGAGACCCATTCTGTAAACAACGTTGTCAAGTCTTCTCTCGAGGAGTATCAAAAGGTTTTCACCGGTGATACCCTGTTTTTTGCTTGCGAGCTCGAAATAGTTTCTGAACTGTTTCTCGAGTACGCCGTAATATCTTTTAGCTTTCTGCTTTTCTCTGAGCTGGAGACCGTATCCGGACTGTTTCTTCTTACCCTGTCCGTGCTGACCGGGAGCGGATGTTCTCTTGCTCACTGCACATTTATCTGAACTACATCTTGCACCTTTAAGAAAAAGCTTTGTTCCTTCTCTTCTGCAAAGTCTACATGATGCACCTGTATATCTTGCCATTAGTTACACCTCCAGTAATGATTAAACACGTCTTCTTTTAGGCGGTCTGCATCCGTTGTGCGGAATAGGAGTCTCGTCCTTAATAAGAAGAACTTCAAGTCCTGCGCTCTGCAAAGCTCTGATAGCAGATTCACGACCTGCTCCGGGACCTCTTACATAAACTTCTACGTCCTTAAGACCGTACTCCATAGCAGCCTTAGCAGCTGTCTCTGCAGCTGACTGAGCAGCAAAAGGAGTGCTCTTCTTAGAACCTCTGAAGCCAAGTCCGCCTGCACTTGCCCAAGACAATGCATTACCGTTCTTGTCAGTAATAGTTACGATAGTGTTATTGAAGCTTGAACGGATGTGTGCAGCACCGTGTTCAACGTTTTTGCGCTCTCTGCGCTTACCTCTTACAACTTTTTTGCCTTTAACAGCCATAATCAAACCTCCAACTTATTTCTTCTTTCCTGCTACAGTCTTGCAAGGACCTTTTCTTGTTCTTGCATTTGTCTTAGTTCTCTGACCTCTTACAGGAAGTCCGACTTTGTGACGTCTGCCTCTGTAGCAACCAATTTCCATGAGACGCTTGATATTAAGAGCAACTTCTCTACGTACATCACCCTCAACAACATACTCTTTGTCTATTACGTCTCTCAACATATTTACTTCATCATCTGTCAAATCCTTGACTCTGGTATCTGGACTGATTCCTGTCTTCTCAAGAATCTTAGCAGAAGAAGTTCTGCCTATACCGTAAATATAGGTAAGTCCGATCTCAACACGCTTTTCTCTCGGCAAGTCAACACCTGCAATACGCGCCATGTTTTTACACCTCCAAAAATATAAACCACTTTGCGACCAAACTAAAAGGTCGCCGGAAAAAATTGCAATATAATAAACATATCAAAATTCGCATCTAAAGCAGTGAAAATACTTTTATGCGCAGCCGCATTCTGACATGATACTTTTTACAGGAAATAACTCCTCAACAAGATAGGATATTAGCCCTGTCTCTGCTTATGCTTCGGATAAGCATCGCAAATTACCATTACTTTACCGTGTCTTTTAATTACCTTGCACTTATCGCAAATAGGCTTTACTGACGGTCTTACTTTCATGATAGTTCCTCCTTAAACACATATAAAACAATAACCGTAATCCGTATAAATCAGCCGCCGGATTACTTTCTCCATGTAATTCTGCCTCTGTCAAGATCGTAAGGTGATAACTCAAGAGCTACACGATCGCCCGGAAGAATCTTGATATAGTTTGTTCTGAGTTTGCCTGAAATGTGCGATGTCACTACGTGACCGTTTTCCAAAGTAACTTTGAAAATGCAGTTTGGCAATACTTCGGTAACAACACCCTCCACTTCGATTACATCTTCTTTAGACACAATCAAACCTCCTGTTTTTTCTTAACCTGCTGATTTCTTCCCAGAAACAGCTTACACAAGTGTGGTTATAATCGGCTCACCGTCCGTCACTATGATAGTGTTCTCATAATGTGCCGATAAGCTTTTGTCACTTGTCTTCACAGTCCAACCGTCACGTGCAACATATATCCCTGTGCCTCCGGCATTCACCATAGGCTCTACGGCAATCGCAACTCCCGGTATAAATCTTATTCCGCGAACGCGTCCGCGATAGTTCGGTACCTCGGGCTCCTCATGAAGACCTCTTCCGATACCGTGACCTGTGAACTCACGTACAAGTGAGAAACCGTTGGACTCAACATGATCTTGTATAGCACCTGACACATCTATCACTCTGTTACCCGCGACAGCCTTCTCAACACCTTTGAAGAAACTGTCCCTTGTAACGGTGATCAGCCGCGACGCCTCAGATGAACACTTGCCCACGCCGAAAGTCCTGGCGGCATCTCCGTGATATCCTTTATAACATGCACCGACATCAATACTTATAATATCTCCGTCGTGCAAAACACGGCTTCCCGGAATGCCATGAATGACCTCATCATTTACCGACGAACAGATACTCGCCGGAAAATCAGGAGCACTACCATGTCCCGGAAATCCTTTAAAGGATGGAAACGCGCCACACTCTATTATATATTTTTCGGCAATTATGTCAAGTTCTTTTGTCGTTATTCCCGGAACTATTTTTTCTTCGAGAATATTTAAAAGTTCACCGACAATTTTGCCTGCTGATTTCATCAATTCAATTTCATGTTTTGATTTAATATTTAACATTTAAAATCAAACTCCGATAGCATTCTTTGTGTTCTGAAGAGCCTGCTCGATATCGTTTACACTCTCTGAATCAACAAGAATTCCTTTTTCTTTGTAATACTCCACAAGCGGAGCTGTCTGTTTGTGATATTCCTGAAGTCTCTGCATAATAACTTCCTCAACATCATCGGGACGCTGTACAACAGTACCTCCGCAATTTGTACATTTTTCGCCTGCAGGAGGTGCAAAGTCAAGGTGGAAGCTCTGCTTACAATCGGGGCAGATTCTTCTTCTTGAGAGTCTTGCAACAACAGCTGCATCATCAACAACAATATTTACAACATAGTCGAGTTTACGACCGATCTCTGCAAAGAATTTGTCAAGCATATCTGCCTGAGCAATAGTTCTCGGGAAACCGTCAAGGATTACACCGTTTTTGCAATCATCCTGAAGAAGTCTGTCCTTTACGATATCGAAAGTAACCTCATCCGGAACAAGCATTCCTTTAGATATGTAAGAACTTGCAAGTTTGCCGAGCTCTGTATTTCCTTTTATATTCGCGCGGAATATATCACCTGTAGAAACCTGGGGAATGCCGAGAAGTTTAGCAAGCTCTACAGCCTGTGTGCCTTTGCCCGCACCGGGAGCGCCGAGTAACATTAAGTTCATAATTAAACGTCCTTTCTAATTTAACCGGAGCTATAATGCCGACCCGGTAAAAATCTGTTAAAAATAATTACTGTCTTTTAAACAAGTTAGTGCGACCGGCTCAGAGCGCACACTCTGAGCCAATCGCAGTCAAACTATTTCAAGTATTTTGCCTAAAAAGCAATTCTCATTAATCCAAGAATCCGCCTTTTCCGCCTTTGTAGTGTCTCATAAGAAGCTGAGCTTCGAGCTGTCTTACAGTCTCTATTGCAACACCTACAACGATAAGCACTGAAGTGCCGCCGAACCACATATTGAAGTTTCCGAGGCTCGGACTGAACAGTGCAATAATCTTCTGAATCAAGCTCGGCAATACTGCGAGAACTGCAAGGAAGAATGCACCAAACCAAGTAATTCTTGTAGAAATACCTTTGATATAATCTGCAGTGGGTTTTCCGGGACGGAGACTTGCACCCATGATCATACCACCGTTATTCTTAAGATTGTTTGCTATCTCATTAGGATCAAAGTAAACAATATTATAGAAGAATGTAAAGCCTACGATCAATGCTGCATATATTATCAAATACCACCATGTGCCTGTAAAATCATTTAATGATTTTGTGATTCCGCTGTTTGCATTGATAAATGAAGCAATAGTTACAGGGAACTGAAGGAGTGACATAGCGAAAATAATCGGAAGAACTCCGGAAGAGTTAACCTTGAGCGGAATGTGTGTGCTCTGTCCGCCGAGCATTTTACGACCTACAACTCTCTTCGCATACTGTACGGGGAGTCTTCTCTCACCGCCGTCCATCCAAACAACTGCTACGATAACGGCAAGGAATACAAGTACTACCGCTACGATAAACGGAATTGTAACATAAAGCTTGTCAGAAATCTTTGAAGCAGCATCTGCATCTTTGTAATCAACACCCCATGTTGTGCTACCGTAAACAATAATGCTGATGAAAGTTTTGATAGCATCCGGAAGTCTTGAAATGATACCGGCAAAGATAATCATCGAGATACCGTTTCCGATACCCACTTCTGTAATCTTTTCACCAAGCCATGTAAGAATGGCTGTACCTGCAGTGAACGAGAACAAAATTGTCAAGAAAAGCAATACTGTTGCAGCTTTGCCTGTTCCGAGACCTTCTGTGAATGCGCTGCCTGAGTTGTTAAGATTTATATAAAGCATAACACCCTGGAAAATCGCAAGACCTACAGTAACATATCTTGTAATCTTGTTTATCTTCTTTCTGCCTTCTCCGCCTTCCTTCTGAAGTCTTTCAAAGTAAGGAATAGCAACAGTGAGAAGCTGCATAATGATAGAAGCGTTGATGTACGGTGAAATACCCATTGCAAAGATTGATACGTTTTCAAACGCACCACCGGAAAGTATATCCATAAACTGGAACAATCCGCTACCTGCAAGTGAGCTCAATGCCGATTCACTGAGACCCGGCACGGGAATAAAGCATCCGATTCTGAATATGAGAATAAGAACAAGTGTCATAAAAAGTTTCTTACGTAATTCAGGAACTTTAAATGAATTCTTAAAAATCTGTAATATACCCATATCAGATCACCTCAGCCTTTCCTCCCAAACTCTCTATTTTCTCAGTAGCTGTTTTGGTGAATCTTGCAGCCTTAACAGTAATCTTCTTTGTAAGATCGCCGTTACCGAGAACACTTACACCGTCAAATGCTTTTTTTATCAAGCCTGCTTCGATGAGAGCTGTAGCATCTACTACTGCACCGTCTTCAAATACATTCAAAGCACTTACGTTAATCTCTGCATAAACTGCAGCAAAACGTTTGTTGTTGAATCCTCTCTTCGGGATTCTTCTGTAAAGAGGAGTCTGACCACCCTCAAAGCCCGGTCTTACGCCGCCGCCTGAACGTGCTTTCTGACCCTTGTGACCACGGCCTGCTGTTTTGCCGTTGCCGGATCCGTGACCTCTGCCTTTTCTGTAAGCTTCACGCTTGGAGCCCTCTGCGGGACACAATTCGTTAAGTTTCATTGACCAGCACCTCCATTAAACTTCTTCAACCACAACGAGGTGGCTTACTACATTGATCATACCTCTGATTTGAGGTGTGTCTGTCTTTTCAACACTGCTTCCGATTTTCTTCAATCCGAGAGCCTTAACAGTAGCACTCTGATTTTTCTTTGTGCCGTTGATACTTTTTACAAGTGTAATCTTCAACATTTAAAAAGCCCTCCTTATTCAAGAATTTCTTCAACTGACTTGCCGCGAAGTTTTGCAACTTCCTCAACAGTTGTAAGACCTTTAAGACCTGCGATAGTAGCATTAACAACATTTGTGGGGTTGTTTGATCTAAGGCACTTAGTCTTAATATCTCTTATACCTGCAAGCTCAATAACTGCACGAGCTGCACCGCCTGCGATAACACCGCTACCTTCTTTAGCCGGCTTAAGAAGAACTTCGCCTGCACCGTAGCAACCGATGATTTCGTGAGGAATTGTTGTTCCTACCATCGGAACTGTTATAAGATTCTTTTTAGCAGCGTCAACAGCTTTTCTGATAGCGTCTGATACTTCACCTGCTTTACCAAGGCCTGCACCTACGCGACCGTTAGAGTCACCTACTACAACGAGAGCACTCCATCTGAAGTTACGACCACCTTTAACAACCTTTGTTACTTTACCAAGGTGTACAAGCTTCTCTTTGAACTCATTATTTTCTGTATTATTACGTTCCATAATTTCTCCCTCCTGCCTTATTAAAATACAAGGCCTGCTTCACGGGCTGCATCTGCAAGTGCTTTTACACGTCCGTGATAAATATAACCGCCGCGGTCAAATACTACGTTAGTTATACCGGAAGCAAGAGCTCTTTCCGCAACAAGCTTACCAACCTCTGTAGCAGCATCGATGTTGCTGCCGTTATCTACTTTGTCTGCGATAGCTTTGTCAAGAGTAGACGCTGATACTAAAGTTTTGCCTTCAGAATCGTCAATAATCTGAGCATAGATGTTTGCATTACTTCTGAAAACATTAAGTCTCGGGCGCTCGCTTGTGCCAACTATCTTTTTTCTTACGCGCAGATGTCTTCTCTGGCGAATTGCATTTTTGCTGACTTTCTTAATCATTTAAGCTACACTCCCTTTCTTACTTCTTAGCACCGGTCTTACCTTCTTTGCGTCTGATAAACTCATCAGCATACTTAATACCTTTTCCTTTGTAAGGCTCAGGTTTACGAACACTTCTGACTTTAGCCGCAAATTCGCCGACTGCCTGCTTATTAGCACCTTTGATAACGATTTTTTCCTGTGCGGGTACTTCGATAGTAACACCTTCGGGAGCAATCATCTCAACAGGATGTGAATAACCTACGTTAAGTACGAGTTTGTTACCCTGCATTGCTGCTCTGTAACCTACACCGTTGATTTCGAGATTCTTCTCAAAGCCTTTTGTTACACCGTCAACCATGTTCTGGATAAGTGTTCTTGTAAGACCGTGAAGCGATCTGTCAAGCTTATCATCAGAAGCTCTTTCAACAGTAATCTCTGTACCTTCCATTTTAATTGTCATTCTCTCATTAAACTTTTCTGTGAGAGTACCCTTGGGTCCTTTAACAACAACTGTGTTGCCATCAGCGATTTTAACTTCTACGCCTGCAGGAACCGTAATGGGCTTTCTGCCTATTCTGGACATTTGTTTTTCCTCCAATCTTAAATTCTGAATCTGTGCGATATGCGATAAACATACCGCACAAACTCTTTTCAGATAATCTAAATCGGTTTAAACCGATAATTTAACTAATTTTACGGCCGTTTGGATTACCAAACAAATGCCATAACTTCACCGCCGAGACCGAGCTTTCTAGCCTTCTTATCAGTCATAATGCCTTTAGAAGTAGAAACGATAGCAATACCGAGTCCGTTAAGAACTTTCGGAAGCTCTTCTTTGTTAGCATATACTCTGAGACCGGGCTTAGAAATTCTCTTTATACCGGAGATAACAGATTTCTTGTTAGCTGTATACTTTAATGTGATACGGATAACACCCTGCTTGTCATCTGCGATGTTCTCAACTTTTGCAATGTAACCCTCTTCAAGAAGGATATCTGCAATAGCATTTTTAAGTTTTGAAGCAGGAACGTCAACAGTTGCGTGTTTAGCTGTACCTGCATTTCTGATACGTGTAAGCATATCAGCGATTACGTCTGTAATTTGCATAACTTTACCCTCCTTAAATTATTACCAGCTTGCTTTTTTGATTCCGGGAATCTGGCCCTTGTAAGCCAATTCTCTGAAGCAAATACGGCAAATACCATATTTTCTGATGTAAGAATGCGGACGACCGCAAAGCTGACATCTGTTGTAAGCTCTTGTAGAGAATTTAGGTGTTCTCTGCTGCTTAATTTTCATTGAAGTTTTAGCCATGAGTCAATCCCTCCATTACTGTGCAAAAGGCATGCCCATAAGTCTGAGCAATTCTTTCGCTTCTTCATCAGTGTTAGCTGTAGTAACAAATATGATATCCATACCTCTTACTTTGTCGATTTTATCGTACTCGATCTCAGGGAATATAAGCTGTTCCTTAAGACCGAGTGCATAGTTACCTCTGCCGTCAAAAGAGTTTCCGGGGATACCGTGGAAGTCTCTGATACGGGGAAGAGCGATGCTCATAAGCTTATCAGCAAAAGCATACATTTTCTCACCACGAAGAGTAACTTTGCAACCGATGTTCATGCCCTGTCTGAGCTTGAATGCAGCAATTGACTTCTTAGCCTTTGTTACAACAGGAGTTTGACCTGTGATGAGCTTAAGGTCTGCCATAGCTGATTCAAGAGCTTTCGGGTTTTCTTTAATCTCACCGAGACCCATATTGATAACGATCTTTTCGAGCTTCGGAATCTGCATTACATTCTTGTACTGAAATTTCTCCATCATTGCAGGAGCGATTTCTTTGATATATCTTTCTTTAAGTCTTAACATCAATTATCCTCCCTTCGATCATTTCGTAGCGTCAACAGTTTTGATTGTGGCACCGCATTTTTTGCAAACACGAACTTTAATCTTTTTGTTGCCGTCTTCGATGATCTGATGACCTGTTCTGGTTGCCTTGCCGCATTTAGGGCAGATAACCATAACATTTGAAACATGGATAGAAGCTTCCTGTGCAACAATTCCGCCTACATCCTTCTGGCTTCTCGGCTTTTTGTGTTTTGAAACTTTCTGTCTTCCTTCTACTACAACACGCTCTTCTTCAGTAAGAACTGCAAGAACTTTACCTTTCTTTCCTGAATCCTTGCCTGTGAGTATAACGACTTCATCGCCTTTTTTAATATTCAAACTGCTCATTATATTCCCTCCATCAAAGAACTTCAGGCGCAAGCGAGACGATCTTCATGAAATCATTATCTCTGAGTTCTCTTGCGACAGGTCCAAAAATACGAGTTCCCTTCGGATTAAGATCATCCTTTATAAGAACTGCAGCATTTTCATCAAATTTTATATAAGTACCGTCGTTCCTTCTTACACCACGTTTGGTACGAACAACAACGCACTTTACAACTTCGCCTTTTTTAACGATGCCGCCCGGTGCAGCGCTCTTTACTGAACAGATGATGATATCACCGATGTTAGCATAACGTCTTTTACTTCCGCCGATAACTTTGATACACATCAATTCTTTAGCACCGGTATTGTCAGCAACCTTAAGTCTTGTCTGTACTTGTATCATTTCAAACCCTCCTAAAAATTACTGAGCCTTTTCTACAATAGAAACCAATCTCCAGCGTTTATCCTTACTCAAAGGTCTGGTTTCCATTACCATTACGGTATCGCCTATTCCGGCTTCATTGTTTTCATCATGAGCCTTAAGCTTATATGTCTTCTTTACGATTTTCTTATAGAGCGGATGCTTTACGCTGTTCTCAACTGCTACAACGATAGTCTTATCCATCTTGTCGCTGATAACTTTACCTACTCTTGTCTTTCTCAAATTTCTTTCTGACAAAACCAACTACCTCCTTTCAAAATTAAGCATTTTCTGCCTGCTGAGCAATTTCTAATTTCTTGATTGCAGTTTTAACTCTTGCAATGTCACGCTTAACAAACTTAAGCTGTGTAGGATTCTCCATAGCAGTAGTAGCCTGCTGGAAACGAAGCTTGAAGAGCTGAGCTTTAAGTTCGTTCTCTTCTTTCTTCAACTCATCAAGAGTCATTTTAGCCAATTTAGCATTGTAGTCCTTAGCCTTCATTTGTTTCACCTTCCATTTCTGCTGCTTCACGTGCAATTATCTTACACTTAACAGGAAGCTTATGCATAGCAAGACGAAGTGCCTCTCTTGCAACTTCTTCACTAACACCTGCAATTTCGATAAGAACGCGGCCCGGTTTAACAACTGCTACCCAGTACTCCGGAGAACCTTTACCTGAACCCATTCGAGTTTCAGCAGGTTTCTTTGTGATCGGCTTATCGGGGAATACCTTTATCCAAACTTTACCGCCTCTTTTGATGTATCTGTTAACTGCGATACGTGCTGCCTCAATCTGATTACCAGTGATCCAACCGCACTCAGTTGTCTGGAGACCAAACTCACCATAGCATACCACATTACCTCTTGTAGCTTTGCCTTTCATTCTGCCTCTCTGGACTTTTCTGTGTTTAACTCTTTTCGGAATTAACATATTAGTTAGCGCCTCCTTCTGCATTTTTCTTAGCTGCAGGAAGAACCTCTCCCTTGTAAATCCAAACCTTTACACCGATTTTACCGTATGTTGTATTTGCCTCTGCAAATCCGTAATCAATATCGGCACGAAGTGTCTGAAGCGGAATTGTTCCTTCATGGTAATGCTCTGTACGTGCGATTTCTGCACCTCCGAGACGACCTGAACAAGCAGTCTTTATACCGAGAGCACCGGCACGCATTGTTCTGCCCATTACCTGCTTCATAGCTCTTCTGAAAGATACACGCTGTTCGAGCTGTGTAGCAATGTTTTCTGCACAAAGCTGAGCATCCATATCGGGTGACTTAACTTCGAAAACATTGATAATAACTGCGCGACCGATGTATTTTTCGAGTTTTGCCTTAAGCTCTTCTTTCTTTACGCCGCCCTTACCGATAACCATACCGGGTTTAGCTACGTCAACGTTGATGATGAGCTTATTGGCTGTTCTTTCAATTCTTATCTTTGAAACGCCGGCTTTGTAGAGTTCTTTCTTAAGAAAATCTCTTACTTTAGCATCTTCTACAAGATAATTAGCAAAATCTTTCTTGTTTGCGAACCATCTTGAATCCCAATCCTTTATAACGCCGACTCTAAGACCGTGAGGATTAACTTTCTGACCCATTATACAACCTCCTCTTAAACTCTCTCTTTAACAACTACTGTTATATGGCTGGTTCTTTTGTTGATTCTGTTACCGCGGCCTCTGGATACAGGCTGCATTCTCTTAAGAATCGGACCCTGTGATGCATAAGCATCAGCTACATATAACTTATCAGCATCCAGCTCAAAGTTGTTAACTGCATTAGCTTCAGCAGACTTAAGAAGCTTGTAAATAAGCTCACTTGCTGCCTTAGGTGTATAACGGACAATAGCGTATGCCTCATCCAAGCTCTTACCTTTAATCAAATCCAAAACAATTTTAACTTTTCTGGGTGATATTCTTGCATACTTCAAAACTGCCTTACCCTGATCTCTGCCAATGCCGAGAATCTTGCGCTCTCTCTTGGTGAGAATGAAAGGTTTGCAATTTTTAGCTGTAGGTGCGTAATACTTCTCTAAAAGTTCTTCTCTTCTTTCAAGAAGCTCTTCTTTTTCCAATCTTTTTCTTTCCAACTGGAATTCCTCCTTCCAAACTATACCAATTATTTCTTCTTAACGCCGCTTGATTTCTCAGCTTTGTTTACGTGACCCTTGTAAGTTCTTGTCGGAGCAAACTCGCCGAGCTTGTGGCCGACCATTTCCTCAGTTACGTATACCGGAACATGTTTTCTACCGTCATGAACAGCAATTGTATGACCTACCATCTGAGGAAATATAGTTGATGCTCTTGACCATGTCTTTATAACGATTTTCTCGTTTTTAGCATTCATTGCTTCGATTCTGTTAAGGAGTCTTTCTTCAATGTAAGGTCCTTTTTTAACTGATCTACTCATTATTTTCCCTCCTGATTATTTGCCGTTTCTTCTTCTTACGATGTACTTATCGGAAGCTTTGTGTTTAGCTCTTGTCTTATATCCGAGAGCAGGTTTACCCCAAGGAGTAACAGGACTCGGCATACCGACAGGAGACTTACCTTCACCACCACCGTGAGGGTGATCGCAGGGGTTCATTACGACACCACGTACCGTAGGTCTGATACCCATATGTCTCTTACGACCAGCTTTACCGATTTTAACATTCTCGTGATCTATGTTGCCAACCTGGCCGATTGTAGCTTTGCAGTTAACTGTTACCATTCTTACCTCACCTGAAGCAAGTCTGATCTGTGCATAGCCGTTTTCTTTAGCCATAAGCTGAGCACTGCCGCCGGCAGTCCTTACCATCTGAGCGCCTTTACCAGGCTTCATTTCAATGTTGTGAATAACTGTACCTACGGGAATGTTCTCGATAGGAAGGCAGTTACCAACTTTGATATCTGCGTCTGCGCCTGACATAACAGTATCGCCTACATTAAGTCCTTCGGGATGGAGAATGTATCTCTTTTCACCATCTGCATATACGATCAATGCGATGTTAGCTGTACGGTTCGGATCGTACTCAATAGAAGCAACTTTTCCGGGAATTCCGTCTTTGTTTCTCTTGAAGTCGATGAGTCTGTACTGTCTCTTCGCTCCTCCGCCCTGATGTCTTACAGTGATTTTACCGTAAGAGTTTCTTCCGGCGTTCTTCTTTACCGGCGCCATAAGAGTTTTGATATTGCTCTTGCCTGTGATTTCCTCAAAAGCAGAAACTGTCATTCCTCTTCTACCCGGTGTTGTAGGATTGTATTTTTTAATAGCCATTTTTTATTGCCCTCCTACTTACTGAATGAATCCGAATTCTTCGATAGAATTCTTATACTTCTTGTCAGCCTTAACAACCTTGCCGCCCTTTGTCTGGTATGAAGCAGCCTTGGGATCTGTGTCTATCTGAACGATAGCTTTCTTGTAGCTCGGTGTATAGCCGATAACCTCGCCGCCTGCCTGTCTGCGGCTCTTTCTTTTACCGTCGTAACGAACAGTATTTACAGACAATACCTTTACGTTGAAAAGTTTCTCAACAGCATTTTTGATGTCGATCTTTGTAGCTGTCTTTGCAACGATAAATGTGTACTTACCTGTTGCTGACTGCTCAGTACTTTTCTCGGTTACATGGGGACGAATAATTACATCATACTCTTTCATGCATATACCTCCGATACTTTAGCAAGAGCTTCTTTTGTTATTATCAACTTGTTGTGACGAAGGATATCGTATACATTAATTGTATTTACACAAGCTGTGCTAACAAGCTCAATATTTCTTGCAGACTTAACAATCTTCTCGTCGCTCTCTGCAATTACGAACAATGCAGATGTTGCAACTTCGAGGTTCTTAAGAACTGCTACAATGTTTTTAGTCTTTATCTCATCTACTGAAAGAGTATCGAGTACGATAATTTCTTCAGCTGCAGCCTTTGATGAAAGTGCTGATTTGAGAGCAAATCTCTTAACTTTCTTGGGAAGTGCATATCTGTAGCTTCTCGGCTTCGGAGCAAATACGATACCGCCTTTGATCCACTGTGCTGATCTTGTGCTACCCTGTCTTGCACGGCCTGTACCTTTCTGTCTGTAAGGCTTCTTACCGCCGCCGCTTACTTCGCTCTTTGTCTTAGCTGACTGAGTACCCTGACGCTTATTTGCGAGCTGATTTACTACTGCCGCATGGATAACTGCTGTATTTACTTCAACACCGAAAATGTTAGCATCGAGTTCGATCTCTTCTATAAACTTTCCTGACATATCATAAACTTTTGCGTTTGCCATTATAGTTTCCTCCTTCCCTGACATTAGGCCTTAACTGACTGGCTGATTTCGAGCAAAGTACCCTTCGCACCGGGAACTGCACCCTTTATGAGAAGAAGATTTCTCTCGCCGTCAACTTTTACTATGGAAAGGTTCTGGACTGTAACAGTCTCGCTACCCATATGTCCGGGCATTTTCTTTCCTTTGAAGACCTTACCGGGATCTGTATTAGGACCCATGGAACCTACACCTCTGTGGTACTTAGAACCATGTGACTTCGGTCCGATTTTCTGACCGTGTCTCTTGATTGCGCCCTGGAAGCCTTTACCTTTTGAAGTACCGCTTACATCTACGCAATCGCCGTCACTGAATATGGATACGCCGATTTCTTTACCGATTTCAAACTCATCAGTAGCGTCTGTTCTGAACTCACGGAGATATTTGTAACCGCTATCCATACCGAGCTTGCTGAATACGCCTGCTTCGGGTTTGTTGAGCTTCTTAAGCTCACACTTGCCTGCACCGATTTTTATAGCATTGTAGCTATCGGTTTCTGTTGTTTTCTTCTGAATGACTACACAGGGTTCTGCCTGAATAACTGTAACAGGAATGCAAACACCGTCTGCATCAAAGATCTGTGTCATTCCGATTTTGGTTCCTAAAATAAATTTACTCATCTTTTTCCTCCTTTGGTTATTGGTTCAGCCAACCTGAACATGACCTATCTTTCGCAACACTTCCGTCTGTTCGAACCTTTTACAGACCGCCGCTTAAGACATATTGTATCGGCATTTTGCCGTAACAACCGGTTTAAATAACTTGTTAAGCTTGTCTTACCTATTGTATAAGGAAGCGATTACTGCTTAACCTTGATTTCGATATCAACACCAGCAGGAAGATCAAGTCTCATCAAAGCGTCAACTGTCTTCGGTGTAGGCATCAAAATCTCAACAAGTCTCTTGTGAGTTCTCATTTCAAACTGCTCACGAGAATCTTTGTACTTATGAACAGCACGAAGAATAGTAACTCTCTCGATTTCTGTCGGGAGCGGAATAGGACCGGACACTGCCGCACCTGTTCTCTTTGCTGTGTCAACTATCTTCTGAGCTGACTGATCGATAAGCTGATGATCATAAGCTTTAAGTTTGATACTCATTTTCTGCTTACTTGCCATTTTAAATTTTCCTCTCTTTCTTTTGACTTCTCAGTAACCCCTGTACACACTTCCGTGTGTTTCATCTCGCTTCATTAAAAATTCCAAATCGAGTTATCCCCCTTAGGAGGATTTCAATCCGGATATCTGAATTAAGATGTACAAACATCTGCTATACAGTGACATACCGCCCAATTTCATAGAATCGGACATTCTCCGCATGAGTTACCTGTGTACGCGCATCATTGATCCCAAAGCGGTGAACTTACTGATCATTTTAAGTAAACCACCCGGCTCTCAACTGTCTTCGTCACAGCAATCTCCTGCTTCACAGTCGGTCACAATTCGGTATTATACATTGTCTATGTAAAGATTGCAATAGTTTTTTACAAAAATTTCTATATATTTTTGGTGATTTAGTTTACCTGAAAATCCGTCAATAAATAACCACCGTAGAAATTACCATACCTATGTACTTACCGTTTTTATCAAAATTATCATCGTCGTTGTAGATAAACGCACTGGGCTTTATATCGCCTACTTCATCGATTCGTTTTCCCGATGTGAGCTTTATCGAAGACATTATAGTCTGTTCCGTTATATCTTCATCGTCAAGGTGGGTGTACCAACCGCCGTCCTGATTTATATCGTCGTATATATAGACTTCTAAAAAATCATAAAAGCCCGAAGCATCACTCGGCTTCAGTATTGTTTCCGACACGACGGTTCCGTCTGCTAATTGAAAATCAAGCATAAACCCTATTTTCGAACCCGTTTTTTCGTCGAAATTATCCCACAAACTTTTCCACATATTTTTAAAAGAGTTTCCTTTCACAACAGGGAGATCAGTTGCAAACACTTCAAAACAATCAATGTCTTTTTTTGCAACCCTTTCACTTTTAAATTCTGTTATATACTTTCGTGACGATGTTCCGTCTTCTGACGGAATGTATATACCGATTTTATCGGGACTGATAATCGGTATATATGGTGTCGGAGTTGGCGGCGCGGCCGTAGGCTGCGCCACCTCTGTTTCGACCGGACTTACAAACGAAGTTCCGGTCGAAACACTAACTGCCGTGCCTGTGTCACAAGAACACAGCACGGCAGATGCCATTATTAAAATCATTGAACAAAATAATCGTTTCATATTTTAATTTAAATCCGTCAGATTATTACGCAACAGGCACAGTAATCTTTGACATATCATCCTTTAACAGAACAAAATTAGTGAATGTAGGATTTATTACGATACCTACAGGAGCATTGTCCTGTGCATTTAAAACCAAGCCTGCAAGTTCCTCATATGTAAACAACTTGATTGCAGAATTTTCAAACATCGCTTTTAAGTCGTCCGCATCGGTGAAGGCTGCAATAAATTCTTTACCGCCGGATGATGCAGTTCTTATAATTACATTATTGTTCTCTTCAGAGTTTATCTCCTCGTCAGACGGCATACAAACGCCATCACCGCATATGAGAAATGCGTTGCCATCATAAGCAACTTTTATCATCTTATCAGCCTTCGGGCTTATGTAGAAACCCTGAGCATTTCCTGATTCATTACTTACGGGCACCATAAATACTGTTTTAAAAAGATCCGCGCAGAGATCTACTCGAGCCTTCTCAGCAGCATCAGCCGCACCTTTGTTTTCGGGAATGGCGCGAAGCTGTTTGTATCTTACTGCAAATGAATTTATTTTTCTATTTGCACTGTTCACATCACCGTCAGCAAACTCAGCCAATGTTTTTATTTCGGCATGTGATGTTCCTATATCAACGGTAACTCTCTCAACACCGAGTGCTGACCACACTTTTATACAATCTGCTACCGACTCTTTTGCAAAAGATTTTATTGCGAGATCAATGCCTGTATTTTTAGAAACAACAGCCTCTGCATTTTCGTACTGAGTGAATACCCAAACTCCGCAATTCCTGTCGATTGACGGAAATTTTTCACCTAATGATTTGTTATAAAGAACAAAAAACATTTCAGAGAATTTTTCGACTTCGTCCATCAATTCATAAGATAGTGTAAGCGGTTCACAGAAAGGATCGAGAACAAATCCGCTCAAATCTTTGTTTGATGAAGCAAGGCTTACAGCCTTCGTATAATCTATTGAAATAAAATTGTATGAATCCGCGTATTTTTCCGGAATCATTTTTTTAGAACTGAATATAGGAAAAAATATTTTGCCGTCCGAGCTACGCATAACATCCGGTTTCAAATAGATACCGCCCTCAGCTACATCACCTGCATCTACAGAAAAAGCAGCCACTACTTTCTCATTTCGGAGAGCATCAAGTAATTTCTTCAACACAATATTTTTCTTATCACCTTCGGTTGCCAACACCTCACGTTTGAGCTCTGCTATATCAATCTTAACAACAGGAGCTACATTTTTCGTTGCAACCTCTTCAACTGTATTCTCAGTAACTGCTTCGGTAATATTTTCTTCGACAGAAGCAGACTTTAAGACGCTCGCGCCGCAAACACCACAGAACTTAGCCTCAGACTCCAACTTACTGCCGCACTTATGACAGAACTTGGGCATACCGTTACTTACATTATTAGTAACCATTATAAAATCCTCCCTTTGAATGAAGTGTTGTAGTTATTATATTATAGACCCCCCACTCTGCGCAACTCGAAAATTGGCTTGATAACCAGTTTTTTTCGAGTTGTACAGAGTGGGGGGATCGCAGACTATAAGTTAAAACGGCTCGGTAACCAAAATCAAAAGCGGCAAAACCGATAATGTTTTTGCCGCTTTACAAGTACGGAGAGAGCGGGATTTGAACCCGCGGTCGGGTATTAGCCGACACACGATTTCCAGTCGTGCGCCTTAAACCGCTCAGCCATCTCTCCAAAAGACGCCGCTAATTATATCACAGCGTCCTGAAATAATCAATATAGTTTTTTCACCTTTTACAAATACGAATTCAATAAATCCTGTATGTATTGACCGCGTCTGTTGAAGTATTTTTTCAAAGTATTTACATTACTTCTCCACTGTGTTTTTGCAAGAGGGATTTTTCCTCTTCCACCCCATGTGCAAGTCATGTGGTATTTCATTTCATCGGATATAAGGCTCACATAAGCATCAATCTGTGCAATTGCTGTTCCGGACGAATAATACTTTGTCATTATTCCGTTCATTATCCGTTCGAACTCGGCATTGAAAGTCGAATTTTTGAGAAGAGATGCGAGCGCAGCAGCAATCTCACCCTCGCGACCCGTAATAACATTTATATTATGTTGTACTGTACTCTCCGTAACATCATCAGCACCGTTGCCTGTAAGATAACGTCCCATACTGTAATCAATATCTTTCATCATAAAACGCCACTTGCCGTCGGTATACGTATTTGCAACATCATAAGTTCCGCTGTACTTCCACATTCTGACATTGTTAGTCGGCCAGTCACGATTGTTAAGATATATATTTATGCACATGTATTTTATGAAGTTATCTGTATCAATAAGCTTACACGCCTCGTTATAGTACTTCGACTTTTTCATATCGTGTGTCGCAATATAATTTAATGCCGCACGATAATCATTGATGTCTGCGTCTGTTCCCTCGTCTACTTTGTAGAACCATTGACCGTTTTCGTGACCGTACGATATGATGGATACACTTTCCTTTGCAACACCGTAATGCGACTCCACGTAATCATTATCAAGATCTTCACGCAGAAAATATATTCCCCAATACTGACCGTTCAGATATACCACCACAGGGCGGGCGTCCTGGCAGGAAACATTATCTATACTTTTAGCAAGTTTATGTGCAAGAGCATCGCGAAGCGCCGTACTTCTGTCACCCGAAAGAAGAGAATCATTTCCGCCCGCACGAAGAACAAACGAATCGTATTTTTTTATCAGATTGCCATCTTTGTCCTTGTTGTCTGGGAAAAATGCATACTTGAATTTACCGTTTTCAGAGTACTCTTTTCTGGCAACCACCTTAAGCGACTTCTGCGCAAGTCCTCTGGATGTACCACCGTAAATTCTTATACCTGCATCCATCGAAATCTCACAATTTCCGCCCGTTTCAAAAAATTCTATTGTAGCCTGTCTTTCGGTTTCTCTGCCGTGCACTGTATAATTTGTATAAATTCCGTCATTTCCGAATAATAATTCATTATCAAGGCTTATCGAAAAAACACCTAAATTTCCGTATCTTTCCGAAAAATTCGAAGTTGAATTATTTAATATATAGGTGTTTGTATAAACGGTTTCGCTACCTGTCGGTTTCGTACCGTTTTTCACCGCAACCGCTTTTAAAACAGTAATTTTGTCAGTACTTCCGTCTTCTGTGCTTTTATCAATAATATTACACGCTTTTGTATACTTTATAGCAGTACTTGAAGTTCTCGGGTCACTGCAATCCATCGTATAGTAAATATCGTATCCGTCAGCCGCTTTTAATGATACTACAATTTTTCTAAAAGAATAGAATCCCGAAGCTTTATCAAATACTACCACCCCAGGCACTATCGAAACAGGCGTCGTCGGTGTCGGAACTTTTGTAGCAGGAGCTTTTGTAGCTGACGAGGCAGAACTTCCGGAAGTTGAAGGCTTGCTCGTAACCTTATTACCGGCTGTCGAAGGCGGGGCACTGTGAGTACCATCAGCGTTTTCTGTATTTTCCGGCAAAACTTCATTTCCGCCATCACTTTCTGCGATAACGGTCTCGACCGGGTTTGCAGAACTCGTACTATCTTGATTATCAACAGCATCTGAGATACATCCTGCACATACCATACAGAAAGCAGCAATCACTCCGCATATTATTAAAATATTCTTGAAACAAGAAAACAATTTCATATATCAGACTTTCTCCGGCTCCGGATATTCGACACCTTTTGTATCAACAATAGCCTTTGCTATAACTACCGGTTCAAGCGGTCTTGGGGACTGTGAAAAAGGATTGTCTACATCGCAGTTGGCAATTGCGTCAACTACTGCCATTCCGTTCACAACTTTTCCGAATCCTGCATACTGTCCGTCAAGAAACGGTGCATCGCCATGCATTATGAAGAACTGCGAACCTGCAGAATCTTTGTCCATTGCACGAGCCATTGAAATTACACCGGGTGCGTGATGCAAATCATTTTTGAAACCGTTTGCGGAAAACTCACCTTTAATGTGATAGCCGGGACCGCCCATACCTGTGCCTGTCGGATCACCGCCCTGAATCATAAAGTCTGTAACTACTCTGTGGAAAATAATCCCGTCGTAGAAACCGCTCTTTACCAACGATATGAAACTGTTTACGGTGTTCGGAGCAATGTCCGGATAAAGTTCGATTTCAATTTTGCCGTAGTTTGTAATATCAAGTGTTACTATAGGATTTTTATTATCACTCATTTTTAAATTCTCCCTTTATTTAAATTTATTATTTATCAATCTTTACCGACTCGATAACAACATTTTTCAAAGGCTTGTCATTTGCATCAGTTTCTGCCGCAGCAATTTTATCAACAACGTCCATACCCTCTGTCACAATACCGAATGCCGCATACTGTCCGTCAAGGCTTGCCGAACAATCCTGATGGCATATAAAGAATTGCGAACTGGCAGAATTATAATCATAGCTGTTTCGAGCCATCGAAATAACACCGCGTTTGTGACTCAGAGAGTTATTTATACCGTTTATATTAAACTCTCCTGTAATATTTTTATCCGAGCCACCCATACCTGTACCTTCGGGATCACCACCCTGCACCACAAATCCGGAAATAACTCTATGGAATATAAGTCCGTCATAAAAGCCTTTGCTTGCAAGACTTACGAAATTATCAACGGTTATCGGTGCAATATTTTTATAAAGGTCTAACTTTATCACACCGTAATCTTTTACTTTCATAGTCACATGTACGGCAGTCGCCTTATCCGGCTCTACATACTCATATTTTGCGGAATTATCCGGTACATCTTCTGTATCTTCAAAGTCACCCGCATTTTCGGTATCTGTATAATCCAAAGTACCTTCCGTTTCCTCATCTGCCGGTGTCGGCGAAACAGGGAGAATATTATCATATAAACCACCGTTTGCGGTAAACTCACCTTCGTCAAGCAATCCGCAACCGGATAAGCAACAAGTGAAAATTATTACCGATAAAAACAAAGACGCGATTCGCAAATATTTTATCATTAAATTCACCTCCGATAAACTTTTTTCACCGCTGCGCAAAACGCAACGGTGAAAGCTGTCAATTTAATTATTTTTTTGTATATGAAGATGAATCAACAGTCATACTCTCTATAACAACATCTTTTAAAGGTTTGTCGTTACTGTCTGTATTAACAGTTGCAATGGCATCTACAACATCCATACCTTCTATAACTATACCGAAAGCAGCATACTGCCCGTCAAGATGCGGTGAAGTCTGATGTACAATGAAAAACTGTGAGCTGGCGGAGTCATAGCTGTAGCCGTTACGCGCCATAGAAACTACACCGCGAGTATGTGATAATGTGTTATTTACACCATTAGCTTTGAACTCACCTTTTATTTCTGTATCAGAACCGCCCATACCGGTACCTTCAGGATCACCACCCTGTATCATAAAATCTTCGATAACACGGTGAAATATAAGTCCGTCGTAAAATTCATCTTCTACAAGTCCTACAAAGTTTGCAACAGTTATCGGTGCAATATCAGGATAAAGTTCCATCTTTATAGTACCATAATCTTTTACTACCATGGTCACTACAGGCTTTCCCTTGACAGTAAAACTTTTCTCCTCGTCTTCACAACCCGTAACAAATAAGGAACACATAAGAACCATTACAAGTGTGAGTGCAATAAACTTTATCGAAAAATTAGTTTTTTTCATTTTATCCTCCGAAAATTTATATTATCGGTTGTAATAGTTTATCAAACAACCCGAAAGAATAATCTCTCTTTCTGATGCAGTAAGGTCTTTGAGCATAAGAGTGATATTCATAACACTGCCGTCAGCCTTATAAACAACAGCAGGAAGCTCTTCGATACCGTATACGATAGCGTCTTTTACATTCTTAACAAGAATTCTGTCGCCTACTGAAATCTTGCCTTCAAGTGCAACAGCCTCTTCGCCCTCTTTGAGCGTGAAAGGAAGCATACCCCAGTTTATAAGGTTACTTCTGTAACGCTTTGTAGCATAAGCCACACAGATATTTGCCTGACCTCCGAGAACTTTCTGACATGAAGCAGCCTGCTCTCTTGCAGAACCGTCGCCCGGTCTTACCGAAACAACAACGCTTCCGATACTGCACTTAGACGCATCTGTATCCTCTATTCCGTCAAATACCGAAACATTTGCAGCACCCTGTGCTCTTTCGATTTCAAGTTTCTGAATTTCTTTAGCCTTTGCAACATAGCCGGGATCTTTTCTTGAAAGTGTAAATTCTGCAAGTCTCAAAGGATTTGAACGGTATGATGAAGTCTCACCGCTCGGGATAAGCTCGTCTGTCGTTGTAACGTCATCTGTGATAACTGATGCCGCAACCAAGAGAATATCATCCGAAAGCGCTGACATCTTCGGCCAGTCTGCAATGTTGGGACCGAATTTAAGTTCAGATTCTTTTTCAGCCTTGTCAAATCCGAAGTATACACGATTCTTGTAAACTGTATCATCAAATGTATAAGGAACTTTTTTCTCCTCTAATCCGAGATCTGTAGCCGCTGTTAGAACACCGCCGTTTGCAGCAGTAGCCGCAATGGAACGTGCATCCATAAGTGCAACCCAAGAAATCTGACCGTCTGACGGTTTAGAACCCTCTCTGTTCGGGAAGTTTCTCGTAGTATGTCTGATGCTGAAACCGTTGTTTCCGGGAACATCTCCTGCACCGAAGCAAGGTCCGCAGAATGCCGAACGGATAGTAGCTCCCGTAGCCATAAGGTCTGCTATGCTGCCGTTTTTAACGAGCTCCATAAATACAGGCTGGCTGGCAGGATATACGCTGAGTCCGAAACTGCTTGTTCCGATAGTTTTGTTTTTGAGTATCTCAGCAGCTCTACAAACGTTTTCGAATGTACCGCCGGAACAACCTGCGATAACACCCTGATCAACGATAACTTTGCCGTTAACAGCCTTGTCAGTGAGCTTGTACTCGCGGACTTTCTTACCGTACTGCTCCTCGCCTGCTTTCTCTGTAATTCTGAGAATATCAGCCGCATTTGCAATGAAGTCTTTTACCGTGTATGCATTGCTCGGGTGGAAAGGAAGAGCTATCATGCTTTCAATCTTTGAAAGATCAACTTTTATGCAAGCATCGTAGTACGCTACGTCTGCCGGAGCAAGTTTCTTATAGTCATCCGGTCTGCCGTGAATCATATAATATTCTTTAACTTTGTCATCTGTTGTCCAGATAGAGCTGAGGCAAGTAGTTTCGGTAGTCATAACATCGATACCGTTTCTGTAATCCACAGAAAGTCCCTCTATGCCGGGACCTACAAACTCCATAACTTTGTTCTTTACATAGCCATCTTTAAATACTGCCTTTATGATAGCAAGTGCAACGTCCTGAGGACCTACGCCGGCTTTAGGAGTACCTGTCAAGTATACACAAACAACCTCGGGATTATTTATCTCATATGGTCTTTCGAGGAGCTGTTTAACAAGCTCAGGGCCACCCTCACCTACTGCCATTGTACCGAGAGCACCGTATCTTGTGTGGCTGTCAGAACCGATAATCATTTTACCGCAACCTGCCATCATCTCTCTCATATATGAGTGAATAACAGCCTGATGAGCAGGAACGAAAATACCGCCGTACTTAACCGCAGCAGAAAGACCGAAAACATGGTCGTCCTCATTTATCGTACCGCCTACGGCGCAAAGGCTGTTGTGACAGTTTGTAAGAACATACGGAATAGGGAACTTCTCAAGTCCGCTCGCACGTGCTGTCTGAATGATACCGACGTATGTAATATCATGAGATGCCATAGCATCAAACTTTATTTTCAACTTTCCGTCGCCCGAAGCATTGGAATTGTGAGCCTGTAAAATACCGTGTGCAATAGTACCTTTTCTGGCATCAGCAGGAGCAACATTACAAGTCTCTGCAAGCTGTCCGTTGACAAGGTACACGCCTTTGTTTATAACTTCTACCATAAAATAAATCTCCTTGTATAAAATATATTAAAACAATTAATCGCCGATCAATTCGTCACCGCAATCGCAATCACAATCGTCATCAACATCATTTACTTCCGTGATTCTGACACGCCTTGCAATCTTTACTTTTTCAACCTGCGAATGAATAAGTTCTTTTACATTGAACGAATCTTTTACATTCTTCAAAACAAGCTCCGGCAAAGTAGCATCAGTGGAAACAATATGTACAGAACCCACACCGAAAATCTTCTGCCACAAAGATCTCTTAAGACTTATGTCACGAACTCTGTAAAGAAGAACCTCTTCGAACTGAGAATTAAAAAATCCGGTCTCACAGAAAAGTCTGTCCTCTCCGAGAGAATACTTTGTAAACGAAATAGGCATACCCATATAGCGTTTTCTGTCTTTCCAAAGCAGCTTAATGCCATTATCCTTCATTCAAAAAACCTCCTTGTTTTTCGAAAAATACGCAATGTATATATTAGCATACGATGTTGCAAAAATCAATCAGTGCATAAGATATTTAGATGTCACGAGCTGAAACATATCACCTCTTCGGCATTTGCAAAAACTACTCGGCACAGTTATAATCAAACAGGTTGTTCTCAGCCTGAAATTTATCAATCAGGTGATGATATGAAAAAGTTTCTCTTCTATGTATAGTATCGGTGTTTGTTACCGTATTCAGTTCCTGTTCACTCATTGAGGCAGTCAATAACCGCCGTTTAAAAGTTTCTGACAACGAAGCAGTAACCGGTCTTTTCGGAGACATCCCTACAACGCTCAGTAATAAAAATAAAGAAGGAAGGAAAGAATTGTTTTCAAAAAACGCCCGGGATAACGATATCGACCTGGACAGCACAATCGATCAGCTATTCGAAAGTTATAAAGGAAAATTCAAATCATACGACCTTGTATCAGGGCCTACTGTTTCTTCTTCATTTTCTTACGGTGACAAGACAAAAAGCATGCAAGCAGAATATTTTGTTCAAACAACCGAAGCTTATTACCATTTTTTAATTGACTGTGTGACGGAAGATACAGTCAACCCGGACAACATAGTATCACAGCCATTTACATAAAAAAAGGGTACGCCGATGAAAATAACGGTATTAATTTGGGTGACACGACGGCGTATACGGGCTTGTTTTAAGAAGAATGGAAGACATAATATAAGCAGTAATTCTATGATAACCGAAAAGCCGTGGCGTCGGATTGCAAAAGCAATCCGACGCCACGGCTTCATTATTCACGAACAAAACAATCATCAAACCGTTTTGTTCTTCTTACGTGCCAATACGATAATAACTACTGCAGTCACTACAGCAAGAAGTGCAACACCGCCTGCGACAATGCCTATTATCGCAACGACAGGCATTTTTTTATCTTTTCTGCTGTCATCAGTAACATCGTTATTCTTATCGGAATTCCCATCAACTTCTTTATCATTTGAAGCATCTCCGTCAGAAGACGGTGTTTCTGCAGGAACATTTGTCACAACATCTGTCTGACCTTCATTTTCCTTATCCCCTGAAGAAGTGCTTTCAGGCTTAGCAGTAGGCTTCATTGTCGGAGTCGGCTCCGGCTTTGAATTATCATTTACTACGGCAAACATACCGAGTTTTGACATTTCAAACGTAACTTTTTCATTTTTGCATTCAGAATTAACTTTTGAAATACTTCCGTCAGCACCGATCAAATAAACAACTGTATTTTTCGCTTTGTAACCGTCCGGAAGAGCTACACCTACGCTTACTTTCTCTTTTATTGCAACGTCTTTTCCGGCATCTGTTACCTTGATCTCGCCTACTGTGTAGTCAGAGTCTTTTATTGCATTTTTGAGTGCGGTTACAGCTTTGTCAGGGGCTTTCGCGCTATTTACAGAAATAATCGCATTTTCAGAGAAACTGTTCTTACCCTTGTCGGTAATATCGCCGACAACTTCTGGTGTTACTTTTGCATCAGCCGGTACTTTTCCGACATTTAAAGTAACCTCTATAAGATTTTCCGTATCTCCGTTATCTGACACAACTCTGAATTCAAACAAATGACTCGAATTATTTGACAAGTATGTGAGATCAAATCCGCAAGTAAAAGAGTTGAGGTCTTTACAATCAGTACCGTAACTATTCTTTGTGGCGTTAAAAACATCCAGTCTGTAATTCTGAATTGCAGACTTCCATGCACCGCCGTCAACACTGTACTCGAAAGTCTTTATTCCGCCCTTAGCTACGCACCAACCTTCGGCAATAATACTTGCATCGGATGGGGACAAAATGTCAACAGTTTTATTTATCATCGAACTGCCTGCACCACCGTATGATTTTCCTGCTATTCTAAATGAATCCATACAGAGATTAAACGGAGTATTTTCACCGGCATTTACAACTTGGAGAGTGACCTTTGCAACTTCGTATTTTGTGCCGTCTTTAATAGTTGCCCGTACAGTTACTGTGTGATTACCCTCTGCAGGAGTCAACGCGACACCGTTAAAAGTATTTATATTTGATTTATCTTTAAAATGTGAATTCTCAACTTCAAATACTGAAGAATCATATCCGGAATTAAGCTTATGCCACAATCCGCCGTCGATCTTGTACTCAAATCCTGTGATAGCAGTTTTATGAAGTGACCAACCTTTGATAACAAATACCGGCTCATGAGCAGATATTTTTGCAGTACCTGTTGCAGCAACACTTTCCGCATATGCACTTGCAGGAAGTTCTATTTTGTTTATATATTTTTCTGCCGCAATAGGTGATACGGATGTCGGAGTAAATGTTACGCTGTCGGCATTCATATACTCAATTATGCTGTACGGCTTTGCACCCGCTCTGAGAGTTCCGTTCATAAACTTCTGGAGATCATCAAGAGTTCCGGCATTTCCGCCCACGCCCCATACCTTTTTGCGCATCTGAGGTTCTACCTGCTCAAGAGTTGTTACACGGATAAGTTTTCCTTTTGCATCATACTCCACATCGTATATCAATATGATATGACCTGAACCATCGGTACAAATAGCATGACCGGGTTCTAATTTATTTATATCCTTACCAAGATCCTTATATCCGGAGGAACCGTCTTTTGTTTTTTTACGGCTGAATGAATCAGTAGTGGTTCGGCTTATGCCCCATGCATAGCTGACAAAAGCACTGCAATCACTTGAAAAATAAGGGCAATAACGAATCTTTTTGTCACCCACCTGCTGAGTGTAATTGTATGTATTTTCACCCTTTGTGGTATACATTTTGCTGTTTGAGTTTTTTGTTGCCGCTACAAACTCTTCAAGCGCAGTTATTGAACTTACGTATTTTCCTTTATGAACAGGCTGTCCGTAAGGCACGCCCTGATAAGTCTGACCTTTTACAAATGTTCCGGGACAAGTTTTGCTGTCAGCCTGAACGTCTTCAAGCGGAGTCCAGGTAACCTCATACATCTGTCTTGCGCGGAGCAAAATATTTTTTACGCCCTGAGAAAGTTCTTTTCTGTAAGAACCTGCCAATGGTGAAACATCATTTTTCTTTACTTCGTCTGCCGTAAGAACACCTGCAGCGCTTACATTCATCACATTTTCATCGTCTGCAACTGTGCCGAAAGGAACAAACGTTACCAGACAAACCAATGCAAGTATAAACGCCATGGCTTTTGTTACTGCTTTTCCTATTGCTTTCATAAAAATTCTCCTTGTGTATGAATTTCAATGTTTCTTATATCGTTATATCAAAATTTATCGTTGTATAGAAAAGTTTTTCAACTTCACTTCGTTCAAATGCCATTCCGAGCACCCACATCATTTTTGTCAGCACCGCTTCTGTCGTCATATCATGCGATTCCATCACGCATAATTCATCTTTTAATCTTTTACCGACCTCATATGCCGAAAGATCAGTTCCGTCAAGAAGTGCCTGTGTGGAAATTACCGTAAATTTCCCTTCATCATGTGCCTTTTTTATAACTCGTTCAAAATTATATTCATCGGAATTCGGAAGTCCGCCCGTGCCGAAACTTTCAATGATTACAGCATCATTTTTCGAAAAAAGATACTCAAGCACATCTTCTTTCATTCCCGGAACAAGCTTCATAAGCGTGACTTTCGGATTAAGTCTGTTGTAAAACACCGGCGGAGTTTTTTCAAAATCTTCTTCGCAAGTTTGAAGAGTTTTTACCAAAGTAGTTTTGAACCAATCGGTATACTCAAGATGTCCGCCTACAACCTCTGCCGCATAATCTGAATTTATACTGTAAAAACTGTCAAAACTCTTTGACTTCATTTTTTTTGCACGTGCCCCCGGTATAACACTTCCGCAGAACACAATAAATACGCCCTTCAAATAATCATCACACGCTGCAGTAAACGCATCACGAAGGTTTTTTTGTGCATCGGAATTATCAGCACCCATCGGGATCTGTGAACCGGTAAGTATCACAGGCTTATCAAGATTTTGCATAAGATATGTAAGCATCGAAGATGTATACGCCATCGTATCCGTACCGTGACTTATTACAAATCCATCGTACGAATTATACACGTCTCTCACCGAATCTACTATGTAAAGCCACTGCTTAGGACCTAAGTTTGTGCTATCGATATTACAAATCTGCATACAATCATATTCACATATTTCTTTTATTTCGGGAATGGCCGCCGCAAGTTCTTCCACTGTAATTTCAGGCGTAAGACCGTTCTCCGTTTCGGCAGAAGCAATGGTGCCTCCCGTCGCTATAAAAAGAATTTTCTTCATAAAAGCCTCCCGATTTATGAAATTTCTCCGGCAAAGCTTTCCCCTGCCGTTTCAAATGCAACTGAAAACCACTCTGCAATCGTTGCGGCAACATCCGCAAAAGATCTTCTGACACCGAGATTTACCGGTTTTACAAACTTTCCGTACACTATAAGCGGCACATACTCTCTCGTATGATCGGTACTTATATCTCCGGGGTCACATCCGTGGTCAGCTGTAATTATCAGTATATCATCATCGCGAAGTTTAGGCAAAAGTTCACCGAGTCTGAAATCAAAATCAGTAAGAGCCGCTGCATATCCGTCAATATTATTCCTATGACCGTACACAGAGTCAAAATCAACAAGATTCACAAAACACAATCCGTTAAAATCCTTTTCTACATACTCAAGCGTCTTATCCATTCCGTCTTCGTTGCCCTTTGTCGTAACAAATTCAGTTATACCTCTGGACGCAAAAATATCATTTATCTTTCCGACTCCGATTGTATCAAAACCGTTCGCTTTCATAACATCAAGAAGTGTCTCTCCAGTAGGTTCAAGCGAAAAATCGTGGCGATTTGAAGTTCTTGTAAAGTTTCCGTTTTCGCCTATAAACGGTCTTGCGATTACTCTGCCTACGCTATGTTTTCCCGTAAGCAATTTTCTTGCAATCCTGCAATATCCATACAGAGTCTCAACAGGGACAACCTCTTCGTGTGCAGCAATCTGGAACACGCTGTCAGCTGATGTATATACGATTAAATCGCCTGTCTTTATATGTGCCTCTCCGTAATCGGCGATGACCTCAGTACCTGAATAAGGCTTGTTACACAGTATACCTCGGCCTGTAAGGTTTGAAAACTTATCGATTATCTCTTTTGGGAAGCCGTCAGGGTATGTCGGGAGCGGTTCTTCTGAAACAAGGCCCATTATCTCCCAATGACCGATAGTGGTGTCTTTTCCGTTTGAAATCTCCGCAATTTTACCTACTGCTGCAAGCTTTTTCCGGCTATCGTCCGGCGCACTGTTTTTAAGGAATTCAAGCCCTTGTATTTCACCGAGTCCCATCTTCATCAAATTCGGTATTTCAAAAAACGGTGACTTGTGAATACTTTTCAAAGTATTTGTGCCTTTATCTCCGAACTTCTCCGCATCGGGAAGTTCCCCTGCTCCGACACTATCAAGCACTATAATAAAAACTCGTTTTACATTCATTCCATACGCACCGCCGTTTCAAGCGCAATCTCCATCATCTGAGTAAATGAATTTTGTCTTTCCTCTGCGGTTGTTGCTTCGTTTTTGTATATGTGGTCGGAGATTGTGCAGATTACGAGCGCACGCTTGCGGGCGCGAGCGGCATTCATATAAAGAGCGGCAGCTTCCATTTCCACAGCCATGACACCTAATTTGCTCCACTTGTCATTGGCGGTCATATCATCGCTGTAAAAAGTATCCGATGAAAGAATATTTCCTACGTGCCAGTTGACACCCATTTCCTTTGATACATCAACTGCGGTCTGCATCAGTTTGTAGTCTGCCGTCGCCGAAAATGTGCCAGGCAAGTCAAACTGCTTTACATACGCAGAATTTGTACAAGCACCCATTCCTATAACCACATCGCGTACATTCACATCCATATTAAGTGAACCGGCAGAACCTACTCTTATTATATTTTCAACTCCGAAAAAATTAAAAAGTTCGTAGCTGTAAATACCCATCGACGGCATTCCCATACCGCTTGCCATAACGGAAACTCTTACGCCTTTGTAAGTTCCTGTATAGCCCTGCACACCGCGCACATTATTTACAAGTACGGGATTTTCAAGATATGTCTCCGCAATAAATTTTGCGCGGAGCGGATCGCCCGGCATAAGTACAGTCTTTGCAAAATCTTCCGGTTTTGCATTTATATGAGGTGTAGGATAATTTTTATTTTCCATACAAAACACGTCCTTTAATATTTCTCATTTTTATAATATCATATTTTGTCATCTGAGTTAAATATTTATTTGTATTCTGCGCAAATTTATTATACAATCGTCGCAACAGTATACGAAATAAAAATTCAAAGGAGATATTATCTTGAATAAGTACGATTCCATAAGACCCGGACAGGTGTGGCTAGACACCGAGGGCAAAAGAATTCACGCCCACGGCGGTTCAATTATGTATGTTGACGGCAAATACTATTGGTACGGAGAAAACAAAGAAAAAACACTGCCCTACAGACAAGGCGTATGGCATTACGGCATGAAAATCTATTCATCCGAAGATCTTTACAACTGGAAAGACGAAGGTTTTGTATGTGTTCCCGAGGAAAACGACCCTGAAAGCCCGTTAAATCCTTATCAGTTTGCAGACAGACCGCATATTATTTACAACAAAAAAGACAATCGTTTTGTAATGTGGCTCAAAATTATGATGAGTGACGGTCAAAGGCAGTATATGGCAATACTCGTTTCCGACACCATCACCGGTCCTTTTAAACATATAAAGTCAGTACAACCGCTCGGAATGTTCTCCGGAGATTTTGACCTCTATGTCGAACCGGACACACAGAAAGCCTACATAATTTTCGAGAAAGTTCACACAGAACTTATCGTCGCAGACCTTACGGATGACTATACTGATGTTACCGGAAGATTCAGCTCCCATTTCCCGCAACCGTTCCCGCCTTTTGTGCGTGAAGCTCCTGCATTCTTTGTAAGGGACGGCAAAAAATATCTTTTCACATCCGGTACAACAGGCTACTTCCCAAATCCTTCGGAAGTTGCAGAAGCAGACGATATCCACGGACCTTGGAGAGTTTTGGGTGATCCTCATATCGATGATCCGGGAAAAGATTCTTACAACTCACAGATAACTTCGGTTTTCAAGCATCCGCTGAAAAAAGATCTCTATATCGCACTTGCAGACCGTTGGCTCACAGACCTTAAACCCGATATACCCAACATATGCGACATCTTTGAAATGTGGTTCAATCCGGCCAAAGAAAAATACGATGTTGACGTAAATGCTTTAACTGCAGAAAATACATCGCTTGCCGATTATGTATGGCTCCCCGTTACATTCGAAAATGGAATGCCTGTCCTGCATTGGTACGATGAATGGAAGATAGAAGATTTTGAGTAAGACAAAAGAGAACTGAACAAAATTTATGGTTTACCCGCTATGCGTATAAACCATAAATTTTTTTTTCGATATTTCAACGATATTATGGATTTTCAAATATTTATAATTTTTTATAACAATAAATTTCCAATTCTTTACCATTGACACACATTATTTAGTTTTGTAATATATTTATACAAAGGCATTACCGATAATGGTTGTGCTCCTTGTTTTTGTTTGTTATTGAGAATCAGCCGTGTCCGTTATTGGTGTTTGGAGCACGGCTGATTCTATTTATGTAAAAAAAGATTAAAGATAAGATAAGTTCTGCGACATAGAGTACGATCATGATAATTTCAAAATCCTTCATACACATCACCTCCTGTCTTTAATACAGCGACCGTAAGCCGACTGTAAACAAAAACAAGAAGGACAACCGTATTCTTTATCGGTAACACCCCGACAGGTTGTTACCTGTAGTCAGATAATGCCACACTGGGATTTATTTGTAAAGGATGTAAAGTATTTCCCGGGAAATGCAGGTGATATGCTTTTTTTGAGTCTGTTGAAAAATTTATTTTCACGACTGTAGTAAGTAAACCATCCTCTTACTCGCCACACACGAATCCCACCTACAAAGCCGATACAAATTTATTTTTACGAAGTAAACTATTTTTTGCTCTGATATTTCTCCGGCACGCCAAACAGTTCGATCACAAAACAAATCGCTATTTTGGCAAAGGACGAGCCGGCAGATTGAAGAATTTATTTTTACGACCGTAGGAAGTAAACCATCCTCTTATTCGACACACACGAATCCCACCTACAAAGCTGATACAAATTTATTTTTACGAAGTAAACCATAAATTTACATCGGCTTTGTAGGTGGGAAATAATTGACACCCTCCGGGAAATAAAATACCATTTTTGTAAATCAAAAGTCAGGAGGCGAATATTGTGAGAATTAAAATTTTCGGACGTATCATATATATTCCTTCGTGGATCAAATTTGCCTTTATCGTACTGATATTCATCGTTTTGGGAGTCGTCGGCTATACGATCAGAAAAAATCAAAACATACTTACAGAAAACCCTGACATTCTCATATCGACATCATCACCACAACCTGCAGAAAGCACTTCTACCCTCTCTCCCGTGCAGACAACAGCACCTGAAATCACGATCTATATTATAGGCTGTGTCGCAAATCCGTCCGTAGTGGAAATACCTTTCGGAAGCATTGTACAAGATGCAGTAGATGCCGCCGGCGGACTTACGGAAGAAGCAGATCCCACGAAGATAAATATGGCATACCCGCTGTCAGACCATATGATGATAAAAATACCATCAGCGAACGAATCCGACACAGACTTTATAGTTAATTACACAGATTGGATATCTACGGCATATCCGTCAGAAACAAAAACGCCTGAGACCGACATTTCAGTGTCTGTCGGCATAGGCAAAATAAATCTGAATACCGCCGACAAAAAAATGCTGTGCAATCTTCCCGGTATAGGAGAAAGCACAGCGCAAAAAATCATTGATTACAGAGATAAAAACGGACCGTTCGAGTATATAGAAGATATAATGAAAGTTCCCGGCATAAAGCAATCACGATTTGAATCTATAAAAGAAATGATTACTGTCTGATAAAAACTTCCGGAAAGTCTTTGCAGTAATCCTGTTCATAAAACTTCACCGCAGAAAAGCCGAATTTATTTTTTATGTACTCTGAATTGTATTTTTTCTGACCGGTGTAATCTGAACACTTACCCGTCGGAATATTTACGCAAAGTTCTTTTCCTTGAGTCTCAGTATAGATTGTAGCCTCGATAGCACCCACAAGTTTTCTCAGCGCAATCCTTGATTTAACAAGCTGACCGAAAGCAGGATGATAAGGACCGCTCGCTATATCACCGCCGTCACTTATGTTGTCGGAAGATTGAAGCCCCATACGAATTACCGTAATGTTGCGGCTGTCATAAAATTCAAATAAATCAGCACATAACTCTACGGTTTCTTCGAGCGTGGGTGAAGTGTATTCTCCGCGTAAAAACCACTCGCACAAATCGGTATTTTTTATAACTATCGTAGGATAAATTCTCACCAGATCAGGCTCTAGTTTTGCAACCTCGCAAGCAGTTCTTTTGTCACTCTCAGCCGTAGCACCCGGAAGGCCTGTCATAGTCTGGAGACCCAAAGTTATACCGGCTTCTTTTAAAAGTTTTGCAGCACGCCTTGTAGCATCTGAATTATGACCTCGTTTTGACATTTCAAGCACTTTATCATCCATCGATTGAGCACCTAGTTCGATTATAGACACATTGTACTTTTTCAACCTGCCGATAACAGTCTCATCTATACAATCAGGCCTTGTAGACGCTCTGATACAGTCTATAAAACCACCGTTTGTTTTCAAAAATGGTTGCACCGCTTCTAAAAACATTTCCTGTAAAGACGATTCTATCGCAGTAAAACTGCCGCCGTAAAAAGCAATCTGTACCTCGTCATATCGGTATGCAATTTTTTCATAAAAAAGTATAGTCTCAACAACCGAAGCTTTATCCGGCACAGAAGTATTTCCGCTTATAATCTTTTGATTGCAAAAACAACAATCATTAGGGCAACCGGCATGGGGCACGAAAATCGGTATTATTAACATTATCTTTCTTCCCTTTTAAAACAAAAAGCCTTATAAAAAGGCTTCCTTTTGTAATACTATTTATCTTGTAATACTTTGAGCAATCTGCGCGCGGCAAGTTGCTCCGCGTCTTTTTTAGATCGACCTTCTCCTATTGCACTCATACCATCCGAGGTTGCCGCCTTTGCAGAAAAATTTCTGCTGTGTTCAGGACCAGTCTCACCGACTATTTCATAGGAAACCTGCATATGTTTTTTCGCGCAGTATTCCTGCAAACTGCTCTTATAGTCCGACAGAACAAAATTATCTACGCGCTTTTCTATTTCAGGCACGATAAACGACAAAACAACATTTCTGGCAACATCGTATCCTGCATCAAGATACACCGCAGCAAACACACTTTCCAAAGCATCAGAAAGGATAGAAGGCTTGTTTCGACCGCCGGTCTGCGCCTCTCCCACGCCGAGTCTGACATACTTATCAAGTCCTATCGAAAACGCTATGTCCGCAAGTGTGCCTTCGCAAACAACACTCGCACGAAGCTTTGACATACGTCCCTCGGGCATATCAGAATATGTTTCATAAATGTATGAACCTGCAGCAAGTCCCAACACGGAATCACCCAGAAACTCGATACGTTCATTACTCCTCACCACATTTTTTCCGCGTGTATGTTCGTTTGCGTAGGAAGTATGAATAAGAGCTCCCTTAAGAAGCTCTGTATCCTTAAAACAATAATTCAGTTTTTTCTCTAAATCACTTATGTTCGGATAGTTCTTTTCCAAAACACTATCTCCCTGTAATCAAGAATCACAAACAACAAACCTGTATTATTTTACAGAGTTTATGTAATCGAGAACATCACCGATAGTAGCGATCTTTTCTGCAGTCTCATCAGGAATCTCAATATTAAACTCCTGTTCAAAAGCCATAATAAGCTCAACTATATCAAGCGAATCTGCACCGAGGTCCTCTATGATAGAAGCTTCGGGAGTAACTGCACTCTCCTCTACACCAAGCTGTTCTGCAACAATCTTCGCAATTTTATCCAACATTTTAGGTATACCCCTTTCAAAATCATAAATATAAATATAAATTTAATCTTACTGCAAAAGTATCATATAAAAACATACTAAAAGTCAAGTAAAATTTTAAGCTTCAGCGTTTTCTGACGGATTTTCCTTCGGGACAGTAAGGAAGTCGTGTTTTAAATCCTCTATAAAGCTACTTGCCGCAAGTACTTTTGCCTTCAATACAACATATTTTATCGTTCTGGCTTTGGAACTTCCGTGGCTCTTTATCACAAGTCCGTCGATACCTAAAATAGGAGCACCGCCGTTCACATCTGCATCAATTTTTCTTTTGAATCCGTCAAGACCTTTCTTAAGCATAAGAGCAGCCATTTTGGATTTAAGATTTGCAAATAACAAACTCTTAAGTTCGCCTACAAAGAACGAAGATGCACCCTCTATGAGTTTGAGTACAACGTTTCCGGTAAAACCGTCTGTAACAGCTATATCCGTAATACCATCAAACAAATCGCGGCTCTCGATATTTCCGACGTAATTAAGACGTGACTCTCTAAGCATCACATTTGCTTCGCGAACAACATCCGTACCCTTTTCGTCCTCTGTACCTATGTTTATCAAACCGACACGCGGATTTTCCACACCGAATGCGGATTTCATATATGCCGCACCCAAGTAACCGAACTGTACATAATGGCTAGATCTGCAAGTGTGATTAAGTCCTGAATCGAGAAGCAAAAGCTTTCCTTTTTTAGTAGGAATAACTGAACCTACCGCAGGTCTCTCCACACCTTTGATTCTCTTAAGAATCATAACGGACGCCGCAAGAAGCGCGCCGCTGCTACCGGCTGAAATAAAGACATCGCCCTCTTTTTCTTTGAGCATATTAAAGCCCACAACCAAAGAAGAATCCGGTTTTGAGCGGATAGCTTTCGTCGGAGAATCATCATTTGTAATGACCTCTGATGTATGTCGTATAAAAAGTCTGTTTTTATCGTATTTTTCGTTAACTAAAACTTTTTCTATAGACGGACGGTCACCGATAAGGGTAACACTGAAATCATCCTCCGTATTGAGAGCATCTACACAACCCTTAACTATAGCCGCAGGAGCATTGTCGCCGCCCATAGCATCAACTAATACCATCATACCGAAAATAACCTTTCTTTATTTAGACTCCAAAAGTGATCTGTTTTTGTATATGTACTCTATACCTGAAACGATGGTCAGAACTACAGACACCGCCATCGTCACATTACCCAAAAAGAACACTATGTCATAGAATACTCCATCCGGAAGTATCGGAGCAAAAAGCAATACAGAAAGTGCAACCATCTGTGTCGCGGTTTTCCACTTACCCAATTTGCCTGCCGCTATCACGACACCTTTGCCTGCCGCTATAAGTCTCATTCCTGTGACAACAAATTCTCTTATAAGTATAATCATCGTAGCCCACACATATGCTTCGCTTATAAAAGCAAGTGACAACAAACAAGCGGTAACCAATAATTTATCCGCAATCGGGTCAAGAAACTTTCCGAAGTCGGTAACCAAATTATTTTTACGGGCAATATATCCGTCAAGATAATCAGTAATCGATGCAAGAACAAAAACTGTAAATGCCACAATCGCTTTACAATTCAAAAACCATTCGGCATTTGAAAAAAGCGGCAACGATTCCGGATATGGAAAAGCAAATATCATAAAGACAGGAATCAGTATAATTCTGAGAACTGTCAACTTGTTCGGTAAATTCATATCAAAACCCCTTGATATCATAAATTTATAACACTTTATTTTAGTCTAAACTTGCTCGCCTGTCAAATCATAATCCTCGGCTATAAGAATTTTAACCTTTACTATGTCACCTATGTTTATTTCGTCATTTGCGGTGAAATATATATTACCGTCTTCTTCGGGAGCTTCCGCGTAACTCCTGCCTACGTAGAAAAGTCCGTCTTCGGCAACACCTTCTACTAAAACATCGCAAATCTCACTTATCCGCGACATATTTTTCTGTTGTGAAACAATGCGCTGTATACTCATAAGTTCATCATAACGTTGCTCTTTTACTGATTTTTTTATTTGCGGACGCATCTTGGAAGCTTCCGTGCCTTCCTCTTTTGAATACGTAAATATACCTACTCTATCAAGCTTGAATTCATCAAGAAATTCTGCAAGTTCTCGGTGATTATCTTCTGTTTCACCCGGGAAGCCGGTAATCAAAGAAGTTCTGATAACACATCCCGGAAGTTCTCTGCGCAGACGCTTTATGGTATTTCTGATAAGTTCTCCGCTGCCTCGACGATTCATACGTGAAAGAACATCATCAGCAATATGTTGAAGAGGAAGATCTATATACGGCAATACCTTTTCACACTCACGCATAGCAGCAAAAACATCCTCAGTCATTTCGTCGGGATACAGATACAAAAGCCTTATCCATTTTATCTTTTCTATGTCATTCAGCTCGCGTACAAGTTTTCCGAGCATCGGTCTCCCGTCGGCGGAAATATCTATACCGTAGCGGGTGGTATCCTGAGCCACAAGCACGAGTTCTTTTACACCAATGTCGGCAAGACGTTTTGCTTCTGCGACAATATCTTCTATACTTCGGCTTCTGAAAGGACCTCTTATAGAAGGAATAGCACAATATGCACATCGGTTGTCACAACCCTCCGCAATTTTTAAGTATGCGCTACCTGCCGGAGTTGTCAGTATTCTGGCTGAATTCAAGTATCCTATATCATAATTTTTCTCGATATAAATATACTTTTCATCAGACAACACCGCTTCACATATGCGATCATAACCACCTACGCCTATGATATCGTCAACTTCGGGCAAAGCTTCTTCTATTTCTTTTGCATAACGTTCCGAAAGGCAACCGGTAACTATAATTTTTTTACATTTCCCTGTAATTTTGTACTCAGCCATTTCTAAAATGGTATCAATGGCCTCTTGTTTGGCACTTTCGATAAAACCGCATGTATTTATAATAATAACCTCTGCTTCTGCAGGATCCGGCGTAATCGAATAATCTGCGCCGGAAAGCAATCCGAGCATAATTTCCGAATCAACTCTGTTTTTCGCACAACCGAGAGAAATCATTCCGATTGAAACCTTATCTTTACTTTTACAACCATTTTTTACTGCAATCTTTTCAGAACTCATAACGAAAACTCACTCCGAATTATATATTTTTATTCAAAATCATCTGAACCCAGTGCTTTGCGAATAGCCTCTCCGGTAAAGCCTTTACCCATAAGAAATCTTCTGATTTTCACCGTATCATTCACTCCGACCGCTGTTTTCTTTGCAACGGCACGTTTTGCGAGATAAATATCATCAATATCCATGTCAGCAAGACATTCGCGTACAACGTTTTCCTCAATTCCTTTTTGTTTCAACTCACAAACTATCATCATACACGAAACAATTCTGGAATCAACAGCTTTCCTTATAAACTTCTGTGTATATGTGACATCATCAAGATACCCCTCTTCTGTAAGAGATTTCACGGCATAATCGCGACAATCCTCATCAAATCCGAGTCCACTAAGGTGATCATGCACCTGTGACACAGTCTTTTTTGAGAATAAAACAAAGCGCACACCTTCATAAAATGCACGCTTTGAATAAACTTTGTAAACCAACTCTCCAAAGCTTATACCTACCGGTCTTTCCGTTTCATACAAAGAATTTTCAAAAAACTCCTCGGCAGATACTTCTAAAATCTCACCGTTATCAAATCTGACCGTGTATGTTTCTGTTTTGTCATCACTCGGAACATACGACAGAATCCAAAGCTCGGAAGAGTCTGAATCAATTCTGTCAGTTGCGATATATTCTGCTTTTTCCTTTTTGTCTACCATATCTTTTTTCGGCTGCAAACCGTTCTTTTAAATAGCCTACAATCAGCTCATCAACTTCTCTGCAGCTATTTCTCTCACTTTCTCATCAATCTCTGCCATAACGTCCGGATTTTCGCGGAGATATGCCTTTACAGTCTCTCGACCCTGTCCGATACGCTGTCCGTTATATGAGAACCACGAACCACTCTTGGAAACGATATCATAATTTACCGCCACATCGAGAAGCGAACCCTCTTTGGAAATACCTTTTCCGTAAATAATATCAACTTCTGCCTCTTTGAACGGAGGAGCAACTTTGTTTTTAACAATCTTTACGCGGGTTTTGTTTCCGATAATCTCGCTGCCTTCTTTTATCGCCTCAACTTTTCTGATATCCATTCTGACAGAAGAATAGAACTTGAGAGCACGGCCGCCTGTGGTAACCTCGGGATTTCCGTACATAACACCGACCTTCTCACGAAGCTGGTTTATGAAGATGGCAATAGTATTTGACTTATTTATCACACCGGAAAGTTTTCTGAGAGCCTGCGACATAAGTCTCGCATGAAGACCTACGTGTGAATCTCCCATCTCGCCTGCAAGTTCAGCCTTCGGAACAAGTGCCGCAACCGAGTCTATTACAATAATATCTATCGCACCGCTTCTGACAAGTGCTTCCGCAATCTCAAGTGCCTGCTCACCTGTGTCAGGCTGTGCAACAATAAGATTATCTATGTCTACACCCAAAGCCTTTGCATATACAGGATCAAGAGCATGCTCTGCATCTATAAAAGCAGCCTCTCCGCCCATCATCTGAGCCTCTGCGATAGCATGAAGTGCTACCGTAGTTTTACCGGATGACTCAGGACCATATATCTCTATAATACGTCCTCTCGGCAAGCCGCCTACTCCGAGGGCAAAATCTATCGCGATAGAACCTGTGGAAACCACCTCGACATTCATATGTTTATTATCACCGAGTTTCATAACCGAACCCTGACCGAACTGTTTTTCTATAACTGCCATAGCAGCCTCAAGAGCTCTCTTTTTTTCACTAACGGGCTGCATATCTGTCTTATCACTCATAATAGAATACCTCCAAACTTTTGTTTGTAGTTATTCTATATTAAGTTCCCTCCTTAGTCAACTAAAACTTACATTTCCCGGGAAATAATGTCAATCAATGGGACACTCTCAGGACTCTGAAAAATTTCAATATTTTAGTAAAAAAATTTGTAAAAAAAGGTTTACTTATAGCGAAAAAGTGGTATAATGACAGAAATAATATTTGTACGACCATATAGTTTTAGATATTTTTCAACGGACACATCGCAGTTTGTGTGTACTCTTTGCCGTTATTGTATTTGATCCGGATATTATTACTGTATGATTGACGCAAATGTTGTTACATATAAATGCGAATTTTTTATGCTCGCAACAGGGGGATAATATTTTGACAACAACTAAAGCTAAAAGTAAAAACTTGCGAATCATTCCGCTCGGAGGTTTGGGCGAAATCGGTAAAAACATGACCGCCTTCGAATCGGATAGCGATATCATTATAATTGATGTAGGTATTGCATTCCCGGAAGAAGATATGCCCGGTATTGATGCGGTTATTCCGGATTTCACCTATTTGCTCGCAAGAAAAGATAAGGTAAAGGCTATCGTACTTACCCACGGTCACGAGGATCACATAGGTGCGCTTCCCTATTTCCTTAAAAGTATAAATGTTCCTATTTACGGAACTCAGTTTACGCTTGCTCTCGTTCAGAAAAAACTCGACGAGGCGGGAATCGGTATGTCTGCGACACTCGAAACGGTAAAATACGGTGATATGATTATTAAAGGCGATTTTGCAGTAGAATTCATCCGTACAAATCACAGTATCGCAGATGCGTGTGCTCTTGCTATTACAACACCTGCCGGTATCGTAATTCATACAGGCGACTTCAAAGTAGACTATACACCGGTTGACAATGAGCCTATCGACCTTATGAGAATGGCAGAACTCGGAGAAAGAGGCGTACTTTTGCTTATGGCAGACAGTACAAACGCCGAAAAAAAAGGGTTCACAATGTCCGAGCGTACAGTCGGTAAGACATTTGAGGATCTTTTCACAAAGATAGAAGGCAGAATTATTGTCGCAACCTTCTCATCAAACATTCACCGTGTTCAGCAGATTGTAAATATCGCCAAAGAACTCGGCAGAAAATGTGTAATCTGCGGACGAAGTATGGTTAATATCGTTGACGTTGCCACAAGCATCGGCTATATGGAAAATACTGAGGGAGTTATCATTCCTGTAGAAGACATCGACAACTACCCAGCTAATGAATTGGTTATCATTACCACAGGCAGCCAGGGCGAAGCTATGTCTGCACTTTCAAGAATGGCAAACGCTACACACAATCAGGTAGAGATTTACCCGACGGATACAGTAATCATTTCTGCAAGCCCCATTCCGGGTAATGAAAAGTCCATTGCAAAAGTTATCGATGATCTTTTCAAAAAAGGTGCTAATGTTATCTACAAAGCACTTGCAGAAGTTCACGTTTCAGGTCACGCCTGCGAAGAAGAATTAAAGCTTATTCATACCATCACAAAGCCCAAATACTTTATGCCGGTACATGGCGAACACAGACATCTCATCCACCACGCAAACATAGCAAAAAAACTCGGTATGCCGGATGAAAATATTTTCATTACAGAAAACGGTGCCGTTGTAGAATTCAGAGGTGATGACCACGCAAGCATTGCAGAGCGCGTCGAAGCAGGTAATGTTTTGGTTGACGGACTCGGCGTAGGTGATGTAGGCAATATCGTTCTTCGTGACAGAAGACATCTTGCAACAGACGGACTTATCATAATAGTTCTCTCTATCCTTTCAGACACCGGCAAGGTAATATCCGGACCCGATGTCATATCCAGAGGTTTTGTTTACATGCGAGAGTCCGAGGATATTATTACGAATATCCGTGAAATCACTATGGATGCTCTCGAAAAGACCGAGGATATGAGAAAACGCCACGACTGGACTCTCAAAAAGACTATGATCAGAGATGCCGTACACGATTATGTGTACGAAAAAACAAAACGTAACCCGATGATACTTCCCGTTATTATGGAAGTCAGCGGAAACACGGTTCTTCCGGAGCTCATACCGGAAGAACCAACTGATGAAGTTGCAGTTGAAAAATAATTTTAATCAGAAATTTCAGATAAACCCTGCGGCTGCTTGGAAAAAGCAGCCGCAGGGTTTATAATACGGTCAGCGGCAACCCCGCTGACTGATTTGTGCAACAAGATGTTGCACAAATACATCACTAAAAAAGTTGCTATGAAAGACGCTGTCAGATATGTTGAATGAATTTTTACCGATAAATGCAGAGGATATGAAAGAAAGAGGATGGGACGAAGTTGACTTCGTTTATGTTATAGGTGATGCGTATGTTGATCACCCTTCGTTCGGTCATGCCATTATAAGCCGTATGCTTGATGCACACGGTTACAAAGTCGGTATCATTTCACAACCTGATTGGAAAGACAAAAACAGCGTAAAAGTTTTCGGAATGCCGAGACTCGGTTTCTTGGTAATGAGCGGCAATATGGACTCCATGGTAAACCACTACACCGTTGCTAAAAAAAGGCGCAACAACGATGCCTACACACCGGGCGGCGTTATAGGAAAGCGCCCTGACTATGCTGCTGTGGTTTACTGCAATCTCATTCGTCAGGCTTACAAAGATGCCCCGATAATTCTGGGCGGCGTAGAGGCAAGCCTCAGAAGATTTGCACATTATGATTATTGGTCGGATAGTCTGAAGCGCTCCGTGCTTTTGGACTCGCAGGCAAATCTCATACTTTACGGCATGGGAGAAAGAAGCATTATAGAGCTTGCAGAAGCCCTTAATTCCGGTCTTTCGATAAAAGATATCACATTTATCGCCGGCTCGGTTTTCAAGGCTAAAAACACCGAAAACTTGGCTGATTTTATTATCCTGCCATCGTTTAAGGAAATATCCGAAAGCAAAAAGAAATTTGCCGAAAGTTTTGCTATTCAAGAAGCAAACACAGATCCCTTTACCGCAAAAACATTGATAGAAAAATATCCGGACGGAAGCATAGTTGTACAGAATCCTCCGCAGAAACCTCTCACAACAGAGGAAATGGATTTCTCACACGACCTGTCGTACACAAGAAGATGGCACCCTTCGTATGATGCTCTCGGCGGCGTTCCGGCACTCGAAGAAGTTAAGTTCAGCATCACAAGCAACAGAGGATGTTTTGGTTCGTGCAGCTTCTGTGCCATTGCATTCCATCAGGGAAGAATCGTTCAGACGAGAAGTCACAAATCCATCCTTGACGAAGCAGTAAAATACACGCAGGACAAAGACTTCAAAGGCTACATACACGATGTCGGCGGCCCGACTGCAAATTTCAGACAGCCGGCTTGTAAAAAGCAACTTAAAAGCGGTGCTTGTAAGAACAAAAAATGTCTTTGCCCCACACCGTGCAAAAATATGATTGCAGACCACAGCGACTATGTGGAACTTCTCAGAAAGCTCAGAAGCATACCCAAGGTCAAAAAAGTTTTCATTCGTTCCGGAATAAGATTCGATTACCTGCTCGCTGACAAAAACAATACATTTTTAAAAGAACTCGTCGAACACCACATAAGCGGACAGCTAAGAGTTGCACCGGAGCATGTTTCGGACAATGTTCTCAGCCTTATGGGCAAACCGTCAAACGCAGTTTATACAGCATTCTTGAAAAAGTTCGACAAGGCAAATGCCGCAACAGGCAAAAAGCAGTACGTAGTACCCTACCTTATGTCGTCGCACCCCGGTTCAACCCTTGATGACGCCATAGAACTTGCACTCTACATAAAGAGAACAGGTCACCACCCTGAACAGGTGCAGGACTTCTACCCCACACCTTTCACGGCAAGCACATGTATGTACTATACGGAAATTGATCCGCACACGATGAAAAAGGTATTTGTTGCAAAGACACCGCACGACAAGGCAATGCAGCGAGCATTGATTCAGTACAACATTCCCGAAAACTACTATCTCGTAAGGGAAGCGCTCATAAAAGCCGGCAGGCAGGACTTAATAGGTTTTGGCAAGAATTGTCTTATTCCGCCGAGGAAGATCGAAGGTTATACCAACTCAAAACCGGTATCATCAAAATCAAAAACTTATGGTACACAATCAAAAGGAAAATCCGCAAAGAAATTCATCGCAGGCAAACCCTCCCGCACAGGTAAAACAGCAAAACAATCGCCTGTCCGCTCTAAACCTGCAAAAATTTCACAAAGCAAAAAAACACATCGAAATTGAAAAAGAACCGCTGATGTTCAGCGATTCTTTACGGTTGCAGCAATTACCGTCATATCATCTTTTGCAACTCCACCGTAATTTGCGATAGCCAGATTTATAATCGAGTCAGCAATCTGTTTCGGATTTGACGAATTCATATTTTCAATGCAAGAATAAAAATCAACTCTGCTACCGCCGTTTTCCCGAAAAGCCTCCGTCACACCGTCAGACATAAGTATAATTATATCTTTGTCCTCAATTTTTCTGTTCATCGTCTTACATTCAAACACTTCAAGACAATCATCGGACATTCCCATAGGAAGAGCCGGAACAGCCACTGAATCAACGTGTGCACCATGCTTTATCACAGAAGGCACAGCGCCAAGTTTTAGAAATGTAGCTTTGCCTTCATAAAGATCAAGAAGGCAAAGGTCCACCGTTGCCGAAACAATTTTATCGCTACCCGTTTCGAGCAACGAATTTATCATTGCAACCGCGGCGCCGCAGCCAAGTCCGCTCTCCATAAAAAGTTCCAGCAATTTAATCACGGACTTGCTTTGCGCCGCTGCGCTTTCACCACTACCCATTCCGTCGCTTATAGCCATTAAATATACTCCGTGGCGAAGCTCCGTAAATGTATGTGTATCGCCGCATACTTTATTGTTTTCAGCGGCACACACAGCAGAAGACACCGCCACACGAAAAGGTTCAGCCTCACAGAAAACCATAGGACACCAAGGACTTGTGCCATCACTGTGACAAGGAGTATTTTCAGTCGGCGGAACAAATCCGCAAAGTTCGCATGTTGCCTCTTTGTCGATTATAAGTTTTGTACCGGTAACACGTGATAAGAGAGGAAGATACGACTTTATACAAGCCTTTTTCATACCGCAACACTTTATATCCGCAGATATTTCCAAACGACCTGAAAGGTTCTTTGAAACGGTCACATTTTTGATCTTCAATTCGTGGTCAGCCATTGATTTTATAATATTTCGCTCAATTTTATCCTCGAAAACAACGCTTAAATCGACTTCCTTCGCAAGATTATCAAGAATTGCCGCCATGCTCTCAAGCTGAACCGGAAGTAACTTTTTAGTTTCCTCCATACGCCTGCGCCACAGGCAGTCAATGCGCCACATTTCAAAACCTTTCTTTATCTCCTCAAGCACCCCATCTATATTAGGACAAACAGTAGAAACATTCTTCGGAATCTCCGTAAAAAGGATTTTTCCGCGACATTCAAGTATACTCACCATAACACCGAAAGCCTGATAAGTTTTATAGAAATTCGTCTCCCAACAATTATGACACAGAGAACATTTTTTGCAGACATTCTCTGTAGTTCTTTCAACAATCTGTGCAAGGTCGTCTTTGTTGCCCGACGCACACCCGGCAGTAAAGTCCTTGCAAACCTCAGACATCTCACGCATAATCCCAGAGAAATTTTCAAGTTTTCCAACCGCCGTATTTCTCAGTTTAACCGCATAATTTACTTTTACTGTAGGAACTTTTATTCCTGAAAACTGCGGAAGCTTGAGAAACTCCGTAAACTTGTCAGGAATAAGAGCAAACAAAATCACGGCAAATCCGACCTCATAAATATTTATCACAATATCGCTACTGTCATTAAACAAAATCGCGAGCAGCAAATTTCCTATAACAAAACCGACACCGACACCTATTTTTTTGTAACGATTAAAAAGTCCCGCAAGAAATCCGCTGAAACCGTACACCGCAATTACAATCGCCGAAAGCTCACTGCCACTCGCAACTTTTGACGCTGAAATCAGTATTCCGCAAGTCACGCCACAGGCAGCACCCGTACCCAATCCGCCGCGATAACTAAAAACCATTACAACCACGATACAAAGCAGTCGCTTCAATGAAATCGACAGAAAAACTATATCAGGAAGTCCCATAAGTGCGACAGCTACACCTATGGCTATACAAGCCATTTCCTCGTTTGTCATCACTTTGCGCCCTACATCATCTGCAAATATTAAAGAAATATTACGAAAAACGTAAAACGCGGCAAATCCTACAATAGATTGTGTAAGTAAAGACAAGGCATCTGATATTTTTCCGGAAGATAACGCAAGCACAAGAACGGAAGCGCCTACAGAGCAAACAAAATAAATCACTCCGCATATAACGGCAAACGGCTTCTTACTTTCAACACCGGTCTGCACTCCGTATGTAATATCTGTCTGAGTTATATTCTGACCGAACTTTATCCGCACGGCAGAATAAAACGACACCATAACAAAAAGCCCTATAAGGAACTGCCACCACTGTCCGAGTGTCATTACGCCAATCAATACCGAAAAGCCGTAAAGCAATGCCCTATTACCCTTTAATCTGCAATCAGGGGATATAACAACTGCCGCAAAAGCCGCCGTTCCAAAAGGTATCAAACCACCCGGAAGCCACGCTCTGCCCATAAAAAACATTATCAGTGCCGTAAATAAAACTTTCCTATCAAGCTCTAAAAACCTGACCGACGGAAACAGCACAGATCCGCCCGCTTCTTCTGTAATAACATCTCTTTTCATTAGTAAAACCATCCTTTGTAAAATGATAGAATTTTAAAATTCAATCAATGGAAAGAAACTTTAACATATAAGAAAATCGGATGATGTCGAGAGGTGTCGAGTGATTTCAAAAATTATTTTTTGCTGAAATATTGCTTTGGAAATGATTAACATAAAAAGAATTATTTTACTTATAAATAATCCTTGTAAATAAATGTCTTTAAACATTTTGATGGTGAAAGTTTCGGGAAATAATGCTATGTATCGTTTACATCAAAAAACATTTTTGTTAGCATTTTGTCACGGGCAAAGCCCGTGGGCATACCTTAACGGTAACAGTTACGCTCCTTGTTCGCTTCGGCTTTTTTTAAAAGTCAGATGACCGAAAGGGGGGTGATGCATATGGATAAATATGAAATACTTCGTATTATACTTATCAGTATAGTCGATATTTTCATTTATTTGCTACATAGCATACATAAAGAGTGACTGTGCTCCACATGCTACTAAAACCACAGTCTTTCATCAATAACATCAATAACAAGGAGTGCACCGCTTTGGTGTGCCCTTATAAAATATATTACATAACCCAAATTTAGGTGTCAATGGTAAAGAATTGGAAATTCTTCTCTTAAAACACCCGATTATTTATAAAAATCGAGCCGCGATTATGCTGCTTGCATAATCGCGGCTCTGTTACTTTATTATTTGCTTAATTATCTAATCAAACATCCTTTATTGAAAGGTCAATTCTGCCCATCTTGTCGTAGCCGATAAATTTAACCTTAACAACATCGCCCTCTTTGACAACATCCTCTACTGTCTCAACACGGTGAGGAGCAAGTTTTGAGATGTGTACGAGGCCTTCCTGTCCGGGGAGGAATTCTACAAATGCTCCGAACTGGAGAATCTTTGTAACTTTACCTTCGAACACTTCGCCTACTTCGAGGTTGCCTGTGATACCGTCGATAATCTTCATAGCCTTTGCAGCTGCATCGGGATCTACGCAAGATACATAGATTGTACCATCTTCGTTGATGTCAATCTTAACGCCTGTCTCGTCAATGATGCGGTTGATTGTCTTTCCGCCGCTACCGATAACGTCACGAATCTTATCTACAGGAATCTTCATACTGAACATCTTAGGAGCATAGAGAGAAACTTCTTTTCTCGGCTCGGGGATGCAAGGAAGAATTACATCATTGATAATCTGCATACGGCCTTTTCTTGTGATATCAAAAGCCTGCTTGATAACTTCGTATGAGAGACCCTGAACTTTGATATCAACCTGGATAGCTGTGATACCTTTTTCTGTACCTGCTACCTTGAAGTCCATATCGCCGAAGAAGTCTTCGATACCCTGAATATCCATAAATGTGATGAAGTCGTTTTCGTCTTCCTCGTTTGTTACGAGACCGCAAGAAATACCTGCAACAGGTCTCTTGATCGGAACACCGGCAGCCATAAGTGCGAGTGTAGAACCGCAGACACTACCCTGTGATGTTGAACCGTTTGACATAAGAACTTCTGAAACGAGTCTGATTGAGTAAGGGAATTCTTCAACTGAAGGAATAACCGGCTCAAGTGATCTTTCAGCAAGTGCACCGTGACCGATTTCACGACGGCCGGGACCTCTGGAAGTCTTTGCTTCGCCTACGCTGTATGAAGGGAAGTTGTAGTGGTGCATATAGCGCTTCTTCTCTTCTGTGTCGATACCGTCAAGAAGCTGAACGTCTGACATCTGACCAAGTGTAGCGATTGTAAGAACCTGTGTCTGACCTCTCTTGAAGAGACCTGAACCGTGAGTTCTCGGAAGAATGTCAACTTCTGCGCTGAGCGGTCTGATTTCGTCAAGTGTACGTCCGTCAACACGTTTGTGCTCTTTGAGTATATATTCACGAACAACAGTTTTCTGGAGCTTGTACATAGCTTCGTTGATAACAGAAACGCTCTCCGGATATTTCTCTGCGAGTGACTCCTGAACGTAAGCTGTGAGTGCGTCAACAGCATCATCTCTTACAGTCTTGTCAACTGCGAGAACTGCCTCACGCATACGGTCGTATGCAAGAGCCTTAACATCGTCATAAAGGTCGTGAGGAACTGCACATGAAGTGTATTCGAATTTCGGCTTACCAACTTCTGCAACGATCTCGTCGATGAATTCGCAGATTTTTTTGATAACGCCGTGACCTTTGATGATAGCCTTAAGCATAACATCATCGGGAACTTCGTTAGCGCCTGCCTCAACCATTGTAATCTTGCTCTTTGTACCTGCAAGAGTTACATACATATCGCTGTTTTCTCTCTGCTCGAGGTTCGGGTTGATAACAACCTCTCCGTCAACAAGTCCCAAAACTACGCCGCCGATAGGTCCGTTAAACGGAACGTCTGAAATAGAGATAGCAGCTGAAGTACCGATCATAGCGGCAATCTCAGGTGAATTATCCTGATCAACCGACATAACGGTATTTACTACAACAACATCATTTCTCAAATCCTTAGGGAAAAGAGGTCTGATAGGTCTGTCAATAACTCTCGATGTGAGAATAGCTTTCTCAGAAGGCTTACCTTCTCTTCTTGTAAATCCTCCGGGGATCTTACCAACGGAGTAAAGCTTTTCCTCGTAGTCAACACTGAGAGGGAAGAAATCGATTCCGTCTCTCGGAGCTTTGGAAGCAGTTACAGTAGAAAGAACGACTGTATCGCCGTATCTTACGAGAACTGCACCATTTGCAAGCTGTGCCATTTTGCCGGTCTCAATAGTAAGTTTTCTGCCGGCTAATTCTGTTGTAAATGTTCTGAACATTTTTCTTTTGTTGCCCGGTATACTGCCTGTCCTTTTCGGCAGTCTACCACCCTAGGCAAACTCCTCCTTAACATAAAATTCTGCGCATCTCCTAACCCTTTTACGGGCAGAACCGCCTGCTGCTGAGCGGCTCTTTAAATTAAAATTACAAGCCTCAAAGGTTTTGCCCTCAAGACTTGTAATCATTTAAAAGCATCTTATCTTCTCAAACCGAGTTTCTCAATCAATGCACGGTATCTTTCGATATCAACTTTTGCAAGATACTTAAGAAGTCCTCTTCTCTGACCTACCAAAAGAAGAAGTCCTCTTCTGGAGTGGTGGTCGTTCTTGTGGCTCTTAAGGTGCTCGTTGAGGTGATTAATTCTCTCAGTAAGGATAGCAACCTGAACCTCCGGTGAACCTGTGTCGCCTTCGTGAACAGCATAAGTTTTGATAATTTCCTGTTTTCTCTCTTTTGTCATGATAACAAATCTCCTTTAAAATATAATAATCGCCGTTTCCGTAGTATGGGTCGGAGTGTCCCGAAACCAAGGTAACGGTTAACCTTGTGTATACTATCACACTTCATTGCGCGTGTAAAGTATTTTTTATTTTATAATTGCCATAGGAATTTTATTTTTACAAATTTCAAACTCACCGCGTGTTTCAAACGAAACCTCTCCGTCAACATTGAATGCAAACGGTGTTTCGGCAGTAATAACAATTTTTTCGCATTTGCGGAAAGTAACCTGCTTCATACTGCCATGCCTACCCTTGTTGTATTTAGGGAAGAAAATCGGTACCATATACCTTCTTACAAAATCAACTGTACATACATCAAGCTTACCGTCTTTAAGATCAGCGTCCGGTGCAGGCATAACGCCGCCGCCGTAATATTTTCCGTTAGCTACCGCCATCAATGTAATATTTTCATCGCCGAATCCGCTGTCGTCATATGAAATCTTTACATATCGCGGTTTGAGCGAAATAAAAGTAGTAAAAACACCTACTATATATGCCATGCCGCTCGGAATAAATTTTTTCTTTTTGTACTTTTTAGCATTTATAACGACCTCGGCATCAAAACCGACCGATGCAATGTTTATAAAATATCTGCCGTTTGCTATGCCTACATCAAGCATCTCAACATTTTCTGAACTATCAACAGCAGACTCAATCAATTCAGCAAGCACCGTATGAAAAGATTCACTCGTTTTACTCTTCTTATTCATCGAGTCAATATACTTTCTGTAAACACCGTTTTTATCAATCGATCTTACAAAATCATTTCCCGTGCCGCACGGAACAGGCACCATCACAGGGGTGTCAGTTTCAGACAACATCTCAGCAGCATCAATATATCGCATAATACCGTTTGCAACTTCATTAAGTGTACCGTCACCGCCTACTGCGTATATGTATTTAAAACCGTTATTTGCCGCCTCATAAGCCAATCTGTCGATATCACCCTCCGCAGCAGAAAAATCAATGCGGTATTCTATATTCCGACCGACACATATTTTTTCTATTGATTCTTTACACATATCCGGATTTGCATTTCCGGCGGCAGGGTTAATTATAAAACAATGCTTCATAAATGCCTCATCAAATGTTTTTTATATAAATAACGCCCGATGCCTTAAAAATAATTCTCTGCATCGGGCGCAAATAATTTAGTACACTATATCACTCTTCCGCTTCATCAAGCGATGAAATGAATTTGTCAAGAACTGCTTCTGCAAGCTCATCATCCTCAAACATTTCAAAAGAAGGACCATCGTCCGTCATAACCACCTGCATAACCACAAGCTCCAAATCCTCTTCACTCTCCGGATCTGAATCTGCCGGTGCAAGTACCACATACATATCTTCCTCATAGTCTACAAAATCGAGCAATGTAAAAGGATACTCATTACCCTCTTCATCAGTGAGAACAAATGTGCTCTCCTCGTTCTCGTCCATATCCTGTGTATATTCTTTGTCCATAAAATCCTCCGAAAATCATTTATTCTTTAAACTGTCCAAGTATCCCTGCAATATAAATGCCGCAGCAAACTTATCACTTACACCTTTTTCTCTCTGGCTGATACCAAGCTCACGCATAGTTCTGTCGGCTGCCACAGTAGTAAGTCTCTCGTCCCAGCGCACAACTTCAACATCGGGTCTTTCCAAAGAAAACGCCTCTATAAAACGTTCCGTCCTCTGAACTCTCGGACCCTGAGTGCCGTTCATATTAAGAGGATAGCCGATGACAATCTTCACGGCCGCATTTTTGTCAACTAATGACACAATCTCTGCAACAGCCTTTTTAAGACCTTGTTTACCGTCAACAACACAAAGCGGACTCGCACCCCAACCAAACGGATCGCTGAGTGCTATTCCGATTCTGCTGTCACCGTAATCGATACCTATCACTCTGTCCATATCTATCAATTATCTTTTTTTGAAATAGAGCCGAAATAAAGTCTGACAAACTCCTCAACAAGTTCATCACGCTCTACTGAAGTGATGCGAGCTCTGGCACCGTTGTGACTCGTAATATATGTGGGATCTCCCGACATAATATAACCAACCATCTGCGTAATCGGATTGTAACCCTTCTCGCAAAGAGCCGCATAAACATCAGCAATGACCTGCGCAGGCTCAGAACTCTCGCCCTGTGCACCGCCAATACCTTTCACAATACCAAACGTAGTATTATAAGTATCCATATAGGAAACGCCTCTCTTTCTTTCCACAAACAAACTGTGAAACAATGAGTTCAACTCATTGGTAATGATAAACTCTACACCGTTTTTTGTCAATACAGCTCGGAAAATACCGGCAATATTTCCCAAAATTAAACAATTCGATTGTATATTTTTTCAAAATTGATATAATATTCTTAATAAATATCGCACCACAAATTATAAGGAGATAATGATTATGTTCAACGGCAAAATGAAAGCAGTAACTTTCAGCTACGATGACGGCGTCACACAGGACATACGCCTCATCGAGTTACTCAACAAATACAAATTAAAGTCCACGTTCAATCTCAACTCGGAACTTTTCGACCTTCCCGGTGAAATTCCCTATAAGGATAAAATACTATCTCATACTAAAGTTCCGAAAAAAGATGTCCGCAAAATATACGAAGGTCACGAAATTGCGGTGCACTCTCTCACTCATCCGCTTCTCACAGCACTTGATGAAGCAGAAGTCATCCGTCAGGTAGAACAGGACAGACTTAATTTGAGTGAGCTTGCAGGCTACGAAGTTATCGGTATGGCATATCCTTGCGGCGGCGAACAAAACGATGACCGCACAGCTAAAATTATCAAAGAAAATACAGGTGTAAAATACTCTCGTACCATCACTCATTCGTACAGCTTTGACCCTCAGAAAAATCTCTACCGTTTCAATCCGACTGCATTCCATCTCGACTTCGAAACACTTTACAGAATGGGCGAAGAATTCATAAATATGAAAACAGACAAACCGCAGATTTTCTACATTTGGGGACACAGCTATGAGTTTGATATGGAAGACACTTGGGCACAGTTTGAAGAATTCTGCAAATTCATCAGCGGTCACGATGACCTTTTCTACGGCACAAATAAAGAAATACTCCTCAAAGATTTTTCGGAGTATGTTTGATAGAATTTTAGGCAACATAAAATTCCCGATAAAATTTTACGGCGTTGCGAAAATCATTTCGCAACGCCGCTTTTATTATATTATCAAAATCATTTATTAGCCCATAGCCTCTTCGTCACAGATGATGATAACATCCTTATGTAACTTGAGCAATGTAGCAGGGTTCTGTGTTGTGATAGTGTCATCAGTCAAAGCTCTGACAGCATCTCTCTTGTTCTTTCCGGAAGCAAGAAGAATAATCTTGCGAGCTTTCATAATAGAACCTACACCCATTGTGAGAGCGTGACGCGGAACATCTGCCTCATTCTCAAAGAAACGTGAATTAGCCTGGATTGTATTCTCTGTAAGAGTTTCCTGGTGTGTATTTGCGTGGAGAACGTCGCTTGCTTCATTAAAGGCAATGTGACCGTTCTGACCTATACCTAGAATCTGGATATCAACGCCTGCACTGGCATCAATAGCAGCGTCATAACGCTTACACTCAGCTTCTGCATCCGGAGCTTCGCCGTTAGGAATATCTGTATTGGCAGGATCTATATTTACGCGTGAAAACAAGTTTTCGTTCATGAAGTAGTAGTAACTCTGGTCATCTTTGTGGCTGATCGGATAATACTCATCAAGGTTGAAAGTCTTGATTTCGGAAAAATCAATCTCTCCGCACTGGTTCATCTTAACAAGCTCGTTATAAAGTCCGAGCGGTGTGGAACCGGTAGCAAGACCGAGAATGGAATCTTTTTTCTCTTTCATCTGTGCTGCAACGATTTTCGCTGCCTCAACAGACATTTCATCGTAATCTTTACAAACTATAATCTTCATTTTATCTCCTCCGATAAGAAAATTAACTATATGAAAAATATATCACAACTTTTTTTCGATTTCCATATTTTTTTTACTGAAACTTGATATTTTTTTACTATATGTAAAAAATATTTATTCAGCAGGTTTTTACATAACTATATTTTACTGCCTGCAATATCTTCAACTATCTCGGCAATGGCTCCTTTTGCCGCATGGACTGTTATTTTATCCGCAACTGCTTTGACTTCGTCAATCGCATTCTCTACCGCATAAGACACATCTGCAATCTTCAACATAGAAATATCTCCGAGAAAATCTCCCACACAAATCAATTTCTTGGCGCCGACCAAATCTTTCACTTTTAATGCGCCGCGACCTTTATCAACACCGCTCCGGGTTATTTCATATGTAGTATATCCGTTTGAGGTCAGATTGCACTTGCCAAAGCAAATTTCAGCGAGTCTCGAATCTATTGGGCTATTATTGTAATCTGTGTATCCCGTTATTTTGTAAAGTTTTTCTTTCTCCCATGAATGTAACACACGACGGCATTCATCTTTGTCCGAAGTATTGATTTTAACAGTCTCATTAATCCCCACAAACTCCAACACCTGCATATAGTCAATGCAGGCAATTATATCTTCAACCAACTCCGCCCAATTATCTTCCAAGCAATACTGTTCAACAACTTTCTCCGTCGCACCATCGTATATTTGTGCACCGGTCAGCCCGATTATCGGTGCATTTATTTCAAAATCACGTTTTTTGCCAAGGTAAAATCCCTCACCGCGTCTGCCGGTACAAAGAGTAAATCTTCCGCCATGTGAAATAAAATAGTTTATCGCATAAACATTTCTTTCACAAACACCGCCGAAATCCAAAGTGCCGTCATAATCAGAACATATAATATATTCGGAAAAATCTTTCATTACTACTCCTGCTATTACTTCAACAAAATACTACAAAAAATATATCACAACTCTTTTTCGATTTCTACAAATTTTTGCAAAATTCCGGTATCTCATTCACTTCTTCTCTCGACTCGATTTCTCCGCGATAAATGTTGTTTCCGCCTACCAGACTTGACAAACTTACAAGTCCTGCATCGTGAAATTCCTTGCCTGCCGTTGTGCCGCAATAATCGGCTAAAACAATCGGTCTTATGCCGTATTCAAACACTTCTAAAGCAGTCGCAAGCACACAACATTCCGTATCAATTCCTGCAATAAATATTTCCTGCGGCAATTCTCCGCCGTTATTATCTTTTAATATTGAAATTAACTGTTCATTAAAAGCTGAATACTTTTGTTTGTACACAACTGCATCAGAATATTTTTCTACGGTTTCATCAAGCTTCTGCTCTTTCCCGGAGAAAAAGCGATCCCAGTTTCTGATTTTTACCAACGGGCCGTCCGGCGTGTTTTGATATATCGTTGCTATTTTAAAATTGAAAAACGGTTGCTGTATCAAAGTACAAATTCGTTCTCTGACTTTTTCGGTTTCCTTTGACAAAAAACCTTCCTGCATATCAATAATTAAAAGAAATGATCTCATATACTTCCCTCTTTCGATAAATATCTAAGTCATTTAACTATTATCTGCAGATTTCTATTTGATAATACCAATGCATTTTGTTATACTTGCAGTGCGTAGTTGCGCGAACATTATTACATAAGCGAAAGAAGGTCATATGTATGCTTACACAAATACTCTCATCATATCTCGGAAGAGAATGTAACATAACCCTTGTTAACAATAATACTCCCGTTAAAGGAATGCTCATCGCAGTTCACGAAAACTGGATAAGAGTTGAAGAAAAGAAAAAAGTCAGAATTATAAACGGTGAAATGATCCGCGATATATCGTTTGGTAAGGATTAAAAGTTATAAAACGAAAAACACCTGAGTTTTAGCAAATTCTAAAGCTCAGGTTTTTTGTTTGTAATATCCAATTTCTTTAGCAGTTCGGAATCCAATCAATCATTTCGGCATTTGTAACTTTTTGTACTGTTTCAGGTTCTTTGGCATTTACTTTTTTAAGCTTCACATAGAAAATCACAGTTGCAACAACATCCGCGCAATATATAAATTGCAACAATATTACCCACCATGATTCTTTAAAACTGACCTTTCCGTTTCGTATTGCTTGAACTACCGAGAGAATACCGAGCATTCCGGACATCAATAATGTTAAAAAGTCAAAAAATGCAAATGCGATCGCAAAACCGATGGTAAATATCATCATAATAAAAATTGCACTCAAAAGAAAAATCACCACATATGCGGGGATTTGAATCAATTTGATTATCATAGTCATTTTGGCAACGGGCAAAGCCTCCCAATTACCCTTTATACCCATTATCAGACACAACGCACTCAGAATCATTGCAACAAAAGAATACATCAGCAGAATCGGCACTATCCAAAGGGCATTACCACCCAAAACTTCATCCATAATAAATCCGCAAAACTCGTTATCAGCCGAAAACATTATTACGGCAAGGGCAGTCAATACAACATACGGCATAAGCAAAGCCGGTATTATAAGCCAAATTCGTTTTATATTCACTTTATTATCTCCCCCTACTATACAGGTCTGTTTTGACTATAATCACTCCGCATAATCGAATTCGGTAATTAATTCGTCCGTTTTTCTATCATACAGTTTTCCGTCTTTAGAATAAAAACAGTCATTTTCCTCAGAACAGTTTATGTTAACCACAGGATGATAAAAAGTCACGCTACCATCATCATTAATATGAGGAAAATATTCATCTGATATAACAAAGTGAATTACCTCTATATTTTTTCCGATATTCAGATTAAACACAAGTTCTTCAATGTGATAATCATCTTTAATTTCAAATCTGCTTATATTCCCGCTATAAAAGCCATGATACTCACTGCCTTCAGGCGCATTCATATACAATTCTTCAAGCGAAATTCTAAATGGTGACGGAACACCTGTCCCGAAATAACCGCCGATACGCTTGACTGGCATATTGTTATACTCGTCCGGGATAGTTATTTCAAGATTTTCCACATATTCCGTACATTCATACGCTCCGACAAAGCAACAGTTTGCGGTTTTGTTTATAGCTATATAAAAATTATCTTTTTCAACGCTCTCTGAATAAAACATAGCAATACCTTCAGCAACACAACCCGAAAGTGAAAACATCAATGTAAATACAAGAAACAACGTCAAAACCTTTTTCAATGTCGCTCCTCCTCGATCATGCGAGCCAATTCCTTAGCAACCTCTACAGCTAATTTGTTATATGTGGAAACCAAAGCTTCAGAACCGGTTCCGTATCGTAATCCGATAGTCTCAAACGACAGAACACCATCATATCCGCTCTGCGCAAGCGCTTTTGAAAATACTCTCCAATCAATACTTCCGAAAAACGGAATATCATGGCTGTCTGCATCCGTTTTGTTATCATGCACATGAAGCACTTTAAGGTACGGCTTCGCAATGCGTATGTTTTCTACAATGTCATCATACAAAAAATTACAGTGCCCTGTATCAAAACACACCCCGACAAATGGTGAATTCAATTTTTCCACAGCCGCAACAATATTTTTCATCGGTGAGATGCGTTGATTACGAAAAGGCATATTTTCAAGACACACGGTAACTCCATACTTTTCACAATCCGGCAATAAATCTCTTATAAGCGCTAATGTCAGTTCTTCCGCATAATCTGCATCAGGTTCCAAATCCCAGCCAAACGGCATTTGCGGATGTATAACCACATATTTACTATTTAACAAATGGCATGCATATACTGCACGATGCATATATTCCCACACTTCTTTGCGGCTTTCTTCCGTAGTATCATCCGTAGGCCAAGGACCGTGTATCTGAAAGATTTCTATGTCGTACTTTTCGGCAGCTGCACGAACTTCTTGACAATATTCTTCCATAAGAGAGTCATCTTTATAGTGCGGCTGATTTGTATTAGAAAGATCATAATCAAAAGCATCATATCCAAGTTCTTTTATGAGTGCAAATTTTTCGTCAACTGTAGGTAAATAGCATAGCGAATCACCGCTGATACCGATTTTCATAGTTTTAAACCTCCACGAAATTAAAATTTTTCAATAACATATATTTTAGTGCTGTCAGTTGCCATGTTTTTTATAAAAATACGGACCGCACGCTTTCTCGTGAGTTTTAGTATAAGTCCACTCAAAATCACTTGCCGTTACCGTAACATCGATAAATCGTTCCAATAATTCTGCTTTCAGATTACCGGCATTCTTCAAACTAAATGCAATGTCGTCAACATTACTTAAAATCACACAATTTGATTTATCCTGTTGCCCGAACAACTCAACGGCACTTTCTTTAGTCGCACAATCCAAAAATCCAAAACTGAAAATATGCCAAAGAAACGGCGTATACTTCCGTGAGTTTAAGCAAAATTTTCTTACTTGTTTAATTTCCGCATCTGCAGGCGAAAAATTATTTATCCATTCTTTTTTGTATTTTTTAATTTGCTTTTTGTTCAAAGGCTCTGCCTGTATGTCAAATTCATCAAAAAAGCGAATAAACTCCGATTTCGTTACTTCCGAATCTAAAAGAAGTTGTTTTCTGTCATCAATTCTTTCTTTAAGAATTTTGTGAATTTCCCAAAAGCGAGGCGGCTCATACATCATCTCTTCCGGTTTTTCAGGCAACAGCCATTTCATATCCTCGCACCAGAAATTAATCCGAATGAATCCGTCAGGCACATTCTCACACAACTCATATGACATATACTCTTCACATTGAAAATCGAATTTAAATCCCCCGATATAAACGCAATTATCCGGACGTTCATCAATAAAGTCGTTTTCAGCAAGCTCTTCCGGTGTTATCAATTCCTCAGGAGGATATTCAAAATATTTGCCGCAAACCAAGTAGAAACCACCGCAAGGAAAATTACCTTTTCTGTCAGCGCCTATATGCTCAACCTCACAGCAAGTCGGATCTATACCGAATGCGTCAAAAAATGCCGCTTCTTCTGAGGTCAGATTTTCACAATACTTCACAAAATTCCGGTTGGCTTGATTATCGTTTTTCTCATAATCGCTGTAATACTGCTTTGTTTTATCAACATCAACAGCTATTTTCCAATCACCGTATTGCACTGTTTTCATAACATCACCAACCTTGTTTGTAATATATCACAATTTATAATGTCATTCAACGAAATATCAGTCTTATTACTTGTTTAATTATGAATTCTGCGAATAAAAAAGAAATACAAGAGTTTCCGTCTGAAAAGAAAAAATCCCCGTACTCTCGTACGAGGATTTTATGGGAGATTGTGGATTCGAACCACAGAAGTCAGTGACAACAGATTTACAGTCTGCCCCCTTTGGCCGCTCGGGAAATCTCCCATTGTTATTTTTCGTCTCCGAAAAATAACGAAAGCTGGTGGACGGAATCGAACCCCCGACCTACTGATTACAAGTCAGTTGCTCTACCTGCTGAGCTACACCAGCTTATCACCGTCGCTCTCGCAACAGCTTGGTTAGGATACCACAGTACTTTTGCTTTGTCAACACCTTATTTTTAATTTTTTTGAAAAATTGCATTATATAAAATTAACTGCTATAATTGCCTCATTGTTGTTTTTTAGGAGGTCTATTACATGACAAAAAAAACATTACTTTTGATTTTGTCACTCACCTTAATAATGCAATCATTTTTCGGAAGTTTGGCAGTAAGTGCGGCCGAAACTAAATTAAATTACAATTTGTCAGAGCTAAACGCATCCGTTTCGGGATTTTTGGGAACAACCGAAGACGGAAGATATGTTGTTGACGATGTTCTTGTATTTAATTTCCCGGATATGAAAAACAAGCAGTTCAATAAATTCGTTATAAACTATACTGCTTCCGATATTGTCCGTGGTACTATCACATACAAAACTACGGGTAATTCAACCATAACGGAAGAATTTTTCCTCGAAAGTGGTGACAAAACGGATTTCTCCTCACTCCTTGACGAAACCAAAGTCATTGACGGCAAGAATACAGGTAATATAATAGGAATTAAACCATTACAGCTTACTTTTGAGCCCATACGTGAAAATAAAAAAATTGCATTCAACCTCCATTCAATGAATACTGAGATGGGACACCGTCCTGTAAACGATACTATGTACATAGAAAATGACCGTTTCAAAGTCGGTGTATATATGGCTTGGGGCGGCGGAATAAATTACATTGAAGACAAAGCAGACAATGATGATACTGTAACAAATATGCTTAACTCACGTGATACCGGCAGACTTGTTCAGCAGTCTTATTACGGCACCACAAAAAAGCCGTACGAATGTGCAAAATACGGCAACACCATCTGGGGCTACAATCCCGTACAAGGCGGCGATCAGTACAACAACAAAAGTAAACTCATTGATTTCAAAGTAACCGAAGATACAATCTTTATCAAATGCCGTCCGCTTGATTGGGCAAAAAATAACGTTCCTACGTACGTTTATATGGAGAATACTTATTCATTGAAAGAAGACTACATTGAAGTTGACAACAGATATATAGACTTCTCCACCTATGACCATAGCAAAAATTCAAGACATCAGGAACTTCCTGCATTCTATACAATAAGTTATCTTGACACATTCACATTCTATAACGGTACAAAGCCTTGGACGAACGACTCACTCACCTCAAAAAATGACCTTCCTTTCTGGGGAGATGCAAAAAACCAGAAGAAGTGTTATTTCAACCTTGATAAGACCAACACGGAAACCTGGTGTGCATGGAACAGCAGTGAAACCGGCTACGGCATAGGACTATATACACCGCAAATCGAATTATTCCTCGCAGGGCGATACGAATTCAACAGTTCAAAAGAAGCGAACGCTCTTGCAACAAATTACGTTGCTCCGCTCATAACTACAACGATGAAAAACTTCGTACCGTTTGAGTACAGCTACATCATCACAACAGGTGATGTGAATTCAATAAGAAACACGTTCACAGCGCACAAAGATGAATTTAACTGGAAAGATAAAAACAACCAGGCAGGGCACACACCGGTATCAGATAGCTTCGAGTTCACACCGGCAGCAGAAAGCGACCGCGTACCTCAGCTTGAAATAAATGACGAAAAAGATGTCGAACTGACTGCTACCCCGGCAGGCACTTCGGAAAACGGTTCAACAAACTTCCTCACTATATTGATTGTACTCGGCATTGGCGCCGTAATCGTTGCATCACTTGTCATATTCATCGTAGTAAGCTCTCTGAATAAAATAAGAAAATTAGAAAGCATGGATAATCAAAACGATGACGCAAGCTAATCCGCATATGGATCAGCTTGCCCCCTGAATAACGCCCGCCGCGGTTTCATAGCCGCGGCGGGCGTATCTCATTTCAAAACCGATTTTAATGAAATCAAATATGATTAAGAATATTCATTACATCAATTACCGAAATGGTTTCATTGTGACCGTAATCAGCAGCATATTTGTATGATCCTGACAATACACTTACAAAAGAAACATGCTTCATTGTACAAAGTGCATCAGCTACGGTAACATATCCGTCTCCGTCTACATCACAATCGATGACTACAGTTATAGTTTCCGGCTCCGTTCCATTATGCGAAAACGTTACAGTGCATCCGGTTCCGACTTTTGCTGTCGAAGAAGTAATCTCATTGCCTTCTGCATCACTTACTTTAATATCTGCAGAATTATTTGCAAAAGAATCCTTGATTTCGCTCATTGTATTAGTTGTAGCTGTCACGTTTTCAAGATAACCTTTTTCTTTGTTTACAGAAAGAAGTGTAAGGTCAACAAGACTCATAATTGACATATCCGAATCACGCAAAGAATAAGTTTCGTGTATCCAAGCGGATTCCGTAAAATTTGTTCCGACAATATAGTCAACCACTTTATCTTTTACGGTAAATCCGAGTATGTATCCGCTGGAAGCAGCTTTTGTTTTCAATGTTTTTGTGGTCTTGTTTACGGTATCGTAAGCAAAAATCGAATATACGCCGTTATAAATCACATAATCACCATACTTATACACACTCGCATAACAAGTAGAAAGAGAAGGTGAAATAGATGCAAGTGTCTCGGAAGTATTGGTATCAATATGATACAGCATCAATTTAGCGTTTTCTTTATCGATATAGTACCAACCTTCATCCGCTATCACAAACTCCGAATATGCATTATTTATAACGGAATTTTCGTCATATGCAGTATCAGTACATTTATAATCACAACTCCACGCACTATATCCGTTTGCGGCAAAATAGTTATCACTCTTCATAAACGAAGCATGTTCTACAAGCCCGTGAAAGCCATTATACTCAGTCTGATTTACAATCGGATCATCCCAGGTCGCATCCACATGATACCACTGATTATTTATCTTTACCACATTCCATATATGACCGCCGTTTTCGGCATAAGAACTATCTATACCTGCCGTATCAAGCAATGACATATAAAGTAACTCGTACGCCATACAAACTCCGGTACCATCTTTCAGGAAATTATATATATCATAATTTACATAATCCGAACCCTGTGTATAAAGTCTTCTGTCATATTCAAAATGAAGAACCAAATAGTCATGGAAGAACATAACCTTTTCAATATCGGACCACGATTTATCACAGTTCTTTGAAATCTTCTCAATTTCGGTTTCAACATATTTCATCGCAACATCGGCGTCAGATTTTGTCATAGTATATCTGGGATTTACTGAAACTACGTACTTCACACCACCTATAGTCGTATATGAATAACCGTAGGAAGACTCTGCATAAAATAATTCAGGAGATGAATATATAACTTTTTTAAATAATTTTGCAAGTACGGTAGTTGTAACACGGTTAGGCAATGTTATCTTCGGGGACATCTCCAGAAGACCTTTGTATAACGCTTCACAATCTGCCTTTTCTTCGGCAGTAAAGACATCATACTCCCCTTCAGTACTCCACGACAAAGGAAGAATGTTTTCTGTCTCAGCATAACCGGTATAGGCAAGCAACGCAGTTTCTTCGTACAAAGCATCTCCCTCTACGATAGGCAGACACCCCTCATGTTCTTTTATATATTCAGGATGTTCTATTTCGCAATAACCGTTTTCGGTATCGTTCGCATATGTAACCGGAACTGCGCTAAACAACATAAATATACTCAGTAAAACTGTTATACCTCTTATGTATATGTTATTTTTCTTCAAAACTGCCACCTTCTTACCATCATTCTACAAAACTTTCAGCAATCGCCGCTGCAAATTTAAAATCAGTCGGCGTCGTTATCTTTATATTTGAAATATCTCCTTCAACTATGTACACCGGTTGATTCCTTACGGTACATATCCTGCACGCGTCGGTCAATGTTTTCTTTTCTTCCTCATCAAGACTTTCAAATAATTCTCTGAGAAGATTTATTTTGAAACTCTGTGGAGTCTGTACATTATACATTTTACGTCTTTCAGGTACTGATGTGATAAAAGCACTATCTTCCGAAACAACTATCGTATCAATCGAATTATAAGCAACTGCCGCCGCACCGTATGTGCGAGCTGCATCAATATTCTCGTTTATTATCTTTTGCGTTATAAAGGGTCTCACCGCATCGTGTGTAAGCACTATATGATCTTCAGATACTCCGTAATCTTCTTCTATTCGGTCAATAACATTAAACACTGTAGCATTTCTGTCAGCACCGCCCGGCACCACCACAGCGACATCCGTACTTGCAAAATATTTTTGCAAAAGCTCCTGCATATAATCAATCCACTCGTGATGCACTCCTATATAAATTTTATCAATCCGTTCCGAATGTAAAAATCGTTCTATCGTATGAATGATTATCGGCTTGCCGCAAAGCTCCATAAACTGCTTCGGCATACCTATGTTACCCATTCGTGAGCCTACTCCTCCGGCAACTATCACCGCAAAAACCATATAAATACCGCTTTCTGATAATCCGATCTGAAATGAATCGGTTTTCTACTAATGCAATTTTATCACATAGTTTTGTTTAGTGCAATGATTCATCAAAAAACAGAGCCACAAAACTTTTGAAAGAATTACGACTCTGTCTTATGTAAAAGTCCTTATTAAAATTATGCTACCAATACTCTAAATCAATATGCAACGCCCTGCCATGTCATAGCGTCAGCAACTTTGAGGAATCCGGCAATGTTTGCACCTGCAACGAGGTTGCCTTCCATACCATACTCTTTAGCAGCGGCAGCAGCATTCTTGTAGATGTTAACCATAATGCCGTGAAGTTTCTCGTCAACTTCTTCGAATGTCCAAGAGTAACGCATAGAGTTCTGTGACATTTCGAGAGCACTTGTAGCAACACCGCCTGCGTTAGCAGCTTTTGCGGGCGCAAAGAGAAGTCCGTTTGACTGAAATACTGCAACAGCCTCAGGTGTAGAAGGCATGTTAGCACCTTCTGCAACAGCGAAGCATCCGTTTGCAACCAAAATCTTAGCAGACTCTTCGTCGATTTCGTTCTGTGTTGCACATGGAAGTGCAATGTCACACTTTACAGTCCAGATATTTCTGCAACCTTCTGTAAATGTAGAACCGGGAACACGAGCAGCATACTCTGAAATACGTGCACGCTCAACTTCTTTGATCTGTTTCATAACATCAAGGTTGATTCCGTTAGGATCGTAAACATATCCTGATGAGTCGCTCATTGCGATAACTTTAGCGCCCAATGTTGTAGCCTTAACAGCAGCATATATAGCAACGTTACCTGAACCGGAAATTACAACATCTTTACCGTCGAAGCTCTTGCCGGCAGCTTTGAGCATTTCGTCTGTAAAGTAGCAAACACCGAAACCTGTAGCTTCTTTTCTTGCAAGTGATCCGCCGTAAGAAAGACCCTTACCTGTAAGAACACCTGTAAATTCATTTCTGATTCTCTTGTACTGACCGTACATATAGCCGATCTCTCTTGCACCTGTTCCGATATCACCTGCCGGAACGTCTGTATCAGCACCGATGTGCTTTGCAAGCTCAGTCATAAAGCTCTGGCAGAAGTGCATAATCTCAGTGTCGCTCTTACCCTTAGGATCGAAGTCAGAACCACCTTTACCGCCGCCGATCGGAAGACCTGTAAGTGAGTTTTTGAAAATCTGCTCAAATCCGAGGAACTTAATAACGGAAGCATTTACTGAAGGATGAAGTCTGATACCGCCCTTGTAAGGTCCGATAGCTGAATTAAACTGATATCTGTATCCTCTGTTTACCTGAACATTACCCTTGTCATCAACCCAGCTTACTCTGAACTGAATACCTCTCTCAGGCTCAACTAATCTTTCGAGAATTCCGTTTTTCTCAAGGTCAGGTCTCTTTGCAACAACAGGTTCCAAAGACTCCAAAACCTCTTTTACTGCCTGCAAAAACTCAGGCTCATTAGCATTTCTTTTGCAAACAGTGTCATACACTCTTGCAAGATATTCACTTTTAAAAGACATATCTATTCTCCTAATCTCCACTGAATAAAATCGAATGAGGAACCGCTCTGTCAGTGGAAAAACCGTTCCCCTTACCATAATAACAATATTCCGATACAAATCGTTTTGTCAAAATGCGTTTTTAATTTTAATCATTTACCATTTGTATGTCAATAAAAAACTGCGAAAACACCCTTTCATCAAGACTTTGAATGGCATTCAAAACGAACACTTTTCGTCTCATCTGATTATTGAAAACATTTTTTCGATATTTTTGCAAAATAGCTATTGACATCGAACATTTATTCTGCTAACATATGTTCGTATTCAAGAACTATCGTTCGATGTTATAAAATTACAAACTGGTTTTTATTGTCCTTTTTATCGGACACACAACTTATTATTATATGTACATAACGACAACACATTCCGTTTCACGGATATTTTGAGGAGGAGATACATATGACAAATATAAAAAAAGGAAACGTTATAACTACTATTATTTATACCCTACAGAATCTCAGATGCACACCCGTTTGCGGAAGAGAAGAGAGAGCTGAGTACAGAAGAAAGAAAGCTCTCCGAAAAAAAGCTTATACTGTAGCAACAGTTGTTATGATTGTTACATTACTTACATGCGGTATGCTTATAGCTTTTGCTTCGAATGTTTCCGACACATCTATTGCATACTCTACTGTGGAAGTAGAAGCAGGAGATACACTTTGGAGCATTGCTAAAGAAAACTGCCCGGATTCCGACCCCAGAGATATCATCAGGGACATTTGTGAAATAAACGGCATCGACCATCATACCATCTATGCCGGAATGATTTTACAGATTCCTGCTTGTTGATATATTTTTTCTCAATCGTAACCCCAAAACACGGAAGCGGCACATCGCAAAACGATGTGCCGCTTCCGTGTTTTGTATTAAATCATTTTGTTTTTACGTTAACCAAAGTTGATGAAAATTCATCGAAAAGCCATATTGTATCATCTACCGATAAGTCTTTTATATATTCGTTAGCGGATTTTTTTACCATGCGTGGAGTTAGTGGCTTTAATCGTATCGGTCTGTAGCTACCCGAACCGCTGCATGCTATATATAAAGTTTTTTCATCATCTTCGTTATAAAAGTTTCCGGTATCTTTGATCCGAGTAATAGGATTATCTAACAATCTGTATTCATTTTCCGGTGTGGTACATGTGTAATATGATAGTGCTATATAAGGTTTACCATCTATCTGGCATTTTATATGTGCAATCTCATCGACATCTTCACTTTTGGTCAAATCACTTCCGGTAATAAAGCCTAATATTTTTTCTGCATCCGGATTAGATGTTGCAGCAGCATACAAAACAACAGGTAGCAACGCCGCCGTCTTCTCTGCGCTATACATATTTTCCTTGTATAACTCAATAAACTTTTCGACATCCAGATTTTTTAAGTCATCGATTCCGCTTAGAAGAGATATTTCTTTCACATCGGTACCGCGGTGATATCTGCTGACTCTCCTGAATAATATAGGTAATACTGTCAATATTTTAATCAAAAGGAAAAAGACTGATATTATTAAAAGTTTAAGAAACAATCCCGACACACTCATCCACGCCGAAAAAACAGACGAAGAAAAGCTTGTAATTATCATTGACTTTTCCAAATATTCAATCACAAAACGATACAAAAAATATACCATCGGAAATACAATACCGACCATCAAAAAAATATTAAATATTTTCGAAATGACATTTTTTATATTTTTTTTGCTCATTATCTCACCTGAACAATCAAAACTTAATTTTTTGCAGTAGGTGCTACCGTCTCCACAGGAGAAGTTGTAGCATCACTTACGGAAGGTGTTTCAGTTTCTGCAGGAGTCGCACTCTGACCTGGGGCAAGGGATTCCTGCACTTCTTTTACCGTTATGTCTACATCTACCGTATACTCACCGATTATCGTAACACCGTCAGAAACAGTCAGCGATATTCTCTGATTCTTATAAGAACCTATGCCCTTGTCTGACAAATCTATCATAGGCTTTAATGAGCTGACACTCGTTCCGTCAACTGCTGTAGACTTTCCTTTTATCACAACGGACGCTTTTCCGCTTGTAAGTATAATCTCATCTGTAAACTTTACAGCATAATCAAACTCCGCATCATTTTTTCCGGAAATACTGATATCGTCAATACCTAATTCTATTGTCTTAGTAACATATTTTTCTATTTTTACGGTGATATGACGTTTTGGCTCACCGTAAACCGTTACACCGGAAGGAAGAAGATTTTGCAAATCAACTTCTTTATTCACTGTAGAGCTTTTACCCGAAATATCAACACTTCCAAGATTTATCTCGGTTATTTTAGACAATGTGTCCGAATCACCCTGGAGTAATACACTTTCGCTTGATATATCATGCTTTTGAATATAGTAATCCGCAGAAGGATTCCCTGCAACAGAATACTTTATCGGTACTCGCTTTGCCACTTCTATCTTAACCAATATTTTTTCGGTATTAAAATTCGCCGACACATTATGACCTGCAGTGGTTATATAATCACTGGTAAGACTTACCGTTCTGTCTGAATTTATCGTACCTTTTTTGAAATGTTCGGAAAGACTTACTTTTACATAATCAAGGTCTTCTACATCTGATGTAAAACCGCTGACATGTATACTTTCCGGCTCTGTTTTCACAGACACAAATTCGTATCCCTCTGCCAGTATATCCTTTGTATATTCTGTTTTTACGTCGAGGTACAAATCAGCCTTTTTATCATAGGTAACATCTATTTCCTTAGGAAAATAGTCAAGAATCTTTACACCTACACGGTCGCACTTCGGCTCATTTATTTTGAGATGCGTAATACCGGTTTCGGTAATATCCGCAAAATCTGCATACACTTTTATTTCACTTGCAAGAAGATTATTTATCGTATTTCGGCGACCTGACACTTTCACGGTAGCAGTAGTCGTGTTTATTTCCGAAGTTCTTGTAAGTTTTCTTTCTGCCGGAACGTTTTCATTTATATACATTATGGAAACTTCCATAGTACTCTCAACCACAGGATTTGACGTATTCAGACCGACTATCCAAATTGCCACAGCAACAAGAATAGAAACTATAATATAAAAAGAATTACTATGGAGGACATTCTGAATTTTTTTATTCATTCACACTACCCCCGTCATCTTTTTTCTTGTTGTTTGTATCGAGCTTGTCGACTTTCAAAAGTGCATCGCCAAGGACACGTTTCAGAGATTCTCCGTCCATGTCTCTTTTTAGAGTACCGTTTACGGCATAAGATATAATACCGGTTTCTTCCGATACTATAATTGTTATACAATCCGATATCTCCGTTACTCCTATACCGGCACGATGCCTTGTACCCAATTCTTTGTTCAGAGTAGAATCTGTCGTAAGCGGCAAAAAGCAACCGGATGCATAGATTCTATTGTTTCTGATAACCGTAGCACCGTCATGAAGAGGAGTATTTATAACAAATATCTGTCTTATCAAAGCAGAAGTTACACAAGCGTCAATCATTGTGCCGGAACTGATAACATCCCCGAGATTTGTCTGTCGCTCAAAAACAATCAACGCACCGACACGGTTCTCAGCAAGATCCTCTACCGCTACAACTATCTCTTCTATAATTTTCTCAGCAGCAGCATTTGCCTTATCCTTGTCAGTTTTGAAATAGTCACGAAGCTTTGTATGTCCCATGCCTTCAAACAATCTTTTAATCTCTGATTGAAAAAGCACTACTATCGCCACAGGCAATACGGACACCAGCAAATTTACCACATAGGAAACAGTTGTGAGGTTAAGCAGGTTTGCAACCGAAGCTACCAACAGGATAAGCAATATTCCCTTACCGACTTGCTTTGCTCTGGAATCGTGAAAAAGCTGTATGATTTTATATACCGCGAATGAAACAATCGCAAGATCCAACAAAATCAACACTACATCCCATACGGAATCTATACCGAAATATTCAGTTAAAAATGTAAATATACGTCCGATACCACCGGATGCAGCCATAACCAATTCCAAAAACGTTCACCCCAATTTGAACACATTAGTAAATATATAAAAACTATGCCTTTTTAGGCCTTAAAATACTCTATGATGTAAAACAATACATATAAAATAGTAGAAGATGCCATCAAAAACGCTAATATCAAACACATTATTCTGACAGCTAAACTTCTTTTGTTGTCATTTTTCTTTTCCATTTAAAAATAACTCACTTTCAGACAATTATAACAGAAAATCTCCGTCATTGCTTTCTTCTTCATCCGAGAAAATAGCGACAACCTCTTCGTCAACAATTTTTTCAGATTCCTCTGCCGGAACTCCGTCATCAACTACCGCAGCACCTTCGACATTTTCTGAAATTTCCTCGTCAATATATTCACTTGCCTCATCTACAACTTTGCTTTCAGCATTTTTCTCGGCAACATCTCCGATGACAGCATCTGTCTTTTCATTTAACTTTGTAATACTTTGATCAAGCATCGCGCAAATTTCCTGAACCATTGCATTTATATCAGCTTGGAATTCTGATACCATACTGTTTGCAGAAGCTTTCATATCCTTGAGTATTTTATTTTTGTCCACAATAGTTTCCCTCAAGTTTTCAGACTGTGCCTCGAGTATCGCGCGTTCTTTATCAGCCTCAGTTCTCGCCTGTTCGACAATCTCAGCAGCTCTGTTTTCTGCGCCTATAAGAACATCGGCAATTCTTGCCTTTTCCTCTTGGAGAGCCATATATGAATCAAACAATTCCGCATATTTGTCCTGAAGCTCATTATAAGAAACCTCAAGAGCGTTAGTCTCTTCGTCTTTTTGCAAAATGACTTCGTTATATTTTTGCTCAAGTAAAGCTATGTACTCGGTAACCTGTTTTTTATTAAAACCATTAAATTCCGTACCGAAAAGTTTCTGTCCGTTATCAGCCTTTGCCATAATCATTCCACTCCTATTCTCAAACCATTTAAAAACATTTCAAAGCGTATGGTCCGAAGCTACCTCTGCATCACTATCCTCAACTATTTCCTCGGAAATAACTTCAGGCTTATAAAGGTGCTTGTCCAACAATTCTTTATAAAAATCAATATCATGCAGTCCTACCACCTTCTCGACAGCAAGTCCGTCAACAAACAAGATCACTGTCGGAATAGCAGATATCTTATATCTGTTCGGTGTACTCGGATTTTCATCAACATTCATCTTGCAAACGGCAACCTTTCCATCGTAAATTTCCGCAACTTTCTCTATGATCGAGGCCAATGTTCTGCAAGGGCCGCACCAGTCCGCATAAAAGTCAATAATCACAGGCATTCTGCTCTGCATCGTGACCCTATCAAAACTATCATCATTTATATAATAAATATTTGTAGCAGACACAATACTAACTCCTTTCTCTTATGTAAAAATGAATATCATAAACCAACATCTAGTATATTGTATTTAAAAATCACAGTCAAGATGAAGTTCCTTTAAAATTACCGTTAACCCTTCTTCTGCAATGTTTTTTTCTTCCGAATTTTCTGCAAACTTGTTTTTTTCGGTAAATCTGCACATTCTGTCCGTTCACAGAGGTGTCAGAAACAACTTCGTTCAAATTCAAATACAAATCATTCATTTCAAAAGCAACTGTCTCCTGACGCATTTCGGGCAATTCGAAAATATCTGCCGCTGTATGCTGTCTACCGTCATTAAAAAAGGAACTTACATCGGGCACATATCCCTTTTTGACATCCATAAAAACGCCTCCTTTTCAGTTATTATAAATAATATGCTCATTTTTCTCCAAACGGTACATAATTTATATTGATTGAATGTTATTGCGTCGATATGCTATAATGAATTTGTATGCAACAATGTTCTCGGCATATACCGAAACAAGGCGTAATAATTCAAATTTTTTCAAAGGAGCATACATTACTTTGGACAGCAAGTACGATATAAAATCCACAGAAATAAAATTGACACCCGGTTGCCTCATACATTTCATCGGCATCGGAGGTTCCAGTATGAGCGGTATCGCTGAAATTGCCCTTCACCGAGGATACAAAGTTACCGGTTCTGACAGAAGTGACTCAAATTCCACCGAACGCCTCGCAAATTTGGGAGCAGGAATTTTTATCGGTCATAATGAAAATAATTTATCAGAAGATTGTAGCCTCGTGGTTTACACACTCGCCATTTCAGACGACAATCCGGAATTTACAAAAGCACTTAAAAATAATATTCCCGTTATAGAGCGCGGCGCCTTCCTCGGAGCTCTTTCACGCGAATACAAATGTTCTATTGCGGTATCCGGCACTCACGGAAAAACCACAACCACATCGATGCTCGCATCTGTTTTAATTGCCGGAGATATGGACCCTAGCATACACGTGGGTGGAATCATTCAAACTCTCGGTACAAACGTAAAAACAGGTCATGGAGACCTATTCGTAACCGAAGCTTGCGAATATCACGCAAATTTTCTCAACTTATCTCCGCAAATATGCATTATTCTCAACATAGAAGCAGAACATCTCGACTTCTACAAAGACCTTGACGATATAAAGAATGCATTCAAAGAACTTGCAAACAAAGTTCCGTCGGAAGGGTGGCTGATACTCTGCTCCGATGACAAAGATACACTTGATATAGCGAAGCATGCACATTGTAATATCGCAACATACGGTATTGAACCGCTTTCAACAAAAATAAAAAATGCAGACGGTAAATTTTCAGTTCTTCACTACAATGCATCAGAGGTAACTGCCACAGGACATCACACAGACTGTGTTATAGATGATGGTTACGAGTTTTCAGTATGCAAAAACGGCGAAATACTTGTCCATACAAAACTACACGTTCCCGGAAAGCACAATATGCTTAACGCACTCGCAACAGCCGCAGCAGCTGACATTGCAGGATGTCCATCATACGGCATATCAGAAGGGCTCAAACAATTCAAAGGTGCAGGCAGACGTTACGAATTAGTCGGCAAAGTAAACGGGGCTTTTATAATAGACGACTACGCGCATCATCCCACAGAAATCAAAGCCACAGTCGAAGCAGCTCACACTACCACATCCGGAAAAATCTGGAGTGTCTTCCAACCCCACACATATTCACGCGCACTTAACTTTCACTGTGAATTCTGCGAGGCATTCAAAAAAAGCGATTTTGTAATAGTCACCGACATATATGCAGCCAGAGAGCCTTTTACGGATGAAATCAGCGGCGAATCTTTGGCAAAAGAATTCTCCGCATGCGGAATAGATGCTGTATATATCGCGGAATTCAAGAATATCGCATCATATTTAAAATCAAAAGTACAAAAAGATGATACAATACTTCTCCTCGGTGCAGGAACGGTAAACCATATAGCAAAACTTCTCAAAGAAGACTAACCCGACAAAAGCTGTGCCAATTTTTTATAAAAAGCACGCGGCGTACGACACCTATGTCATACGCCGCTGTTTTAGTGTTTTACAAAATTATACTCTACTGATTGCGTTCTTTTGTGACTCGGGCATTTCCGTAAGAATTTTAAGGCATCCCTTTACAACACACTGCTGTGCATCATCTGCAACCGTAACATCTATACCTGCAACAGTTCGGATCAACGAATCAAAACCGTCTATCAAACAACCGCCGCCTGTGAGGATAATACCCCTTCCGAATATATCCGCAGCAAGTTCTGGCGGTGTCTCCTCCAAAACTTCTTTAACCGCATCAAGTATCGGAATACATGCTTCTACAAGGGGTTCTACCAACTCGTCAGAAGTCACCGTCACCTCTTTGGGCAAACCGGACTGTAAATCACTGCCCTGCACCGTAACAGAATCCTTTCTGGAATTCTTATATAAGCAACCGGCTTCAATTTTAATATTCTCGGCAGTTCTGTCCCCTATCAGAATACCGTATTTTTTCTTTATGTAATTTTTTATCACATTATCAAAAACATCTCCGGCTACTTTTACACTACGGCTTGTAATAATACCCTCATATGATATAACTGCTACATCCGTCGTGCCTCCGCCTACATCTACAATCAAATTTCCGGAAGGTTTGGATATGTCTACTCCGGCACCAACTGCCGCAGCCAAAGGCTCTTCGATTAAGAAGATTCTGCCGGCACCCGCATCTTTGCAAGCTTTTTCCACAGCTCGTTTTTCAACACCCGTGGTCTTGCTGGGAATACAAATGATGACATCAGGCTTTACGAAACGCTTCAGCGGATTTCTGACAGCCTTGTCCATAAAATACTCTATCATTCTTTTAGTAACGGTATAGCTCGAGATAACACCGTTCTGTATAGGACGTATTATGGATACATCCCCCGGTGCTCTGCCCAACAATACTATAGCATCCTCACCGATTGCAAGAACATTATCCGTACCATTTTTAACAGCAACCATAGACGGTGCCTTTATCACTATGCCTTTATCTTCGACACCCACCAATATGGTAGATGTACCCAAATCTATCGCAATATTTTGCCTGAAAAAACTCAATTTTTCTTCTCCCTTCTTTAGTGAGAACAAAAATACATCAATTACTTTTGCCTATGACGGTTTGATAATATCACATATAAAAAACTCGGGCAACACCAAAATTTATCAACTGTGAATCTTTGAATTTTCACCTGTATCTCAGATACCTTTGACTTTGCAATTTAACAGTGTATAAACGCTTTCCGATTTTAATCTTTTGACCGTCCTTTAAAATATATGCATCATTTTGCTGGCATAAACCGTCATTTCCAGAATCGACAGCAGAATAACTGTTAAGAATAAACTTATTATTTGTACAAACTATCTCGCCGAATCGTCCGCTCACAGTCATATCATCTGCATAAACAGCAGCCCACGCTTTCTCTCTGCCTATTTTCAAGCTGTACGGATAGGATCTTTTCTCTCCGACTATTTTATTTTCAACAAAAAACAAATCCTCTTGCGGATCATACATACACACATAGTTTTTATCGGATTCATCGCAGAAAATTGAAATACATAAACATCGTTTTGAGCGTTTTTTCGCTTCACCTTGGAAATTACCAAAAAACTGTCTGATCGAAGTTCCACCTTTCGAGAAGATTTCTTTTTGTTTTTTCTTGTCATGTGATAAGTAACCTTCTATGTATTCAGAAAACTCACGATATTCGATTTGATCATATCCGGAGACTTGCCACTTGCGTATCTTTTTTATTAATTCTGCAACAGCTATCTCAGATTCGTTATCAAAAAATGACATATGTATAAACAAAATGTGTAATAACTCACACATATCAGAACGTTTTCCGTCCTTGTCCGAAAACGGAACAAACACAAAATCCAAATCAGTTATGTTTTGTTTTACAAAAACCACCGCATAATCAAATATAATTTGCGAAAAAACAACCTGTCCGTACTTATCATAGAGTTCTTTTATATTTCTTGCAATTTGAAAAATATCAGTGCACGTCACAGTATACTTTTCCGAGATACAGTCTTTTACACTTTTCCTTCCGTGGATATTCATCACATATCCTCCCGGCACTGAAGAAATATCAGGAGTCAATAATAATTTACAATATGTGTCCGCAAAACTTTCTTTGACTTTTTTTACAGCGTCAGTTGCAGTGAAATCCCCGATAACATCTATACTGCTTTTCGTTCTATCACAGCTTATTTTCACGGATACATCTCTGTCTCCCAACTTAAAAAATTCATTAGCCATAACTGATGATCCTTTCTGTTGAAACTTTACAAATCATCGATTGCCGCATTTGTCTTGTCGCGAATTTTGTCAAAAATAGTTTCTGACATATCAAGTATAAAAGTCTTGAAAAGTAGCGCCAATGCAACCAACACAGCTATTATTATAATAATCTCTACCGTACCCATACCTTTTTTGTTCAATTTAAAAAAGTTTTTAAATCTCAAATAATTTAAACTTAATAAATTCATAATGTAAACCTCCCTTAAAATGTTTATCATAATAAAAATCTACACGGACATTCCGTTTATAACCGTAAGTAAAGCAGGTGTTGCTACCATCGCCAATATAGCAGCAAACACAAGAGCAGTCGGAATAAGCAACAATGTGGAAGCTTCTTCTGCACGTTTTTTTGCAGTATTTCTTTGTTCTGTCCTGAAAGTTCCTGACTGTGCTTTAAGAATAGAAGCAAGTTCATCACTGCCTTTTCTTGAATTTTGTATAATCAGTGAAACAAAAGAACTGACCATCAATACCGAACAACGGTCAGCCATCTGTTCCAGACACTCTTCCGGTCTGTAAAAACAATTATCCTTACCTGAAAAAGATTTCACTGCATATTCCATTTCAGCAGCAAACGGGTCGGCTTTATCGCTATTCTGTACAACAGACATAAGCGCCGACCAAACAGGCATACCGGAATCCAAAAGTATTGCAGTTCTGTCCATGAAATCTGCCAAACCATATTTAAGACACTCTTTCTTTTGAGCGAATTTTTTGGCAATCATAAAATCCGGCAAAAAAATAACAACAAGTAAAAGCATCAAAATTGCCGCAAAATCCGTTGATTCAAAACCTATAATCACAACCTTTGTAATAAAAAAGAACATCACAATTACGATAAAAACAATTTTCATGGTTCGGTGCATAATCATAATTCTCTTACCCTCTGAAGCACCGTACAAAAAAGAATATTTCTTTTGTAAAAACAAATTATATTTGCTTAACATTTTCATCATCCTTTCATAATTGTATATCTGACAGTTTGTTACCGATAATAAATGACAATATAATAACAACAGCAGACACAACAGCCACAACCTTACCTATCCCGCTGTGCAAAGCACTCATATAATCGGGTGATATAAAACGCATCATAAATATTATCAAAAGCGGCATAGCCGTAATTATACGATGATTATATTTAGGACCGGATATAATCAAATCAATCTCATCCTCTGCCTCTCGTTTTATCCTCAACGATGATGCTGTGTTTCGAACCAGACCAACCAAATCTCCACCTGTCCTGCATATTCCGGAAAGTGCAACAGAAAAAACTTTTATATCACTGCTCCCGCTTCTTTTTGCAAAATCGGCGAATGCATCCGTCAATCCGATGTGCAAGTCCATCTGTCCGGTTATTTTCCTGAACTCCTCGGAAATAATCGACAAATCCCGTCTGCTGTATGTATCAGATTTAGACACAAATTCGTAAAAACTGTTCTCTATCGTCATTCCGGCAGAAAGCGATGATGATATGAACCGAAGTGCTTCGGCAAACTGGTTTTCGATTTTTTTTACTTTCTGTAAAGCAGCATATCTCCTGTAAGTCACAAGTGCATACGGAAATAAAATGCCTGCAATGATAAAACAGAGTGTCAAATCACTTAATATGAAATAAAAATAAGTAACAACGGCAATCGTATACACAATTGAGAAGAGTATCATCGACGAAATATAAATATCAGTTATGTACCTCTCACTACGACTATCCTTTTCCACTCAATCATCTCCTTTTCACACGGAAATCACCTATCTTTTCTCTATCAAAGAAGATAGGATGAGTCACTATACTACCGTTCTCAAAAGCGTCTATCTGAATTATCTCTCGCACATATCTGCGCATGTCTCTGCCGCGCTCCAAATGAACAACAATATCCACCCCGGAAGCAATTTGCCTTCGAATCGCCTCTGCGCTGACATGTCCTTCCCACAGTGCCATAGTTTCAAGCCTAAGTAATACATCTTCCGCCGAATTTGCATGTGCAGTAGACATTGAGCCGTCATGCCCCGTACACAAAGCCTGTATCATATCTAAGGCACTCTCATCACGCACCTCGCCTACAATTATTCTGTCAGGGCGCATTCTGAGTGCCGTTTTTATCAACTTCCGCATAGAAATAGCACCCTTACCTTCCGAATTTTGTAATCTGGTTTCCAACCTTACAATATTCGGGACGGACAATCGTAGTTCGGAAGAATCCTCTATGACAATAACTCTGTCTTTTCCCGAAATATAACGAGATAAAGTATTCAAAAAAGTGGTCTTTCCGCTGGATGTACCACCGGAAATAAAAATATTACAAGCATCCTCTACGGCACTTTTTAAAAAATCCGCTTCATCGCGTGTCAGAGTACCGCTCTTTATAAAGTCATCCATAGAAAATGATCTCTCTGAAAATTTTCTGATTGTCAAAGCAGGTCCGTTTATCGCAGTCGGATTAAGTACAGCATTCACTCGCGAACCGTCTGCAAGCCGTGCATCTACGATAGGCGAACTTTCATTTATACTTCTGTTTGAAAACGATGCCATGGACTGAATGATATTAAACAAATCCTCTCTGCTCTCAAATCTGATCGGCATCTGAATCAACTCTCCGTTTTTCTCAACAAACACAGCATCCGTACCGTTTACCATAATTTCATTTATCTCCGGATCATCAAGCAACGGCTGAATAATCCCGAATTTGCGTCTTAGATTAAACACAGATGTACGAAGCTCATCTTTTTCAGAATCAAGTAAATCTGCACGCGCAGAGATTTTCTGAATACATACATCTATCAATGACAAAAGCTCCAAGTCAGTGTACACCTTTCCGCTATCCAGAAATTGTGAAAGTTGTACATTCACCATATCAGTCAGATAATTTCTTACCATCAACAAACCCCCTCCCTGCCGTAAGAAAATGATACCAGCCGACAATACCGAAATGCAATTTGTTAAGCTCGATATTTATTGACGGTTACCGACATTTATCGACTCCGAATAAAAAAGATAAACAATTTGAGGATAAGAAATCATCACATCAGAAATAGTTACCGCAATCTCTTGACTTTAGCAAGATAAAGCATTAAAATACTATTACTTGCTTATACGGAAGGTGAATGTAATTGAAAGAAATAGATAACAGCCCTATAAAAAATGAAGAAACAGATGCATTTTTCGACGCGGTACTTTCGCTCAAAACAAAGGAAGATTGCTACCGTTTCTTTGAAGATATATGTACAATAAATGAATTATTTTCCATCACGCAGAGACTTGAAGTAGCAAAAATGTTGAAGGAGGGAAAGACTTTCAGCACTATCGCCGCAAAAACAGGAGCCTCTACGGCGACGATTGCCAGAGTAAACAAATGTATCCGTTACGGTACAGGAGGTTATAATCTTGTATTAGGAGACAAATAATATTTTTGCACGGCAAAAATTTAAGCGGTTGAAATCAAAAGATTTCGACCGCTTCTTTTACCATCCCGGACGGGAATCGAACCCATATCAACAGAGTCGGAGTCTGTTATCGTATCCATTGGACCACCGGGACAAATCAGCAAAACATTACATAGAAAATATTATCACACGGGATTTTTTATCGCAACAATAAATATAGCGTTTTTTCACTGTTTTATGCACAGTAACATTGACTTTTGGATAGAATAATAGTAAAATTTCTTTATATTTGCGGGTATGAAAGAAGACGGTTTTTTAAATGAAAATTTATGATGTTTTCAAAAGAATATTTGATATTTTTATTTCGGTTGTATTCCTTCTCGTGTGTTGGTTGCCGATGCTTATTATAGCTATCATTATAAAATGTGACTCAAAGGGCAGCTCATTTTTCACACAACGCAGAATCGGAAAAGACAGAAAAGAATTTGTTCTCTACAAGTTCCGTTCTATGTCTACCGAAGCTCCGAAAGATATGCCCACACATGAGCTTCAGCATGCTGATGCGTATATCACAAAAGTCGGTAAGTTTATCAGACGTACCAGCATTGATGAGCTTCCCCAGTTCTTGAATATTTTAAAAGGAGATATGTCTCTCATTGGTCCCAGACCTGCACTTTACAATCAGCTCGATCTTGCCGATGAGCGTGACAAATACGGCGCAAACTCTGTTCGCCCCGGTCTTACGGGTTGGGCTCAGATAAACGGCAGAGACGATGTCGATATAACTGTAAAAGCTAAGATGGACGGCGAGTATGTAAAAAATCGTAGTCTTTGGTTTGATCTTAAAATTATTTTCGGGTCTTTCGGTGCTATTGTTTCCGGCAGAAATATCACCGAAGGTATGAGAGAAAATAAAAACGACAAAAAATAAAACATTCCAGGAGGCAGTCTGTGAATATTCTTGTTGTGTGCCAGCATTTTTATCCGGAAACATTCAGAATAAATGATATTTGTACCGAACTTGTAAAAAGAGGTCACAAGGTTTCCGTTCTCACAGGCATTCCGAACTACCCCGCCGGCAAAGTATTTGACGGATACGAAGATTGTTTCAAAAATCCGCGCACATATAACGGTGTGACAATTTACAACACCGATATTATCCCCAGAGGAAATTCGAAAAAACAACTCATTCTCAACTATTTTTCGTTTTGGTTCAAAGGATGTAAAAAAGCAAAAGAGCTTGCGAAAGCAGAGAAATTCGACTGTGTTTTCGTGTATCAGCTCTCACCGGTCTTTATGGCGTTCCCCGGTATAAAAGTTTCAAAAAAGCAAAAGATTCCTATGTATACTTACGTTCTTGATTTGTGGCCCGAAAGTCTTGCCGAAATGACAGGCATAAAAAGCGGACCGATTTTTTCATACATAAAGTATCTCACAAAAAAAGTTTACAATGCATCGGCAAAGATTCTTATTACGTCTGAATCATTCAAAGACTCCATAGTAAAATCAGGTACTCCCGCCGAAAAAGTTATTTTTTGGCCTCAATACGCAGAAGATTTTTATAAGCCGGTTACGGTTTCAGCCTCAGATGAAATACGAAATGAATTACCGAAGGGCTTTAATATTATTTACACCGGTAATTTCGGAGAGGCACAGAAACTTGAAACGGCGATAGAATCCGCCGCCGTGACGGCACTCGAATGTCCGGATGTGAATTGGGTATTTATGGGCGGCGGTCGCGACGAGGCTCATATCCGCAGCAGGGCCGAGGAGCTTGGATTGGTTGATAAAAATATTTTCTTTATCGGGAGAAAACCGGCGGAAGAAGTTTGCAAATACTTGTCGCTTTGCGATACGGCGCTTTTGGTATTAAAGGATATGCCGCTACTCAATATTACGTTGCCGGCAAAAATCCAGTCGTACTTCGCTTGTGGAATACCGGTTATTGCTAGTTGTAGCGGTGAAGGTGCAACTATTGTTGAAAAATCCGGTGCAGGACTTGCCTGCGAAGCAGAAAATCCGAAAAAGCTGGCGGAAATTGCAATTAATATGTATAATAGAAGTGTTGACGAGAGAAATTCTATGAAAGAAAACGCCTTGTCATATTTTGAAACAAATTATAAAAAAGAAAAACTCATGGATTTACTTGAGGAGGTTATCGAAAAAATATGAACTTTGACGGAAAGATATTATTGATAACAGGTGGTACAGGCTCATTCGGCGGTGCTGTTCTTAATAGATTTTTAAATACCGACATAAAAGAAATTCGTATATTCTCTCGTGACGAAAAGAAACAGGACGATATGCGCCACTCTTATCAAAATGATAAGATTAAATATTATCTCGGCGACGTAAGAGATATACAGAGCGTAAGGAACGCTATGCACGGTGTTGATTATGTTTTCCACGCAGCTGCACTTAAGCAAGTTCCGAGCTGTGAGTTCTTCCCTATCGAGGCGGTTAAAACCAACGTTCTCGGTACTGAAAACGTTTTGACCGCAGCTATAGATGCAGGTGTAAAGAAAGTCATCTGTCTTTCTACTGACAAAGCGGCTTATCCGGTTAATGCCATGGGCACAAGCAAAGCTATGATGGAGAAAGTTTTTGTCGCAAAATCCAAGACTGTTCCTCCTGATAAAACATTGATTTGCGGTACTCGTTACGGAAATGTTATGTGTTCAAGAGGTTCGGTTATTCCTCTTTTCATAGACCAGATAAAGTCAGGCAAACCGCTCACCGTTACAGAGCCTAAAATGACACGTTTTATCATGAGTTTGGAAGAAGCAGTAGAATTAGTTCTTTACGCTTTTGAAAATGCCCAAACAGGCGATATTATGGTTCAGAAAGCACCTGCTTGCACCATCGAAGTATTGGCGCAGGCTGTAAAAGAACTTTTCCACGCAGACAACGAAATAAAAGTTATCGGTATACGACACGGTGAGAAAATGTACGAAACACTTCTCACAAACGAAGAATGTGCAAACTCAATCGACTGTGGAAAGTTCTACCGTGTTCCCGCCGACGCACGTGACCTCAACTATGACAAATACGTGGTCAAAGGTGACGTTAAACGGTCAAACCTTACAGAGTTTAACTCGAACAATACAGAACTTTTGGGAGTCGAAGAAGTTAAAGCTAAACTTCTTGAACTCGAATATATCCGAAACGAACTTGCGGAGTGGAGCAATAAGTGAAATTAGTCCAGATAAATGTTTCCGATTACGGAAGTACAGGTAATATAGCTATGTCAATTCAGCAGGCATCATTGGCAGCAGGTCATGATGCACTGCTTTTTTGCGGTCGGAAAACAAAGGATTACGAAAATTGTGAAAAGACAGGCTCCCCTCTTGACACCTATACACATGCCGCCATGGCAAGACTCGGAAAAAACGGGCACGGAAGCAAACAAGCCACAAAAAAGCTTGTGGGCAGGCTTAAAGAAATAAATCCCGATGTAATTCTCTTGCATAATATACATGGTTATTATATCAATCTCGATATACTTTTTGATTATTTAAATAACTGCAGTGCAAAAATTTTCTGGACACTACATGATTGTTGGCCGTTCACGGGCGGTTGTGCATATTTTTCAAAAACAGATTGTAAAAAATACCAAAGTCAATGTAAAAATTGTAAAACCTGTAAAAACGAATACCCTAAGACACTCATTGATACATCAAACAAGGAATATAACCACAAAAAGGCACTTTTTTGCCATCGCAACGATATAACATTTATAAGTCCATCAAAATGGCTTGCAGAGCTCGCAAGAGGTTCTTTTATCGGAAACAATCCTATTCATATCATAAATAACGGAATTGATACGAGAAAATTCATACCGACAGATGCCATAGAAACAGAAAATGTAAAAAACAAGTACGGCTTAAATAACGGTAAAAAAATTATTCTCGGTGTAGCAAGCATCTGGGATGGTCGAAAGCAATGGAATCTATTTTTAGAATTAGCAAAAAAACTTCCACAATATGAATTCGTTACCGTCGGTGCGGGTATAGACAGCTCCTCAGCTTTGTGCGACAATCTTACGGTAATACCGAGAACAGAGAATCTTGAAGACATGGTCGGAATTTACTCCGCCGCAGATATTTTCATAAATGCATCTCTTGAAGACAACTTCCCGCTCGTAGTACCGGAAGCTCTTGCGTGTGGTACACCCGTAATCAGTTCATCTCTTTGCGGAAGCCCCGAAGCTGTTTCAAACGAAGTCGGTATAATCGTAAACCCTCAGAATCACGAAGAAATTATAGATGCTATCGGCATTTTAATCGATAAGAAAAGCACAACCGATATAGGACTTGACTGCAGAAAAAAAGCAGTCGCGCTGTACGACTGCTCTGTTATGACCGATAAATATTTAAAACTTCTGTTTGCTGATTAAAAAAGAAGCCCCTTTCAAAGAGCTTCTTTTTTATACTTACGAAAATCTATTTACTTATCAATTTTCCGACAATGTGATCCATAGCGATTTGCTCATCATGCATGGCAAGACTGCGACTGTCAAGGCTCTCGTTACGGTTGTCACCCATAACAAACACACAACCCTCTTGTACAACAAACTGCTCACCATTGGGGTAACTCTCAACATCTTGAGTAAATATATATCCCTCGTCAAGCAACTCGCCGTTTCGATAAACTTTACCCTCGTAAAACTCTATAACATCACCGGGAAGTCCTATTATTCTTTTCACCCAGAATATATCTTCATTTAACTCATTCTCATCAAACAAAGATTGTGTAAGAACATTATACTTAAGTGATTCTACAACTTCTACGGTAAATGTTCTCTCACGTTCAACCTGTCTGTCTATAACAACTATGTCGCCGTATTCGACCTCTCCGAGCATATACGGAACTTTCGAGATGATTATCGTATCACCATTAGTCAAAGTCGGCATCATAGATCGACCTGAAACAACGCTCGGTCTTGCGACATACAGATTTATGACAATAGCAATAAAGAACGCCGCAAACACCAATCCGACCCAACCGAATATCTCCTTGACAAAATTCTTTACCTTCTTCTGGCGTTTTTTCTTTTTACGAGCCATCTTAAGCTCTTTTATTCTCGTATCTATAGATTTTTTCGCAGAAGTTTCTTCCGGAACATCAATATCTTCTGTCACACTATCTTCTGCACTATCATTTTCGTCAGTATCGGATTCTACTACATCGTCTTCATGATAGTCTTCTTCCGCACTCTCAAGCGCATCCGCCGCACGTTTGGTAACATCTATAGCCTGCACTGTATGAGGTTCAAATATCGGCTTATCATCATCTTTGAAAACATCGTCATCATCTTCGAAATCATCAAAAAATATGCGACCGTTTTTCTTAGGAATTTCCTCGGAAATACTTTCGTCAGCAGGCTCTTCCGAAGCCTCCTCCAAAGAAACCTCCTCCGTAGAATCTTCATGATTCTCCGCAGATTCTTCAGTTTCCGTCTCAGTGCCAATCGAAATCTCAGGTTCTGTGTCATCCGAAATATCCGGAGGTATCACAGTTTCTGCGTCAAAAGTATCTGCAACAGAAATATCTTCCCCTTCTGCATCCTCAACACTGGCTTCCTGATCAACAATTTCTTCCGCACTTACATTTTCAATATCTTCAGCGGCAAAAGTTTCCGTATCAAAATCATCTGTCGTAATATCCTCTTCCGGAATCTCCTCCGAATCAATACTGTGGCTCATATCCTCTATATCTCCGTCATCAAAGCCAATTGAACTTACCTCATCAAAATCATCGAAATCAGTTACCTGCATATTCTCTGAAACAGTCTTCTTATTTTGATCAAATGAATGTTTGGAACGGTTTATAACAAGCAGAGGCTGAAGCGCAGAATTGCGTACTTTAGGTACAATCCTTTTCGAAGCAGACGTACTTGCAGTTGCACCTGCTACAGTACCAGTCTTAACGGTAGACACAACCGGTGTCGCGGGAATAACCGGTAAGTCTTCTTCTTTGTTCCTCTTACTAAAAAGTTTTTTAGGTGCTATATCCTGTTCCGGCTCATCATCTTCTAAAAACTCTTCCGTAAAATCAGGAGCGTCAGCCGGTTTTTCCAATACGAATTTTTCGTCATCCAATTCGTAATAGTCCTCATCGGGTACGCTTTCCGGCTCATCATCTTCTAAATCATCAAGAACTTTGCGAAACGAAAAATCCTCCTCTACCAATTCCAAATCATCGTCAAACGGCAAATCACCATAGGAATCATCATCAAAAGAAAGTCCGTCCAAATCATAAAACGACTCATTTGCATGATTCTCTCCGCGAAGATCAACTGCAGTAAAATCATATGGCGAATCCTCGCCGTTATTCTCTTCATCAATATCATGATAATATTTTGATACATCTCTTCTTTTCACGCAGTCTCACCTCCGAAAATCAAAACATACATTGTATTATAGAACTTATCCACGCATTTGTCCATATGAAAGCTTGGTCTCATCAAACAAAAAAACCGCTGTCTGCGAATATATTACGCAGAAAACGGTTTTTTTAGAATGGGCTGTAAGGAACTCGAATCCCTGACCCTCTGCACGTCAAGCAGATGCTCTACCAGCTGAGCTAACAGCCCATAAACAAGTCGTTGAAATTATACATAAACCGCCAAAACCTGTCAAGCCTATATAATCGAACCATATCTTTCCGCGCTGTAATCTGACGGCACCTTTAAAGGAGAATACTCACCCAGCGTAACCATATAAGTTTTCTTATCAAAATTCCTGCCGTCATCACTGTGATATGCAACAATTCTTATTGTATCACCAATGGAACATTTTTTGAGTGCATTCTGCAACTCCGCAACAGAAGATATCGCAGTGCCGTTTGCCTCCACAATCATATCGGTAGCAACCATTCCGGCTTTATCAGATGCTCCACCGCCTTTAATATAAGTTACTTTTGCGCCGTATATAGCATAACTGCTGAACCAACCGTTTCCGTATGTCAGGTAACTGTCGGTTGCACAAATTTCAAGTCCGGACTTACCTCTCACATAACCGTGGTCTTTAAGTTCATCGGCAATTCTGATTGCTTCATTTATCGGTATACAAAAACCTATTCCTTCAACCGTATCCGACGAATACTTAGCAGTCACTATACCTACCACACGACCGCATGCATCAAAAGCAGGACCGCCTGAATTACCTGAATTTACTGCTGCATCAATCTGGAACATGTTTTTAGGATTGGAGTCGGTATTTATCACTCGGTTAAGCGCGCTGACAACACCTCTAGTCAAAGTATAAGTCAATTCACCGAGGGGATTACCTATGACAATAATATCCTCTCCTACTGAAATCTTATCAGAATCACCTATAACGGCATTTTTCAGACCGGTCGCATCTATTTTAAGCAACGCTATATCATTAGCAGCCTCATACCCTACCAATTTAGCTTTGTATGACCTTCCGTTGTACAGAGTGACGGTATGCGAAGAACCGGACTCGACAACATGGTAATTCGTCAGAACATATCCGTCAGAAGAATAAATTATACCCGTACCGGAGCTGGCATTGTTACTCACCTGTCCGAAAATATTTGTCGTCTTACCTTCAGTGGTTATACCTACAACGCTGTCTACACATGACGCATAAATTTCAGTCACCGACAATTTCGTAACGCCGTCAACGAGTGTATCCGTCTTATTTTCTTCGACATCTTCACTTACAATAGTATCATCCGTGGGAGATGTCGGAATCGGCGTAGGCTTCGAAGTCTGGTTCTCAGCATCTGACGACGCATCATTTGAATTGTTTTTGTCATTTTCCTTGTCCGGATTATTTAAAGACGGAACAACACCCACATGAGAATCACCGTTACGATTTCCGAAATTCAAAAAATCAGGAAAATATCTGTCAGCAACTATCAGACCGGTTATGAGCAAAAAAATACATACGGCAGTTACAGCAATTACATAAAAGACACGCATAGAGCTTTTGTCATATTCATTATCATAATCTTCATCTGTAACATTGCCGAAACCGTCAGTATATACACCTTCCTCGGCAAAATCCTCATCCTCGTCATCAAAGGAAATAGCATCTTCAGTATGTTCCGGCGTATTAATTCCAATATCTTTCGGTTTATCCGTTTCCGTTAAAAACTCAGGCTCTATTATATATCCATTGTCTTCTTCCATAAAACTGCTCCAATACATTTTGATATCGTAACGGTATTATATTTCCCGAAACTTAAATCAGTCTGTAACTACTCTCCGTAAACTCTTACTTTATATTGCCCAATTACCATCACGGAAAATTTCGATACATTCTCCGCCTTTTGTGTAGCCTTTGATATTCATATCATCGGAACCTATCATAAAATCAACATGAATCATCGAATCATTGATACCTTTTTCGTGAAGTTCATCAATTGTATATTTTTCATAGTTTTCTATTAGGTTTGTAAAACCGCTGCCCATAGCAATATGACAGCTCGCGTTTTCGTCAAATAATGTTTCGTAGAACAATATGCCGAGATTATTTATCGGCGAATCATGCGGAATAAGTGCAAGTTCTCCGAGCATTGATGCTCCCTCGTCAAAAGTTAGCATTTTTGTCAAAAGATCCTCGCCCTTTTCCGCGCTCCATGAAACAGCCTTTCCGTCCTTGAAATTTATCTTGAAATTCTCTATGAGCTGACCTCTGTAGCAAAGAGGTTTTGTCGCAACAACGACACCCTCCGCTCTGCCCTTCATCGGGGAAGTAAATATCTCTTCGGTAGGCATATTCGGATTAAAATACTGACCGGAAAGTGTATACTCACCACCGCCTTCCCATTTGCCGTCGGGAATCAGCCACACGGTAAAATCAGTTCCGTTCTTACTCTTGTATTCTACTCTGTCGAATTTGTAAGAATTCAGAATCGCACACTTTTCGGCAAAACTCTTGTTATGATTATTCCACTCTGCAAAGACATCAGCATCTTCGCTTACATACACGGTTTTTAAAATAGCATCCCACAGAGATTCCACAGCAACAGAAGTTCTGAGCGAAGGAAAAACTTTTTTTGCCCAAGCTTTTGACGGAACAGCGGCAATAGTCCACTGTTGTTTGCAGTCGAGCGCATCACGATATTTCTTTGTAACAGCTGTGACAGCCTGCTGAACCTTCTGCATTTTTTCGAGATTTACACCCTTTAATCCGTCCGGATCATCAGACAAAAGTACAATTCTGCAAGGGATAACTTCAACTTCTTCTGCAAGTTTTTCCTCTTGCCACTTTGGAACTTTTGACATCACTGAAACAGGCTGATATCTGTAATGAAGCTTAGTAAGTTCGTCAAACGACCAATCTACATAAACCTTTTTAGCACCTGCTTTGTATGCTGCTTCCGTAACAAGCTTAACGAAATCGGCAATTTCAACCGAAGCATTAATCTTTACATGCTGACCTTTCTGAACATTAGCTCCGACCCTCACAATTGCATCAGCATATTTTTTCAATAAACTTTTTTTCAAAATCAACCCTCCGAAAATCTTACGGTAAAATTATTCGTCAATGTTTAAATCATCATACTTATCATTTTCGTCATTACTTTTTATCGGTTTAAACGCAGTGACGAAAACATCTTTTATCCTGGCAAAAAGTTTAAACTTCTTTAATGAATTTCTCTTTTTCAGTAAGATATACACCGTAGCACCGATAAGGACCAATCCGGATATTACCAACAAAATTATCCACCAAATCGGCATATCTTTCTTATCGTCCGATACATCATCTTTACCATCCTGCGCAGAAATATTTTTTATTTTGACATATACACCGGCGGAGATCAAATCATCTGCTGAATTTCCGTTACTGAGCTTCGTAAATACAAAATAGTCGGTATTCGGAAGCAAATCTTTAAACACGTTTTCTGTCTGCCATACCGAAACATTATCTGAACTGTTCACTCGGCTTATTCCGTAGTAAATACAATCACTTCCGGAGACAACTATTTCCTTTACAGTAACAGTATTTCCTTCTACCTTTTCTATCTTTGCAGGTATAACCGCTCTCACGCCGGATACTGTAACAGCCGATGAATAACTGAATGATTCACCTGTATAATATGAATTATTCTCTATCTTAGTAAAAATATAATATCTTTTTCCTGTTTCAAGACCACTGAATACAGTAGAAGTCGACCACTCTTTGACTCCGGCAGTATCAGCTTTTTCCGAAATACCGTACTTTATAACTCCTATAAGCAAATCTATCGGTTCAACCTCTATGATGCTTTCCGAAACATTCTTTATCATAGGAATCTCGGTAGCCGATTTTGTCTGAGTTGTCGTAAACTCGGTATAAGAATAAGCCTCTTTGAAATTATCCGTCTCGGCAACTTTTGCAAATAAATAGTATTTTACGTTCGGTGAAAGTCCGTTAAATACAGGATATTTGTTCCAACTTTTTACACTACCTGGCTGATTTGACGCAGACACACCGTAACTTACAGCACCACCGCCGTTTGCAGAAACCTCTGCACCGCACACCGCATTGTGATTCGAATTAAGTATTTTAGGAGATGCAATGGTTCTGCCTACCTTATCAACATAAATCTCCGTGCCTTTCGAATATACATCTACATATTTTTCAGCACCTGTAGCCCTCGCAAAGAAATAATACTTTGTACCACCCACAAGTCCTGTAAATGTATGCTTTTCGCTCCAAACCGATACAGAATTTACATCATTTTTCAGGCTGTAACCGTAGCTGACCTTTCCGCCGCCCGTTACACCGACTTTCTTTAAAACGACATTACCGTTATCACTTGAAACCTTTTTAGGCGCATCCATCGTTCGCGGAAGCTTACCGCTGACATTGTAGGTAACCTTGACACTTATATCTTCATTACCCATCGTACCCGAAACACTGTTTTTGTCAGGAGCATATCCCGAGACCGAAGGAGACTTTACATCATACTTCTCACCTGATGAAATACCGGCAAAATAGCTCTTTGCGGCAGTTTTTCCGTCAATAAAGACATATTCTATCGTCAAAGTATTTCCGCCCATTCCGGCCTTATTTAAGTCAATCTGCACAGCAGGTCGCACACCACCCATAAGAGCGTATGAAGACTTACATCCGGCAGAATAAATACTTCCGTCGGGATTTGTATACGCTACGTGTGATGCATCATGCCCGGGAGCTCTGAGCCACCAATATCCATAGCCCTTATCATCTGTAAACAAACCTTTTTTCGCAGCAACCGCACTCGGCTTTGCACTTTCTGAAAAATTATCTGAATATCCTTTGGCCTCCGTATCACTTAAAACATATACATAATCTTCAGTCTTCTCAAACCCCTGTTTGTCAGCTCGCATTGTAATAAGCCTTTTGTGATCTATAAACGATTTTTCAGCATCACTGAAAGCAGACTTATAAAAAGTATCATTAAGCCATGCGCGAAGAGAGCTCCCGGCCCATGAGGCTTCACCGTTTGAAAAAGCCATCATATCCAAGATAGTATCTGCCAAAATAACAGCCTTTCCGCTCTTCATATAGACCACTGTCCACGAAATCGGCTCTGCGCCATTATCCTGATTTCCGTCCTGATCAAATTTACCTATGGTAACCTTATCGCCCAGCTTCAAAACTGCGGCATCAGCCTGCACAGGTGAATAAAAAACACCTGCACCCATAGAAAAAATCAATATAAATAAAACCGTGTTCACTAACAACTTTTTCACGGGAAGCACCTCCGAAAATACTCACTTTTAGTATAACATTCAAGGTAAAGTATTGCAATGTGCTATAATGGTGCAAAGAAAATATTTCTGAGAATAAAAAATTGCAATTTCCCGGGAAATTGCAATTTTTTTGTCAACGCTTTATTATCCTTTTGGGTGTTGCCCATAACGGTAGGCGGTTATTTTCCTCCGTTTCTCTATTGTAGCACCGGCGCGCTTTGACGCAACCTTACATAGGAGAAGGGAGGTGGTTTTTGTGTCAGATTATGAACTACTTACGCTAGTTTTGGCCATTATTGGTCTGATCTTGATAGATAAAAAGCAAAAAAAGCAACTGACCACCCTCAAAAGTCAGTTACTTTTTAACTTAGACTAAGAGGAAAATAACCGTTTATCGGCAACGCCCTCTTTATATTATTATATTACATTTGTTTCGAAATGATGTCAATAATGGGTTATGATCATTTTTACACCCATTAAACCCAAACTGTTTTACACAATTTTGGTTTAATAATGTCGAAAAACTTTTATTTATAAAAAAATTAAATTTTACTCACTAAGATCTATCCACAAAGCGGGACGAACGCCGATTAATAAATGATTAACCGCAGCACCGCTTCCGGGTTCGCCAACGGTGTCAACATAACAAGCATGAAAAGAATCATAACCGACGCTCCGAAACCACCAGTAAGAAAAACCGTCACTCACAAGTATACCTTGTGATTCTGAATACGCTGTCGGAGCACATTGGAGTATGTTCGAACCCACACAATAAAATGAACACTCACTGATTCCAAGCAAAAACACTTTATCCTGCGTATCGTTGCCAAAATCATCAGCTAGGACACTACCATCTGCCTCTACCATAACCGTCGGTATTTTACTCTTTTCTTCACTTGAAAATGCATTGTCTATAAACGTGCTGTTTAGCCATGATCTGAGCGTACAGTTTTCCCATGTAACGCTTGTATAACTCGTATTATATGGCTGACAATCAAGTATGTACTTACTCATCACAAGCACTTGATTATGTCGCTGTGTCAAAACTATCCATTCTATATCTTCTTTACCGTTTGAGGCATTGTTATCCTGCTCATATTTTCCAAAAGCTATCACATCTCCAGCCTTCAAATAACTTATCGGAGTAGGTATAGGTTTCCTAGTATGCATAGGTTTTGATGTAGCAACAGGAGCGGATGTTTCCTGTGTTGCGCTCATCGTTGGTTGATTGCTTATTTCCGGATACAATGAACTAGTCGCAACAATATCAATTGTCTCTTCAGGCTCAGAAGTCACCGTAGGACTGTTCAAAGTGCTTTCCGCGGTACTCGTTTCATTCGTTTTTTGAGTACCGACGGTAGTTGAAACTGTATTATTCGATTTTTTGGGGTCTTCACTACACCCTGCGAAAGCAAACATAATGACAAAAATCATTAAAACAGATATTACCTTGTCCAAAATACAACCTCCTATTCCTATAAAAATACTTACTTGCAATTACATCCAAAAAGTGAGCATTCTGACCATTTTTTACTTACTCGTTATTTCCACCCAAAGTTTCTCGTAGTAGTTACGAGTCTCGGGAGGCAAGTCGTAGAAGTACTCAACCTCGGGCATATCCTCTTCTGCCGGATAGAGATATTCATCATCCTTATAGCAGTAGTCCGGATGGTTAACAACCTCGACGTTCGGAGAAGCATATCCGATGTATTCTGCATTCGCAAGTGCAACCTCCGGCTCCAACATAAAGTTTATGAACATCATTGCGGCGTCATAGTTTTTAGCACAAGACGGCACGCACATTGAATCAACGAATACGTTCACGCCCTCTTCGGGGAACACAAAGTCAAGATCTTCGTTTTCTTCTCTCATTATGAGGAAGTCTCCGACATAATAAGGAGCCATTGCAGCGTTTCCGCCTTCCATCTTTTCGAATACCTGATCCATTACACGACCCTGAAGAACGGGTGTCTGCTTTTTGAGCAAGTCAGCCGCTGCATCCCAATCGGCTTTGTTTTCGGTATTGAAACTCTGTCCGAGAACTTTTTGAGCTATGGCAAATGCATCACGGGAGTTATTGAACGTAAGTATATCTCCTGTGTAACGCTCGTCCCACATAACATTCCAGCTTGTCGGTTTTTCTTTGACCATCGTGGTGTTGTAAATCAAACCGACCATTCCGACGCTGTACGGCACGGTATATTCGTTATTCTCGTCAAAATAGAGATTCTTGTATCTTACGTCAATGTTTTTGTAGTTTGAAATCTGTGAGAAATCAAGTTTCTTTAACATTCCCTCATTTTTCAATCTCTGTATCATATAGTCTGACGGAATGACAACATCGTATGAATCTGCACCGCTTTTAAGCTTCGAATACATAACTTCGTTACTCTCGTAAGTGATATAGTTTACATCAATGCCCGTAAGTTGCTCAAATGCAGTAATTACATCAAGTGACTCGTCAGTACCATCGGAAATATATTCTCCCCAGTTGTACACATTAAGTGTCGTGCCCTCAAACTCTTTGGAATACTCTGCCTGCAATCCATCTACGGACTGATCATTTTCACAGCCTTTGAATACGAAAATACCGACAACGAGTATTATCACGGCAAGCGCACCCGATACAATTTTCTTTACACGTCCGCTTGACTCTTTTTTACTAGGAGCATTGAGCACAAAGTTGTTTACGATAAGCACTACCAGAATCAATATAAATATAATGCTGTAGAGGGCATAGATATTAGGTTTTACCGGTTTCTTTACTATGTCGTACACATAGAGCGGCAAAGTTCTGAAATCGGTTCCGCTTGTGTAGTAGCTTATTACAAAATCATCAAATGACAACGTAAACGCCATCAAAAGTCCTGACATTATGCCGGGATTTATCTGGGGCATTACCACTTTGAAAAATGCCTGATTCGGAGTACAGCCGAGATCCATCGCAGCCTCTACAAGATTTTTGTCGGTCTGTTTTAACTTCGGTAAAACGTTCAGAAGAACATACGGAATATTGAAAGTAATATGTGCTATAAGAAGTGTCCAGAAGTTTGTTTTTTCGGTAAGTCCCAAAAATGTTCCCACGAATACAAACAAAAGCATAAGTGACACACCGGTAACTATATCGGGGTTCATCATAGGGATGTTATTAACCGACATAATCGCACCGGACACATATTTATTCTTCAGTTTGTAAACACCGACAGCCGCAAGTGTTCCGAGTATCGTAGCTATCACCGATGAAGCCACGGCGAGTATAAGCGAATTTTGCAGACACTCCATCAAAACATTGTTACTGAAAAGTGTTTCGTACCATTTGAGTGAGAATCCTTCGAACACCATAGTGCTTCGTCCGGAGTTGAACGAGAAGAACACCATTATGATAAGCGGTGCGTAAAGGAATGCATATACAAGGAAGGTAATCAGGCGTTTAAATACTTTCATATCGCAATATTACCTCCGTCATCATCCGAGAATTTGTTCATAATGATTGTGCATATGAATATTACAATCATCAATACGAGAGACATCGCCGCACCGACGTTTATACCGCCGTCCGCATAGTTATTTTTTATACGTGCTTCTATGAGATCACCGATGAGAACTATCTTTCCGTTACTCATTTTCTGAGAGATGTAGAAAGTAGATATCGACGGTACAAATACCATTATGATACCGGAAATGATCCCCGGTACGCTTAGAGGCAATATAAGTCTTCTGAACTTCTGAAGCCAATTACAGCCGAGGTCTTCCGCAGCCTCGTGAAGCGAAGGCTCAATTTTAGACATTACCGTGTAAATCGGCAATATCATATACGGCAAATAGTTGTATACCATACCGAGGATAACCGCTCCGGGAGTTCCGAGCATCTCCACCGGTTCGAGACCTATAAGACCGAAGAAGTTGTTTATTAATCCGTTTTTTTCGAGAATATTCATCCAAGAATATGTTCTTACGAGCATACTCATCCACATCGGAAGCATTATGAGCATCATCTGCATCTTCTGCGACTTTACGCTCGATCTGCTCAAAACATAGGCAAACGGGTATGCCAAAACAAGCGACAGAGCTGTCGCTATCAACGAATACAAAAAAGATCTTCCGAATGCTCTTGCAATATCCTTGCTGAATATTTCGCTAAAATACTCGGTAGTAAATTCCGTTCTGCTTTCTGCAGAAGCGTTATCGAAAACAACACTATCTGAATCCACTCCGGCTTTTTCAAGTGCCTTTTCTTTCGCATCATCTATATTATTTACGGTTGCGCCGTCTATTTCGTACGAATATGTTGTTCCGTCAGGAGCAGTAAAACTTATATCATAATACTCTACATTTGCCGTAAAAGTATAATAAGCTACCATCAAAAGTGGTATGATTATAAATATCACTGACCAGACTACGTAAGGCGCATTGAGTAAAGTAGTTTTTACCGAACGCTCCTTATTCATCATCAGACTCCTCCACAATGCTGAGTTCGTCAATTTCGTCACTGTACGAACTGTAATCGCCGAACTGACCGGAATACTTGGACTTCTTCATTACGTGAATAGCATCCGGCTCTATAAAAAGACCGACTTTTTCTCCGACCTTATGTTCGTCTGTAGTCTGTATCATCCATTTAAAGTTCTGTACGTCTATAATTATTTCAAAATGAACGCCGCGGAAAGTAACAGAAGTGATTTCTCCCGTGAGCATACCTTTCTCTTCGGGAACTATGTCTACATCCTCAGGTCTTATAACCACATCGACAGGCTCATTTTTAGCAAAACCTTTATCGAGACAATCAAAGTCACAGCCATCCAAACACACCTTAAAATCCTCTTTCATTATTCCGTCAAGAATATTCGACTCTCCGATGAAATCGGCTACAAATGCATTCTGAGGCTCATTATAGATATCTATAGGTGTACCTATCTGCTGAATCTTACCTTCGTTCATAACGATGACCGTATCAGACATTGAAAGAGCTTCTTCCTGGTCGTGTGTAACGAACACAAAAGTGATACCCAGCTGGCGCTGAATATTTTTAAGTTCGTTCTGCATATCCTTACGGAGCTTTGCATCCAATGCAGCTAGGGGCTCATCGAGCAAAAGAACTTTAGGACGGTTTATAACGGCGCGCGCGATGGCAACACGTTGCTGCTGACCGCCTGAAAGTTTGTCAACACTTCTCTTTTCAAAACCTTCGAGATTTACAAGCTTTAACATCTCTGCAACGCGCTCTTTTATAATCGGCTCCGGCACCTTACTGATGCGCAAACCGAAAGCGATGTTGTCATATACATTGTAATTCGGGAACAAGGCGTACTTCTGGAAAATAGTATTTACCGAGCGCTTGTGTGCCGGTACTTCATTTATCCTTTCGCCTTCAAAAAGGACATCTCCGCTGTCGGGCTGAACAAATCCCGCTATAATACGCAAGGTCGTCGTCTTTCCGCAACCGGAAGCGCCCAGGAGAGTAACAAACTCACCGTCTTTTATGGACAAATTCATATCGTCCAAAACTACATCGTCATCAAACTTTACGGTGATGTTTTTGAGGTCTACTACATTTTTCTTTTTCATTTTTTGCATCCACCCTTTGCGGCTTTAAAGACCGCGTACAGCCGTATACAGCTCTGCGCGAACCCCACACCGAACGAAAAACAAAGCCCCCGCAAAGAGTTTTTACAAATTACCGTTGTATCTGCGATAAATCGCATAGCGGTAACTGCAGCATAAGTTCTCTCCAACCTACCCGGATAAAGGCAAATCATGGTTCTGCAGTAACAGAACTATCCGATGTGTTACATCAACCTTCGATTTCAAGAAAGGCGATGTTTTAACCTCTTGCGAAACCTTTGCTTTTCGCAAAAAGATGTTGGCACAGATGCAAAAATCGTGCTTCTAAATTTTTTATCTGAAACCCGTGTGAGCCGAGTGCGCTTAATAGCTCACAACAAATGTGAATTATAAAGTAATATGAATAATCCGTCAATGTAATAATTTATTAACATCGACGGATTTAAAGCTGATTCTATGATAATTTTATCGAACTCAAATCATATCAAAACTCAGGCGGCTGATTTGTCGCAGCAGCCGACATAATAGATGTATCATCATTAACAATCTGCGGAACACGGCTCACTCCGAGACGGTCTGCACCGGCATTTATAAAAGCATAAGCAGCAGCTCTGTTATCAACACCGCCTGATGCTTTTACCTGCATTTTTCCGTCAACGGTCTTTATCATAAGTTCGATATCGTGAAGTGTTGCACCGCCGTTACCCATACCGGTCGAAGTTTTTACAAAATCTGCACCGGCCTTAAGACTGAGCTCACAAGCAAGAACTTTCTCGGCGTCCGTAAGGTAACAAGTCTCAATGATAACTTTTACTTTCACGTCAGCGTTCTCGCCTTTTGCAGCATCTACAACAGCCTTTATATCATTGTATACAAAATCAGTTTCACTGCCGCGGAGTGCACCGATATTTATTACCATATCAACTTCGTCGGCACCGTCTTTTACCGCTTCGAGAGCTTCCATAGCCTTTATAGAAGTTTTGTTTGCTCCGAGAGGAAAACCTATAACTGTAGCAACCTTTACGTCTGTTCCGATAAGTTCATCGTGAACAAGTTTTACGTGAACGGGATTTACACAAACAGCTGCCGCGCCGTACTCTATAGCCTCTTTGCAGAACTCCTTAACTTTTTCAGTTGTTGTATAAGCTCTCAAAACTGTGTGATCGCAGTATTTCGCATAACTTTTGTCATAACCTTTTTCTAACATAACCATTACCTCTTATCTGAAATTTTTTATATTGTATCAAAACCGTCTCTTGCATAAAGAGCTGCTCCCACGGGCACATTGTCATCCATCAATGTGCATTGAACAACTTTAAATCGTCCTTTGCCGGATATGAATACATACTTTTCCGCATATTTTCTGATCGGTTCTAAAATCAAATCTCCCAGATTAGCCACACCGCCGCCTATGGAAACAGTATCTACACCGAGCAATGTCACAACATTTGCAACACCCATTCCGAAAGTATGACCTATTCTATCAAGTTCGTCAAGAGCAAATGCATCATTACACTCTGCGGCTTTTTTCAGCATGCGACAATCAATTTTTTCCGTATTTCCGCCACACAATCCAATAAGCATTGAATCTTCGGGAACATATCCGGCTTTTCTCAAACGCTTCTCAATCTGAACACCGCTGCAAATCGTTTCAATCCTTGTAACTGCACCGTTTTCTTCAGATGTCCAGTCGGCAACATATGTATTGCCAAGATAAGCTCCGCCGAAGCCGATGCCGTCCCATGTTTTTCCGCATGAAAACAATGAACCGCCTATGCCTGTACCGATATTCGTGTAAAAAAACTTTGCCGAATTTCGTCCGCTACCGAGTTTAAGCTCCGCATAACCACCTGCAACGGTATCATTTACCACCGTTACCGGAAACGGATATTTTTTCTCAAGCCAAGTCTTAAGTTCGAAATTTTCCCAGCCGTGAACTTGCAATGACATAATACACTTTCCTGTCACAGACTCAAGCGGACCGCCGAAACCGACACCGATCGCCTTTACACCCGGAAATTCATCAAGCAACTTATCGATAGTTTTCTCTATCCATGCACGTATATCAGATGCGCCGCTCACCAAAACAACACGCTCGCTTTCCATACGAACAATCTGTCCGTTTTTATCACATACTGCAATCTGCTGTTTTGTCCCGCCTATTTCTATTCCGAGATATAATTCAGCCATACAAATCACCACCATTCATTACTTTGGCATTATAACATATAATATAACAAAAAAGTATAGTATTGTTATCTCCCCACCCGATCAAAATTTTACTAAACTTCGCTTCCACTTAATCACATGTAAGCTTGTATAAAAAGAGAGGTTAAAACCTTTGGAAGCTTCGCTTCCACTCAGGTTTTAACCTCTCTTTTTATACAAGCTATTAGATAACTCACCAAACTCCGCAGGAGTCAAAACTTCACCGCGGATTGTCGCAGTTTTTCCTATTTCCTCCAACGTCTCTGTAACATCGTCACGCGTAACACCCAAGTATGGAGCATTAGCAAGAGAATTCGTAAGCATCTTCCTTCTCTGTGCAAAAGAAGCTTTCACAACCTTAAAGAAATAATCTTTATCTTTAAGTTCAAACGGCGGTGTTTTTCTGACAATCAACGACACAACAGCCGAATCTATGTTAGGTCTCGGAGTAAAAGCAGACGGCGGAACTTTAAAAGCAGTCTTACCTTCTGCAAAATAACCCACCGCCACGGAAAGCGCACCGTATTCTTTGCCTCCCGGACCCGCAGTCATTCTGTCTGCAACTTCTTTTTGTACCATAAACGTGAGCGATTCGAGAAGAGGAACGTTCTCCTCCAAGAATTTCATCGCAATCGGCGTAGTGATGTAGTACGGAAGATTAGCCACGACTTTAACACGCTTATATCCGTTTGGTACAATATATTTTTCTATAATATCTCTTTTTATATCAAGTTTAAGAATATCTTCATTGATAATCTCAATGTTTCCTTTAGCAATTTTAAGAGGCTCAAGAACCTTTAAAAGCTTTGTATCAATTTCGACAGCAACAACCATACCTGCTTCTTCCGCAAGCATAGAAGTCATTACTCCAAGACCCGGGCCGATCTCTATAACGGCATCTTCCTTTGAAAGCTGCGCAATAGAAACAATTTCCCGAACAACCCCAAGGTCATTCAGGAAATTTTGTCCTAAACTTTTAGTCGGTCTTATGTCATAAGACCTCATTATTTCACCGGTATTATAATAATTACCCATTAAACATTTTCTCCAAACCGAAGAATTTTACGGTGCTGTCCAAACAGAACCGTTTCTCAGATCAAAGATGTCTACAGACTGATCTTCGAGGATGTAAACTTCCGCAGGGCTACGTCCCCAACGGTTACAAAGCGGGTCATTATCCATCCAAAGGTCGATAATACTACCCTTGATAGATCCGCCTGTATCGGCAGCAATAGCAAAACCATAATCAGCATAGCCGGGCTTTGTACTCTTTACGTAAACCTTCGTTCCCAAAGGGATAACTCTCGGGTCAACCGCTATGATACCCCAACGTGTACGCATACCGCTCGCAGTAGCGTCTCCCCATTTAGCATCGTTTGTATACGCTGTAGCGGTAACACTCATGACCTTTGTATAAGTAATCTTACCACGGGATGTCTCCATAGTAGCTTTTGTGCCGTATGCTATAACCTGGTTTACGGGAGCTTTTGTAATCTCCTCGCTTACAAATACTCTTTCTGTCTCTACTCCGTCTACAAGAGTTACTTTGAACTTATAAGCAACCTCTCCTGCAACGCCCTTTGTGACAACTCTCTCTTCGCCGGCATACATACTGCTGTCTGCAACGTATTTTGTCTCATAATCAACAGTACCGTAATCGTAAGCATATGTCTCAGTGACTCGCTGAACCGAAACAGAAATATTTTCTTTTATCTCTTCGTCAAGCTCTGCGCCGTGTAAAAGGTCGTCAGTATCAACGAATATACCGTTCTTTTCGAATACATCCGAAATAGTTCCGGAATAAGTCAAAAGTGTCTGAGTTTTGTTGTCAACAGTGACATCTACATAAATAGGTCTTGTAATCTCAATAAAATCAACTTTTGTAAGAGAATCTTTCAATCCACAATTAAGCTTATCATCAGCGCCTACGGTAATGCCTGCCTGAGCAAGAGCACCTGATACCGTATCGCAGGTCGTTGTGAGCTCGTACAATGATTCTCCGTCGAAAATAGTAACAGAAGTAACATCTTCGGTAAATATCGCACCGACCAAAAACAACGTTGCAAAAAAGATACCAAACAACATAACAGGGTACTTTATGAGCGATACGTAACCGACAATTTTTTTAACAAAATCAGTCTTCAAGATGTTTTCTCCTTTCGAAATTTGTTGTAAGGCAAAGCCGCCAACGTAAAATATTTTAATATGGACAATCAAAACGCGTCAACACTTTTTTCAAAACTTTGTACAATTCGCACAAAACGTCCTCGCTTCAAATTTACGAAAATTTACATTTTTTAGTCAAATTGCAAAAAACCGCCTTGCATTTGCATTTGTAACGGCACACAATTCCTCATATGTCATACCTTTTATCTCCGCAATTCGCTTTGCTGTATACTCAATATACGAAGAATCGTTTCTTTTTCCCCTGAAAGGCTCCGGAGTCATGTAAGGGCAATCGGTTTCGAGCATTAAAAGTTCATCCGGAATTACCGCAAGTGCCTCTATTATTCTTCTGGCATTTTTAAACGTCGCCGCACCGCCTACCGAAAAGTACCAACCCTTCGAAGCTATAACCTTTGCCATCTCTGCACTGCCGGAAAAACAATGCACCACAGCACCACCGGGCTGTATATTCGCCGCCATCATTTCAAGTACATCGCTGTGAGCTTCCCTGTCATGAACCACTATCGGCTTACCTACACGTCCGGATATTTCAATGTTTGCAGCAAAGATTCTCTTCTGATCATCAACAGGACTGAAATTGTAATGATAATCAAGACCTGCCTCTCCGATGGCAACCACTTTATTATGTGCAGCAAGTTTCTCAATCAAAATCAATTCTTCGTCGGTAGCATTTGCCGCCTCGTGCGGATGTACACCGACAGTCGCATACAAAAACGGATACTTTTCTGCCAGCTCTACACATACGAGAGAAGTTTTGTAATCCTGTGCCGCATTTATAATCGCTTCGGTACCGTTTTTGTGAACTTTCAGCAAGAGTTCATCACGATCAGCATCAAAAGCATCATCATCGTAATGTGCGTGTGTATCAATAAACATAATTTATGCCTCTCTGTTATAAGTATTTAACTATACCCGGGAAATATTCGTATTTTCGGGAAATAATGTACATTTTATCTTTTTCATTGTAACATATCAAAGCGGCTGATTGAAGTCTTAGTTGTACCACCTTGCCGATTTTTATGAAAGGAGGTACTCAGAATATGGAGGAGCTTATACATATCCCTTACGGTGCGTGCATCATATCTGCCGACGGTACAGTAAAAGACAGAATAGATTTCTTAAGCAGCGACATTCATAATTCATTTGGAGAATTCTACGAAACATTTTCATCTTCCAAAGACACAGAGGTTACATATCTTTATTTTATCACTGTGGATGCGGACAACATTCCATCATTCTCATTAGACAGTATTTTCGACATCTACAAAGCAAGCAAAAATCCGAAGTTGCTCGGTTCATTCTATGCGCAGTACGGAATTTATGCATACTCGGTTTCAAAACATACACCCATCTACTCATACAGAATAAAACATCTCTCTAAAAATCCGTCGAAACTGTTTACGGTTATGCAAACACTTTACAACAATGCGGTTGCTCCGTCACATATTACAGAAGTGCTCGAAAGCATTAACGAAAAAACTCCTGCGTGATAATTGCCGGATAATAATATACAAAAGAAAAAGCCCGTGAGCCCACCATCGAAAAGCTGAGCGGAATTAAAATTCCGAAGATTTTCGATGGTGGGCTCACGGGCTTTTACGGGTACCGGGCAGAATAAAAATTCCAAAGTTTTTCGAGGGTGGGCTCGCAGGCTTTACCGATGATCAAACTGTCCGATTACATTTCTGACATCACTTACAATGGTAAACGCATCGGGATCACAATTTGACACCAGCTTTTGAACCTTGCCTATCTGACTTTTATAGACAACGCATATAAGTACATTCGTCGGACTGCTGCTGTACATTCCGAGAGCTTCGATTTTAGTAACGCCGCGTGAAACACCGGAAAGAATGACTTTTGACAATTCATCCGGCTTTGATGTGACAATTGTAAGCTGCCTTGCATAATTGACGCCCGCCTCAACAGTATCAATAAATTTTGATGAAACAAAAATTGCTACGGCAGAATACATTGCCGCACTGAAACTACGGTACAGAACTGCAACCGTAAAAACAACAACAAAATCGCATATAAGGATTGTCTGACCGATTGACAATTGATTAAATTTTTTACACACAATTCTGGCGACGATATCAGAGCCTCCGGTAGTCGCTCCGCCCTTAAAAACAAAACCCAATCCGGCACCCAAAATCACACCTCCCCAAAGCGCGCAAATTATCCTGTCATACTCCGCGGTTTCACCATACAAAATGCCTGTCACATACCCCGTGAACGGTGCAAAAATATTGGTCATTATCGAAAATACAAAAGTTCCGATCAAACTTTGAACAGCAAAATTTCTACCTATATATAGATATCCTCCCACAAAAAGCGGCACATTTAGTATGAAGATCATAGTGCCCACAGAAATCGGAATTTTGAATACATCACAGATTGCCGCCGAAAGTCCGGAAATTCCGCCCGGTGCAACACCCGCCGGAATCAACAAAAAATCAAGGGCCGCAGCAGCTAAACTGCCGCCTAAAATCACACAAAAAATGTTACGTAAAACGTCACCGATTTTCACAGAAAAATCCCCCTTCACAGGTAACTTTCTTCTATATCAATATATAGGAAGTATTTACCGTTTCAGGGGGATATAAACCTCAAATTTGCAACTCAACTTTTCTTAACGAATTTCAATATTCTTCTCTTATAAACTACCCACAAAAGCACGAACACCGTAAACGACATTGTTGAAATCACAAAGCCCACATCAAGCCCCGGCATTTCGTATTCAAACTCAATAACATTTTCACCGGTTTCTACAGGCACTGCCATCATTCCGTTGGTAACGATTATTTCGACTTTTTTTCCGTTTACTGTCGCAGTAAACCCGCTGTCGCGCGGCACACTGAAATATGCACAGCAATCTTTTTCAGTGGTTATTACGGATTTAAATCCGTAGCTTGATCGTTCAAAGCTGCTTGACGCAGCTTTGTTTCTGGCCGCCGCATAAGCCGGTATGTCGGCGGCGGACAGCTCCGCAATTTCGCTCTGCGAAATTGCGGTCAAGCCGCCGCAAGCGGCGGCTTCTGATTCTTCCATAACAACCGCATTAAGAAGAATCAGGCATTTGGTTTCCGTATCATATTTTGAAAACTCTTCCGGTGTAATATATTTGTCATAACAAAAACCAAACGGAATAAAATTATCGTATTCGTACACATACACCGTGTCTCCGAAACTGTCAGTGTAGCTCGATACGACTACCTTGTCAGGCTCTTTAACAGAAGTAAAATAGTATCTGCACGAAAGGAGCTCGGAAATTCCGGGGTAATTATTATCGATTGCCGACACATAGCGGTCAATGCCTAGAGCATCGTAAAATTCAAAGATACCGCCGGAAACGGTGCTGTTGAAGCAATTTACCGAAGGAACTTTGAGAAGCATTGAAGCGTTGTCGTAGGAGTGCCATATATAGTCGCTGTCAAGGTCGCACCACGCAGTTCTGATGCGGTAATTCTGTTCATCTGGAAGTTTGATATTTTCAGCAAGTCCCACGAATGAATCATACACTTTTTTACTGTCAAGTGCTTTGCTTACGGTCTTGACATTGTCATTGTACCAATATCCGGAATCAGAGCCATGCTTATAACGGTAAATTGCAAGTCCGGTGGTTATTAACGAGAAAAGCATTATACCCGACAACATTGCAGCAACTCTGCGCTTTGTGTCCTTTACACATATACACAACGCAGTTATGACAAGGCCTGCGGTAGCCAATATACCGTATATAATCATCATTTTTATGTTAGCTTTATCTTCGATGTGAAGTTCAAACAATATTGACAAGACTATTACTCCGCCGCATGCACACATAGTAAGTAAAGTACCTGCCGCATTAAGAATAAATCCGTGTTTCAAAGTTTTGTTGCCCTTTTCGTCTGCACCGTCAAGTGCCATAGCAGAAGCAAGTGCAAATATGAGTACAGCCATATAGTACCAGCGAGCATAGTATCTTTCATTGAACATCGAAAAAGCAGCATTGAGCACAGGGATCAGCGAAATGCCTGCAAGTAAAATGATAAACTTTGTAAGATTGCTCTTTTTGTTTTGGAGCATATATCCGAAAACAAGTGTCATTGCAAAAAGCGGCAAATATATTGCGCATGAATCGCAAGCGTGATTTACAAAATATGCCTGCGAACCCATTACATCTGCGGGGATAAAATATGCCTGCATTATCATAAGATATGTGCGCCAGCCGTATATGATTTCAGACACAAACGACCCCAGACGAGGGTTGTCCGTTACTGCAAGGGTTGACGGAATAAAATAAAATGATACGAGGCCTACACCGAGCAACCCTTCTAAAAGGCACTTCGGAACAACTTTTATATATTTTTTGAAATCGGTTATCAAAAATCTGAATATAAAGTACAGAATTACAAAAATTATCTGACCGAACAAAAAGTAGTAGTTGAGCATTGCACATACCGCAACGGCAAATGCAAGTACACCGAATCGCTTTTTCTCGACAAGTTCCTCAACACCAATCAAAAGCAGCGGAAACAGCGCCGTAACATCGTGAAACGGGAATATCAGATTCATCGTCTGGAAACCGCAAAAGGCATACATCAAGGAGCCCAGCACGGCATAATTTTTATTTTTCACAAAGCGTGATACATATAAATAAGAAAGAAGCGCTGCAACACAGTATTTCAATATGATTATGAAACCTATTGAATACGGCACCGCCGCTTCAGGAAGAAGCATAGTGAGCCACATAAAAGGGCTTCCCAAATTATAAAAACTGTAGCTTCCGATAAAACTGCTGCCGAGGTCTGTATACCAACTCCAGCCGAGTTCGCCGCTCTTTACCGAACTGTTGCAGAACATCGAAAAAACTATCTGCTGATAATCAAAGTCGTCGCGAAGCGTAAAAAGACCGCCCTTTGCTATCATAAACGGTACAATGCTGAGTGCTGCCGTTATCAGCGACAACAGCAGCACCCTTATTATATACTTCTTTTGCGTCAAAGCTTTTTCTTCGCGACTTTGTATCATTATAAGAATTCCTTATGGTTTATATCTGTAGCAAGACCGTCAAGAACGATATTGAAACTGTCATTACGGCAGAACGGCGGACACATATTCGGATCAATATTTTCGTACACCATCCACTTACGGTAAGAATTCCAGACTTCACGGAGAGATTTGCCCTCGCCTCTCATATCACCTATGAGGAAGTTCGGATCCTGTCTGTGATGCAGGCAAGCATACATTCTGCAGTTAGCAGTGATAACGGTTGAGAAGAACATACCTCTGCACTTTGTATATGCGTGTCCCATACCCTCGTCAAATCTTTCATACTTCTGAAGAGACGCCAAGACTTTAAAGTTTTCGTCCTCGTATTTTTCTTTGAGTCTTTTGTACTCCGAAGAAATATCAAAATCGTCACCGGTAAAAGGTCTGAACTGACCTGCTCCCGCGCCGTTTTCTTTGCTCACTTTTATAAAAGCTTCCATATCGGATGCAGTCATAGAGCTTGTCAAAAAGCCTGTCGTAAATGATACTTCCGAACCTGTTCTCTTTTTCACATCTGACATAAGCTTTATATTTGAGATAACTTTTTCATATGCCGCAGGCTCCATACCGTGAGTTTTTTTGTACATTTCCGGGCTACCTGCATCAAGGCTGATTCTGAAATAAGTACAGTACTTTGCAATAGCCTCCGCCTTGTCCTCTGTGAGAGCAAGACCGTTGCTGTTAAGACCTATCTGCATACCGTAGCTTTTGAGAAGCTCCAAAGCTTTTATAAAATCTTTGTGCATAAGAGGCTCACCGCCGCCGCTGATAATTACGCCCTGATTTCCGAGAGCGTGCAAATCACGTGCAATCATCTGAATCTCTTCCCATGTAAGTTCTTCGCCGTTCTCCTTTATACCGGTGCAGGCGGGGCACTTGTTGTTACATTTATTCGTAAGATCAAGCTCCGTAACAATCAAAGTTTTGTCACAGTTTAAAAAGTTGTTGAGCTTGTCTGTGTATTGCAAAATTTTACTTGAAGAATTAAAACCGTTGAATACAGTCATAATGCACCTCTTAAATAAATTATTTCATCATATACATATTAACAGAAGCAACCGAAGTTGTCCAAACTTATTATAAAATTCCCAGATGGTCCAGAAGAATTTTTGTTCCGAGCAGGATTAATATCAAACCTCCGGCAAATTCCGCCTTGGATTTGTACTTCATTCCGAATATGCTGCCGATATATACGCCCATAAAAGAAATACCCAATGTTATGATACCGATAGCAGGCGCCGCTATATAAATCGGTTTTGCATTATCCATAGCAAGTGCGATACCTACCGCCAAAGCATCAATGCTGGTCGCAACAGACAACACAAACATTTTTTTGAATCCCAAAGAAGCGTCACCCTCTCCGCACTCCTTCGAAAGCGCCTCGCGTATCATATTTATTCCGATCAGCGCCAGCAAACCAAATGCAATCCAATGGTCTATGCTCTCAATATTTTTTTGAAATCTGCTTCCCAAAAAGTACCCGATAAACGGCATCAACATCTGAAAACCACCGAACCACAATCCGACAATCAATGCATTTTTAGGCCTTACCTCTTTCATCGCAAGACCTTTGCACACGGCGACGGCAAATGCATCCATAGCCAGTCCCACTGAAAGCAATATTATTTCAAATATAACCATAAGTTATAACTCCTGTAAACTCTTCGTATATTGTCAGTTTTTACTGTCGTGATAAAACTCATTGAATATAGAATCTTCCGGAATTTCAAAACCGCTGTACGGCAAGAAATGTTCCAAAGCTTCCATATTTACGTATTTACCCATAATTTCTTTTTCCTCGTCAGTCAACGTCTCACGAAGTTCGAATATGCGTTTTTTCAAGAATGGTATCTCATACGGCAATGACGAATTAAAGAAAAAGTCCGCATACTTTTTCATCGGCTTTATATACTTTTCTTCGCCGGCTCTGACAGCAGGCCACAAATACATAGTATAACCCATCGAAGAATCTCTCTTTGCAAAATCACGGATTGTTCTTCTCATAAACCTCACTTGATTACTCGGAATAACATCCTCTCCGCCGTCTGCCGCATAAACATTGAATGGGCAAATATAAACCTTAAAAGTACGTGTAAATCCAAGATTGTCACACATCGCAGGATTCATTGCCTGAATACCCTCAACTATAAGAATATCCTTACCCTCTGCTTTTATTTTTTTACCGCTCATAAGCATTTTGCCAATCGTAAAATCGTAATACGGAAGCTCTATCTCTTCGCCTCTCGCATACGCAGACATCTGCTCGCGGAAAAATTCCACATTAAACGCCTCAAGACACTCAAAGTCATATGACTCACCCTCTGCAGGAATATCACCTCGGGCAATCTGATTTTTTATTATCTCGTCTCTTCCGTAATAATAATTATCAATGGATATAACAGTACAATTAAATCCGAGTGCATCAAGTTTCTTTTCAAGCACATTAGAAAAAGTAGTCTTTCCGGACGACGAAGGGCCTGTGACGAGCACAGCCGCAACAAAAGGCTCATTGTTATCAGAGCTATTAGCAGCCTGTATAAGGCGCAAAAGCATCTCGTATTGATTCTTATGAACCATTTCCGACAGTTCAATAAGATCATCAAACTTATTTTCAAGAATGTATTTATTTATTTTGAAAGCTTCCTGATTCATATCAATGTAATCTCCTTTTAAATATTCAGCCGTAGCAATTCCCTCCGGAATTTATATTTTAACATAGTTTATGAATTTGTGGTAGGAAATATGGGTTATTTTTTAATTTTTATCGAGTATAATCGAAACTTTCTCCATTTTCAGGTATTTTATCGACTATAATCGATAAAATATTAATTTTTACCTAATCTTATCGACTATAATCGAAACGATTTTTAAGTTTTATGTATTTTTCACAGAATTTATGATAAAATTTCTGAAACGGAGGATTAAGTAATGAAACCATTGAAAAACTACAAAGCTATATTTTTTGACCTTGACGGAACACTCACAGACTCATGCACCGGAATCCTTAATTCGGTTGCATATGCTCTTGAAAAGCTCGGAGAGAAAGTACCGCCAAGGAATGAACTTTTGAGTTTTGTCGGTCCGCCACTCATAGATGAATTCAAACGCAAATTTAATTTTTCTCAAGAAAAAGCAGAAGAAGCCGTCAGATTTTTCCGTGAATATTTCAGAGATACCGGAATTTTTGAAAACACACCATACGATGGTATAAAAGAGATTTTATGCAAATTAAAAAATGCAGGCTATGTACTTGCTGTCGCAACATCCAAACCTGAAGAATTTGCTTTGAGAATAGCAAAACACTTCGGTCTTGATGAATATTTTGAATTCATTTGCGGAAGCACTTTTGATGAATCAAGAAACAAAAAACATCAGGTTTTAGAGTATGCTATAAGCACAGTAAACAAAGTCTATAACTTCTCAAAAAGCGAAATGCTTATTGTCGGAGACCGTCACCATGACATTGACGGAGCAAAATATAACGGAATTGACTCAATGGGAGTTCTGTACGGTTACGGTAGCGAAGAGGAATTGCGCGCCGCAGGCGCGGATTATATCGTCGCCGGTGTATCTGATATTGCGACGGTGATATTAAGCTGACAGAATAATAGCCAACAAGGCAGCAAAGCAGCCGGATAGCGCACAAGCTACGCCGACAATTGCAATATTGGCAGCAACTCTTGCACTGCCCAAAACATCAATATTTAAAAAAGCGTAAGGATATTTTACCTTTTCGCTGTCTGATAGAGGTTTGCACGTACTTTTTGATTTTATATCAATCATTTTGCTGCGAGTAAAGACAAATATTGAATACACGGCCGGACATATGAGCCAGATCAATCCGTCTGTTATACGCAATGATTCTTTGTCTGCGGCAATCACCCATTGTATAAATGTCAATATCGGAACTGCATAATGTACACAGAAATTCCCTATGGATTTTTCCGCAGTCAAACTTTCTGCCGAATTTTTCTTTATTCCGGGTCTGAGAACAAAATGATACACAATGAATGTCAGCAAAATCATCATCGCTACGGAAAGTCTCAACCAGGAAACTGATAAAAATTTGTGTAATCGACTATCGGTCGCTGAATATGACACGAGAAGACTTAACTGAAATAACACTATTGCGATATTACTCAGGTTAGTATAATAAATGAATATTTCTTTTCGTATTCCCTTTTTTATAATCGAACTGTTAAATGTCAATCCGACAATTCCCATTGCCGTTGTAACGGCGCAAAGTATTATGTCAACGATATTCTTAGCTGTCATATTACCCTCCGGACATTTCTGATTTGCCCACATCTTGATTTTACATGCATATTATAGTTTTACTCTGATATTTTACCCCGAAATGCTGAAATTATAATGAAAAACGTATTGACAATAAATATTTTACTATGATAAAATTTCCCTCGTTAAATGCTTTGACGGGGAACAAAAACCGATGATTTGTTTCAGAGAGTCGCCGTTTGGTGCGAGGCGATACGTAATTCGGATACATAACTCACCCCTGAGCTTTCGGCTGAAATCACAGTAGGTTCGAACGGGTTCGCCGCCGTTATCATGGTGGAGGCACTATACATGCCGTTAAGGTGGGTAAGTTTTTCTTACCAACAAGAGTGGTACCGCGGAAGTTATTTGCACTTTCGTCTCTTGCATAATCAGCAGGAGATGAAAGTTTTTTTATTGTCTCTTGCATACATTAAGCACAGAAAGAGAGAGGTAGAAAAATGAAATTATCATTTTCAACACTTGGATGTCCTGATTTTAACTGGTCCGAAATCTATACTATGGCTAAAGACTTCGGGTTCCACGGAATAGAACTCAGAGGCTTCAAAGACAACATTTTTTCGGTTCACGCAGAACCGTTTGCTGACAACAATCTTGATAAGACCATCAGCAAGTTAAAACAGCTTCATCTTGAAATCTGCTGTCTTTCACCGGGTAACCCGATAAATGATGCAGCTACACAGGAACAGGCCATTGAAGAAATACAGGAATATATTGTTCTTGCATCAAAGCTCGGAACTCCTTACATAAGAGTCCTCGGTGACAACACAATTGAGCCCGGCAATGACATTGATGATGCTACCGTTATTGAAGGTCTTAAAAAGCTCGTACCATTTGCTGAGGCGCACAATGTTACACTTTTGGTCGAAACAAACGGTGTTTACAGTGATACAAAAAGACTCGGCAATGTTCTGAATGCTGTTGCAAGCGACTTTGTAGGGGCGCTCTGGGATATGCACCACCCTTACCGTTTCAATAACGAATCTCCTGAGCAGACCGTTCAGAACCTCGGAATTTATATTAAGCATACTCACATCAAAGATTCTGTTATGACAGAAAGCAGTGTTTCGTATAAGCTTCTCGGAGAAGGCAATCTTCCGGTGGATAATTTTATGATGGCACTCCGCTCCATAAACTACGAAGGCTATGTTTCACTTGAATGGCTCAAAACATATATGCCCGAACTTTCAAACGCAGGTATCGTATTCCCCCACTATGCAAACTTTATGAGTAAATATGCAGGTGTCGAAGGTTCACGCGGCAGACTTCAGGTTAGCAACAGAGGCACAGGAAACTACATTTGGCCGAAAGAAACAATTATCGACATTACTTTCCCGCAGTTGCTTGACAGAGTTTGTGAAGAATTCCCCGATCAGTATGCTTTCCGCTACACAACATGTGACTACACAAGAACTTACCCCGAGTTCCGTGACGATGTTGACACTTTCGCAAGAGCGCTCATTTCATTGGGTGTAAAGCAAGGCGACCATGTGGCTATTTGGGCGACAAATATTCCTCAGTGGTATATCACATTCTGGGCAACTGTCAAAATCGGTGCTGTTTTGGTTACTGTAAATACCGCATATAAAATCCACGAAATCGAATATTTGCTCCGTCAGTCAGACACACATACACTCGTTATGATTGACAGCTACAAGGATGCAAACTATGTCGAAATCATAAAAGAAATCTGCCCCGAGCTTGAACATCACGAAAGCGGCAAGCCTCTTCACTCAAAGAGACTTCCATTCCTCCGCAATATCATCACTTGCGAATCTACACAAAAGGGATGCCTCAATTGGGACCAGGCTTTAAGCTTTGCATACCAAACTCCTATCGAAGCAGTTCACAGAAGAGCGGCTATGATAAACAAACACGATGTATGTAATATGCAATACACATCCGGTACGACAGGATTTCCTAAAGGTGTTATGCTTACACACTACAATGTTGTAAATAACGGTAAGGCTATCGGTGACTGTATGGATCTTTCAACAGAGGACAGAATGATGATTCAGGTGCCTATGTTCCATTGCTTCGGGCTCGTTCTTGCAATGACCGCATCTGTTACTCACGGCGTTACAATGTCACCTATCACGGCATTCTCACCTAAGAAAGGTCTTGACTGTATAAACAGAGAAAAAATCACTGCATTCCACGGCGTTCCGACAATGTTTATTGCAATGCTCGGTCACGAGGACTTTGACAAGACAGACTTCAGTCATATGCGTACAGGTATTATGGCAGGTTCTCCTTGCCCGATAAAGGTTATGGAAGAAGTTATAAACAAAATGCATATGCCTGAAATTTGTATCACATACGGTCAGACAGAAGCATCTCCTGCTACTACGATGTCCAAGACAACCGACACCATCGAAACTCGTGTTAATACCGTAGGAAGTCCTATCTTCGGCGTTGAATGTAAGATTGTCGATCCCGAAACAGGAGAAGAACTCCCCGACAACACAGACGGCGAGTTCGTTGCACGCGGTTATAACATTATGAAAGGATACTACAAAATGCCCGAAGCTACCGCTGCTGCCATCGACAAAGACGGTTGGCTCCACTCAGGTGACCTCTGCAGAAGACTTCCGGACGGCAACTTCAAAGTTACAGGCCGTATAAAAGATATGATTATCCGTGGCGGCGAAAATATTTATCCGAAAGAAATCGAAGACTTCATCTACACACATCCGAAGGTTTCCGACGTTCAGGTAATCGGTGTTCCGGACAAGGATTACGGCGAAGAGGTTATGGCTTGCGTAATACTCAAACCCGGTGAAACTTCAAGCGAAGCCGAAATAAAAGAGTACGTTATGACTCATATGGCGAAGCACAAAACACCTCGCTATGTAGTTTTCGTTGATTCATTCCCGATGAATGCAGCCGGAAAAATTCTCAAATACAAAATGCGTGAAAATGCTGTAAAACTTCTCGACCTCGGAGAGGCTAGTAAGATTGTGACGGCTTGATAATAAGGTGAAAAATAATTCCGCCGCGATTGTTTTAGGAAACGATTGCGGCGGATATTTTTATGCAATAAATACTACTCCGATGGAAAAAGCATAAAACATTGGAAATACTAATGGATGATATCGAAAAACTGATAATTTGCTCGAAATAAAAGATCATTGCCATAAATATGTTGTCTGTCGGGACAATTTAGCTATCGGAAATGATAACGGAATCGAAATTATCCACATTACAGATTTTCTTACAAGAGAAAACTGGTAGTAAAAGCGGTGCGAACCACAAGTCCAAAAGTTTCACAGAACCATATAAATAGTGTTGAACAAAACACCAAAGAAAATATTAACAGCAATTTCCATCAAGCAAAACGCTTCATAAACATTTTGTTATTTCCTAATGTCGATGATTTTTTTATATAAACCTGTTAATAACAGAACTAATAAAAGCTTATCTTTTAGCGATGTTTGCTTTGAACGAAAAAATGCCCATTTGTTCTCTTTCGCCATATTGTAATATGATTTATATAATTCCAGCGTCTCACCTTCAAGAGTCCTATAGTTTTTTAAAATAGAAAGCAACATATTGAAAGAATTCTTTGCAACAAAGAAAGAGAAATTCTTCACATCATCCAACTTATATTTTGATAATTGCGAACGCATAAGTTCTAAATTCTTCTTTACACAGCGCAATGTACTTAATGACTTGTGCAGTGTTCCTGTAACACTATCAGATCTATCTCTGTAATAATAAAACACTTTTTCGATGAGCACTGTCCCTGATGACTTTGCAGCCAACGGAACTAACAACGGATATTCCTCATTTATCTCTCCTATAGGAAACCTAATATCGTCAAATAAATTCTTATGAAACAAACGTCTCCAAAATGATGTTCCAATTCTAAATGCAAAGATTGCTTCAACGGTTTCTTTAGAATTCAAAAATTTTACGTCATATGTGCCTCTTGGTACACACGCGTTTTCGTCATCATTTGATACCGTCAAGGATTTACAACACGCGATATCGGCACACGACTTCTCCAATTCGGCCAACATACACCGATACATATCTTTATCAATATAATCATCACTATCAACAAAACCTATATACTCTCCCGATGCAACATCCAATCCAGCATTTCTTGCTTCGGCAGCTCCACCGTTCCTTTTATGAATCACTTTTATTCTAGGATCTCGCTCAGACCAACTATCGCATATTGCCGGAGAATTATCCGGACTCCCGTCATCAACCAAAATAATCTCAAGTCTTTTGTATGTCTGGTTTACAATACTTTCAACACAACGATCCAGATAATTTTCCACTTTATACACTGGAACAATAATACTAATCAATGGCATATTTTGAGTCATATTATATACACCCTTTTGCAATTGCTTTGCACAAACTTTCAATTGTTTTTTTAGGAGAACGCAATATTATATAAATTAAATTTTTATGCATAACCGTTTTCATTCTCTTTTTCATGGCATCGTATTTAGTATGTTTATAATATAACTTTATAAGCGTGCGCGGGGTTTTGTAGTTCCACGGTTTCCCAATAGTAAAATGTATTAGCGCACACGATTTTATTACCTTTTCATACATAGGAGATCCGAGAAGCTCATAAGCTTGAAAGTTATACAGGAAATTGTTTATTATGTCTATCTTTTCCCCAAAAAAAATATTGAGAAAATCTTGATCTAAATAGTGTGTATACTGTAAGCTTTCCCAAAACGCATCCAGTACCTGTTGAAGTGTATAATCGCTTCTAATAGAGTCACAATTAAACTTTACCACTCCTGCATTACAGTATAAACTGAGAGGATGAACAGAAAAGAAATAGTCAAGCATATTTTGTTTTACACTAGCATTTATTTCAGGACACATAGCAATATACCGAGGGACAAAATGAAGTAATTCCGATATATCCCCTGTGCACACAAAATCAGAATCCATATACAAAATATCAGAGATTGTATTATCCAATATCCAAGGAGCAAAAACTCTGAAAATAGTAGTAATCGGCCAATTTTTAGTATCGATGGTCGAATCAATTATCAAAGTCAGAATCTTAATTCCTCCATCCGTTTGTAATAATTTATCTGTATTCTCTTTAGTTAATTCAGGACAAAGACAAATAAATACACATTCTGGATTATATGCTAGAATAGACATAATCAGATTGATAGTCTGGTCAACATAATTATCGTCAAATGTAAGTAATATCATTTTGTCGTTTTCAATAAATTGCGCATTGTGTTGCTCATTGAGTATCCTAAACACTATTTTTCCTTCTTTCATGCATACTTATATCTTTATAAAAATCTTCTCTGCTAACAAATCAGTACAAACAACTGTTTTACGCACACTCCTCGATATATTTAGGCGCTTGTACAGCTATTTAACGCTTATCAAGCTTTAACAATTCCTTCATATCAAAAAGAGCATTTTTATTAATCAAAAAAATTATAGAAGAAATACCTAAAGAAACAACAATTGAAAGTACTCCATTAATCAGTAAATTAAAAATCGGCTGTTTGAATGAAACCGATATAATATCCATAATCGCCAATGCTACACAAAAAACGCCAACAAAAGCATAGTTCTTTAGATAATATTGCTTCGGAGAAACATTAAACACATTTTTATATAGGATGTAAGGCTCTATAACATAACATATAAGCAGATTTGTAATAATAGTAGCAACTATTACTCCCGGAACACCAAGAATATTTACTAATATTATGGACAATACTATGTTACAAATACCTTCAAATAACGGTTTCCATCTATCACCATAAAATTGTCCGGTAGCATCTCTAAAAGTCAAAGCGTTTCTTCGCATAAACTGAACAAACCCATTTATGGTAATTACAACAGAAATACTTTTTGAGACGACCAAATCAGGGGAAAAAATCATGGCAATAAAACTATCTATAACGGCATAGTAACCTAAAAAAAATACTATTCCAATAGAAAAATTCAATAGATGGAACACTTCAAAATACCGCTTGGTTTTTGATGAATCTTCTTGCACCATCATATGACCGACAACTGAGGTAATAGATGTAAACACTAACATTACTATTCCGTTCATTGATGCTAGTATAGTACTATAATTTGAAAATTCACCCAAGGAAACAACACCAACAAAAGCAGATATTACAACGCTATCAACCGAATTCACTAAAGCATGCCCTATTTTATGCATAAACATAGCTTTTATATTTTTTTTCAGTTCACGCTTGGTCTCACAATCTACCTTTGTCTTTATTTTAATAATATTTCTATATTTTTTCCGAGCAACAATCTCTGTGGAAATCCACTGAATGCACCCGGCTACGATTCGGCATATCAGATAGGCTTCAAAGGACTTAGTTATATATAGTACAACGATTTGAAGAATGTATTGCAGAATTAAGCTTCCTTGCGTAATGATCGTTGTTAAATAATCGTTTTTATGTGCATTTATTAAAGACTTTTTATTTGCAAAAAAATATGTAATAACAACTGATATTAGCATTATTAAAAATGTTATATATATATTTGCATCTACCAGAATATAGTCTTTTGCAAAATATTTCAACCAGGGCATCAGTGCAAGCCCTACTGTTAATATAATAGTACCAACAATGTGGTACGCCTTTCCCAAATAATGATACAGAGCAGCAACTTGAGATTGATTTCCCTCCACAATAGGTCTATACATACTAAATGTAATCGCTGTGCCAATACCAAGATCTGCTACTGAAAGAAAACCAATAATACTTATATATAATGCATTCAATCCATTTACTTCATTTCCGCAACATTGCAGCAAATATCTTCTTACCACGATAGTTACTACAGTTGTGATTATTTGTAATGAGATTGAAACTCCAATATTCAGTTTGGTTCTTTTTATATCCATATAAACAACCTTAACTAAACAAACAATATCTATGATGCCCCTGTTACGGGGCATCATAGATATTAAAAATTAACCTATAATTTGACCTTGCTCATTGAAAGTATAATGACCTCTCTTTAAGATTCCATTACCTTTCCAAACGTAATATTTAGCATTGACAACAATTTTTCCGCTGTTTTCAACGAAATAATAATGGCCATCAACGTAATTGATACCTATAGTACCGATTCTTCCCTTTTCGTAATAGTAAATGCCATCTTCTTTTGTTACAAATCCATTGATAGCTTTACCGTCTGAATCAAACTCATAAGAGCCTTCAGGAACTATATCATTACCCTTCCAAACATACTTTTGGCCTATAGCAATAATACCATTTACATCAGCAAAGTAATAGTCATCTCCTACTTTAACAAAACCTGCCGCAGTAGGTTTGCCCATCTCGTAGTAAACAAGGGTTCCGTCAGCTTCAGTGATAATCTCACCAAAGATAGTTTCACCATTAACGACTTTTACGCCAAGCATTCTTCCGTTTTCATCAAACGTATAAGCGCCTTCGGATACGATGCCATTGCCTTTCCATACGTGCTTGCTACCGGTAGCTACAACACCTTCAACATCAGCAAAGTAGTAGTAGCCATCCACCAAAACGACACCGGCCATAGAAGCATTGCCCATCTCATAATAGCGGATAGTACCGTCAGCTTCAGTTACGATTTGACCAAGGATTTTCTCACCATCAACAACTTTCACTCCGAGCATCTTGCCTTCCGCATCAAAGGTGCGCATACTTTCCTCTACTATGCCGTTACCTTTCCATACATACTTAGAACCGGTACGAATAACACCTTCCACGTCAGCAAAATAATAGTAACCATCTACTTCTACAAGACCTGCCATTGAAGCATTACCCATCTCATAATAGCGGATAGTACCGTCAGCTTCAGTTACGATCTGACCAAGGATTTCCTCACCGTCAACAACTTTCACTCCGAGCATCTTGCCTTCCGCATCAAAGGTGCGCATACTTTCCTCTACTATGCCGTTACCTTTCCATACATACTTAGAACCGGTACGAATAACACCTTCCACGTCAGCAAAATAATAGTAACCGTCTACTTCTACAAGACCTGCCATTGAAGCATTACCCATCTCATAATAGCGGATAGTACCGTCAGCTTCAGTTACGATCTGACCAAGGATTTCCTTTCCATCAACAAGCTTCACGCCAAGCATCTTTCCGTCTTCATCAAAGTAACGCATACTTTCGGGAAGAATTCCATTACCCTTCCATACGTATTTGTTGCCGGTACGAACAACACCATCTACATCAGCAAAGTAATAATAACCATCTACCTCAACAAGACCTGCCATTGCAGTCTTGCCCATTTCGAAGTAACGGATAACGCCATCCTCATCGGTCACAATCTGTCCAAGGATAGCTTTACCATCTACAACTTCTACACCAAGCATTTTGCCGTCTTTATCGAAATAGTAAGAATCCTCAGATACTATACCATTTCCCTTCCAAACATAATGTCTACCGGTAGCAATTACACCGTCAACATCTGCAAAATAATAATGTCCATCAACAAGAACAATTCCGGCCATCTGAGGCTTGCCGTTTACACAGTAGTAGCTGACACCATCAATTTCAGCAATCTCACCAGGAACAGAACCATCCTGTTCTATCTTAGAACCAATCATCTTGCCATCTTCTGCAAAATAATATGTACCATTATCAACAATGCCGTTACCCTTCCAAACATACTTTCTGCCTGTTGCAACAGCACCATCTACATCAGCAAAATAATAGTAACCATCTACTTCAACAAGACCTTCAGCTACGCCAACACCATTTCGATAGAAATACAGTTTTCCATTAATGGTAACAATCTCGCCGTCAGCATCGGCACCAACCATCTTGCCGTCTTCATCAAAGACGTAGCTTGCTTCGGGGAGGATACCATTTCCTTTCCATACATACTTTCGGCCAATAGCAATAACGCCTTCTACATCAGCAAAATAGTATTCACCATCGATTTCAATAAGACCTGCAGGAGTTTTTACACCATCAACATAATAACGCATAGTACCGTCAATATCATAGATACCGTTCAGCACTTCGATAAAGACGCCATTTTCATCAAAATGACAAATACCCTTATTGCTACTATCTTTTAAAGGAATGTTCACATAACCAGTAGCTCTGTAACAATGATCAAAATAATACCAATTTCCGTCGATTTCGAACCAACCCATTTTGTAAGCAACAGGTCCGTTGTAGTACATCCAGCCATGGAACGCATTCACCCAGCTACCTGTTAAAAGTCTGCCGGTACTGTCAAAATCATAGAAAATTCCTTCGATATTAACATTACCGCTTACGGAAGCATATGTCGTTTTATCAAAGTAATAATACTCATCATCAACTAACTGCCAACCCGAAAGCTTCTGACCATTATAATAATAGTAGTAGGAATCTCCGTCTTTTACAAGACCATTTGCGGCATATTCATCTTCGCAAGTAGTGCACTCATAACGTCCATCCTTCAACACATAATTGTGCTCTCCGGTAGCAGTAACTGTAGTACCCCACTCAACAACTGATTCACAAACTTCACAATAGGTTCTGCCTGTATAACCGTTCACCGTACAAGTTTCCTTTAAGTCAGGAACAGATACAGGAGTATGCACGTGGGCAGTTCCTCTTTCAGCTTTAAATGTAGGATCCATGTGCTGAGAACTTGTATACATTTCCGTATCAACACAGAACTGATCATTTGAGAATGCATTAAGAACAGTAGAAGTATAACCATCAACAAAAGTTATCTCACCCAAATCAACATCCACCTTCAAGTCCTGAGGCCAGAAGTTGTAGCTGTTCCAAAAACTTACAGCATCATTAACCAAAACACCATCAACAGTACCATTCATTTTAATATCAGTATCAAAATAAACAATACGGATAGGCAAAGATGCAATAGTCGCCTCGCCGGTCAATTTGTTAGTTCCTGTGCGAGTGATAACAATGGTAGCAGTGTTAGTCTCCTCATCAACTGTATAAGTTGCGGTGAATCCTGCCGCAAGCTCCATATGGTCTAACTCCCAATGATTGAGGCTGTTTATATCGATAACAGTGCTTATTTGCTTGATAGATTCAATTTTATTAGCATTGATATTCATCCAATATACAGAACCGCCATAGATTCTATCAAGAGTAGAATCCTTAGGAACTACCTGTATAGCAGAAGCTTCTATACCGGATTTTACATTCACATTTCTGATAACAACTGACTTGTTACCCATCATATCACAGATTTCAAACTTAACTCTGTGTACACCATCGGCAACAGCGATATCACTAATAGTAATTTTGCCGTTTGCAAAAGTGGCATCTACAGCAACACCATCAACATAGGCTTTAGCCGTGGAAGCATCAAGACCTGTCGCATTGCTCTTTGCTGTATTCTCTGCAACAGAAGCAGTTACAGTAAGTCTGTTATTTGTAGTTTCTGCAGTCTCGCGATGCTTAAGCTCAACATTAGTATCGTTTGCGCCCATAAGAGAAACGTTGCCGAAAACGGGAGCCTCTCGATCATCAACCGCATCTGAAAAGTCTGCTGTAATGTTATCTATATACACTGTATACGGACCATTAAGAGTTCCGTATGTCTGCCACTGAGTCATTGTGTTAGTGTGAGGGAACATAAACTCTATGAAACGGAAATTATTCGCATCGCACTTACCGGAATTATATGAAATCTTATCCTTGTCATTCAGACCGGCAATCATAATGCTCTTGTATGCACTAACATCAACAGAGAAATAATACCAACCGTCTTCTGAAGCAGTATTGTAGATTTCGGGCTGATTAATAACAGTAACAGTATTTTTAGATTCATAAATACCGTCTCCGTTCTTATCATACCAATACAATACACGAATCCAACAATGGACATACTCATCAGGAATGTATGCCCAGAAACCGATTGATTTTGCATTTTCCACAATAATAGCATCATTGAGGTATAGGTCAGACTGAGCATAACCAGACGCAGGAACACCGGTAGCAGCAATAGCATTGAACTCTACGCGAAGAGAACCATCACCATTATGAACCTGTCCGTTTTTAGATGTAGCATAACTTAAATTCTGATGGAATCCTGCATCATTTCCGTTAACATCAGCAATATTCCATTCCAGATAGTCAGACTCATCATCAAAATCGAACAACACTTCTGAACCCTTACCCAAGCTTAAAGAAGCAGTAGCAGTCAATTTTGCACAAGTCAACGTCGCGGTGACGGTACTGGTCAAATCAACCGGAGCTGCATCCTCGGACACTGAAATAAAGTTTAATCCATTGAAAGTACCCAATGCAGCATTTGTTGTAACAATTGCAACATCTGAATCATTGAGTTTAACTTCATGAAGTCCGCCATTAATAGTAGCCTTTAGACCCAATGATACTTCTTTATCGAACGGTACTGTCATAATGGACTGTGAAAAAGAGAAACCGGTAGGTATAACAATTTCAACAGAACATTCGCCGACTATCTCATTGTTGTAAACCATCTGAGCAGTCACAGTTCCCACTTTTCCATTGGAAACAAACACTCCATCTTTAATGGTACCCATCGATGTATCAGTAAGCTGCCATGTAGCATCTGAAGGGACATCCGCAGGATTACCTACAAGGTCAGTACCCAAAACATCAAATGTAACCTTGCTTCCGGGAGTATAGTACACAGCATCAGAAGTAATATTTGCACGAGCAAATTCACCATCAGCGGGAGCAGTTGAAATGAAAAGAATACCTGTTGTGGTAGGACGCTCTGCACCATCAGACGGCGAACAATTGAGTTTTAAATCTTCACCGGGACGTTCAGAAAGGAAAGAAGAAGAGCCACCACCATCGCAGTTAACAGCAAAAGAACATCCGAGAGAAATCATAACCTCGGCACACTCATACATAGACATACCTGCCGAATAAGGAGACTGACGACCATCATTCATCATAATAACAACGGTACCATCAGGTTTGATACCTACAACAGAACGAGATGCACTGTTAGAGGTGTCGGTCTTATGGTTTTCAGTCGGGTTCTGGTTAACACCATCTTTGACAATATATCCACTTGAACAAGGAATTACCTGGTCTTCCCAACCATGAAGATCAGCAGCTGAAGTAATCTGAGGCATTTCTACCTTTGGAATATCAGCAGGTCTCGGATTACCATTCTCATCAAAATCCTTGTTGATTACCAAAACAGAAGGAAATCCTACTTTACCGTACTCATAACCGCAATTAGACGGATCAAACAAGATTTCAGCATCAAGCATAATAAATCCGAGCGGCTCACCAATACGAGTCGAATCGCCACCCTTTGAATCGTCATATGTAGCAGTATTGTACCAGCTTAAGGTTGTGTTCATGGCACCGACAACATTGAGTCCCATATTTTTCTCAACCCAAGCGGACTGCTCGGTCATCGTACCCGTTTGATAATTGCCATATTCAGGAAACATACCCTTATAACTGTTAATTACGGATACATATTCATTATTGACATCAGCCTCCATAATATGAAGAACCTGACGTCTGGAACCATCGTCGAAATTTAAAACGAGTTCTGATTCCGTGATACCTGGCGCGATTGTATAATCATTCTTACTTACGATGTTATAGCAATCACAGGAGTTTGTACTCTCATCATACTCAACTCCGGCAGCCAGCGCGGACATCGGCAAACTTGAAATAAACATCAACACAGCCAACGCCATTGCGAGAACTTTTTTCATTACTTTTTCCTCCTTAGAAAAATTTTTATATGTCAGCCGCCGAAGCGGAGTGCATATCAATCTTATTCATATATGTAAGATATGAGCGATTCAAGTCGCAGACAACCGTATTGTGATGACTTACCTGACATTCACGTGGCAACTCCGCTCTCCAATCCCCATACTTATATGTCAGATAAGCATCTGTTTCAGAAGGTACTTTTATGTATAGGTGCTCAAACTTAACAATTCGACCCTCGCCATAGTAATCCCAAGGAACGCATCCTCTGTCTTGCCTATCTGCATAATCACAGCTCATACCGGTACAAGTCCCAAACTTTCTTGCAGTCTTTTCCATAAGAGCCAACGTTTTATCGGTTCTCTTATGAAAACCCATTTTGCGTAAAAGAAATTTGTAAAAGTTAATATTACCATAAAAAGCACTAAACTGCAACCAACTTAACACTTTCATCTTGCAACGCAAACTCAATTGACTGAGACGTCGTTCCGGATATCCGTCTAAAGGAAAAATGTCAATATAAATTCCATGATTCATATCTAAATGTTGTACGCCTTTTTCAATGAACGTCGTATTCGAATTCCTTATTTTCGAATACAACAGAGGAAATCTACGGTCTGTTTTATAATTTTGCAAGAATAAATGCTTAGGTAAATACCCCTGTGCCTTCTCACAAAAAATATCATAATCCTTACGTGGCATAGCAATATCAACATCATCATCCCACGGAATAAAACCACCGTATTTTTCTGCTCCAAGTGCAGTACCATTAACAAGATAGTACGTAAGGTTTAAATCATCGCATATTTGTTGGACTGACTCCAAAATTTTAACCAACTCTTTTTGAATTTCATTCATAACTAGACCTCAACAAACGCGACTTATTTGCAATATACGGAATCGCACAAACAAGTGCAATAATATAGCAATTTTCAACTTGAATGGCAGTGTTATACAAAAGACCCAAAATGCAAGTCGGCAAAAACGCTACAGACATAATCATATAAAGCTTATTATCTGACGTAAGCCTCCGGCATGTATAAACCAGTAGCGATACAAAAAATGCAACCAATAAAATCAGACCTACAGCACCCTGCTCCAAAAAAACCCAAGCATGTGTAAACCAACGATAGTTCAACTCACCATACTTTAATGCAAAATCACTTTGCAAAAAACTAAATTGCGAATATTCACAACTTCCGAGACCAAATCCAAACAAAGTCAGCAACGGACTATCTTCAAAAAAGCTTGAAAAAATCTGTCCTATCGCCGTAAATCTGTTTAGATCGCCTGAACTTGTATATCCGGTTCCGGTTAAATACAGCTCCAAAGCATCAAAATCAAACAGTACACCAAAACTATCCGGATCGTAAATTAACAGAGCTACCGCACCTACTACAAATCCCAATGAAAAAATCAGACTTACTAACACTGTTTTCAAAGAAGGCTTGGATAATATTACAGCAAAAGCTACCATAATGATTAACTCAAAATAAAACACTTTGAGTTCTGCAAGAATAGCCATATATAATGATGCAGATAAATAAAAAATCAATTTTCCTGCTCTGATTTTCGAACATAAAAATTCAGATATTGCAATTGAACACAATATACAAATAAACACATTCAAATAACCATTACAGCCTCTTGTTATTCCAAAAAAACCACCTAAATAATCTGCTTTAAGGCCAAATCCATAATACTGTATCGTGCACATTACCAAATTAATCAAGAAAAAACACTTCAATATCTTGATAAACTTATGTACATCCGATATGTCCAGCAAATCAATACAAACAAAAAAGAAAATAAAAAAACGAAGATTATTTCTCATTCCCCATAAGACCAATAAAGGACTTACGGTATTGATTGTTGCACCAAATAACATAAATACAACAATTAGTGCAACAATCACGTACTGTGTAATCACATCTTTAAATACACGATATTCAGTTTTTTTGTAGCAACATTGAAAAACCAATAACACCAAGTTTATATCAGTTATATATGTTATGGCAGATGGAAAATACAACACATCTCTAAACCACAACATCACAAGAACTAATAGAATCTGGGCATACAAAAGTGTTTTATTATTTGGTTTTAAGTTTATTTCCACATAACGCATATTTCCACTAGTTCCTTCATTCTATTTCAAAGTTTTTTATCCATAATTTTTGAATAGAAAGTTTCCTTTCCATCAACAGTCAAAGGAAATGATTGTTTCCATGAAAGTTTGAATAATCCTGTTTCGTTCTTTAGTTTATTCCATCTATCTTCATTATACTCTAAACCTAGGTTCTTTAGCAACTCATCACAATTCGGATTGTTAGGCTCAATCCTATCGAATGCCTCTTTCACTCGATGCTCATATTTCTGAGCAAGAACTATCATATAGTCAACCAGCAAATAATCCACTAACTTGTCAGACTTCGACCAATACTCCAAAAAGAAATCGCGAACAATTGCGAAAATATATCGATTGCTGTAATCACATGCAAGCGAATATCCTGCAAAATATCCTGATGCAATGGAACAATGCAAATAATCCGGACGTTTAATCGACCACAAAGGATACTTAAAGTATTCGTCCAGAGAAATGTTATCAGTGCAGAAAAACGTTGCATCTATCCACATTCCCCCATGTCGTGCAAGCAAGGAAAGTCTTAACAAATCAGAAAGATTTGTTTTTGTAATTATTCCCGCCCTATACTTTTCACAAATACATTCCGGAATATTAACATAGTTCATATAATTTTCTTCTGTGATTAAAACTACTTCACAACCACCGGCATTACGTCTGATTGACTCAATACAACGCTTAACAAGTTCAGGTGCATTTTCCTCTCCTTGCCACCAACATATCCAAATTTTATTTTTCAAGACATTTTGTTCGTTATCGAAAGATTCTTCGAGCTTATAGTTTCTATAAAACTCTCCAAAACGATTCTCAAAGTACTCAATCATTATGTTATGCTTGTCAATCAATCTTTTTCTGACTTTTGGCGGCTCTTTAAACCCGTTTCGGTTCATAATCTGTATGTTCAGTTTTGCAACCAAAGTTATAATCGCTTTTCTTAATGAAGTTACCCTTGCTATTTCATAAGTTGCCCATAGTTCCTCCATAGAGCGATGAAAAATCCTTTTAAAGTTATTATGTTTCAATCTGAATTCCGTTCCTTTCTCATCGACTCTCTATCCAACTTTTTACCTTGAATATAAGATAACTCATAGTGCACAATTTTCTTTTCATGCACACGAACAATAATCTCTTAGCAACACTCTCACCTGAAAAGGGGTATTCACTTAGTGTGTTTTGCATATAATCATCACAAACTATTTCTTTTACAGCATTATACTTTATTTTTAAAGGCTCATCTGATGCTGTTATTTGTTTTATGGCTCCAATTGTCAGTCCAAGAAAAATCGTTTTCACTCTATCGTGCAACATATCTTCCTGATTCATTTTTTTTGTTAACTCAAACAACTTTTCCGACAATATTTTCAATCTTTCGTATCTATCCTTCCGATACACCTTTGACAGTGATAACGGATTAGAAATATAGTGATACAATGCCTTCTTTATGTATGCAACTCTGCCGGAATACCCATAATACTGCAAAACGGAATATATGTCCTCCGAAATACACTCCCTTTCAGATACAAATCGCCAATTGTTTTGTCGAATAACCTCCATAGAAAACATTGCGCTCCATGCACTTAACGAAAGATTCCAATCCTCACCGGTTGCAGGATCATGAGATAGCGTCAACGGGATCAGTTTATTTTTTAATTCATCCCCATAAAACAAATCCTTTGGGGTAGTCGGTATCCTATTCTCTATAATTCTTCCATTCTCCGTTTCTTCAATATGACCAAAGCATACCAAATCCGCCTTCAACTCTTCAGCAATCGAACAAGTCTCCGCTATTGCGGTCAACTCAACATAATCATCACTATCAAAAAAGCATATATACTTTCCCGTTGCATTTTCAATTCCGGTATTTCGTGCATAGCCAAGACCCTCATTTATTTTATGAATAACCTTTATACGCTGATCTTTATCAGCATAGTCATCGCAAATTTGCGGACAATTATCCGGAGAGCCGTCGTCAACAAGAATTATTTCCAAATTAGAGTACGTCTGCTTAATTATGCTTTCTATGCATCTGCACAATTTTGCTTCTACATTGTATATCGGAACAACAACAGACACTAACGGTTCTGGCAATTTAATTCACCTCGAAATCAACACTGTTCACCTTGATACATTTAGCAGGTACCCCAGCTAAAACGGCACCTCTAACTAAACACGATTCAACAACTACGGCACCGGCTGCGATAACCACGTCATCCGCGATAGTCACATTTCCAATAACCTTTGCACCAACTCCCAGCCTTACCCTTTCTCCTAATATAGGCGCATCAAAGCTTTTTCCATCATTTCCTATACAATTGTTTCCGTGCAAAATACATTGCTTACCTATTCTTGCATAACCATTTACAACAATATTGCCGGAATGATGTATCATCAATTCTGCAGCAAAGCTGTTTTCAGAAATTTCCAGACCTAATCTTCTACCTAAAATGTTTTTTCTTCGCCTATACATTAAATATAGCAACTTATGAAACAATCTGTTTCTGTTGTTATAGTGATATTCCGTTTTTCGTAAAGCTACTAAATACAGGTATATCTTGTACTTATTATCCGAAGTTAATATTGACTCAAATTTACTGCCCCGCGGAAGATACATCATTTTTTCCGCTTGTAGAACTTTAATTAAATCTTTCTTTGTAGAAATCATTTTTCTCTATCTCCATACACAATCGGTCTTGCAGGAACACCGACCACAGTAACTCCGGGCGAGACATCATTCGTTACTACAGCACCGGCACCGACAACAGCGTGACTTCCGATATGTACTCCACCAATGACGATAGCACCCGCAGATATCGTAACATTATCTTCTATGACAGGACTTTTATCACCATTAAACCCAACTGTTACCTGCTGAAATATTTTACAATTTTCTCCAATAGAGGTAGCAGCCACTATCGTTGAAGAACCATGTTGAAAAACCAATCCTCCCCCAATCCTTTCAGGAGGCATATTAATATACAATGACTCGAGGGGCGGAAACAATATCCGCACAACAACAAACATAATCGGATTTCTATGTAGCCTGTTTAAAAAAATATTACGTGTTTCTTTTTCGTTTATCAGCAGATAACCTAATTGCCAAAAATGACATTTTCCATCTACCGAGCCATAGTGATTACACCATGCACACAAATCCTTTTTACATTTTTTACGAAATCGATTTGTAATAAAAATCAACCATGCCGGCAAAACACGAAGAAAACATATATAGGTCCATAACCAGCGCACTTTTTTCATACATCTAACCCTCTTGCTCTCAACAAATTAAAATAATACTGTTCAAACTGTGGAGCTGCATTCTCAATTCTATATTTTGATGTAATATATTCCTCTTTTCCTCTTTGCACACCGGATTTCTTCATGATTTGCTCAGCCCAATCTTTGGCAGGCAAATCATCACGAATAAATGTACACTTTTTCGAAAAAGCTACCTCTTTTGGCACTCTGCTTGAAAAGAAGCAAGACAAATCAGAAAACTGAGCCTCAATACCAACGACCGGAATTCCCTCAAATAATGATGGCAATACAAAAACGTCCATTACTTGATACAGTTTATCAACATCACTTCTAACACCCAAGAATTGAACTCTATCAGAAATCCCCAATCTATCTACTCTAGATCTGATTTTCTTCTCGTTCTCTCCTGTTCCTACCAACAGCAACACAGAATACGGATTAATTTTTAGGATCTCGCAAAATATATCAATCAGAAAACAGTGATTTTTTTGGCGTGAAAACCTTCCAACATGTCCAATAACAAAGCGACCATCTAGAGAAAGCTCTTTTTTCATCATTGCTCGGATTTCATCGTTGTACAAAAATTTATCTGCAACTATCGCATTTGGAATTACATTTACACAACTCTCATTAAACAGAAAACGCCCGGCATCTTTACCACAAGCAAGATAATCTGTAGCAACTTTACAAATATTACTTCGAAAGAACTGTTTTATCGGATACTTATAGTCAAGATCAATTGCCGTATTATGACTATGCGCAATCCTAACAGGAATATTAGCTTTTTTAGCAGCCAACAAAGGCAAATAGCTCATTGCATCAATATGTGAATGTACAATTACATACTCAGGATGCTCCGTAAAGAAAGACTTCATATAGGAAAAATATGAAGGATAGTTTTGCGGAATCAATCGAGGAGCATAGTATATTTTCCCGCCCAAAGATTCAATCTCATCATCATAATCACTTCGAAAAGGACGATGAGTAAGAAAATCGAACTGGATGCGTGATCTATCAACATTACGATAATAATTCATCAACATAGTCTCTAGACCAGCCCTATGCATATTATTCACACATTGAAGAACACGTAACATTTTTTCACCTATTCTTTAATTTATTTTATAAACACTACCACAGTTTCTTATAGCACAACTCTTTTATTTTTGCAATATATATTAGCATAATGTTCTTTTCCTAAAACCGTGAAAATTTTAAGAAAATAACGGTGGACAATCCAAAGAAAGCTTTCCTGCAACAAGATAAATCATTTGTTTGTAACTTTCTAAAGTTCTGTAACCACGAGCTCTTCTTTTCACAGAGTCAACCACAAGTTCGCACCGCTCGTTTATATTTTCATCCATTCCATTGAAACTTTTTCAAATCAACAAACTTTCCGTCCTCACCGGAAAACTCCACGCCTTCGGCTTTCAATAGCTCTATCTGACGATTCACACCACCAAAAGCAAAAGCCTCCGAAACTCTGCCATCGCGATTTACCACACGAAAACACGGTATGCAATCCGGATCCGGGTTTATATGAAGGGCATATCCGACAACTCTCGCCCAGCGTTTGTTGCCCGCCATCTCTGCAACCTGTCCGTACGTCGCAACTTTACCTTTCGGAATTTTTCTCACCACATTATATATTCTCTCAAAAACCGAAAGCCCGTCGCATACTTTCTCTTCATTATCTTCCGGTTCAAAAAAATCACGGTACATAAAATACCTCACTTGTTATTTATTTCAGGATCGCTCATTCATTTAAAGAAATCAAGACCGCACTTTCTGTACATATCGTGTTGTCGAAGTGCCTCGTCGCCGCCTTTTGTTATGCCCTGCAACCTCGAAACTGCCTTTTTAGCTCTTCTCGGTTTAAATATGTTGCCGAAAAATCGCATAATATATGTAACCGGCAAAAGAAATTTTTTACCTTCGATAAACGGATATCGTTTCTTCATTTTCTCATATGTCGGAAAGAAGAATCTAAAAAGCGTACGTTTTTCAGCATTTTTACTGTCTTTATTATCCATTTCGCGTCTGATTTCCGATGTTTCAAGAGAACTTCCGCAAAAGCCGAAAGTACCGCCGCTTAATACAAATTCCGCAATCTCCTCATACAACAATTCATTAGGCATAACATATTCTGCATCAATGGGATTCTTCATATCAAACCACTTTTCGCATATCGCAAAAACATTTTTTGCAAAAAGCATCATATTACAAGATATAAGGTATTCTGATAATTTATCGTAATCCAATGTAGCTTTTTCGTTCACAAACACAGCAATATCGCTGAACATTCTTACTCCTGCACCACTCACACGGAAATGCTTTGCAATATGGAAAATCAGATAAAACAAATGATATTCATCTTCAAATTCATAAATATTTTTGTATGTGCCGTACGGTTTCGCCTTGCTCCACGCAGAATCAATTAAGTACTGTACACTCTCATCAAAAGCATCGTCTTCTGCAAGGCTTGTGTGGAACTCGTAATATTCAAGACCTTTTTTAAAACTCATTACGTGTTCTTCACCGGCTTCACGGCTATAACCAAGCGCTGACATAACCGAAACAACAGCAACCTCGTTACCTTTTTCAATCAAAAAGTCAATGTCACCAAATGTACGAAGCTCCGGAACAGGATAAAACTCCCTGACGATAAATCCTTTCATCACGCAAAGTTTTATTTCTCTTTTCTCAAATTCTGCAATCAATTCATTTGCCGCAAAAATTCTTTTTACCGAGCGCGCAATGGTTTGATTTACAAAAGAGTTCTGACCGAAAAGAACATACTCACATATAGCCTGCATAGAATGTTTCTTTGCAAGCCCGATAACCGAATCGGTTTCATCACCGCCGATTTTAGTACCATTTTCTGAATTAAAATTTCTGCCGTTTAAAAATGAATCTGAAATTTGCAGAAAAAGTGTTTCGGTTCCGTTCAATTTTTGTCCTCTTTCACAATCAATACGTGCAAAGCATACGCACATGCTTTGTACAAATCTAAATATATCATTGATGCATTTTTTATACAACTGTCTGCTTCATAAAATAATACCGCAATGACCTCCGAATTTTTCTCCGCATCATTTTTTGTAATATTACACCTACCCAAAGAAAAAACGCAATGCTCTGCAAGATTCATTTGGAATTCTCCGAAGAATCCGTCTACAGGCTTTAACCGGTCGTCATTCGGTCTTGCAAACATATCGCAAACAGACATTATACGATTAAGGCAATACCTCTTTATACCGCTTGCTTTGGTTTCTCTTCCGTAAAGGTATTCGTTTAATTCACCGCTTTTATAAAGCTTATCAAATTCATTTGCATAATATTTCAAAACAGCTTTTAAGTATTCTTCACCGAATTTAAAATTTATATAGCCGTTTTGAGCTTCGGCGCAGCCGAAGGCCGCGCAATGCGGCTGCTTATTCAGATATTCGGCAGCCGCATCGGCGCGTTTCGCTGCGGCGACGGTTTTGTCACATTCCGATACCGTTTTGTCCGTCGCCGCAGAGCGAAACGCACAAGCGGAAAACAAAGAGACCGCAAGGCCGCTTTGTTTTCCGCCAAGAAAATTAAAATCGTTATCATTTAAATTGTCCGTAAAATTGTCACAAAAAAATTTCTTTGTTTCATCAGTTATGACATCAACTGCAAATAATTCAAGAACAGCACCGTCAGTTTTCACCGAAAGCGCCTCCATCCCATTCCTTATCAATGGCAACTTTTGTAACGTCTTTCATCTCTTCACCGAGAAAAACACTTCCGAGCGAAGCAAATTTGTCAACGCTATCACTTGTAAAATATGATACTTTTCCGACCTTTCCGGAATCAGCTTCAAGACCGTTTTCCGCAATCTCATCGCGAACACTTTTGGCAACTTCAAGGGCAGAATTTACAAGAACAATGCCGTCGTCCATAACCTCTCCAATGACCTTTTGGAGATACGGATAGTGAGTACAACCCAAAACGAGTGTATCAACACCGCTTGTTTTCATATCGCTTAAATATTTTGCGGCAATACTTCGGCTTATGTCATTGTCCCACCAACCTTCTTCGACAAGAGGAACAAATAAAGGGCAAGCCTTCGCGTGAAAATCACAATCCGGAAGAAGATTCTTTACAGCATTTTCATAAACACCGCTTGCAACAGTGGCAGCAGTACCGATAACACCGATTTTGCCGTTTCGTGTAGCATTCACGGCGGCTCTCGAGCCGGGTTCTATAACTTCTACTATCGGCAAATTGTAATGTTCTCTGACCGTTTTCAAGCTACACGCACTTGCAGTATTACAAGCAATGACGATCATTTTAACGCCCTGTTTCACAAGGAAATTCATATCCTGGAATGTGTACTTTAAGACGGTTTCTTTTGACTTTGTACCGTAGGGTGTCCTGCCGCTGTCGCCGAAGTAAATAAGGTCTTCGTTCGGCATCAATTTATGAATTGCACTGAGAACAGTCAATCCGCCGAGACCCGAATCAAAAACTCCGATTGGGCTGTTATTCGATTTTACGGTTTCAGATTTTAACGAATCCATTTAATTCTTACACTCCGCATCTTCTGTTGTTTTCTTTGTTGTCAAAAGCAAGCTCAATAAGCTCCGTTATAAGAGTCTTAAAATCCATTCCGTCATTCTTTATCATCTTGCTGTACATACTGATATCAGTGAATCCCGGCAAAGTATTTATTTCGTTAAGTACTATCTCACCGTTTGATCTCTTATAGAAAAAGTCAACACGCGAAAGACCGGCACAATCAATTGCTTTGAAAGCCTTTACGGCGTATTTCTTTATCTCTTCGCGTTTTTCTTCCGGAATATCGGCAGGAATCTGTACAACGCTTGCACCGCTGCTGTATTTGTCCTCGTAATCATAAAATTCCTTTGAAGGAATTATCTCTCCGGGAGTAGATGCTACAGGATTTTCATTACCCAAAACAGCACACTCTATCTCTCTGCCGTCAACAAATTCCTCTACGATTACTTTTCTATCAAACTTCTGTGCTTCTATAAGTGCAGTTTTAAGTTCGTCACGATTCTTTACCTTAAACACACCTACCGACGAACCGGAGTTTGAAGGCTTAATGAAACAAGGATATCCGATTTTACTTTCAATCTCTTCTATACATACCGAAATATTCTGCAATATGTCCTGTCTGTATGCAACGGTATGTATGCACTGCGGTATGCCGGCATCCTTTAATATGATCTTTGTATAGGCCTTATCCATCGAAACGGCAGACGCCAGAACTCCGCAACCTACATAAGGAATTCCCAACAGCTCAAATATTCCCTGAACCGTACCGTCCTCGCCCCAAAGTCCGTGAAGCACGGGAAAAACAACATCGCACGACTCAAGCACCTTTATGGCACCCGAAATACCGGCTCCTTTCACAGCCTTTTCAGCCCAGCTGCAATCTTTCACAGTCTTTATATCACTCTCTGCCAGATGTACCCAATCACCGTCTTTAGTGATGCCTATAAGTTCTATGTTGAATTTTTCCCTGTCAATATTCTTTATCACGGAATACGCCGAAAGACATGACACCTCATGCTCTGTCGACTGTCCGCCGAACATCACAGCAACTTTTATTTCTCTGTTTTTTTCCATTTTATACATATGACACACTTCCTTACCAAAGCATTATACAACAATATTTTGTTGTTAACAATTAAAACTAATCAATATTTGCTGCTTTTTACCGATTTTGCTTGTTTTTTTCTTTGTTTGAGCAAAAAACAAGCAAAATCGGGGAAGCACGGTGCCCGCAGGGCACCGTGCTTCCCTTATCTGTGCTGCTTTCTTACTCATTCAAGCGGCACATCCATATAATATTTTTCGTCATAAGGATCATCAACTGTATCTGCCGAAACTTCGGCAGCGGTACCGATAACACACTTTTGATTACGTTTGAATGTTGCATTCATATCAAAACCGTTTGAAAGAGTTCCCATTTCACTGCCGGCGCATACTATTTTTACTGAATCAACATCTTTCAGTTCTGTAAGAGTGTTTGTAATCGTCTGAACAAGAAGTTCCGTTTCTTCTTTACTCAGATTCATTTTTTCACCGAAAGTGCGATTGAAACTTATTTTAGCGCAACCGCCCTGAAGTTTTATGCTCTCAACTTCCGTTCCGGCAGGGAATAAATTTGTCGCCGCAGATGTGTTTTTAGGACCTGCGATAAGTTTTTCTACAACATTGAATGCCAGCCGTGAAGTTTTCTTTTCTTTTGATGTGTAGTTCATCAATGTAGATTCTGTTACAAGGTTTTTCTTGTCACTTGACGAATAATAAAGTTTTACCGTCATCGAATTTGCAAGTGAATCAGCCTGTTCTTCCGTCATCTGTGTCCCGCTTGATGCAGCGTATTCATTCCTGCCGGAATTATTATCCTTTTTGGATTTACACCCCGCAATACCGACCAACATAAGCGCTGCAACTAATGCAAACGCCAATGTTCTGATTATTTTTTTCATTTAAGCACCTCTTAATAATTGCTAACGCTCGATAAATAATTATTAAAGAAATCCCGAAAATATTACTGAAATGTAATTTTAATTATTCCTCAACTTTGGGAACAAAAAGCAGCAGGATTCTGCCCAAACGGCAAATTCCTGCTGTGTCTAAACTATGCTTACTAAATTTAACAAGTTGTCTCAATTTACGGAAACTATTTTATATGCTCACAATAACTATCCGGAAACAAGACGCGGAAATTAAATCAATCTTCCATAGCTACGATTTTTTCAAAAGTCAAATCTACAAGTGCTTTTATCTCTTCAGCACAAGACATATATTCTTCAAGGTCGCCGCCGTAAGGATCGTCCACATCAATATCCTCATCCTCATCACCATTAGGACCGATAGCGAACTCTTTCAAAGTAAAAACTTTGTCCTCAAAGTCATCATATGCATCTGCTATGGCATGCTTCTGTGAATCGGTCATTGTAAGGATCAAATCAGCATCCTCTATAACATCCTCATCAAGCTGTCTCGCCTTGTGTTTGTCACTGTCAATATCGTAAAGCTTTTCCAAAGCTTTTACGGCATACTCACTGGCCTCATCCCCCTCAACTGCAAACAAGCCGGCTGATGAAACCTTAATCTCTCCTTTTTGTAATCGGTCATCATCAGATGCATCTTCGACGATAGCTTCCATAAGCTTCTCTGCCATAAAGCTTCTGCATGTATTACCGGTACACACAAAAAGAACACGCATTATAAAATCCTACTCCTCTCAAACTTAAATAATAACTAATCCTTTGTAATTAAATATATACACTTTACTTATATCAAAAATTCACATTTTATACAATGATAATTTTTAATATTTCCAAAATATTCTCAGATTTTGTCACAATTAATCATATTTCCGCCCGCTGCACGGTAAAGTCGGTTCATTACGGCATCTCCTACACCGCCTCCGGGAACTGCTTCTGCAAATACTTTTTCTGCGCCAAGTTCATCAAACTTACGGAGTGACGAAAACAGCGTTGCTGCCTGATATAACGGTTCGTTTAAACCGCCCAATGATATAACATTCGAAAATCCAACGTAGCAATTCAGATTTTCGTCAACTGTCATTATTCCTGCCGACTTGCCGGAAGATATGTATTCCTGATAATCGGACTTAATTTTTCTCACTATATTTTCACGAGTTCCGTCATATATTATAACTTCTGCATTCGGCGAGTAATGAGTATATTTCATTCCCGGAGACTTAGGCTTTTCTATGTCACAATCGTCTCCGCCGGTATGTGCTACTCTCCAATCAAACGCTTCCGCATCGTAAACCGCAGATATTTGTTCAAGTGTCACAGCACCGGGTCTTAAAATTGTAGGTTTTCCGCTTGTGAGGTCAAGAACGGTAGACTCTACGCCTACCTTACAAGGGCCGCCGTCAATTATTATGTCAACTTTGCCGTTTAAATCCTCAATAACATGCGCAGCTTCCGAAGGACTCGGTCTGCCGGAAATATTCGCGCTCGGTGCCGCAACAGGTACACCGGCAAGCCTTATCAATTCCTTTGCTATCGGATTTTCAGGATATCTTATACCTACCGTAGAAAGTCCGCACGAAACGGTTTCGGGGATAGCATCATCCCTGGAAACTATCATTGTGAGCGGTCCGGGCCAATACTTTTCTCCGATTTTCATAAGCATTTCACGCTGAATATCACCGCAATCCGTCACCAGATCAAGCATTTCATAATCTGATATGTGAACTATCAGCGGATTATCCGATGGTCTGCCCTTTGCTTTGAAAATTTTGCTGACGGAACCCTGCATAAAAGCATTTGCTCCGAGACCATATACTGTCTCAGTAGGAAAACATACGAGACCGCCTGTGCGCAAACATTCCGCACAGTATTTCAAAACATCTGTATCAATATTTTTCGGATCGATTTTAAAGATTTCAGTTTTCATTAAAACGCCGCTTCCGTTTCTCCGTTATTTCCCGATGCAAGTTTCTTTGCTCGGTCACTTGTTATCAATTCGTCTATTATTTCGTCAATACTTCCTTCAAGTATTTCGGTCAATTTGTACAAAGTAAGGTCAATTCTGTGGTCAGTAACTCTGTTTTGAGGATAATTGTATGTTCTTATCCTCTCACTTCTGTCGCCTGTTCCGACCTGGCTTTTTCTGTCCTCCGCAATCTCGTCTGTCTGCTGTTCTCTGCACATATCAAGAAGCTTTGTACGAAGTACTTTGAATGCCTTCTCTTTATTTTTGAGCTGGGAGCGCTGATCCTGGCACGTAACCACGATACCGGTAGGCTTATGAGTAAGTCGTATCGCAGAATCAGTCTTATTTACGTGCTGTCCGCCGGCACCACCGGAACGGTAAGTATCTATCTCAACATCATTCATACTGAGCTCGTAATCAACTTCATCAGCCTCCGGAAGCACCGCAACCGTCGCAGTAGAAGTATGAATACGACCGCCCGACTCGGTCGTCGGCACTCGCTGTACACGGTGAACACCACTCTCAAATTTGAGTTTGCTGTAAACGCCTTTGCCCTCAATACTGAACACCATTTCTTTCAAACCACCGATTTCAGTTTCGTTTGAATCAATTATCTCTATATGCCAGCCTTTTTTCTCCGCATACTTTGAATACATTCTGAACAAAACAGCACCAAAAAGTGCCGCTTCTTCACCTCCGGCACCGCCTCTTATCTCAATGATAACGTTTTTCTCATCGTTCGGGTCTTTCGGCATCAAAAGTTCTTTTAACTTCTGTTCAAGTTCTTTTACCACCGTCGTAGTTTCATTGAATTCTTCTGAAACAAGTTTTCTGAAATCTTCGTCAAGAGGTTCGTCAAGCAATGCTCTCGCCTCATCACGAGCCTCAACTTTTGCTTTATATTCACGATAAGTTTCTATCAATTCTGAAAGTTCCGAATGTTCTGCCAAAACTTTTCTGTACTCATTATTGTCACCGATAACGCCGGGATCCGTTAATTTTTCTGTCAGTTCCTCATATCTGAACTCGGCAGCCTGCAATTTTGCTAACATTTTATATCTCCCGTCTGCCCTGCAATGCTCTTGCAAGCGTTATTTCATCAGCATATTCAAGATCTCCGCCCACAGGTATGCCGTGCGCAATTCTTGTCACCTTTACCCCAAGCGGCTTCAATAATTTTGAAATATACATCGCCGTAGTTTCACCTTCAACAGTCGGGTTTGTCGCTACAATAACTTCATTAACTTCTCCATCAAGTCTTTTTACCAGTTCTTTTAACTTTATATCCTCTGCACCGATGCCGGACATAGGCGAAATAGCCCCGTGAAGCACATGGTAAAGTCCGCGAAACTCTCTTGATCTTTCCATCGCTGCAACATCCCTGGGGTCTTCAACAACACATATCACGCTCTTGTCTCTGGCGGCATTTTCGCAGATATCACAAACTTCTCTGTCAGACATATTACAGCACACCGAGCAATAGCAGAGTCCTTCTCGCGCCTTAACCATAGCATCTGCAAAAGTCTTTACTTTTTCTTCCGGTTGTTCAAGCAAATAAAATGCAATTCTCTGCGCTGATTTGTGACCTATCCCCGGTAATTTTTCAAATTCTTCTATAAGTTTTACTACCGTTTTAGCGTACAATGCCATTTCTATTTTCCCCTAAATATGTACAGCCGCGCGCGTGAAGCGCGCGGCTGAAACAATTCTCTTCCTTATTTAATATATAATATACAACATATTGTATATCTTCCGCCCGTTGCATACGCAATAGGCTGTATAACCAACATTATGCCTTTTGTTTCAAATTACATCGGAAGTCCTGCGGTATATTTGCCCATACGCTCTTCGGTACACTCATCAACCTGCTTCATACCTTCATTCAAAGCCGCGACTATCAAATCCTGAAGCATTTCTATATCATCAGGATCTACAACATCAGGTGAAAGTTCTACACTGTCTACGGTTTTGTCACCTTTGAGTACAACTTTAACCGCTCCGCCGCCTGCAGTAGCTTCAAAAGTCATCTCGGCAATTTCAGCCTGTTCTCTTTCCATATTTGCCTGCATCTGCTGTGCCTGTCTGAGCATTTGTTGCATATTGTTTCCGCCCATTCCGCTACCGCCGTGCGGTCTTCCGAATCCGCCTCTCATACCTTTTGCCATATTTGAATACCTCCGTAATATAATACCTATATAAACTTGTTATAAAAACTGCCGTATTATAGTAACATAAATGCATTGTTCAGTCAATTAAAGGGCAGACATCAACATATTGTATGCGACATTTTTGTCCACACAATCGCATTAAATTTCTTGCTTTTTTATCTGTCGATTTTACTTATTTTTCGTTGACAGCAGTATGTCGATATGTTAGCCTGTCCGTAATAATGATGTTTTTTAATAAACTATATTATATATTATCAGAGAAAGGGGGGCTTGAGTCTTCGCTGATTGTTATTCTTTGAGCGAAGATTTCACAGTTCAAATGACCAAAAAAATTTTAAGTTTTCTTTTGGCAGTCTGTATCATGATTTCGCCACTGGCATTTGGCGCTAGTTATTCGGAAGAATACACTACAACTACACCTATGCAGGCGGAAGCAGCTACGGCAGGTTCTTCACTGAACTACCAGGTATTCCGTCAGACTGACCAAAACTACGGCAACTATGACCCGTCAGGCGGTGCAGGTTGTACGATTCAGAAAAACGGTTGCGGTATTATGTCTATCGTAAATGCCGTTTACCACCTCAACGGAAATATTATTTCATTGAAGGATCTTTTCACATGGGCTTACAGCACAGGTGGATACGGCACAGCCGGTACTACAAGATACACCATATATCCTGCTCTTCAGGCAGCTTTCGGTGCTAAGTACGGTTTTTCCGTAGGTACCATGCAGTACGGTAAGGTCAGCGATGCTACTTTCACCAATCACATAAAGAACGGCGGTACTGCTATCGTTCACGTATACAATCACTTTATGTGTATTGCAGGCTATGATGCAGCATCCGGAAGATATCTTCTTATCGATCCTGCCGCAAACTGGGATACCAGACATTCATCTGCAGGCGGTAACTGGATGACAGCAGCAGAGCTTACCGGCGGTATAAACTCTACATATCTCACAATAGACTGGTACTGCTTGCTTTCAAACGCTACAGCTTCCGGTGCAAAATACACCGCTACAGCTAATGTTGCAGGTGGTTCAGGATCTGTATTCTTCTACGACGATGTATCATCAGCAAAATTCACGGCAGGTACAACTGTATTCTTCAGACCCGTTCCGGCAAGCGGTTACAAAGTAACATCCGTTGTTGTAAACGGTTCTGCACTTGCTGTTCAGAACAGCGGTAATCCTTCGATTTACGCATTCACAATGCCTTCTGCAAATTGCACTATAAATGTGGGTTTTTCGACAGGCGGCGCAGGACACGCTAATGCTACATATACTTCTGCGGCATCATACGCTTTGCCTGCAGGTATCGTAGCACGTACAGACAGTGCACGTCCGAATTCTTACGTAGGTCTTTTTACTAACGCTACAACTACATATTCAAAATCGACAGCTATCGTATACTACTCTGCTCCTGCTTACTACTATATAAGCAACTCTACAGCAGAAGGTTTCACAACCCAATTACAAGCAGGTAAGATGGGTGGTAACTGTGGTGCATACGGCTCTACCGGTACATTTAAAGTCGTAACATTTAATACATCAGGCACAGCACATAGCGTTAACACAATTACCATAAGCGGTTCCGATGCACATGCGGCAGCTATCACATATGGTCGAGGTGTCACAGATAACACCGGTGGCGGTACAACCGGCGGCGGTACTACATCTACTCTCTACACTGTTACAGCATCCGTTGCAAGCGGTAGCGGTAGTGTTCACTTTGGTAACAATGTTACATCTGCTCAAGTTGCTGCAGGTACCGTTGTAAACTATCAGGTAACTCCTGCAGCAGGTTACAAAGCTACAAAAATTCTTGTTTACGGAACGTCACAGACCATAAAGAACAATGGTGGTGACGCTGTTTACCAGTTTACTATGGAAGCGGCAAATGCGACTGTTTCGGTAACATTCACAAAAGAAGCAGCAACAACTTATGCGGTTACTGCATCGGTTGCCAGCGGTAGTGGTACTGTTCACTTCGGTAATGGTGTCACATCTGCATATGCACCGGCAGGACAAATAGTTAACTATCAAGTTACGCCAGCCAGCGGATGGAAAGCGTCTTCCATAACGGTAGGCGGCACAGCCGTTACTATACAAAACGGAGGGGCTGACCATGTTTATCAATTCACGATGCCGGCAGGCGCGTGTGCGGTTGTTGTAAAATTCACATCTATTGTTACTGCAACTGATATAGTTTTTGATAACAGCACTACAGTTAACTGGGCAAAAGGCTCAGTTCTTCAGGCTACCACTATATCTCTCGGCACATGTCCTGCAGGAGATGCTACCATGGTAGTCAAGACTTCTGCTGCACATAATGACCCGCAGTTCTATCTCGACTATACAAAGTTCGGAACGGTAAGTGCTTCCAGCTACAAATATATGATCGTTACAGCAAAGACATCTGCTGCAAATAAAGCGGCGAAGATGTATCTCTGTCCCGGTTCCATAACAGCTCCTACAGAAAATTGTGCAACAAGCTGGACATGGAACAACGATGGTTTGTGGCATGACTATATCATCAATCTTTCAAGTCTCTCAACTTGGACAGGAAATCTTAACCAGATAAGATTCGACTATTTTGACGGTGATACTGCTTCAGGTTCAACGCTTTATTTGCGTTCTATCAGATTTTTGACATCAGCACCTTCGTCACCGAAAGTTACAACCGATAAGACTACTTACAAACTCGGAGAAACCATTACTGTCAGCTATTCAGGACTCGGCAGTTACTCTTCTGCAGTACAGAATATAAAACCGTTTGTTGGTCTTTATAAGAAAGGTACATCACCGGGAAGTACTGCATCACATTATTGGGCATTGGCGTTATCCTCCAGTGGCACATTAACTTTCCCTGATCAGGCTACAGCCGGTGCAAATTTACCGAGTACAGGACTTGCCGCAGGTGAGTATACGATGTGGATAGCATATGACGCACATGGTTCTTCATCTTCTGCAAATCTCAACAACTGTAAATTTGCAAACAGCGGAACATCGTATAATATCACAATTACCGAAGCAACTTATGCTTTAAATGCGTCAGTTGCCAGCGGTAGCGGTAAGGTTCACTTCGGAAACGACCTTACATCGACCGTGGTAGCCCCCGGTACATTGATAAACTACGAGGTTTCACCTTCTACAGGATACAAAGTATCTAAAATAACCGTAAACGGAACATCTGTTACGGTTACTAACAGCGGTGCTGCCGCAGTTTATCAGTTTGAGATGCCTGCGCAGGATACGACAGTATCTGTAACATTTGCAAAAATTACATATAAGATTACAGTAACAACTCCGACCAACGGTACTGTTACACTTAAAGATGCTTCAGGTAATACTATCTCAAGCGGTTCTTCTGTAGCATATGGTACAAAAATTACTGTTACTGCTACTCCGAGCACAGGTTACAAACTCAGCTCCCTTAAAGCAGGCAGTACTTCACTTTCCAGCGGTGGTACATTTACAGTAAGTGCAGCTACTACTGTTACTGCTACGTTTGCAAAGAAAACGTATGCTATAACAATTACTAACCCGACAGGTGCTACTATCACACTTAAAGATGCTTCAGGTAATGCTGTTGCAAGTGGTGCCAGTGTTGCTCACGGTACCGTTCTTACAGTTACACTTACACCTTCTTCAGGCTACAGAGTAAAGACTGTTACAATCGGCGGTACTGCTAAAAAAACATATACAACAATGTCTACAACTGCTGTGACTTACAGCCACACAGTTTCAGCAGCCACTACCATTTCAGGTACAGCAGGAAAGATATATAAGGTTTCGTTCAGCCAGCCTACCGGCGGTACTATCGCGGTTACAAACAACTCAAGCGGTGCTGCTATCAGCTCGGGCAGCTATGTAGACACAGGTACGGTTATTAAAGTAACCGCTACTGCAAGTACCGGCTACAATCTGAGCACTCTTAAAGCAGGCAGTACAACTTTAAGCAGCGGCGGTACATATACTGTCAGTGCCGCTACTACGGTTTCTGCTACATTTGCAAAGAAGACATACAAGGTTACAGTATCTGCATCCAACGGTACGGTTACACTTACAAACAATTCGACAGGTGCGACTATTGCCAGCGGTGCTACTGTCGAGCATGGCACAGTAATCAAAGTTACTGCTAAAGCAAATACAGGATACTCACTGAGTTCTCTTAAGGCAGGCAGCACAAGCCTCAGCAGTGGCGGTACATTTACTCTTACTGCTGCCACAACGGTTACCGGTACATTCGCAAAGAATTCGTACACAATGACGATAACAAATCCTACCGGTGCTACGATTACTGTTAAAAACGGTTCTACCGATGTTGCTACAGGCAGCAAGGTTGCGTACGGTACATCACTTACAGTTACTCTTACACCTTCATCAGGCTACAGAGTAAAGACTGTTACAGTAGATGGTACTTCTAAGAAAACCTTCACAACTATGTCAACAACTGCGGTAACATACACATACACAGTTGGTGCAGCAAACTTTACAATTTCCGGTACAGCAGGAAAGATATATAAGGTTTCGTTCAGCCAGCCTACCGGCGGTACAATCGCTGTTACAAACAACTCAAGCGGTGCTGCTATCAGCTCGGGCAGCTATGTAGACACAGGTACGGTTATTAAAGTAACCGCTACTGCAAGTACCGGCTACAATCTGAGCACTCTTAAAGCAGGCAGTACAACTTTAAGCAGCGGCGGTACATATACTGTCAGTGCGGCTACTACGGTTTCTGCTACATTTGCAAAGAAAACTTACACCGTTACAATATCTGCTTCAAACGGTACGGTAACTCTTAAGGATGCTTCCGGTAATGCTATCGCAAGCGGTGCTACTGTTGAACACGGTACAGTTATCACTGTAACTGCTACACCGGCTACAGGTTATAAGCTCAGCACTCTTAAGGCAGGCAGCACAAGCCTCAGCAGCGGCGGTACATTTACTCTCACTGCGGCTACTACTGTCACAGGTACATTTACAAAGCAGTCTTACACGATGACAATAACTAACCCCACAGGCGGTACGATTACAGTTACAGATGCATCTGGTAATGCTGTTACAACAGGTACTGCAGTTGCATACAAGAGTGTACTTACAGTTACTCTTACACCGTCTTCCGGTTACAGAGTAAAGACAATCACAGTAAACGGTACTTCTAAGAAAACCAACTCAACCATAAGTTCTGCTGCAGTTACTTACTCCTATACTGTAGGAGCTGCTGCATTTACATTGTCAGGTACTTGCGGAAAGATTTACAAAGTTTCTTACAGCCAGGCTACAGGCGGTACTATCGCAGTTACAAATAACTCAACAGGTGCTGCTATCAGTTCAGGCAGTTATGTAGATACCGGTACGGTTATCAAAGTTTCCGTTACAGAAGCTACAGGCTACAACCTTTCTACTCTTAAAGCAGGCAGCACAACTTTGTCTAACGGCGGTACATATACTGTCAGTGCAGCTACTACTGTTGCCGCTACTTATGTAAAAGAAAAATACACAGTTACAATAACAACTCCGTCCAACGGTACTGTTACTCTTACGGATGATTCCGGTAATGCTATCGCAAGCGGTGATTCTGTTGAATACGGTACAGTAATCACTGTAACTGCGACACCTTCCACAGGTTACAAACTCAGTACTCTTAAGGCAGGCAGCACAAGCCTCAGCAGCGGTGGTACATTTACTGTCAGCGCGGCTACTACTGTTACTGCAACATTTACTATTAAAACTTATGCTATAACAATAACTAACCCGACAGGCGGTACTGTTACTGTTAAAGACGCTTCAGGTAATGCTATTGCCAGCGGCGATACTGTTGCACACGGCAGCGTTCTTACAGTTACACTCACACCTTCTTCAGGTTACAGAGTAAAGACTATTACAGCAGGAGGAAGTTCGATCAAGTCCAACTCGACAATTTCTACCGCTGCAGTATCAGGAACTCATACCGTTACAGGCGCTGTTACCTATTCAGGTACAGTCGGTAAAATATACAAAGTTACATACAGCCAGCCTACAGGCGGTACTATTACTGTTACAAATAACTCAAGCGGTGCTTCTATCAGCTCGGGCAGTTATGTTGACACAGGTACGGTTATCAAAGTAACCGCAACACCGAGCACAGGCTACAACCTGAGCACTCTTAAGGCAGGCAGCACAAGCCTCAGCAGCGGCGATACTTACACAGTCAGCGCAGCTACTACAGTTTCTGCTACATTTGCAAAGAAGACTTACAAGATTACAATAACTGCTCCGACAAACGGTACTATTGCAATCACAAACAACTCCACAGGAGATGCCATTGCAAACGGTGCTACTGTTGAACACGGTACAGTAATCAAAGTTACAGCAACTCCGTCTACAGGATACAAACTCAGCACTCTTAAGGCAGGTAGCACAAGCCTCAGCAGCGGCGGTACGTATACTGTAAACGCGGCTACTACCGTTGCAGCTACATTTACTGCTATTTCGTACAATGTAACGATTGCAGTTGCAAGCGGAAGCGGTACTGCTACTTTTGCAGACGGAACAACAGCCACTACCGGAACAATCGGCCAGAGCATTTCATATACTCTGACACCTGCTACAGGTTACAAAGTTTCTAAGATTACAGTAAACGGTACTGCTGTTACTGTTACAAACAGCGGAGCAACAGCTACTTACACACATACTATGACAGCAGCAGAGACTGCAATCTCGGTTACTTTTGCAAAGAAAACATACGCAGTTTCAGTTGGAGAAGTTTCAAACGGTACTGTTACTCTAAGTTCTACAGGAAACATTGCTTACAACACAACAATTACTGTAACGGCTACACCAAGCGAAGGATATGAACTCGATCAGATCCTTGTAAACGGTACTGCTATTTCAGGTACTACATTTAAAGTAACTAAAGCTTCTACAGTTACTGCTACATTCAAGAAGATTCAGTGTGCAGTTTCCGTAGGTACTGTTTCCAATGGTAAAGTTACTATCAGTCCGACAGGTACAGTTGACTACGGTACAACAATCACTGTTA
>SVJA01000023.1 GCA_015069195.1 Oscillospiraceae bacterium | reverse complement strand
ACCGCCGGTCACCTGGGGCTGAAATACAACTTTTTGACCGGCATCCGCAGAAACATTTCCGCCTGCACTTACACGCAAAGTTTCGGTGCTATCAACAACATTGTCAATATCAGTGTCAGTTGAAAGGTTTTCGGAAGCAACAAAAATTTCCCATCCGTTACTATTTGTCGATTTGTCATAATCTATATAGGAACCGACAGAAGTATAGAGAAGAGCTTTTTCGATTTTATCAAAAGAAAGAGTTCCGCGAGAAATGTAAACGCCGTTAATGGTAGAAGAGCCTTCAACCCACATACCTCCGTAGAAATGTCCCTTGGTTATGGTAAGCGGATTTTCTATTGTTGGAACATTTGCATATGAAATACTGCTTCCTCCTGTATTTGAAGAAGAACGTCTAATTAAAATATCCTTTAGTGTCAATATACCCGTGTCACAAACGAAAACACCATCAGTACCGGTATAACCCGAATATACAAGACTTCCGCCGTTTATGACAAGTTCACATCCTTTACCAACTACAGCTGCTTTTTCAAGAATTGTCAGACCGTCTGTGCACTGAGCACCACCGTAAATTTCAGTTCCCCCGGTAGTTCCGGAGAGTATAACCTTTGCTCCGCCTGTAAGATAAAAGGCAGCTCTTACTCTGGAATCGTATTCATAATCTGTAACTTTAAATCCGCTGTTCTGATTCGTGTTGATTTTCGCTGTACCTGCACGGTCATTGATGTTTACGGTAATGTCACCGACAAAACGCATACAAGCATTGGCAAGAGTGTATCCTTCAAGCTCAATGGTAAGGTTTTTGTCAACATCGAATGTAGTGCTGACAGAATCATTCGCTGTCATCCAGATGGTATCACCGGTATTTGCCGCTTCTACTGCTTCGGCAAGAGTGCTATAACCGTTTGAGCCGATATAGCAAGTATAATCGGTAGCAGCAAAAGCCGCTTGTGGCAACATAATAATCGCCATCATTGCCATACACAAAAGGAGTGAAAGCGTTTTTTTAATAGATTTTTTCATAATGAACACCTCGTTTTTCTATATTCTCCGTTTAATATTCTTTCAATCCATTTTGGATTGTTTTTATACCATTCGATTGTTTGACGCATTCCAACATCAAAATCAGTTTGCGGCTTCCAACCAAGCTCGTTTTGGATTTTGCACGAATTTATTGCATATCGTTTATCGTGTCCCGGTCTGTCTTTAACATAGGTTATAAGACTTTCCGGCTTTCCGAGAGCTTCTAAAATAATCTTTACAATATCAATGTTTGCCCTTTCGTTATTCCCGCCGATATTGTAAATTTCTCCGACCTTGCCGTACCGAATTATTTTATCTACGGCACTGCAATGGTCTTCTACGTAAAGCCAGTCACGAATATTTTTGCCGTCTCCGTAAACAGGAAGACTTTCATCTCGCTGTGCTTTTTCAATCATAAGCGGAATCAGCTTTTCAGGAAACTGATACGGACCGTAATTATTAGAGCATCTTGAAATGGTAACAGGTGTGCCGAAGGTCCTGAAATAGGCAAGACACAAAAGATCTGCCGATGCTTTAGATGCTGAGTACGGACTTGATGTTTTAATACTCCAATTTTCTTCAAACTTCAAATCAGGTCTGTCGAGAGGTAAATCTCCATATACTTCATCGGTAGAAATCTGATGAAACCGCTTTATCCCATATTTGTTTACCGCATCAAGTAATACCTCAGTTCCAATAATGTTTGTCTGCAAAAATATTTCGGGATTTTCGATTGAACGGTCAACATGGCTTTCTGCCGCAAAATTGACGACACAATCAATATTATATGTTTTAAACAAACTGTAAACTGCTTTGCGGTCACAAATATCAATCTGTTCAAAAGCAAATCGTTTTTCACCTTCAAATTCTTTCAGATTGTCATAATTTCCGGCATAGGTCAGCTTGTCGGCACAAACGATTTCATCATCGGGATACATTCGCAATATGTAACGTATGTAATTTGTGCCGATAAAACCAGCCCCACCGGTTATAAGATGTCTCAAATTTCATCACCTGCCAATCTTAAAATATATTTTCCGTATTCACTGTTTTTGAGTTCCATACCCAAATTATAAAACTGTTCATCGGTAATAAACTTATGCCTCCATGCAATTTCTTCTATGCAGGATATGTAATAACCTTGACGTTCCTGTATCATACCGATAAAGTCACCCGCCTCCTGAAGAGCACCGGGACTCCCTGTATCAAACCAAGTCATACCTCGTCCGAAAAGCTTAACCTTGAGTTTGCCACGTTTAATGTATTCATTGTTCACAGCGGTTATCTCAAGCTCGCCTCTCTTTGAAGGTTTTATATTCTTGGCAATTTCAATGACATCATTATTATAGAAATATAAGCCCGGTACGGCATAATTCGATTTTGGCATTTCAGGCTTTTCTTCAATCGAAATCACATTACCCTCTGAATCAAACTCACAAACTCCGAATGCTTCGGGATTTTTGACGGGATATCCGAATACCGTTGCACCATCCAATTCATTGACGGCTTTTTGCAAAATTTCGGTGAAGCTTTGACCGTAAAAGAGATTATCTCCCAATACAAGGCATACATCATCATTTCCGATAAATTTTTCTCCAACCAAAAAAGCATCAGCCAATCCTCTTGGCTTGTCTTGTTCGGCATAGGATATATTAAGTCCGAGAGCACTGCCATCACCGAATAATTTTTTAAAAGCCGGCAAATCATACGGAGTCGAAATAATTAAGATGTCCTTAATATCCGCAAGCATAAGGGTAGACAACGGATAATAAATCATTGGTTTGTCATATACGGGAAGTAACTGTTTTACCAATGCTTTTGTTGCCGGGTATAACCTTGTTCCGCTTCCGCCGGCTAAAATAATCCCTTTCATTTGTATTCATCCTCGCTATATTTTGAAATTCAAGTTATTTATATTGTTATTTTATTAACTACAATAAGTAATTCATTTAGCCATACTATAAAACAATTAAATACCTCTTTACATATAGCATTATAGCAAAAAAATATCTTTATTTTGCCATCTATCGCAAATGGTATGAAATT
>SVJA01000019.1 GCA_015069195.1 Oscillospiraceae bacterium | reverse complement strand
AAAATAATTTCCTTAAGTTTTGCATTGACATTCAGTTTCAAAATGCACATATTATATAAAGACTAACTCTCCCAAATTGACACTCTATGGGTAATATGATATGCTTTTATATTATAATGTAACTTTTTGCGAAGTCGAGTATATGTACTGACAAACAACAGAAAGGAACTCATGGAGGCATAATATGGACACGCCCAAAATAAGCATTCTTGTTCCTGTATACAATGTAGAAAAATACATTGACGAATGTCTTGATAGCATAATAAATCAAACATATAAAAATTTGGAAATAATTCTTGTCGACGATGGCTCCACTGACAAAAGCGGTGAAATTTGTGACAGATACGCAAGATGTGACTCACGCATAAAAGTCATTCACCAAAAAAATCAGGGTCTTGCTACTACGCGAAACGTATTAGTTGCCGCAGCAACAGGAGACTACATCGGTTTTGTAGACAGTGATGATTTTATCTCTCCTAATATGTACAGTGACTTGATTGAGATAATACAAAAAAAAGGCGCCGACATTGCTATGTGCAATATCGGCTATGTAGACAAAAATGGGAGCGAAATTATAAATCACAATTCATCAAATCCCATATCGGAAAGGGAACTCACAGGAAAAGAATTTGTAACAGAATTATGTGACAACTATAACCCAGCATACGTCGTTACATGGAACAAAATTTACATTCGTACTCTTTTTCACAATATTCACTACCCTGATGGCAAAATAAGCGAGGACGAAGCTGTAATTCATAGAATCGCACACAAATGCAATAAAATAGTATTCACATCAAAAATACATTATTTTTACAGGCAACAGCCAACAAGTATAATGAATGCAAAATTCACATTATCGAGGCTTGATAATCTTGATGCCATTTTGGACAGAATACTTTTTTTAACAAAAAACAACTATAGCCTTTCAACAATCAACAATTGCAGAAAATTTCTGACAAACGATTTCATAGTTTCAATCAGAAGCTCGAACAAAAAAAACAACGCAGAGAAAAATGAAATAAAAGAAAAATTCAAGCTTATAAAACCACACTGCAAAGATTTGCTCAAGAGCGATACGATAGACAGCAATACAAAAAAAACAATACGGCTATTACTCATTAGCCCATTTCTTTTTTTCTATATATAAAACCGCGGAGGCAGAATATGAATAAGCCGAAAATAAGCATTCTTGTACCTGTATACAATGTAGAAAAATACCTTACAGAATGCATTGACAGCATAACAAACCAAACATATAAAAACATTGAAATAATTCTTGTAGATGACGGTTCCACCGATAACAGCGGCGCTATGTGTGATGAATATACAAAAAAAGATTCACGCATAAAAGTTATTCATCAAAAAAACCAAGGGCTTGCAACAGTACGTAATGTTTCAGTTGCCGCAGCTACTGGTGATTATATCGGATTTGTCGATAGTGACGATTTTATTTCTCCCAATATGTATAGTGATATGATCTTGATTGCCCAAGAAAAAAAAGCCGATATTGTTATGTGCAATCTCGGCTATGTAAACGAAGCAGGAACAGAAATTCCAAACTATCATTCAGCAAAACCCATATCAAAAAAAGAACTTACCGGCACGGAGTTTGTTAGAGAACTTTGTAACGACTACAATTCAATTTATGTTGTGACCGTCAATAAAATTTATCGGCGTAGTCTTTTTGAAGAAATCTGTTACCCTAATGGCAAAATAAATGAAGATGAAGCCGTAATCCATAGAATCGCACACAAATGCACTAAAATAGTATTCACATCAAAAATACATTATTTTTACAGACAACAACCAACAAGTATAATGAATAAAACATTTTCAGCAAAAAGATTAGATGAAATAGATGCATTACTTGATCGTGTATCTTTTTTAAAAAAGCATAATTACGATAATGACTCGATAATAAACTGCGAAATGTATTTGATACATATTTGCACATCATTATTTAAAAAACTGGACTTAAAACAACACGAGCACAAATCAGCTTTAAAAAAATATCACAAAGCAATAAAACCAATTTGCAAAGAACTTCTAAAAAGCAGCATTCCCACAAAAAACGAGCGAATAATGCTCTTTTTTGTGAAAGCAAATCCTTTTTTATACCTGAAAATTTTTAACCAAAAAAGGAAGTAACACATAAAGCTCCTGCACCATATTATGTTATTGTAAAGCGAAGCAGGAGGAACTCAATTATGTGTTGTGGTTGTTTTAATAACATTGATACAGATTGTCTTTTGTGGATTGCTATAATCATTCTTTTGATTGTTGCTTTCTGCGGAAATGAAGACGACGGCTGCGGATGCGGCAATAACTGTGGTTGCGGATGCAATTAATGTTGCAATTTATTAGTTCTCAAAGATGAATTTCCGCTAAGAAGCGGCGCCGCGTGTGATGGCAAATCACCGCGACGCCGCTTCGCCGTTCCAGTCAGATTAAAACTTGATAAAATCCAGTTTTTTCAATATTTTGCTCATTAGTTTAGAGGCAAAAACTTTTGACCTTTTCATATTTGCTAAATCTTTATAAGAAATCAATTTAACACCATATTCTGCACAAATCGCTTCTATATCGTTATTCTTAAATAACATATACTCAGCAACTCGTTCCTGACACCAAGGATTATAGGCATTAAGTTCTTCATCTTCAGCAGCAGGATGAAAATGGAGTTCTGTTATTCCAGCGGGGATTAAAGAAAGAAACTTTCTGAAGTTTCTCATCATAACTTCATCAGTGAATTGCTCATCTTTGCCTTGTTGCATGAGGTATACATAATCAACAGTTTTTAATCCATACGAATCAGCCATAGCCCGTGTTTGAAGCCTTTTCAACCGGCCGGAGTAAAGAGGGCTAAAGTAGCCACCAAATTCTTTAATTTTGGCAGAAAGTCTTATTGCACTTATATTATGCTCTTTGCATAACTTGCATGCAATTTCAAAAAAATCATTACTTGCGTTTGGCCACAAGCTGTACATATGGCAGTCTATATGACTTGGTAAAATCTCGTCTGCTATAACTTTTCTAAGCTGTGCAATTGTTTCCGCAAGCACCTCGTCACGATATTCAACCGAATACCTGAAGCCTTCGGTAAAAGAGCCATTATTCATTAACTTTTTCGAATTCGTCAATCCTTTTAGTCTAAATATATTATTCTCACCCGGATATTCATTTGTAACATACAGATGTACACCGACAGATTCTATGTTGTCTTCTTTTATAATACGCACAGCCTCGTCATATGCAGAAGCCCCCGCCATAATAGACATAGATGTAACCTTGCCGTTTTTATAGAGCTCGCGCGCTGCAACATTCGCCGCATGAGATACACCAAAGTCATCAATATTTATTATCAGGTATTTTTCTTTTTGCATGAAGACATCACCTTTATTAAAATGAATTCTGCTATGAAAATCAATCTTCGTTAGCGCCGCAGCACTTTTTATACTTTTTACCGCTACCGCATGGGCAGGGGGCATTGCGGCTTACCTTTGTGCTGATAGCTTGAAGGGAAGCTTTGAAATCATGCATAATCTCATCACGAGTTTCAACAGGAAGTATTCCGTCCCACTCCTCAAGTTCATAGAGCCACGGAGCACGAGCCTCAAGCATATTCCTGAACAATGACTCCCAAACGATTTTGAGTTCTACATCACTGTCCTCTGTGAGTGCGTCAACATCAATCTGTGTTTCGAGAGATGTATTTATGCCGTCAACAAATCCTGCAACTTCGCAAAGTTCAAGTGAATATATCTCAGCAAGTTCTTTTACAGTACCCTTTACTGTCTGTGTTTTCTCGGAAAGAATCTTTGCATATACGTCTCTTTCTTTCTCGTAATACTTTGTTATATAGTCCTGAGCGACCTTGTCGCCTGCTTCAAGTCTTTTTGACCAATCTGCAAAAAGTCCCATTTTTCTGTCTCCTTTTTATATTGAGTTTTATTGTTTTCTTTTTCGCACCGTTTCGTACATCATAAGCGACGCCGCAACAGAGGCATTAAGTGACTCCGATTTGCCCGGCATCGGTATTGTAACGGTTTTATCGCAAACATTAAGCATTTCTTCGGTAATGCCGTTAGCTTCATTTCCAATGACAATAACATTTCTTTCAGAGAAATGCTCGTCAAAAAGCACCGTGCCGCCTCTCGGATGTGCCGCATATACAGTATAGCCCATGCCTTTCAGTTCGGCAACAACGCTCGTTGCACAGTCGCCGTCACGATCCCTGCGAATTATCGGAATATGGAAAAGCGATCCAACAGTCGAGCGGAGAACCTTTGAATTATAAATATCCACACAGCCCTTCATACATATGATTCCGTCAAAACCTGCAGCATCTGCAGTTCTTATAACTGTACCCATATTGCCGGGATCCTGAAGATTTTCAAGAAGTAAAAGATTTCTTCCGCAAATCTCACCGGGAGTCCTCATATAAATAACCGCGCCGATACCCTGTGGAGCTTCGGTCTCCGATAAATATGCAAAAACACTATCCGACACCGGAAATAAAACAGACTCCACTGTAAAACCAACAGCGGAGTCCTCTAAGTTTGCAATCTCGCTTACTAAAGCGGAATTCAAGAAAGACTCCGATGCAACGAGATGCTTTACCCGCGCGCCTGCCGAAATAGCATCGCACACGCCTCTTAGCCCCTCAAGAAAAAAGCATCCTGATTCTTCTCTCGATTTTCTCTTTGTAAGACTTTTTATAAAACGCACCGTGGCGTTTTTGTTGCTTTCTATCATTAGCCGATTACTTTCTCAACAAGCTTTGTGAAAGCAGCAGGATCTGTAACAGCCATATCAGCGAGAACTTTTCTGTTGAGCTCGATGTTGTTAGCTTTGAGAGCACACATAAGTTTGCTGTATGTTGTACCGTTGAGTCTTGCAGCAGCGTTGATTCTTGTGATCCAAAGCTTTCTGAAGTCTCTCTTTTTAGCACGTCTGTCACGGTAAGCATAGTTAGCAGACTTTATAACAGCCTGGTTAGCTGTTCTGAAAACTGTGCTCTTTCTTCCGAAATAGCCTTTAGCCAATTTTATTACTTTTTTACGTCTTGCTCTTGTAGCAACTGAATTCTTTACTCTTGACATATCACTATACCTCCTAAATTATGCGTAAGGCAGCATTTTCTTAACTGTAGCTGCGTTTGCATCTGCTGCATAGAGAGCTGCTCTATGCTGTTTCTTTGACTTTCTGGTCTTTGTAACCAATCTGTGTCTTCTGCAGGCATGTGACATTTTCACTTTACCGTTTGCACTGATTCTGAATCTCTTCTTTGATGCGCTATGTGTTTTTACTTTCGGCATAATAAAACATTCCTTTCTGATTTTAAATATTACTTCGGATTAAATATTACTGTCATACGACGTCCCTCGAGCTTAGGTTTCTTATCCATCGCACCGAGTTCTGATACGCTTTCAGCAAAACGATCAATCAAATCTTCTCCGGCTTTTGTAAAATTCATCTCGCGTCCGACAAACTTTACTGTAAGCTTTACTTTGTCTCCATCTTTTAAAAACTTAAGAGCGTTCTTAACTTTTACCTGGAAATCGTGATCTCCTATACCGAGACTCAAACGAACCTCCTTGATGTCAACAACCTTCTGATTTTTGCGGGCCTCTTTTTCTCTCTTGGCCATATCGAAGACATACTTTCCGTAGTCCATAATCTTACAAACGGGCGGCTGAGCATTTGGAGCAATATTTACAAGATCTAAATCTTTACTATACGCCAACTTAAGTGCCTCCTGTGAAGACATAATACCTACTGCATTACCTTCCTCATCAATAAGTCGGACTTCCTTCTCAGTAATATCCTCATTTACTAATAAATCGTTTTTACCTATGACACACACCTCCAAAGTGTAAAAAAATAGCAGCGAGAATCAAAAATACTCCGCTGCCAATAATATCCGTAAATATGTAAACATATCGAATAACATCAGTATCTACCCGGCTGCCTGTAGCCCCCAAGGTGAGAAGCGGAACACTTCTTCTTCATTTGCTATGGCATAATAGCACAATGCAATGTCTGATGTCAACATTTTTATTTAAAATTAAATCTTAAAGCAAAAGCGTCACCTGTAGAAAATTCCGACATTTCTGAATACATCATTATTACGGCATCATAGGCGCCCTTTTTTATCAATGTATAAACGCTTCCGTCAAAATAATCCAAAAGAATCGAATCAACCTGACCTACTCCCTGAGCAAGGAAAGGTGCCGTAGTAAGATTAAACGAATCTGATATCACCAATATCTTACTGCCATCTTCTATATTGTTATTCTTTATAGTACTCATCGCACGCAGTCCGTGCATATATACGGCATATGAATTTCTTTCATATATATTCTGTTCCTCTAAATATGAAAAGTCATATATGATATCAAAACCACCTGTTTCACATATTCCGATAGTCGGAATCTCAAGCGTGTAGTTTACTTCTTTTTTAGGATAAAGATACGATATATCATCAGGACCTATAACAGACATTGAAACTTTTGTCCCTTGAGAACCCAAGAAGTTATCCTCATATATTTCCTTATCGTAATGACTTTCCTCAAAAATTTCAGTATCAATATTATAATCCACGCACTCATTCAATTTTTCCGCCACTTTACCAGCAGCCCACAACCCCGTTTCAGGCTTCCAATGATGATCAGAAGCAAGGAAAGAATCGTGATGATCTTTTCCGTCTGCATGAAGTTCCTTTCGTAAATCCATATAGTTTACATTATTTTCTTCAAGCCCTTCTAAAACATCATCCATATTGGAATTAGAAAAATCTATCACGCCGGATTCATCGTCCTCTGCACAAATTTTTGCCGGCGGTTGTACAAAAATAAATTCAGTACCGGAATCTTCTGTAAAATCCTTTAATGCAGAAATTCTCTCACAAATTCCCGTAACATCAAAAATGCGATAAACTCTTCCGAGATAATCATCTTCTATAAAAACAACGGGATTATATTCGTCTGGAGGATTTATATCCCAACCTATTAACTTTTTATACACATTTACAGTTTCAATAAATTTCTTGTATCCAACAAGATGGTGCGTGGCATAGGCAACAACTTTGTTTTCAGCCGCATAAACTTTTTCATTCAAATTATTTACAACCGAAAGTTCAATAACTTTTTCATGTACTACATGATCATTCCTTGATGATTCGAAAGGATAGATAGAAACCCAATCAACATCAACCGTTTCTTCAGAACGATTCCTCTTTTCAGTTGAACCTTCTTCCGATGTATTTAAAGTTTCACTGTCAAAAAAAATAACCTCTAGGATAGGATTTTCGCTATCAAGACGCCCTACAAGAAATTCTCGTGCAAACATTCTCGCGCCTATGGATAGCATAAATAAAACCATTATAGCAACAATAATTCTGACTGTTATATATGTAATACGATTTTCTTTTCCCATTATGTTCCTCCTTAAAAGTTGAAATATATGAACGGATTGTAAGAAGAACTTACACAACATAGCACAGATAGCACAAATATTGCCAATGCAACAACAGATTTAACTGCATCATAAACTACAGCCAGACCTATTTTATTTTCAGAAGCAACTTTCATTTTTGAAGAAATAACCCTCATTACAGGCGTACTGAGAATCAAAGACACAATAAGTATCAATTTCCCGTTATCAAGATAATACATAAACAAATCATCAACAAACGATGTTGCACCGATGCCAAACATATTACCGATATACCTAATCGCATCACTTATTGATTCAGATCGGAATAAAACCCATCCGATTATTACAAATAAAAGTGTTGATATGTGAGGTAAAACTTTCAATTTTCCATAGTTTTTGTTTGTATTTAAAAGTTTTTCTGTAGCAAGAAGGACAAAATAAAACAACCCCCATGCTATAAAAGTCCAATTCGCACCGTGCCATATTCCCGTAAGAAGCCATACAACAAACATATTAAATACCCATCTGGGTTTTGATACGCGGTTTCCGCCAAGCGGTATGTACACATAATCTCTAAACCATGTAGACAAAGAAATATGCCATCTTCTCCAAAAATCAGTAATTGATTTTGCTATATACGGATAATTAAAATTCTCATTGAAATGGAATCCAAACACAAGTCCCAAACCAATTGCCATATCAGAATAGCCGGAAAAATCAAAAAATATCTGTAAAGAATATGCGATTGCACCAAGCCATGCAGACGATACCGAAACTGATTCCAAAACAAAAATATTGTCAGCTATCTGGGCAACATAATTTGAAATTAAAACCTTTTTTCCAAGACCATATATAAAACGTATCATTCCGGCAGTAAATTGGGCGGGCAACTCAACTCTATTTCCTATCTCATCGGCAATGGTTTCATACCTTACAATTGGGCCTGCTACCAACTGAGGAAACATAGAAATATACAGAGCTAAGTCAAATACATTCTTCTGGGCTTTAGCCTTTTTATAATATACATCAAATATGTATGACATTATTTGGAATGTAAAAAATGATATACCTATTGGAAGTGCAATATTAACTTTTACATTATCAATTCCTGCAAGTGTACAAATATTATTTACGGTAAAACCAAGATATTTAAAGATAAAAATTACGAGCACATCAAAAATTATTGCAGTAATCAACCAAACTTTTCTTTTCGCATAAGAATCATTTTTATCAATGGCAAGTCCGATTGCAAAATTTATTATTATTGACGTTATCATCAATAATACAAATACAGGCTCACCCCAAGCATAGAAAATCAGGCTTGAGATAAGTAATATTGCATTACGATATCCACGCTTTTTTATTATGGGATTGTAGTAAAAAATTAGTACTATCGGTAAAAACAAAAACAAAAATAACGCCGAAGAAAATACCATTATGATAACCCTCTTTCAAAACATAACATATTTAAAAATCCCCGCTTACCACACGCTCAATATCTCAGCAGGCGAGTTTACATAAACATCCGCATCTGCTGCCAATAATTTTTCTGTATTCCCTATGCCGTACAAAACACCGCAAGTTTTTACACCTGCCGCCTTTCCTGCCTCTATATCCGAAGCAGAGTCCCCAACCATAACTGTATTCTCAGGAAGAAAACCTGTCATAAACATTGATATCAGAAGTCCATCTGGAGCAGGCTTCATTTTCGGTGTGTTCTCAGGACACATAACCACATCAAAAAATTCTCTTATACCAAGCAACTCGAGCGAACGTTCCGACACTCTTAACGGCTTATTTGTTACGACACACATACTGTGACCTTGTTCTCTCAGAGTCTCCAGAAGGTACTTGAATCCATCATAAATAACAGTCTCAACCACGCAGTTTTCGTAAAAACAGTCTGCGTACCAACTGACAGCTTCGTCAAGTGTCACATCACAAGAATTGCACACCGTCTTTTCTATCAAATGCTTTGCGCCCAAGCCGACATTTAATATTATCTCATCTTTCGAAAGAATTTCCGCACCGAAATGAGCCTGTGTCTTTTGAACGCAAGCGGCTATATCATTTCCGGTGTCGGCAATTACTCCGTCAAAATCAAATATGTATAATTTTTTGTCTTTGGTTAACTCTTCTACTGTTTTCATCAAAACATCTTCTTTTTAAGCAGTATAATAAATACTATTGCGCATATTACCGCAACCGCACCGACTATCGCATAGAACGCCCAGCCGAAACCGGCAAGCGGAACCGGAACATTCATACCGAAGAAACCGGATATGATATTCGGAATCGTCATTACAATCGTTATTGATGCAAGAAGTTTCATCACGATGTTAAGATTGTTTGAAATAATCGCAGCAAAAGCTTCCATCGTGCCGCCCAGAATGTTACTGTATATCCCAGCCATCTCAATAGCCTGTTTGTTCTCAATGATAGCATCTTCGAGCAAGTCTGCATCGTCTTCATATTTTCTTATGTTTATATTCGCATACTGATACTTCTGCATCTTCTCCAAAACTATCTCATTTGACTTGAGAGATGTAGAGAAGTATACGAGTGACTTCTGAAGTGAGAGAATCAAAACAAGTTCTTTATTCTTCATAGAACGGTGAACATTTTTCTCGACACCGTCGCTTATCTTGTTTATCTGTTTGAGATACTGCAAATAGTGAGTAGCGTTTCTGTACATAAGTTGGAGAACAAATCGCATTCTTTTATATGTACCAAAACTCTTTACACGGTTATCCAAAAAATCTCTTATGAGTTGATTTTTCTTAAGACAAACGGTAATTATGTACTCATTGCAAAGTATGATACCCATAGGCATTGTAGTATATACAAATGTACCTTCCGTATTACCCGCTTCAACCACGGGAATATCTATAACGATCAAAGTATTTCCGTCTTCCGACTCTATACGAGGACGCTCCTCTTCATCAAGCGCAGCAGTTATGAAGTCTTTTTCTACCCCAAACTCCTCACAAGCCCACTCGATCTCCTCTTTTGTCGGATCAAGCATATGTACCCAGCATCCGTCTCTTACAGCATCGATTTTCTGTAATTCATTTTTTTCGTTTGAAAAAAGAATAGTGCGCATATTAAGCGTCCTCCTTTCTTATTTCTCCGGACGAGCTCCGTTTTTCCAAAGTCTTTCCAGATTGTAATATTCTCTGTCTTCTTCTATGAAAAGATGTACAACGACATCGAGATAGTCAAGCAAAATCCACGTAGCAGTATCATATCCCTCAATATGAGAACATCTTATGCCCTCTTTGAGCAACTTTTCCTCAACTGCGTCCGCTATACCTCTCACATGAGTCGTCGATGTGCCACCGGCAATGATAAAATAGTCCGCAATCGTCGTCATCTCATGTGTGTCAATAACTTCAATTTTTTTACCTTTTCGGTCATCTATCGCGGCATAAATCAAATCCGCCATTGTTTTTGAATCCATTTTATCAATCCTTTCGACTTTCAATTTCTTTTTGTTTTATTATTGCCCAATTTCTGGTAAGCACCGTATTTATGTCAAGTTCTTCGCCTCGTTTTGAGACGATTGCCATAGTGCTTTCACATGACACTTGTATGGCTTTGTACAAACCTTCTTCGTTGAGAACTTTTCTTATCTTTTCAAAAACCTCGCCCTCACGATTCTTTTCCGTGTAGTCAGCAATAAATACTATTGACGAAATAAGACTCATGTCAGGTCTGCCGGTAACGTGCGTCTCTACTGCCGTCAAAACATCAATGTCACGAATTCCGTAGCGCTTCTCCGCAAGTATTCTGCCCGTAAACGCATGCACCACTCTCGGATTTGTACCGCAATAGGGATTTGTTTTCTTCAGTTCATCCAGAGAAAAACCTATCCAACCTATCTGGCTTCCGGTAAGACTTTTGGCACAATCGTGAACAAGTCCTGCCAAAGAACATTTCTTCTTATCGGCACCGTAAAGCTCAGCAAGTCTTTCACATTCCTCCATAACACCGAGACTGTGAAGATATTTTTCTTCGGTAAGACGCTCTTTCAAGTCTGCTTTGATTTCGGCCTTTGATGCCGCAGAACTATGGCGGTATAGCCTGTTTACCGCGATAAACTTTTCAACATTTGATGGAACCAGACCGTCGAGCGATTCGTAATTGTCAATACGGCTTCGTATCTCACTCGAAGATATTTCCCTGAGCACAAGGTCGGCGTTATGAACAACCGCCCCCAAAGATTCGGCATATTGTTTGTACCCATCAAACTTTGAATTATCTTCTCCGGGTCTTTTTACCGCGATAAACTCACACAAAGAAAATACCGTCTCATAATCTTTCCATTTGTGTAAATCACGTAGCACATCCGTACCTACGATGAAATACAATTTGTACTCTTCTCCACCAAGTTTTTTAGCAAGTTCACCGTGGAGCCATCTCAAAGTATCAACGGTATATGTATACCCTTGCCTCGTAACTTCTTCATCCGACACATAAACATTCGGAATCTCGGCAGAAGCAAGTTTCAGCATTTCAACACGAAAAGCACCCGGAGTAACCCTTGCCGCAATTTTGTGCGGAGGATTTCCGGAAGGAATAAATATGAGAGCATCCATTCCGAAATATTTTATGACTTCTTCCGCGCATGCAATATGACCGCTGTGAACAGGATCAAAAGTACCGCCGTATATTACAATTTTCTTCACGAATCTCTCAACTCCTTTACGTGATAATGTTTAAATTTTATCAGTTTCTGAGACTGTGTATCGGCGCAGGAATACGTCCGCCTCTAGCCACGAAAGTCTCACTTCCGTACTTGCTGACGGGCATTACAGGACCTGAACCCAAAAGTCCGCCGAACTCAACGGTTTCTCCGATATCCATACCGGGAGCGGGAATAATTCTTACCGCTGTGGTTTTGTTATTTACCATACCGATAGCAGCCTCATCTGCAATAATTGCAGAAATAGTAGCCGCAGATGTATCTCCCGGAACAACTATCATATCAAGGCCTACTGAACACACACAGGTCATAGCTTCAAGTTTCTCTATGGAAAGTGCTCCGCATTCAACAGCCGCAATCATACCTTCATCTTCACTTACAGGGATGAACGCACCACTAAGACCACCGACATGTGACGATGCCATAACGCCGCCTTTTTTAACCGCATCATTAAGAAGCGCAAGAGCCGCAGTAGTACCGTGAGCACCACATTTTTCTACACCTATTTCTTCGAGAATTCTTGCGACACTATCACCTACGGCCGGAGTCGGAGCAAGTGAAAGGTCAACTATACCAAACTCAACACCGAGTCTTTCACTTGCCATCTTAGCAACGAGCTGACCCATTCTTGTAATCTTAAACGCAGTCTTTTTAATAGTCTCGGCAACAACTGTAAAATTCTCGCCTCTGACTTTCTCAAGAGCACATTTTACAACACCAGGGCCGCTGACACCAACGTTTATAACACACTCAGGCTCACCTACACCGAGGAAAGCACCTGCCATAAACGGATTGTCCTCAGGAGCATTCGCAAAAACAACAAGTCTTGCACAGTTTGAACCACCGCTGTCTTTTGACATCTCGGCAGCTTTTTTTATAAGAATACCCATATCTCTTACGGCATCCATATTTATACCGGTCTTTGTCGTAGCAAGATTTACGCTACAGCAAACTCTTGAGGTATTCTGAAGTGCATCCGGTATAGATGCAATCAAAGCACGGTCTGCATTTGTAAAACCTTTGTGCACAAGTGCTGAATAACCGCCAAGGAAATTAACTCCCGTAGCAACAGCAGCTTTTTCCAAAGTCATCGCAAGTTTTACACACTCATCGGGAGTAGCATTACCCACAATAAGTGCTGCAGGTGTGATAGAAATTCTTTTATTAACAATCGGAATACCGAGTTCTCTTTCGATACCCTCGCATACAGGAACAAGATTCTTGGCATACTTGCAAATCTTTTCATATACCGCAACACAAGTATCATCAATATTACCTCTTGCACAATCAAGAAGGCTTATACCCATTGTGACCGTTCTAATATCAAGGTGCTCGTTCTGTATCATTTTTATGGTCTGGGCAATTTCATCAACGGAAATAAACATATCAGAATTACCTCCGTATTATATTTTATGCATTGAATTGAATATATCAGCAGCCTGAATCTGAATCTGTACGCCGAGTTCTTCAGACATTTTCTTAAAGTCAGTGTAAAGAACATCAAAATTCTCATTGCTGTTGCTTGTATCAACCATCATAATCATTGTGAAAACATCCTGCATAGTAGTCTGGCTTATATCCAAAATATTTACATTTTTTGCCGCAAGATATGTGCTGACTGCGGCTATAATACCTACTCTGTCCGCACCTAAAACTGTAATAATTGCTTTATTCATAATCTAAAGCCTCCGAAATCTATAATTTTCTATTATTGGTTAAGAAGTTTAAATGTGATGTTTGCTGATTTTGATTCATCAATATATCTTGTAAATGCTCTTATAAGCAATGCTCTGTCGTCTTCGTTTTCAATATTGAATTTCAAATCCGGAACAGAACCGTCATATGAACCTCTTTCAAAGAGTTTTGTGCAGACAAGATCCTCTACCAAGTCGCCGTCAGAATCCACAATATCATTGAGCCAGTTGTTATCACCTTCGGTAACAAATGTTCTGAACACATTTTTGTAGCCGAGCTTCGCTGCAACCATCAATGTTCTCTCCGAGAAAACCTCCGGTCTGTAATAAAGCATCCTGGCATTATTATCGCCGACTATTGTTCTGTAAATCTTCTCTGTATCTTTCAACTTTTTCGCAAGAGTCTCAGCAGTACAAGATTTCAAAAACTCTTCGCCGGGTCCTCTTGTTCCGATCAAATGTCCGGAGCTGTAAATACGCTTTATAACGTCAGCATTACCTTCAGCCTCAATATAATAATCAGTCATAAAGAAAGTTGCTTTGACATTTTTATCCGCAAGGATATCAAGCACCTTATTTACAACAACAGGCGAATCATACGCAAGAGAAAATGTCAGATATACTTCCTGCTCAGACTCAATATGAGCATTGGAAATAATGTAACGTGTAACACCATCCACCTCAATATTCTTAACAACACCAGGAATAATCTTCGCATCACCCAGATGATCTATGATAGCTTTTTTTACATACGGATAGTTTTGGTTTTCCTCTTTATCCATAGTAAAGTATGAATCCCACACCTGAAACTCATTATCATATTTAGAAAAATCCGCATTGTAAACAGATACACTGTCAATGGCAATCGGTTTCTCTGTTGCAACCGGCTTTTCAGTCGGAACTGCAGTAGAAGGAGCAGTAGGCTCCGGTGTAGTCGTTTGGGACAAATAATGGGAATTTACCGTACCCTGCGGTTTTTTACCGTCTCCCCCGATATCGCTGTCTGAAAATGCGCCAACCCATACCAAAACGGACACGCCGACAAGCAACACAATCAATGCGATAAGATGACTTTTTTTCATTGACAAATCAACTCCTTCAAATCACAAAATAAGACTATTTTATAATATCATAACCGACCGGCAAAAGCAACGCTGTAATTCCCGGTTTAGCTTACGCTAAAAAGGAATTACAGCGTTGCTTTTGCCGGTCGGACGTATGTTTTGGCAATATGGTTAGCAACTATCTTCTGCAATTGCTATAACACGGTAATTAAACAAGAAAGAACCGGCAGAATCCTTTTTAGCGGAGCTACGCCAGGATTCTGCCGGTTCTTTCTTGTTTAATTTGCCTTATTATGTTCTCCCGTATCATCCGACAAACCTAATATATAGTCAGTTGAAACATTATATAGCGTGCTCAATCTTATCAAATGTCTTATAGGCATTTCATTTGCGCCTCGCTCGTACCTTGCATACATAGTCTGCGATGTACCCAAAATTTCCGCAATTTCAGATTGCGTTTTGTCATTATCCTCTCTCAATTCTCTTATACGCCTTACATAAGTTGTCATCAATAGACCTCTTTCCTCAAACAAATATTCATAGTAAAAAATAGTGTTAACTTAATTTCCGCCATACTATCACGCAGGAAGAAAAAGGCTTTATTTTAGTAAATATCTTTATTTATGCAAAACATTGCCGATTATTTTCAGCGATTATCGTCAGAATTTTGAACGCTGTTTATTATTCCGATATATTTTAAAAAAATTCACATATTTTCTTATTTAAAAAAACATAACGTTGTGTTAGAATACAGTCAGTTAATGGGGGAACTTTTGCGGAGGAATTCATTTGTTCAAGGATAATTTCAGTAGGTATGAGTTCAAGTTTCCTATGTCCTATGATGATATGGACAGGATGATTGATGATCTGATACCTTATGTAAAACAGGATAAATATGTTAACGAATACGGAATTTACACCATAAGCAGTCTGTATCTTGATAATGCACAAAAAGAATGTTACTACGAAACTCTGAACGGTGATTATTACAGACAGAAAGTTCGTTTGCGCGTATACGGCAAACGTAACGACGGTGACTCAGATGCGTTTTTGGAATTAAAGACAAAAATTGACGGTCTTGTTGTCAAAAGAAGAATTCATATGAAGTTGTCGGATGCAAAAGCATTTATTGACGAGTGTGTTTCAAAGGGTGCAGACGCAAGTATTGATTACGAGTGTTCCAACCCGCAGATTTTAAAGGAAATAAAGCACGTTATAATCCGTAAACAGTTAAAGCCGGTAAATGTGATAAGTTACGAAAGGTTGCCGCTTGTTTCCACCGAGGACAGTGCACTTAGAATAACTTTTGACTTTAACATTCGTTCGAGAGACGATGATTTAGACCTTACGCATGGAACTGATGGTGAGCGACGTATTCCGAAGCAGGTCGCAGTGCTGGAAGTCAAAACAAACAAAGCCATCCCATTCTGGCTTACAAAAATTCTTGCAAAGTATAAGTATAGAAATCAGACATTCTCAAAATATTGCTCGCATTATGCGCCTATGAGAATTTTGTCGGAAATAAATATACGTAAAAAAGAAGGAGAACATAACAATGTTGGACAGATTCATAGAAAGCTTAATATCGGTTAATACCTCAATAGACGTCGTCAGCATTTGCGCATCACTCGTAGCAGGTTTTGTTGTAGGACTTTTTGTATTTATCGCATACAAGCTCACAACAAACGAGTTTGAATTCGATCCGGGCTTCGGTCTTGTGCTTGTAGTCATTTCGATGATTGTTTCAGCGCTTATCTGCGCTATCGGTACAAATATCGCACGAGCATTCAGTGTTGCAGGAATTCTTTCACTTATAAGATACAGAAGTGCTGTTGTAAAGCCGAAAGACCTTGCATTTATATTCTTCTCGATGGGTGTAGGTTTTATTTCCGGTATAGGTTTTTATATTCCGGCACTCATTATGACCGTAATCGTCAGCCTTGTAATAGTTATTTACAGCCTTATCGGTATGGGGAGAAAGAAATCGCCAAAGAAAACACTTAAAATTGCAGTTCCCGAAAACATTGACTATGACGGACTCTTTGATGAGACACTCAAAAAATATACAACATCGTATTCGTTGAGAGGCATCAGAATAATCAGCGGAGGCACCGTAACAGAGCTTACATACGATATCAGAGTAAAAAATATGGCTGATGCAAAAGCATTCCTTGACGATTTGCGAGTTCTTAATGCAAACTTCAAAATTCAGCTTACGGAATTCGTTGCAGAATAATTGATTTTAATATAGAATAATACATATCGAAATTTGCCCAATTGAAAAATTCGATTGGGCTTTTTTGTTAAACTTTACGCAGACATTTACACGAAAGGACATTTTACAGATGAGTTCCGCGCATACACAGAGAATACCCCAAGAAGAAATAGAGAAACAATATCACTATATGCAAGAAGTTGCTGCTCTCAATATTCAAAAAGAATCCGAAAGCGGTAAAAAATCTTTTGCACAGATACGAAACTTCGGTTGCCAGATGAACGAGCACGATGCCGAAAAAATTCACGGAATGCTCCTTGCTATGGGATACGAAACAACTGATAAAAGTGAAAACGCCGCCATTGTTATTTTCAACACTTGTTGTGTGCGAGAAAACGCAGAAGAAAAAGTTTTCGGTCACTTAGGCGCTCTCAAAGCATTAAAGAGAAACAATCCGGATATGATTATAGCGGTCTGCGGTTGTATGACAGAACAACCCACCATCGTAGACGAGATAAAGAAAAAATATAAAAATGTAGACCTTGTTTTCGGCACGCACAACCTTCACCGTATGCCTGAATTACTTTACAAATGTCTTCAGGACAACCATCGCATATATGAGACGTCTCGAACCGACAAAGAAGTTGCAGAAGGTCTCCCAATAGAGCGTGCAAGCAATATAAAAGCATGGGTTACGATAATGTACGGTTGCAACAACTACTGTTCTTACTGTATCGTCCCGTATGTGCGCGGACACGAGAGAAGCCGTATGCCTGAGGATATCATCAAAGAAATAAAAGAACTCGAAGAAAGCGGGATTCAGGAAATCACTCTTCTCGGACAGAATGTAAACTCGTACGGAAAAGATTTAGAAACTCCGGTAACATTCGCCGCACTTCTGGATATGATATGCACAGAAGCTGATGTACCGAGAATCCGTTTTATGACATCGCATCCAAAAGATTTATCAGACGAACTTATAGATGTTATGGCAAAACACAAAAATATTTGCCGTCAGCTTCACCTTCCTGTCCAATCAGGAAGTTCTGAAATCCTAAAACGAATGAACAGACGCTACGACAAAGAAAAATATCTTTCACTCGTAGAAAAAGTCCGTGCAAAAATTCCGGATATAGCGTTTTCAACAGATGTCATCGTAGGATTCCCCGGTGAAACAGAAGAAAACTTTACAGAGACACTCTACCTGTTTGAGAAAGTTCGTTACGATATGGCATTCACATTTATTTATTCCAAGAGAACCGGCACACCCGCTGCCACGTATCCCGACCAAGTTCCCGAGGATGTTGTAAAAGACCGTTTTGAAAGACTTTTGGCAACACAGAACAACATATGCAGAGAATTGAACGAAGCTTGCGTCGGCAAAACCCTTGATGTTCTCGTTGAAGGCATCAGCAGAACGAGCGACAGCCACTATACAGGTCGTACCGACAGCAACAAAATCGTGAATTTTACAAGCAACAAGGACTATACAGGAAAAATAATTCCGATAAAAATTACATCGGCGCAGACTTGGTCGCTCGAAGGTGAAGTCGCAGAAAACATGGACTGAAAACGGAGGTAAATTATGTTTAAAATAGGATGTCACCTGTCGGCTTCGGCAGGATATAACCATATGGCAAAGGAAATCATTTCAATCGGAGGAAATACTTTCCAGTTTTTTACCAGAAACCCGCGCGGGGGCAAGGCAAAAGATATTTCTGAAGATGATATAAAGAAATATCACGAAACAGCAAAAGGAAATATTCCGTGCATATTGGCGCATGCACCTTATACACTTAACCCCTGCTCGGCAGATCCTAAAATACGTGAATTTTCACTTATGACTATGGCAGACGACCTTAAAAGAATGGAATATACGCCGGGAAACTTTTATAATTTTCATCCCGGTAGCCACGTAGGCCAGGGCGTTGAAAAAGGTATCGAACTTATTGCAGATCAGCTCAACAAAATCATTACACCTGAGCAAACAACAATAGTACTTCTTGAAACAATGGCGGGCAAAGGCAGTGAGGTCGGAGGCCGTTTCGAAGAACTTCGCGCAATAATAGACAAGGTCAATCTTTCCGATAAAATCGGTGTATGCCTTGATACTTGCCACGTATACGACGCAGGCTACAATATCGTCGATAATCTTGACGGCGTCCTTAAAGAATTTGACAGAATCATCGGACTTGACAGACTCAAAGCTATCCACATGAACGACAGCAAAAATCCGTTCCAAAGCCACAAAGACCGCCACGAGAAAATCGGAGAGGGCTCTATCGGAACAGACGCTATGGCAAGGATAATAAACCACCCTGCGCTCCGCGATTTGCCTTTCTATCTCGAAACACCAAACGAACTTGACGGATATGCGGCAGAGATTGCATTGCTCAAATCGTTGTATAAAGAGTAAGCAAGGCGGTAAATAAGAATTTGATGTTCTGGAGGAATGGAATGTCGCATAGTAAATACACAAAACGAGATTACTCCATTTATATTGAAAATTGGAACAAATCAGCAAAAAAATACATCAATACTTGCGTAATATGTGGCTATAAAGGCTATAGTCCGGTTATTGAAAACGAGAATTTTTGTACAACGCTTGAAAAACAGATGATTTTCGAAGAATTATCTAAAACATTACATAAACTTGAGTTGGATAAATATGGAAGATGTATTGACTGTGCAAGAGTACAGGATAAAGCTTAAACAGAGAAATTCCAATACGTAGAACATTTAGATAAACAAGAATTTGAAAACTAACTTTTCTTAAATCATTATCGCTTATTGTAGGGCGTTAATGAATTCCTCTAAAAGCCTTGAAAATAAAGGGTTTTTCGCAATCTGCTCACCTTATCCCTTTATACGATTT
>SVJA01000009.1 GCA_015069195.1 Oscillospiraceae bacterium | reverse complement strand
GTCAGCCTCAGACGGAAAGTTATACGGCGGCTAAGGGAGGCATATCGGCACTAACTCATGCACTTGCGGTCAGCTTTTCGGGAAAGGTTCGTGTGAATTCTATTTCACCAGGTTGGATTGATAATGCTTATACCGTTTACGAGGGTGCAGATGCTGTTCAACAACCTGCCGGCAGAGTGGGTAATCCTCAGGATATTGCCAATATGGTGCTTTACCTTTGCTCGGATATGGCAGGGTTTATTACGGGCGAAAATATCTGCATTGACGGCGGTATGACAAAGCTGATGATATATCACGATGATCACGGTTGGTCTCTTGATACTGACTATTGATTTTTAATAACTGAATTTTATGCTAAAGCCCGTTGGCACATTGCCGAACGGGCTTTAGTTAATTATGAGTATGATAGGTGTTATAGTACAATTCTAACTTTTCGGCTGTCCTATTATTGTATTGCGTATTTAGAAGTTTAAAATCTCGGTTAAGTATGTTTAGGAGTTTTTCATCTTCTGAATTAATCGTTCTATCTAAAACCCTGTTTATGTCGTAAAAGATACCTTCAATAACATGTTTGATCATAATCGATATCTCAAAGTATTGAAGTAAAGGGTATCTTACTTGTAATACGCTACCATGAGTGTACCCATGGCACATTTTGTATAGTATTTCTAGTTGGTTAATTTTTGCATACTCCCAGTCATTGATTACATTTGCGGAGATATATTCTAAAATTCCATATATGGAGTATCTGTTGTTTTTTTGTGTGTTGTAGTCTGAGATCGAGTCAAGCCACCCATAATGCAGATAATCAACCTTGCTATTAGATGACATTAGGGTACGCTGATTAAATTCTTTTATGAATTCTTCAGGATACTTTTGACTACAACACGATTGGTTGATTTCATAACTACAAAAACGATCGTAGTCCTTATAACTAGTTGGATGTTTTTTAAGAATAAGAATCTTAACATATTGTTCAATCATTCCACGGCATAGAGGATAGGCATTGTTTAATAAATTATTCTCCATAAGCGTTAATGAAGCTAATGCATTCTTAATAATACCCAAATAATAATCAAACCTAGTATTCGGTTGATTGGTCATTAAGTCAATAGACCTCATACAAAGTACAAATAATTCGTATGGAACCGGAAAATACAAAAATTCATCTCCCGAAAAAATCTGGTTTTTACGAAAGAAAAAATTCCCGTATTTTCTGAACTGTATTTTTTCAATTACTTCATTTACAATGGTAGCTAGATAGATACTGCTTTTTTGGTTATCGCGAATTTTTTGTTCTGTAAGGAATATTGAGTGGTGTCGATGTATGCCAACTATTATTCTGCAGATGTCATATTCAATCGTTTCATCGTTCCCTGTCATAATACGTGTTCTGTCAAAATTTATTTGATAAAAATTTAATAGTTCGGGACCAATTTTGTTTATGACTTCTCGTTCCGTTTTAATCAAAAAATTACCGTTGATTTTGTTTTTAAATAAGTTTTTAAGTGTTTTGCTGTTTTCTTCAAAGATTTGTATGAAGAATGCTGTTGGGTCAAATGATTGATTGAAAGAATTGTTCATAGCGTAAATATGTTGTTTATTAAGTATCATTACTGATTGCTGCACATATCAATTTTATATTTTTTATTCCGTACAGTGTGGCGGATAAGAGCATCATAACGGTGCAGAGAAGTATCAGAATATTTGAAATATGAGCCGGAATTGTGTACCAGATTATGTGTACCGTCATTAAAATGTAGAGGCAAACTGTGGTGGCTTTGCCGTGCCATACGGCGCTGTGTACCTGATGTGTTTTCTTTATCGTGAGAAGTCCCGTAATGCCTGCGAAAAGTTCTTTTATTATGAGCAGGATGAGAGGAATTATCATAAAGTCAAAGCGGGAAACGAGGCAGAAAAGCACGATGATTTGGGTGAGCTTGTCTGCTATCGGGTCGAATGCTTTGCCGAAATCACTTATCATATTGAATTTTCGTGCGATGATGCCGTCGACAACATCCGTTAAACCTGACAGCCCGAGGACGATAACCGTCATATAGTAGTCTTGCTTTTTTATATAGAGCCATGCGATTATCGGGATCAAAAGCAACCTGAAAAACGACAGGATATTCGGTATTGTGATAATTCGTTTAGAGTAGTCGATATTCGGTTTTGAATCTTTCTTTAATTTTGTGTCCATAATATACCTCATACAATATGAATGTTCACTTTTTATTTAATTATACATTTATTTCTTAAATTAAGTTAAAATATCGTGTTGTTTTATGAACTTAAGGAAATGTTAAACCTTTTTGGGAAAATTTTCAATACAAATTCGATAATCAGCTTTGATTGCCTGAAAAATTATGAATTGATAAAATGTCTGTTTTGGAATAAAATTGCATTGTTTGTTTTTGCATTATTTGATATTGAATGTTAAAGAGAAGATTTGTGATGGTATTTAAGGAAGTCAGAGTTGAAGACAAAGATATAATTGATAAATATTTGCAGGCGGAAGGGAAGATTATGGCTGACCGCTGCTTTGCTACACTTTGCATATGGCAGGAAATATATGAGACAAAGTATTGTATTGTTGACGATATGCTGGTCATAAAGTACGAAAATGAAGGTTACGGAATTTATTCTGCACCTATGGGCTTTGGTGATTTTCAGAGTGTTGTTGGGCAAATTGTTGAATATGCAAAAATATGTGATACAAAGTTTAAAATCATTGATATAACTCCTGAAAAAATTGATGTTTTTAAAAAATGTTGTGATATGGAGATCACTTATGCAAGGTGGTCGTGTGATTATATTTACGAAACAGAAAGTATGATTTCACTTGCAGGAAAGAAACTTCATGCAAAAAGAAATCTGGTGAACCGCTTTAAGACTGACTATGAGGGTCGTTGGGAATACCGCGACATAGATTTTTCAAGTGATCGTGAGTTGATTTTTGAATATCTTGAAAAGTTCAGAGAGCGATCCGGCATGAGTGAAGATGCTTACCGTGACGAATTGCTTGCGATAACCAGAGCTTTTGATTATTCAACTGCTCTTGAAATATACGGTGGTATGATTTTGATTGACGGCGAGGTGTCTGCTTTTACGATAGGCGCGCCACAGAATTCTGATGCAACGGATATTCTTTTTGAAAAGGCATTTTTTGATGTAAAAGGCTTGTATCAGATAATATTCAATGAGTTTTGCAAAAATCGCCTGAGTACGTACAAATATATAAATCGTGAGGAGGATTTGGGAATAGAGGGTCTCAGAAAGTCAAAGCTTTCGTATAACCCGGTTTTCCTTACTGATAAGTATGAAGCAAATTGCAACGATTGACGATAAAGAAGCTCTTGTGGCGCTTTATAATATTTGTTTTCCCGGTGAGGAGTGGTATTGCAGGAGTTTTTTTGAACGAGTGTGGAAACCTGAAAAGACTTTGGTGTACAGGGATGGAGAAAAGGTTGTTTCGATGCTCCATATGTTTGATGTGACGCTTACCGATGGTTGCAAAGACTACTCGACTTACTATATTTTTGGCGCGGGTACACATCCCGATTACAGAGGAAAGTCTATAATGCGGGAACTTATTGAGTGGTCTGAAAAGATAAATTCAGACAAAGATTTTGCGATACTTATTGCTGCAAGTGAAAGTTTGAAAAGTTTTTACGGAAAACTCGGATTTTCGGAAGGTTTTTCGTACGGCAAAAAAGTTGTAAGCGCGGCAAATCATTTTGAAAGTTACAAAACCTTTGATTTTTCGAAGCTTACCTTCAATGAAACTGTGCGTGTGATTGAAAAAATGAATGATATTTATTTGCAGAATACAGTGCCGGAGGTTGTTTACCGGCGGTCTGCGGAATTTCTTTTTGAAGAACTTTGTATGCGTGAAGCAACTGTTTATATATGCGGACAGAATTACGTCGTGGCGGAGTTTTCTGACGAAGGCGTTGCTTTTGCGGAGTGTATGGGAGAAAAATCTTTTGATCTTGCGGAGCAGGTGATTTTTGATAAAGGTTTTGCTGAGGCGTTGGCATGTTTTTCGGGAGAAGATATTTCTTTGGGAATGTACAAAAAAATTGCCGGAAACGAAAGTCTCAAAGGTTATCTGAATTTACTTTTTAATTGATGAAAACAAGAGGTATTTGAAGTGATAAAAGCGATTTTTCTTGATGTTGACGATACATTGCTTGATTTCGGTGAGTGTTCCCGTATGTCGATGAAACAAGCTTGTGAAAAACATGGTGTAGAGTTCAATGAAACATTAGTGGAAACTTTTCACCGTATAAATAACGGCCTTTGGCACGATATCGAAAAAGGCACCCTCACAAGAGCAAGACTTCACGAGATTCGTTGGAATCTTGTTTTTGATGAAATCGGTGGCATTGATGCAGACGGCGTAGCTTTTGAAAAGGATTTTTTTGAAGGGTTACATACGATTGCGGTGCCTGTGGACGGTGCGGCAGAACTTGTTGAATATTTAGCCGGCAAATACGAACTTTATGTTGTTAGTAATGCCGAATACTATCAGCAATACAATCGTCTTGAAAAGTGCGGAATGTTAAAACATATCAACAAGATTTTTGTGTCTGCCGATATAGGGTTTGCAAAACCGAGCAGGGAATTTTTTGACATCTGTTACCGCGAATTGCCTCGTCTGAAACCGTCGGAAACGGTTATTATCGGTGATTCTTTAAGGGCTGATATCATTGGCGGAATAAACTACGGTATAAAAAGTTGTTGGTTCAATCCTTACGGCAAAGAACTTCCGGATGATGTATGTCCTGATTGGATTACGGACTCTCTCCGAAAAATTCCTGAATTCCTGTGACATGGATAAATTTCGGGTTGACATATCGCGTCTTGTAGGGTATACTTGCACCCGTTGAGCAGTTGGCTCGGCAAAATTTAATAGGGGCGTAGTTCAACGGTAGAATAGGAGTCTCCAAAACTTTTGACGAGGGTTCGATTCCTTCCGCCCCTGTACGGAGAATAGCTTTTACTGTTTCTATATCAAACAGTAAGAGCTATTTTTATTTTGTATCGGAGATTGTACTATGAAAAAAATTCAAAAATCATCTGAATTACTGTGGCTTTTAGGTATTGTTTTTGTCGCTTTCGGCGTTGCTATTTGCAGCAAGGCTGACTTAGGTGTGTCGATGATTGCCGCACCTTCTTTTGTGCTTTCTGAAATTCTTTTGAAATGGAGCAGTATATTCAGCGTAGGAGTTACGGAATATGTTTTTGAAGGATTGCTTTTGTTGCTGATGTGTGTAGTTGTAAGGCGATTCAACTGGCGCTATCTTCTTTCTTTTGCGGTAGCGGTATTGTACGGTTATATATTAAATTTTTTCTTGTGGTTGCTCTGTGGTGTGAAATTCGATGCAGTGTGGCTCAGATGGGTGATGCTTATCGTAGGAGATATGATTATTGCTTTTGGTGTTGCATGTTTCTTCAGAACATATATGCCTCTTCAGGTATACGAATTGTTTGTATCTGAAATTGCAGATCGTTTTAAATTAAAGATTACAAAAGTAAAGTGGTCTTTTGATATATCTCTTTTGGTGTTTTCTCTTGCTCTTGCGATATTCCTCTTCGGGGATATCGGTTCCTTTGATTGGACGTCAATCGGGTATTTATCTTTTCACAACATAGGACTCGGAACTCTTGTTACAACGGTGATAAATTCTCCTGCTATCAGCCTTACGGGAAAATTGGTTGATAAGATATTTGCTCCGACGCCTTGTTTTCCGCGCATTGAAAATGTTTTAAAGATAAAATGAGTGTGGCATAGATTTCTTATATGTGGCGTATAATATCATTGATTATATCACTATATCGTGATATGATGTGCGTGAAAGGAGTGAGAAAATGCCTATATTATCGAGATTCTACGGAATCGTTATTCGTATGTATTTTCAACAATCAGAGCACAATCCACCACACTTTCATGCTATTTATGGAGATTATATTGCTGCAATAGATATAAAAACGGAACTGTTTTAGAAGGGGAGCTTCCAAAGAAGGCTTTGGAGATGGTACTTGAATGGAACAAAATTCACAAAACATCTCTTTTGCAGATTTGGGAGACGCAAGAGTTTACAGCTCTCTCTCCGTTAGAGTGAGGTGATTTTTCAATGTTTCATAAAGTGAAGACTGTTGATGCAATTTATGATTACAAATTGATGGTTCAGTTTGCCGAAGGTGTTACTAAAATTTATGATGTTTCTCCGCTTTTTGAAAAATATAGTTTTTTTATATCTCTGAAAGACAATCATATACTGTTTGCTTCGGTAAAAGTAGACCAAGGAGGATACGGTATTATTTGGAATGATGATATTGATATTTCCTGTGACGAACTGTGGGCTAACGGTGTGCAGATTGAAACTCCGTTTGACGGACTTATGGCGTTTAGTGATGCGACATTCATTTGGAATTTAAATGAAAGTACATTACGCAAAGCTGTGTCGTACGGTAAATTTGTGAATGGTGTTGATGTCTGTAAGTTCGGCAAACAGTGGGTCGTATCTATCGAAGCCATGAAGAGAGAGTACGGCGATCCTGATGGAAAAGTATAAGTAAATTATAGTCAGTGTTTTTGGTTTGGTGTTAAAAATGAAAAACAATATGTTGAAATTGCGTGCTGTGTATGCTGTATTATTTGTTGCGATTTTTGTTATTGAGGTACTTATTGCACTTTTTGTAAGAGATGCTTTTATCAGACCTTACGGCGGAGATATTCTTGTAACGATTCTGATTTGTTGTTTTGTGCGAATTTTTTTGCCGGAGAAAGTTAAACTTTTGCCGGTGTGGGTGTTCCTTTTTGCGTTGGCTGTTGAGATAGGACAATATTTTGATTATGTTTCGTTGCTCGGTCTTGGTGACAGCAAGTTTTTCAGCATAGTGCTCGGAACAGGTTTTTCTATTATTGATATATTTTGTTATGCACTCGGGTGTGTGATATTCTTTGTGTGTGAAAAGTTTTGGCTGAAAAGATAGTTTTATTCAAGTAGGAAGAAAGGATGTGTTTTTATGATTACGGGCCCAGGTTCAAAAGAACTGATTGATGAATGTAATGAAGTTTATGTTTTGTTTAAAGACAAGTTAAAGCCTAATCGCAGAAGCGGAAGAGAAGTTCTCAAATTTATAAAGAATAAATATCCTCTTGAGGAAGTTAACGATGAAAAGTATTTGAAAGTCGTAACAGACAATGTTTCTTTTTCTGATTTTTTGAAAAAGAGACTTCCCAACGGTTCAGAAGTCTGTCCGGTGGCGTTTATAGTAAAAAACGAAGGCCGCGGAAAAGTGCTTTATGATAATCGTGAAGAGATTTGGGAGAATTGTCCGCTTTTTGTCGGAATAGACCTGACTACCGGATATGTTCACATAGAGGGTAGTTGTGATTTGTACGACGAGATTTTTGCGTTTCAGGGGATTGACGAGTTCGATTTGGAAAATTGTGTCAGAGTGGCAGACTACATAAATTGTATTAAGAAGTTTGATAAGGATTTTTACAATTCGTTGTTGTAATTATACAAAATTTGAAACCAATTTCACTTTTTTACGAGATATAAGTATATAAATGCAAATTTCTATACGGAGGTATCGATATGAACGGAAAAAGTAAATGCAAAATGTTGAAGGACATTCGTAAAAGGATTGCTGAAGAAAACGATATAGAATATGTCACTTCGGAATGTAAATTTCAGGGCAACTGTAGAGGTACTTGCCCTAAGTGTGAGGCTGAACTTAAATATCTTGAAGATGAATTAAAAAAACGTAGTAGTGTGGGAAAGAAAGTTGCGGTTGCAGGTATTGCGGCATCAATGATGTTTTCTGCGACCGGTTGTGAAATTGATAATCTGTTCAGTCATCGGGAACTTGACGGTGATGTAGATATCGGTAATAACTATTCGTATAGTGCGACTCCGAGTGAAACTGCACCTCTTGAAACTGAATTTATTGAAGGAGAGCTTATACCGGAGATGGGAACATTTGCGCCTGTTGAGACTGACGAGCCGAGTGAGAGTGATAATACCCGTATTCCGCTTATGGGAACGGCGGCTCCTGCCGAGACCGATTCCGGGGATTATGAAACAGAGATTGAGGGCGATATTATTTATGTCGGATAATGAGAGAACCCTGACTGCTCCTGTAATTACTTTTTCGCGTCTCAGAATGCAAAGTGACGGACAGGGTGTTACAACGCTTGTCTGCTTTCACGGATGCCCTTTGCGGTGTAAATATTGTATAAATTCTTTTTCTTTTGATCCGGATACAAAGTACGAAAAGCTTACTCCGGAAGACCTTTACAAGCGTGTGAAAATAGATGAACTGTATTTTCTTGCAACAAACGGCGGTGTAACATTCGGCGGAGGAGAACCTCTTTTATATTCAGAATTTATAAAAGAATTTCGCAATGTTTGCGGAGAAGAGTGGCATCTGTGTGCCGAGACATCACTTAATGTACCTTGGGAAAATGTAAAGACTGCCGCCGAGTGTATAGATATGTTCTATATAGACTGTAAGGATACAAATTCCGAAATATATATGAATTATACCGGCAAAGACAATAGCGTGATGCTCGAAAATCTGGAGAGACTTGTAAAAATGATCGGTACAGAGCGCATTGTTGTCAGATTGCCTCTTATTCCCGAATACAACACGGAAGAAGACCGCGAAAAAAGCAGAGAGATTCTTGATAAAATCGGTATAAAACAGTATGATTTTTTCGCCTATAAAACCGCGATGTGAAGAAGTAATACCGATTGGCTTTAAATGTATATTGATATAAAACACAGTGCCTATTCATAGCAGGTGCTGTGTTTTTTGTTGCCGGACAAAGTTTATATATAAAATAAATTGCACATTTTTGTACATACTAAGAGAAAAAAGGTGTGATTAAAAAATGAATTCTTTGTGGAGTCAAACAACGGATAGACCGGAATTTGAAACTTTGAAGTCGGATATCAAAACTGACGTACTGATAATCGGCGGCGGAATTTGCGGAATACTGTGTGGATATATGCTGAAGAGTGTGGGAATTGATTGCGTGATTGCAGAGGCTGATAAAATCTGCGGAGGTGTGACGCAAAACACAACTGCCAAGATAACATTACAGCACGGATTAATTTACGATAAAATGATTAGTCGTTTCGGAGAAGAGTATGCCGCTCTTTACATGATGTCGCAACAGGCGGCGCTTGATAAATATCGTGAGATGTGCAAGAAAATTGATTGCGATTATAAAGAATGTGATGCGTATGTATATTCTTTAAATGACAGGAAGAAGATAGAGAAAGAAGTTGCCGCGTATAATAAACTCAACTACAGTGCAATTTTTACCGACAAGTTGACGATACCTGTCAGCGTAGCGGGTGCTGTTTGTGTAAAAAATCAGGCACAGTTTCATTCGCTTAAATTTCTTTACACCATCGCAAAAGATCTGAATATATATGAAAACACAAGAGTAACGGAGCTGGTTCCCGGCGGAGCAGCTACCGAACACGGAAATATTTTCGCCGAAAGAATAGTTGTTGCAACGCATTTTCCTTTTCTGAACAAACACGGGATGTATTTTTTGAAAATGTACCAGCACAGATCGTATGTTATCGGTTTGGAGAATGCACCTGATGTTAAAGGAATGTACATTGATGAGTCCGGGAAAGGTCTTTCATTCAGAAATTATGGAGATTTATTACTGCTCGGAGGCGGAAGTCACCGTACCGGAAAGAAGGGCGGTAATTGGCGGGAACTTTCTGAATTTGCAAAGAAAAATTATCCCAATGTAAAGGAAAAATTCAGATGGGCAACCCAGGATTGTATGACTTTGGACGATATTCCATATATCGGGAGGTATTCGGAAAACACGCATGCCCTTTATGTCGCGACTGGCTTCAATAAGTGGGGCATGAGCTCATCGATGGTTGCTGCAATGCTTTTGACAGACATTCTTCAAGGAAAATATTCGGAGTATGAAAATGTGTATTCACCTTCAAGATCTGTTCTGAGACCGCAACTTGTATTAAATATTGCAGAGTCTATGGCGGGACTTCTGAGACCTACTGCGCCACGGTGTCCTCATATGTATTGTGCGCTTAAATACAATCCGCAAGAGCATACATGGGATTGTTCTTGTCACGGTTCCCGTTTTTCTGAATCGGGAGAACTGTTAAACAATCCTGCAAATGCAGACAAGAAATAGTGTTTTATTATCCGCCCCCTTTGTTAAAACATAAAATATAACAAAGGAGGCGTTTTGTATGTATGAAAAGATTTATGACAGGAAAGCAGTGCTTGATTATGCACGGCGTTGGGCGCTTGGCAGAAACAGTCAATACTATGATTTTGATGCCATAGGCGGTGATTGTACGAGCTTTGTGTCACAGTGTATATACGCAGGCGCAGATGTTATGAATTATACACAGGTGACAGGATGGTATTATCGTTCTTCGTATGACAGAACAGCGTCGTGGAGCGGAGTAGAATTTCTGTATGATTTCTTGGTTGGAAATCGTGGTGCAGGACCTTACGGAAGGGCGGTCAGACAGTCGGATGCAGAGCCGGGCGATGTAGTACAGCTCGGCATGAGAGAAAAAAAGTATTATCATCATTCATTGATAATTTTGAAGATTGAACCGGTTATAACGGTTGCGGCGCATTCTGCGGATGCGCTGGATATGCCGCTTTCGTCATATAGATATGATTATGCCAGGTTTTTACATATTGACGGAGTGAGGAAAAACGGTTTATTATGACGGGTGTATTAAATTGTTTACGGTGGTTATTGTGAAATGGAGAAAGTTAAAAAAAGAAAAGTTTATGTTGCAGTAACTGCTGTGATTTTGTTATTGTGCATTGCATTACTTATAATACTGAATTTGTGCGGAGCCGGTGTTCCGTGCATTTTTCGTAAACTTACCGGGTGGCAGTGTGCAGGTTGCGGAAATACAAGAGCTGCGATATCGCTTTTGAAATTGGATTTTAAAGCGATGATAGAGTACAATCTGCTGTTTCCGCTGGAACTGATTTACGTTGCATGGGTGTGCTTTTCTTTTTCGAGAAACTATATTAAAACAGGCAAAGCAACATACACAACGCCGCACATAAGTATGGACATAATTGTACTTGCCGTCATGTCGATATGGTGGGTAGTAAGAAATCTTTAAAATGTAGAAATTTTTTGTTGCATTATAAAAATCACTGTGTTAAAATAGCGGTTGTCTGCGATTAGACACGAAATATACGCGGGAGGTGAATAAATTGCCGAATATTAAATCAGCAAAGAAAAGAGTTATCACATCAGAAAAGAGAAACGAGAGAAAGTCAGCACAGAGATCTGCACTCAGAACATCTTTGAAGAAAGCTAGAGTAGCTATCGCTGATAATAGTGATAACAAGGCAGCTACTGTAAAGGCTGCATCTATCAGTCTCGACAAGGCAGCAGCAAAAGGACTTATTCATAAGAATACCGCCGCTCGCAGAAAGTCAAGATTAGCTAAGGCTGCTAACGCTGCTCAGTAATTTTGAGAATACAATTTATTTACTTTATCAAAACAGGGCTGTATCCGATTTTCGGGCAGTCTTTTTTTGTTTGATTAGAATTTTTTTTATTACGCATAATAAAACCATTCATACAAAAAGCATTAAAGGATGGTGCATTATGCAAATACGTACTGACTTGGCGCTCGAAGCCAGAGAGATGATAGATGAAAAAAGACTTACTTATGTGAGTGAAAAAAGGTTGCCTGAAGGAATAACCGTTGATACAGAGGATAAAGAATTTCTCAGAATTACACGAATAAAAGTTGACGGACCTGAGGCGGAAAAGCAAATCGGAAAGAAACGCGGAAATTATGTGACGCTCGAACTTACGACACCTGAACTTAATACAAATGAAATTCACAGAGAAGTGTCTTATACGTTATCAGATGAATTAAAAGAGTTTATAAAAGGAATTTATAAAAAAGATCCTCTTATAATGATTATCGGACTCGGAAATAGATATATAACTCCGGATTCGCTCGGACCGAAAGTTGTTGAAAAAATAATTGTCACAAGGCACGCAAAGCAAAACGAACAATTGAAAGATAAAATTGATATGAGGCTCGGAAACGTCTGTGCGGTGTCGCCCGGAGTAATGGGTGTCACAGGTGTGGAAACGGCCGAGATAATAAGCGGTCTGGTAGAAAAAACAAATCCCGATATTATAATTGTAATAGACGCGTTGGCAGCAAGAAGAACGTCGAGAGTAAATACTACTGTGCAGATAACCGACACCGGCATAGTACCCGGTTCGGGAGTAGGTAACAGACGTATGGAGATTTCGTATGATACGCTCGGTATTCCGGTAATTGCGATAGGAGTTCCGACGGTGGTGGATGTATACACTCTGGCAAAAGATTTGCTTGAAGACGTCGAAGGGTGCGAACTTGAATCTTCGATGGATGAGGCTGTTTCGGTGCGTTGCGGAAAAGAAATGGTTGTAACGCCGAAAAATATTGATATGGCTGTCGACAGAATGTCAACGGCTCTGTCAAACGGTATAAATCTTGCCGTGCATAAAGGCTTTGATTTCGGAGACATAACAGAGTACCTTATGTAAATGTTATGGTGGAAAACGGGGTGTGCGTTTGGTATAATAAAGCAAGCTGAAAGAACGGAGGTTTTTGTGCATATGGATAAAATACAAGCGGCCGGAAGGGCAGAAGAACTCAGAGAAGTTTTAAACCGCTATGCGTACGAATACTATGTTTTAGACAACCCGAGCGTAAATGATTTTGAATACGATGTTCTGTACAGAGAGCTTGTTTCTATAGAGAAAGAATATCCTGATTTAGTGATACCCGAATCGCCGACACAGCGTGTCGGCGACAGGGTTCTTGACGGTTTTGAAAAATTTACACACAACGTGCCGCTCCAGAGCTTGGATAATGTTTTCTCAAAGGAAGAAGTTATTGCATTTTGCGAAAAGCTTCGTGCGGATACCGAAAGTGATATTTCGTTCGTTGTAGAGAAAAAAATTGACGGCCTTTCTGTTGCACTTACATATATTGACGGTATTTTTTCGTCGGGCGCTACAAGAGGTGACGGATTTGTAGGCGAGGATGTTACCGAAAATCTGCGTACTATAAAGTCTATTCCCTTGAAACTTACAAGAAAAATTCCGAAAGTTGTTGTCAGAGGCGAAGTATATATGCCTCATAAGACTTTTGAAAAAGTAAATGCTGAGCAGGAACTTGAAGGTCTTAATAAATTTGCAAATCCGAGAAATGCCGCTGCCGGTTCACTCAGACAGCTTGATACGAAGATTGCCGCATCCAGAGCCCTGGATATATTTATATTTAATCTTCAGGAAATTGAGGGTGCAGAGGTTAATTCTCACAGTGAGTCTCTTTTACTTATGAAAGAACTCGGCTTTAAAGTAAGTCCCGGTTACAAAAAATGTACGACCGTGGAAGAAGTGTGGGAGGCTATTTCCGAAATCGGTGAGAGCCGGGGAGCGCTTGAATACGATATAGACGGAGCTGTTATAAAGACCGATGAGTTTGAACTTCGTGAAATGCTTGGTACTACATCCAAATTTCCCAAGTGGGCTACTGCGTATAAATTTCCAGCAGAAAAGAAAAAAACGAGACTTACAGATATAGAAGTACAGGTCGGCAGAACAGGAGTTCTGACACCTCTTGCGATTCTCGAACCTGTGCGTCTTGCAGGATCTACCGTTTCCAAAGCGACACTTCACAATATTGATTTTATAAGGGAAAGAGATATTTATATAAACGATATCGTGACGGTTATGAAAGCCGGAGACGTTATTCCTGCCATCGTAGAGGTTGATTTTGCAGAGAGAGAAAAAGACGGTGCAGAACGTATTGCATTTAATATGCCCGAAGTTTGTCCGGTGTGCGGAAGTCCTGTTAAGCGAGATGAAGACGAAGCTGCTTACCGCTGTATAGGTATTGAGTGTCCGGCAATGCTCCAACGGGGGATCATTCATTTTGTATCAAGAGATGCTATGAATATTGACGGTATGGGTCCTGCAGTTATAAGTGTTTTGCTCGAAAACAATCTGATATCTTCGATTGCGGATATCTACACGTTGAAAGATAAAACCGAAGAGTTACTTTCCATAGAACGCATGGGTAAAAAATCAGTTGAGAATATGCTTGCGGCTATTGAAAAATCAAAGAAAAATGACTTGTATCGGCTTATCTTCGGCCTTGGCATCAGACATATAGGTGAGAAGACTTCTAAAATGCTTACAGAACACTTTGCGGACATCTGGGAAATATCGCGCGCAACCGTCGAAGAATTGTCGGAAATCGACGATTTCGGTTTGATAACGGCACAGAGTGTATATGATTTCTTCGGTACGGAGCAAGCAGCTCACACTTTGTCGAGATTTGCAGAGTACGGCCTAAACCTAAAGTCTCCCGTAAAGGATGAGTCACAGGATATGCGTTTCAAAGGAATGAATTTCGTTCTGACCGGTACGCTTCCGACATACAAACGTTCCGATGCACAGGCGATAATAGAGAGTTTCGGCGGTAAATGCTCGGGAAGTGTTTCTGCAAAGACCAGTGTAGTTCTGGCAGGCGAAGAGGCAGGCAGCAAACTTGAAAAAGCTCAGAAACTCGGTGTAAAAATTATTGACGAAGAAGAATTCAAAAAAATGATTGAGTAATAATTTTTATTCAGCACATAATAATGTCAGAAGCGACAACGCGGCGGGCGATATATCGCCCGCCGCGTTTAATATATTTGAAAGGACTATGACAAAATGTTGATATGCTTTTTCAGGACAATTGTTATGTATATAGTTGTGATACTCAGCATGCGAATTATGGGTAAAAGACAGATCGGACAGATGCAACCGCACGAGGTAGTGGTGGCATTGATGATTGCAGACCTTGCCGCAATGCCGATGGAAGATAATTCCGTACCGATATTAAACGGAATCGTTCCGATACTGGCATTGGTTCTGTCGCAGATAGCATTGTCATTTGCAATACTTAAAAGCATAAAGTTCAGAGGATTTATCTGCGGAAAATCAAAAATAGTAATCAGACAGGGGAAAATTGATGAAAAAAGTCTGCGGGATGAGATGTATACAATTGATGACCTTACGGAAGCTTTGAGGATAAAAGGCTATAACGATATACAGGAAATAAACCAGGCAAGGCTGGAAACTAACGGAGAATTAAGCGTTATACCTTATGGGTTTGCGGCACCTGCCGAAAGATGCGATGTTGGTTCTCAAAATGAGGAGCCGCTCCGTGTGGATGTTATAATTTCCGGAACTCTTATGGAGGACAACATTGGTGCAATATCAGTTGATGTAAATGGATTGGAAAAGGCCATAAAGAAAGCCGGAGGTCACTCTGTAAGAGATGTTTTGTATGCAAGTGCCGGGATGGACGGAAGTTTTTTTGTTCAGCTTAAATCAAAAAGAGGTGCAGGAAAATGAGTAAGAGTACTATTGTGTTTATTATTGCAGTTATATTTATTCCGACAGCTGTTTTTTTATTGGCGTATTATTTTTCGCGGACATTAAAGCAGGACATAACTGAACTTACAAGCAAAGTGGAATTGATAGAAGCGAATCTGTTTTTCGACGAATCGGATGATGAAGAAAAAGAAAGTATAGCCGTGTTTACCGATGCACTTAAGAATAAGTGGGATAAATGTTCTAATCGTTGGTGTTTTTTCTTTGATCATGAAGAGATACATCACATTCAAATCCTTATAACAGAGCTTGAAACTGAGGCGAAAAACGGTAATTATTATGCTGTATCGGTTTCTTCCGCAAGAATAAAATGTTCTCTTGAATTACTCTCTAAACATGATGCGCTTGATTTGTCGAATTTCTTCTGATTTGATATGTTAAATGTTGACGAAATCATAAAATTTATATAAAATGTTGTAGTAAATATGTCGGCGCATTTGCCGGACGAAAAAATTATTTCGGAAAGGAATATTGAAATGATGAAGCATATCGGTAAATATGTGAAGTCTGTGTGCCTTGTCGCAATCTGTGTTGCTATAGTTTTCTCGAGCTTCGGTTGTAACACCAAGACGAGAGTAACAGGTGATATCGAGGGTGAGGTAGTAGTTGACGGTACTATTACTCTTACATGTCCTCAGGACGTGTATAGCGGTGACGCAAACAGAGCTTCTATCAGACAATGGGTGTCTACTTTCAAGAGTATGTATCCATCTGTTAAAGTTAAAGAAGAATTCTCTGACAGAGGAAACTGGTCAGCACGTTTTTCTGCCAAGGATATGGGAGATGTTTTCTGGCTTGACGATACTCAGGTATATGATATGGCTATCACAAACAAGTCTCTTATGCCTTTGGACAGTTATGCAGAGTACTTCTCAAAAGATGAGTCTTTCGGACTTGATATGAATGATGTATATGCAGGATTCTATAATCTCGGAGAAGCTGACGGTCGCCTCTATATGGTAGCTACAAACTGCGGTCAGAATACTTTTACATACAACAAGGGTATGATGACACAGGCAGGTCTTCCGATGCCTACAGATGATTGGACTTGGAAAGATTTCAAGCAATACGCTCAAAAACTTACTGTTGTAGGTCCTGACGGAGCCCTTACACAGGTTGGTGCTGCTATCAGACTTAACCTTTCACCTATGTACGTACCGTTCTATTTAGGTTTCGGCGGACAGTGGTGTGACACCGTAAACAAAAAGATAACTCTTACAACCGACGAGAATGTTCTCAAAGGTATTGAAGAGTTTGTAGGAGTTCTTCAGAATAAGCATATTTATCCTTGGATGACAAATATGACATACGGAGGCGATTATGCTACGGCATTTGCTAATATAAATGACGATAACGTAATCTCTACCGCTGCTATATGGCAGCTCGGTTCTTTTGCAAGTCTTGCAGACAGAGCTGCACAGTATACTTCCCAGGGTATTGATTGGGATGTAGTTGCGTTCCCGCTTTTTGATTATCCGGCTACACCTTGCGGTTCATTCGGTTATGGTGTATTCAGCTACACATCTAATCCGGCTGCAGCTGCAGCTCTCGTTCTCAGTGTATATACACAAGCAGGTCAGAGAGCTATAAATCAGGGCGCCGGCGGTGCGGTTCCGCTTCTCGGTTCGCTTAAAAATGAGACGTTCTGGCATCTTAATGATTATCCGGACAAAAACTTCAATGCTTTTGTTGCTAATACTGAGACATATGTACCCAGCCAGGTTACTTGTGAAGTTCCTTCCGTGGTAGGTAATATCATAGCAGAGGGTATGGATCAGTTGTTTAAAGATCTTTACAATGGTTCCGTATCTGTAGAGGACAGTTTGTCAAAAATTGAAACACAGGCAAACGAAAAGTGGAGTACACTTAAATAAAAACAACAAAAGAAAGTCCATCTGTAATCCTGGTTTAGCTACGCTAAAAAGGATTACAGATGGGCTTTCTTTTGTTGTATCGTGGATGAAGCAGTTGAAGGTTGTTTAGCTACGCTAAAAAGGATTTAATAAATTATATGCTTGATTTTTACGTGCTTTTAAAATAAACTGTGTCTTAGGCGTTGTGCTTTGATATCAGAAAAATATTCAGAAAGGAATTACGAAGAAATGGAACATATCGGTAAATATATGAAATCTGTATGTTTAACTGCTATATGTGTTGTTTTGGTTATTACATCTTTCGGATGTACTCCTAAAAAAGCACAGGATGGCGAGGTGAACGGCGAAGTAAAAGTTGAAGGCTCTATAACGCTTTCATGTCCTCAGGACGTATATTCGTCGGACTCAAACAGAGCTTCTATAAGACAATGGGTTTCCAATTTTAAATCCATGTACCCGAGCGTTAAAGTAAAAGAGGAGTATTCCGATCGTTCAAACTGGTCTGCGCGTCTGTCTGCTAAGGATATGGGAGATGTTTTTTGGCTTGACGATTCTCAGGTGTACGATATGGCGGTTACAAATAAGTCACTTATGCCTTTGGACAGTTACGCTGAGTACTTCGGAAAAATTAAAGAATATGGTTTGGATGTAAATGATGTTTACTCAGGTATATATAATTTGGGTGAAACCGAAGGTCAGCTTTATATGGTGGCTACAAACTGCGGTTCGCACATAATGACATACAACAAAGGTATGCTCACCCAAGCAGGTCTTCCGATGCCTGAAAATGATTGGACGTGGGCTCAGTTTAAAGATTATATGAGTAAATTGACAAAGAGGGGACCGGATGGTACGTTGACACAAGTCGGCGCAGCTCTCCGTGTAAACTGGGGTCCTATTTATGTTCCGTTTTACCATGGTTTCGGTGGTGAATGGTGCGACTCTGTAAATAAAAAAGTAAATCTTACATCAGATCCGAATGTTCTCAAGGGTGTACAAGAGTTAGTAGATGTCATAGAAGCTAAGTATATTTATCCTTATGATACGGCAGCTCTCGGTGCTATTACTCTGGCTGGTGATTATGCTACTGCATTTGCAAATATAGATGATTCTAATGTCATTTCAACGGCAGCATTCTGGCATCTCTATTCTTTTTCAGGACTTGCTGACAGAGCTGCGCAATATGATAATTTGGGCATTGAATGGGATATCATTTCTTTTCCCTTGTTTGACGCTCCGGCTACACCTTGCGGCACATACGGATACGGAGTTTTCCGTTACACATCAAATCCGGCTGCGGCTGCTGCATTGGTTCTCAGTATTTATACACAGGAAGGTCAGAAATCTATAAACCAGGGTGCCGGCGGTGCGATTCCGCTGTTATCTTCGCTTAAGAATGAATCATATTGGCATCTTGCTGATTATCCGGATAAAAACTATGATGCATTTGTTGCAAATGATGATCGTTTCGTTACGGCTCTTGTAAGAACGCAGGTTCCGTCAAGTGTTGCAAAAATAATAGAAGACGGTATGGTTACTCTTTTCCAGAATTTGTATTCCGGCTCTGTATCGGTAGAAGACAGTTTGTCGAAGATCGAAACACAGGCAAACGAAAAGTGGAGTACACTTAAGTAAAAACAACAAAAGAAAGCCCATCTGTAATCCTGGTTTAGCTACGCTAAAAAGGATTACAGATGGGCTTTCTTTTGTTGTACCGTAGATGAATTAGTTGAAGGTTGGTTTAGTTACGCTGAAAAGGATTTTATGGGAGTTCTTTTTGTTTGTTGTGGGTTATGTCATTTGTGTCGAACTGAACGAATAAAAAATACGATGAGTACAACATTCCTCTTCGCTAAAACAGCTCTCTTTTTATCATTCTCGTACTTGACACCCTGGTAATAATTATATAAAATATGAACATATAGAAAGGGTGTCGGGGTTATTGTGCCTTGATGCTACAAAAATATTTGGAAAGGAATTATGAAAAGATGAAACATATTGGTAAGTATGTAAAATCTGTTTGTCTCGTTGCTATTTGTGTTGCAATCGTTTTCTCTTCATTCGGTTGTAAAGGCAAAAAACGCCAGGACGGTAACCTTGAAGCCGGTGCTGAAGTAAAAGTAGACGGTACAGTTACTCTTACATGTCCTCAGGACGTGTACACTTCTGATGCTAACAGAGCTTCTATCAGACAGTGGGTATCTGCTTTTAAAGCTATGTATCCCGAAGTAAAAGTAAAAGAGGACTTTTCTGACAGAAGTAACTGGACAGCACGTCTCTCCGCAAAGGATATGGGTGATGTTTATTGGCTCGATGATACTCAGGTATACGATATGGCTATTACAAACAAATCACTTATGCCTTTGGACAGCTACGCTGAGTATTTCACGAAGGATACTGCATTCGGTCTTAATATGAACGACGTATACGCAGGATTCTATAACCTCGGTGAGGTAGAAGGTCAGCTTTATATGGTAGCTACAAACTGCGGACAACAGACATTTACTTATAACAAGGGTATGCTTACACAGGCAGGACTTGAAATGCCCAAAGATGATTGGACATGGAAGAACTTTAAGGAGTATGTAGGTAAGCTCACTGTAACAGGTCCTGACGGAGCTCTTACACAGGTAGGTGCAGCATTTAACGTTTCTATTTCTCCTATGTACGTTCCGTTCTATCTCGGTTTCGGCGGACAGTGGTGTGATACTGTAAACAAGAAGATTAACCTCACAACTGATGAGAATGTTCTTAAAGGTGTAGAGGAGCTCGTAGGTGTTCTTCAGCAGAAGCAGATATTCCCGAGTCCTATCGATAACGGTATTACTTTTGGCGGTGACTATGCTGCAGCATTTGCTAACATCAACAAAGATAATGTTATCTCAACTGCAGCGTTCTTGCAGCTTGACTCATTTGCAAATCTTGCTACAAGAGCTGCTCAGTACGAGTCTAACGGTATTGATTGGGATGTTGTTGCATATCCGCTCTTTGATAATGCAGCTTCACCTTGCGGATCTTTCGGTTATGGTGTATTCAGCTATACTTCTAACCCTGCTGCAGCTGCTGCATTGGTTCTCAGCATTTATACACAGGCAGGTCAGAAGGCTATAAACCAGGGTGCCGGCGGTGCGGTTCCGCTTCTCGGTTCACTCAAAGATGAGACATTCTGGCATCTTTCTGATTATCCGGAGAAGAACTTCAACGCATTCGTTGCTAACACTGATTACTATGTTCCCAGCCAGGTTAAATGTGAAGTTCCTGCTGCTGTAGGTCAGATTATCACAGAAGGTATGAATCAGTTGTTCGTGGATCTTTATGCAGGCTCTGTATCTGTAGAGGACAGCTTGTCAAAGATTGAGACAACAGCAAACGAAAAGTGGGGAACACTTAAATAATTGATACTAAGGTATTGATTACAAAATCCGATTCAAAGCCCTTGCAAACGCAGTTGCGTTTGCAAGGGCTTTTTGTTAATATAAAAACACTGTTCTGCCGATAATAAACAGTGTTTTTATATTCGTAACGGAAAGAGTGGTTTTATGTCTGATAAGGTTGAAAATTTTGATATAGAAGCAGAGCTTGCAAAACTGCCAGAAAAACCGGGTGTATACCTTATGCACGACAAAAACGGCACTGTTATATATGTCGGAAAAGCGGTTGTGCTGAAAAATCGTGTTAAGTCTTACTTCAGAAAAAACAATCATACAGAACGAATCAATCAGATGATTTCAAATATAAAATATTTTGAATATATCATTACGGACAGCGAGTATGAGGCACTTATGCTTGAGTGCAACCTCATAAAAAAATATCGTCCGAAGTACAACGTTCTTTTAAAGGATGACAAGGGATATCCGTATATAAGGGTGTCCGTGCAGGATGATTTCCCGAAGATGTCGCTTGCACATAAGCCGCAAAAGGATGGCAGTAAGTATTACGGTCCTTATTTCAGCAGTTGGGTGGTAAATACAACTCTTGATACACTTAAAAATATATTTCCGCTCAGAACATGTGACAAAACAAAAATGGGTGTAAACGGCGCGCGTCCGTGTCTTAATTATCACATCGGGCTTTGTCCGGCGCCTTGTGCGGCATTGATTGACAAAAAAGAATATCGGAAAACAGTCGATATGGCTTGTGATTTTCTCGCGGGAAAATCTGAAAATATTGTAAAACAGCTCCGCAAAGAAATGAACGAAAAGGCAGCGAGTCTTGAGTTTGAAAAAGCTGCAGTACTTCGTGAAAAGGTAAAGGCTTTAGAAACAGTCCTTGAAAAACAGAAGATAACGCTTTCTACAAATGATGATTTTGATGTTGCTGCAGTAGCGTGCCTTGATATTGATGCTTGCCTGCAAATATTCTTTGTAAGGGGAGGTCGTATTACGGGAAGAGATTTCTTTATATTTGAAGGACAAGGTGCGACGGATTCTGCCGAAATAATGACATCTTTTATAAAACAGTTCTACGGTGAAAATTCATTTATACCGTCAAGCTTTTATTCACAAAATGATATGCCGGAAAGTGAAATATCATTGATGTCGGAATATATGTCGGCTTGTTCAGGGCATAAAGTGAAATTGATAGTTCCCCAAAGGGGAGAGAGAAAAGCTATTGCGGATATGGCATATGATAATGCGATGCTTTCTCTTAAAAATTATGTTGCCAAGAAGAATACGGAGTCGGGTTCAGATTTGAAAGTTTTGGAAAAACTTTCCGAGGTTACGTCACTTAAACGTTTACCTCTTCGCATAGAGGCATATGATATTTCAAACCAAGGCAACAGTGAAATTGATGCTTCAATGGTTGTTTTTGATTCGGGAAAGCCCAGTAAAAAAGAATATAAACGTTTTAAAATAAAAGGTTTGGCGGTCAGAAACGATGTGGCATCCATGGAAGAAGTCTTAGACAGGCGTTTTGCAAGGCTCGTAAAGGGCGAGAGTGGTTTTGAAAAGATGCCTGATTTGTTGCTTATAGACGGCGGTATTGCACAGCTCGGTGCAGCAGAAAGGGTTATGGAAAAGTACGGTGTTTTGGTACCGGTATTCGGTATGGTTAAAGATAATCATCATCGAAGCAGAGGGCTTTTAGCTTCTGACGGAGAGGAATTCCGTCTTGAAAAGGATGTTGATGTCTGGAGATTTATAACTGCAGTGCAAAACGAAGCACACCGATTTGCGATAGAATACAATCGTAAGTTGACCGAAAAGCGTTACAGACAATCGGAACTTGATAGCATTCCGAAAATAGGCGAGAAAAAGAAATTATTACTTTTGAAGGCACTCGGTTCGGTAAATAAGATAAAAAAAGCAGATCTTGAAACTCTAAAGAATATAAAAGGTTTGGGTGAGAGTGCCGCTGAAAGCGTTTACGGGTATTTTCATAAAGATGAGGAGTCGAAAAATGTCGAATAGTTGTAATATATATATAATATCAGACCTTCATCTGTCCATTTCGGTGGATAAGCCGATGGATATATTCGGAGAGGGTTGGACGGACTATATGTCGAGACTGAAAGAAGAGTGGAGTGCTGTCGTAAAAACTGAAGATATAGTAATAATTCCGGGCGACATTTCCTGGGGGATGACTCTTTCCGAGGCTCTTGCTGATTTGCAATTTTTAAATGAACTTCCGGGAAAGAAAATTCTTATGAAAGGCAATCACGACTATTGGTGGACATCTCTTTTGAAACTTAACAACATGAAGGCTGAACACGGACTTGATACTCTCGAATTTATGCAGACTTCATCTTTATACATCGAGGAATGTGATACGGCGGTGGTAGGTACAAGAGGGTGGAAATATATCGGAGACGAAGAATTTTCCGACGGTGATTTGAAAATATACAAACGGGAATTGATTCGGTTTGAAATGTCGATAAAAGATTCTCAGAAACACGGTGCGTCAAATATAATTTGTATATTTCATTACCCTCCGTTTAATGCTAAAACCGAAGCTTCAGGATTTACTGAATTGATGAAAAAATACGGTATAGAAAAATGCTTTTTCGGACATCTTCACGGCATAAAGGGCGGAAAGTTTTTATGTGCGGAAGATATAACTCCGTATGCGGTGACGGATGGTATTGATTGCAGATTGATTTCAGCTGACTATGTTAGTTTTAAACCCGTAAAAATTCTTTAATGTAAAATATATTTTGATTTTTACCGTGATTGATTTATAATACACTCGAATGACAAAACGTCATAGATAATGAGGTGCTTTTGTGAGCTTTGAATATTTAATAGTCGGTATAGCCAAAGGAAAACAAGAAGATTTCAGAGAGTTTTACGATAAGACCAAAGTTGCGGCATATATGTTTGCCCTTTCTGTCGTAAAGGATCGTGTTGTTGCCAGAGATATAGCTGTCGAGGCATACAAAAGAGTAATTTCTCTTGCGTATAAGTTTGATACCGACCTGAATGCAGAATATTGGCTCTTGGATATAGTAAAAAATTTGTCGGTTAATGCTCTCAGACATGCTGATATAAAAAATGCTGCGGACTCAAAAAGAATTGATAATCTCACAGGTTTGCTTTCGGAACTTATAATCGATGCAAAAGAGGACAGAGCTCAGTTTGTTGTACTCAGAACGGTCAGTAGCTTGAGTAAATCGGAGATATCCAGACTTTTGTGGTATAAGAGCGGTTCGGCTTCAGCGGAGTACAACAGAGCCATAAAAGCTCTCGTTGCTACAACTCCGGACTATCGCACAAAAAGCTCGGTAAAACAAGAGCTTTTTGATGATATGACCTCTTGCACTCCTGATATGTGGGGACTCATTATAAAGGGTGAGGATACCAGAGTTTCATTTGTAAGTCATGAAGAGATAGTTATTGATGACAGCGAAGTCGAGTTTTCTGAGGATACCGAAGAAATAAAAAAGATAAAGCGTGCTGCAGACAAAAAGAGCAGAAAGGTAAAGATTTTTACCGTGATAATTGCCGTAGTCATATTGTGCGCGATAATTGCCGGAGTGATTGCCGCTGTAGTAGCCTACAATAAAGCGCAAGCGGAAAAGCGGGAACAAGAAAAAGACAAAACAAATGTGATAGAAGTTACTTTGCCACAGTCTGGTACGAGTCTTGCTATGGCAGAACTTGACGGTATTTTGTATTATTCCGACATTACTGAAGGCGGAAAACTTTACAAGGCTGATTTCTCAGCAGGAAAAGCAGTTGTCTCAAAAATTTCCGACGAAGCGGTAAAAGATATTGTTGTATGTGATGATGTAGAAAAATATGTTGTATACAGAACTTATCCGTCGGGAAATGCATACAGATATTCACCTGCTGACGGAAGCAGTGTTATGCTTTGCAAAAGTGTAGGAGCTATGTGCATCAGCGGAGATACTTTGTATTACTCATCGGCAGACGGTATTTGCTCGATGTCTGTTACAAGCGGTGAGCCTACGATAAAGACAATTTTACCGGAAACACAGGATAAGAATTATGCGGGATTGCCGTGGAGATATGATATAGAAGCCTTAGAGGACGGTACTGTATATTTTTCAGCAGGCGGAGATACTGACAATCCCGGAATATTTACGGTAAAAGAAACTACTGATGCAATTACGAGTGAGATACGGACATATCACGAAAATGTAAAAGTAAAAGCTGATATAGGTAATGTTTACGAGATGTATATGTATAACGGAATCATATACTTTGATAAAAGCGGAAACTATTCGTCTGCCCTTTATGCTATTGATACAAAAAAAGATAATGAAGTTAAGTTTTTTGAAAATGTATATCTTTCATCGGCTGCCGTTTCGGTGCATGATGGGTATGTATATTATGCCGGTTATATCGAAAATCCCAAAGACAACAAGGTTGCTCAAAGAGGTCTGTGCCGCATAAGTGTTGACGGAGGCTCTCCGGAGATGTTGATAGTGCAGAATGATTTGACGTTGCATATTTCGGATTTGTATGTATCAAATGATAAGATATATTGTTACAGTTGCAGTGGAGACGGAAAGAGCCGGAGGAATTTGATTTCTTATACAAAAGAAGGTCTTGATAAGAATAATTTCAAAGATAAGAGCAGTGTTATTTTTTGAAAGATGTAAGATGTGACGCCTGACCGGCGTATAAGCGGAGGTTAACTGTGAAATGAAGGGTATGTTTGTTATAAATCCCACATCGGGACAGCAGTATAATCAGCAGATCGTTAAAACCGTAATAAACAGACTGCTTGACGAGGGTGTAGCAGAAGGACTGTATATGATGCATACGTCCGGAAAAAATTCAGCCTACGAAGCTGTGTCAGAATTAAAACCGGGAGAGTACGATTTTGTTGCTGCTGTAGGCGGTGACGGTACCGTAAGTGAAGTTATAAACGGAATCATAGACAGCGGTTCGGAGATTCCCGTAGCGATATACGCGGCAGGCACGACGAATGATTTTGCTACTTGCCTCGGATTGCCTCGTACAGTAGAAAAATTCGTTTCAATGATAAAGACATTCAGAACCGAAAGTGTAGATGTAGGAAAAGTAAATGATAAGTATTTTCTGAATGTGGCAGCAGGAGGAATATTACCTGAGATTGCTCACAAAGTATCGATAAATGCTAAAACTTATTTGGGACATACGGCATATCTGTTACAGGGTATGAGAGAACTCAGCACTTTATCACTTGATACCGTAACTCTCAGATATGAGATGGATAATCTGACATTCGAAGCGGATACCTTTTTGTTCTTCCTCGCAAATTCCCGCAGTGTAGGCGGTTTTTCCAGAGTAGCTCCGAAAGCGAAGATAAATGACGGTAAGATGGATTTATGCATTATAAAAAACATTGCACCAATAGATTTGGTTCCTGTATTTACGCAGATACAGACAGGTACCCATATAAAAGATAATAAAAACATCACATATCTGCAAACAAGTAAAATAAAGATATCTGCGGTAAAAGACGGTTCTGTTTTCCCGATAGATTTTGACGGAGAAGACGGCGGATCATTGCCGATTGAAATAGAGGTCATACCGGGTGCGATAAACTTGCTCGTTCCCAAAGAAAACAGACATTTAAAAAAAGTATTATGAAACGGTGGTAGATTTATGAAAGATTGTTACAAAGTAGGTATTATAGGATATACAGGAATGGTAGGTCAGGAACTTATCAGAATTTTTGAAACAGGTGCATACGGTATTTTGGATATAGAAAAAGTAAAAGTTGAAATTGCTTATAAAAGAAACTCAACAGGTGAGATAGGTAAGCTCAATGATTGTGATGTGGTATATCTTGCAACAAAAGATCAGGCTTCTTTGGACAGCGTAGAAGAAGTTCTCGCTGCAGGTTGTAAAGTTATTGATATGAGCGGCGCATTCAGACTTAATAAAGAAAAATTTGAAAAATGGTACGGAATAGAGCATACAAAACCTGAGTTGTTTGACATGGCCATTTACGGTATGCCGGCAATTAACCGTGACAAAATAAAAAAAGCTGTATTGGTTGCAAACCCGGGTTGTTATGCGACATCGGTTATACTTGCTTTGAATCCTATAAAAGATATGGTAGTGGGAGAGGCTACAGTCGTATCTACATCGGGTAATTCAGGTGCCAGAAAGAGCACAGAAGATATTTCCGACGATTGGGCATATGCATACGGTCACAAACACAAACACGTTCCGGAGATGACAATGTATTCAGGCGTAGAGGTTAATTTTACTCCTGTAGTTCTTCGCTCAGTATTTAAAGGTATAAATACTAATATCAGGGTAAAACTTTGCGATAAACTAGCAGGTATGTCTTCGGGAGATGCCAGAGTATTGCTCGAAAATGCAATTAAAAATGCTTATACGGAAGCTGACGGCGTTTTTGTTGTACGAGACAGTAAAGAGGTTTCTTACGGTACGAAATTTGTAAATGATACAAATAATATGTGTATAAAAGTAAATGTTGAGGATGGATATGCATATATAAATTCTTGCCTTGATAATCTCGGTAAAGGCGCGGCATCGCAAGCCGTTCAGAATTTTAAAATAATGTGCGGTTTGGAATAATCCAAACTTACGGTAGTAACTGTATAGATTAAGTAGGTGAACTATATGGACAAGAAAAAATTAAAATTGATATTGTTTTCAGCCAGCGGTGTTCTGCTCGTTTCGAGTATAGTATTGCTAATATTTATATTAACAATGGGTGGTGACGGAGAGAAGAGTCCTCCTGAAACGACGGAAGTTCTTTCGCAATCGACTTCTACACCGATTTTTACACCTACGCCTACACCTGAGCCGATTACATATACGGAAATGACGCTGCTCAGTACGGGTGATTATATGATGCATGGTCCGCAGATGACGGCGGCACTCAAGTCGGACGGGACGTATGATTTTTCTGAGTATACAAAGTATATAAATGATGTCGTGTCCGAGGCAGACTATGCTGTTCTCAATGTTGAAACGACAATAGTAGGGGACGGAAATTATTCAAGTTATCCTTCTTTTAATTCACCCGAAGAAATATTGGATTCGATTACAGGTGCCGGATTTGATATGTGTTTGTTCGCAAACAACCACACATACGACAAAGGTCATCTCGGTCTTATAAATACTCAGAATTTCTTTATGAAACACAAACTTGACTGGATAGGAACTCGCCTTGATACCGAGAGCAAAAGTTACAAAATAATTGAGGCAAATGGTATAAAATTGGGGTTGCTTAATTATACATACGAAACTGGTGATGAGGGCGAAAACGTAAAGTTTTTAAACGGTACGAGACTTGATACAAGAAGCAATGCTCTTGTGGATTCGTTTAATCTTAACCGCATGGACAAGTTCTATAACGAAGTTTCAAGCCGTATGGACGAAATGAAAAAAGACGGAGCTGACGCAATTGTTATATATTTGCATTGGGGCGACGAATACGATAAACGTTCAAACAGCACGCAACAGCAGATTGCTCAGAAACTTTGTGATCTGGGAGTAGATGCACTTATAGGTTCACATCCTCATGTTGTACAGGAAGCGGTTCTTCTGACTTCTGCAGACGGAAAGCACAAAATGCCTTGTCTTTACTCAACCGGAAATTTTATTTCTAACCAGAACAGACTTACTCTTGTGAATGATGATCCGGAGGGTTATTCTGAAAACAGCGTACTGCATAAACTTACATTCAGAAAGTACAGTACCGGTGAAACTGTGATTGTAAATACGGACTATATTGCGACATGGGTTCACAGAAGACATATGGAAGGTCGTTGGCATTATTCGATTGTACCGCTTGTTAAAGCTTTGACGGATGAAGAATCAAAAGCATATTACAGCCTTTACGACAGTTCGTTCGGTGTATCACATGCAACTGTTGCGCTCCAGAGAATAGATGCTCTTTTGAAAGATGGTACAGCGGCGGTAAATGCGGCAGTAGTGTTGCCGTATGATGATAGTGAAGTGATGGCGGCGGTTACTAAATAAAAAATATGAAAAATGAGAGCGGCAACGGACAAAAGTCTGTTGCCGCATAACAATATTATTGAAAAAATGTGATTTTATGGTATTCTTATAAAAAGTATTTAATCAAAGTGTGGAAGAATGTTTTTTATGATTGAACGCAAATATCGTCCGGATATATTGAATGTTTTGCGAGTTGTTGCGACTATGTTTGTTTTTTTGCTTCACGGTCGCTCGCGAGTGCCGGGAATAAGTGTAACTGAATTCCCTCTTGTTTTTTTAACGTGCACACCTGCCTGGGCGGGTGTGTGGATATTCCTTTTCATCTCTGCGTACCTCATGGGAATGGGTTTTGCGAAAGGTAAATACAAATTGACCAACGAAAAAGGCAAGTTGAGTATAAAAGCTGTGCTTATATTTTATTTGAAGCGTTATATAAGATTTGCGCCGGTTTATTACATTTATTGTTTTGCTTTCGAGATATTGAAAGGAACTCCGTTTATGTTCAAAAATCCTGAAACTATGTTTCGACTTTTGACATTCAGATTTGACGGATCCGGCGGCATTTCAGGAATAGGACATCTTTGGTATATGTCACTTGCTATGCAGATATATATGATAATTCCGATTGTGTATCTCCTGACATCTCTTGTAAAAAAAAACACCATATTAAACGTTTTGTTTTTTGCTTTTTTAGGGTTCGGATTATTTTACAGAATTGCTCTTTATAATGACAATGCAGATTGGTATTACGAAGTTTATACATATTTGTGGACAAATCTGGATTTTGTTGTCTGTGGAGTAATACTTGCTATTATAAGTTGTAATGCAAAGCAGAAGAATGAGATACGAGAGAGCAGTGTATGGTGGGGTGTTTTTGCTAATCTGCAGTTTGTTGCTCTGGTTGTGTATAACTGTTACATTTACAATTCAGGCATGAAACAAGATTATGTTATATATCGATACCTTTTGCCTTCTCTCTACATATTGTCGTGTGCGGTACTAATTATAAAGTATCACAATCCGCATGGTATCGAAAGAAAGGCGCCGGGCAGGTTTAATGTATTGAAGTTCTTTGATTGGTTTGCTCCGTATACGTTTGCTTTTTATATACTTCACATTGTTGTATTTAACTATTTTACGAATACATTTGGAAAAACCAATACTTTTTTGAACATACCTCTTCTGGGTAAATATATTGTATTTTTCGGTTTCTGTTTTGTGGTTACATTGGTAGGTGCGTGGATGCTTTCATGTGCAGATAAGGAAATTACGAAACGCATCGAAAAGGCATTGCATTTGAGATGAGGAGGACAGTTATGAAACGACTTAAAAGTTTTGTTCTTTTTGTTGCGGTTTTGATAACGGTAAGTATGAGTCAGATGATTTATCCTGTAGTTGCCGGTATGGGAAATGATGCGCCTTTTTCCGGAAACGGTACAAAAAAGTCTCCTTATCTTATTGAAAATGCGAAAGATTTGATATCGTTGCGAGATATGGTAAATTCGGGAAACAGTTTTGAAGGCGTTTATTTTCGTCAGACAGAGAATATTGACCTTGCGTCAAATGAATGGATACCGATCGGAGAGTACAAAGGAAAAAGTTACTTTTACGGCATATATGACGGCAACGGACATTATATTGAAAATTTAGTTACCGTAAAGAGCGGGAATAATGGGTTGTTCGGTAAACTCGGCGGCGTTGTTATGAACCTCGGTATCGAGAGCGGAGATATTTACGGAAATTGCATAGGTGCATTCACAAGCCACGCGGCAGGCAGTAAAGCAGTTATTATAAATTGTTATAACAAAGCAACTGTGCACGGAAGCAGAGGCGGCGGTATTGCAGATAATTTCAACGGAATTATTTTGAATTGTTGGACCGACTGTGAATTGCTCGGAAAGAAAAAAGGAGACATATATGCATACAGTTGTGTAAAAGCGGTAAATTGTTACACAAACAATGACACAAAAAACGAGGTCAGCAAAGAAGCTCTTAATAAAGGTATTCTTGTATCTGCTTCAAAAGCAGAGGTCGATGTGAATGATTTAAACACTTGGACTTTTGATGGTGAAAAGGTAGTTTTTTCTGAAAGTAAATATCGTTTTACACTCGCGGATTTTCCTCAGTGGATTTTAGCTTATGGTACGTGGATAATACTCGGAAGTATTACAATGGTTGCACTCACGATAATTATTTTTGAGTTTGTGAGTAAAAATAAAAAAGTATAAGAAAGTAATTCTTGAACAAAAATCTTCCCTTACAAAGGGAAGATTTTTTGTGCCATTTGCAAGTTGCAATTACAGAACAGTTTGTATTATAATTACAAAGTATTGTTTTAATTAATAGGAGATGCAAAACGATGACAGATTTAAACGAAAAAATCGGCGAGAACGAAACCATTAATGATATTATTCACAAAGCGAATATACTTGTTGAAGCTTTGCCTTATATAAGAGAGCTCAGAGGAAAGACCGTTGTTATAAAATACGGCGGAAATGCTATGAAGAGCGAGGCTCTCAAAAATTCAGTTATGCAGGATGTTGTTATGCTTAAGTTTATAGGTATGAATCCTGTGCTTGTTCACGGTGGCGGACCTGATATAAACAAGGCTCTTGCTCAGTACAATGTTGACAGCAAGTTCATAAATGGACTTCGTGTTACGGACAAGTTTACTATGGAGATTGCCAGAATGGTTCTCACAGGTAAGACAAATAAGGAGATTGTTGCAAATATAAACAACATCGGCGGCAAGGCTGTAGGATTCTGCGGTATTGACGGCAGGCTTATTGAGTGTAAAAAGCATTACGAGGTTGTTGACGGTGAGCAGTTTGATATCGGATACGTAGGCGAAATTACAAAGATAAATACAAGGATTCTCGAAATCGTAGCAGGTGACGAGTACATTCCGGTTATCGCACCTATCGGTATCGGCGAGGACGGCGAAAGCTATAACATAAATGCCGACACGGTTGCAGGAGAAGTTGCTGCGGCTCTTAAGGCTGAAAAACTCATGCTTCTTACTGACACAGAGGGCGTTAAAAATATGGAGACAGGCGAGCTTCTTCACGTTCTCACAGAGAAAGAAGTTTACGACCTTATCGACAGCGGTATTATCACCGGCGGTATGATTCCGAAAGTTCTCGGTTGTATCGATGCTATAAATAAAGGCGTAAACAGAACGCATATTATTGACGGATGTATTCCGCACTGCTTGCTTCTTGAAATCTTTACCCACAAGGGTATCGGTTCTATGATTATGAAAGAAAAGAAGCGTTATTTTGAAACAGAAAATATCTGATATACGAAAGAAGTGTTATTTTAATGAATCTTAATGAAATCATAGAGACAGACGCACAATATTATTTAAATACATTCGGAAAGAGGACTCCTGTTTGCTTTGAACGCGGAGAGGGTATATACCTTTACGACACCGAAGGTAACCGCTACACAGACTTTTTTGCGGGCATTGCGGTAAATGCACTCGGTCATTCACATCCCGCTATGGTAAAGGCGATTACGGAGCAGGCGTCAAAGATTATACATTGCTCAAATCTTTACTACATAGAGCCGCAGGTGAAACTTGCGAAAATGATTTGCGAGAATTCGTGTGCCGAAAAAGTTTTCTTTGCAAACAGCGGAGCAGAGGCAAACGAGGGTGCGATAAAGCTCGTTCGTGCGTATTACAAGAAAAAAGGTCAGGAAAATAAATCGACTTTTATATGCCTTGATAAATCATTCCACGGCAGAACGATAACGACCGCTACTGCTACCGGCCAGGAAAAGTACAAAAAGCCGTACACACCTTTGACACCGGGATTCAGACACGTTCAGATAAACGATATAGAAGGTCTTAAAGCGGCGATTGATGATACCGTATGCGGAATACTTTTGGAGCCTGTTCAGGGCGAGTCAGGAGTATATCCTTTGGAAAAGAGTTATGCCGAGGAAGTAAGACGTATCTGCGACGAAAAAGATATAATGCTTATATTTGATGAAGTACAGACAGGTGTAGGCAGAACAGGTAAGTTGTTCGGATATATGACGCTTGGCGTAGAGCCGGATGTATTTACTCTTGCAAAAGCTCTCGGCGGCGGTGTTCCGATCGGATGCCTTTGTGCCAAGGGCAGAGTGACAGAGGGCTTTGCCCCCGGAGATCACGGTACGACATTCGGAGGAAATCCTCTTGCGTGTGCGGCAGGTCTTGCGTCGCTCGGAACGGTAATAGAAGAAAATCTTTCACAGCACGCAGAAGAAATCGGTGCGTATATGAAAAATGTACTTGAGGCTGAAAAAGAAACTCTCGGTATAAAGGAAATCAGAAACAGAGGACTTATGTTCGGTATAGAATTTAAAGAGTCTGTTGCAGGTGATGTAAAGAACAAACTTTTTGAGCAGAAGTGGCTTGTAGGAGCAGTAGGCGGAAACATACTCCGTGTACTTCCGCCGCTCATCATCACCGAAAACGATGTTGACGAATTTGTAAAAGCATTAAAAAGGAGCATATAAAAAATGAATCATTTGATAAGCCTTAACGATCTTTCTTGCGACGAGATAAACGAACTTATCGACCTCGCAATAAAACTTAAAAAAGACAACAAAGAGGGAAAAACTCACCACTATTTGAAAGGTCAGTCTCTCGGTATGATTTTCTCAAAGTCATCTACGAGAACACGTGTATCTTTTGAAGTAGGTATGTACCAGCTCGGCGGTCAGGCACTCTTTTTGAGTTCAAACGACATCCAGCTCGGAAGAGGAGAACCGATTTCCGACACTGCACAGGTTCTTTCAAGATTCCTTGACGGTATTATGATAAGAACATTCAAGCACAGCGATGTTGTCGAGCTTGCGGAGAAGGGAAGCATTCCGATTATAAACGGCCTTACAGACGACGAACACCCCTGTCAGGTACTTGCAGACCTCCAGACGATTTATGAGCATAAAGGCACTCTCAAAGGTCTCAAACTTGCATATATCGGTGACGGAAACAATATGGCACATTCACTTCTTCACGGCTGTTCAAAGGTCGGTATGGATGTCGCTGTCGCAAGTCCGGATGGCTATACATGCGGAGAGAAGTTTGTAAACGAAGCAAAAGCCGCAGCAGAGATTTCCGGCTCAAAAGTAATTATGACAAGTGATCCGATTGAGGCTATAAAGGATGCCGATGTTGTCTACACAGACACTTGGGCAAGCATGGGTCAGGAAGCAGAAAAAGAAATCCGTGCAAAGATTTTTGCACCTTATCAGGTAAATAAAGAACTTTTCGCTCATGCAAAGAAGGATGCTATGTTCCTTCACTGTCTGCCTGCATACAGAGGATATGAGGTTACAGAGGACGTAATCGACGGCCCGAACTCATACATATTTGACGAAGCTGAAAACAGACTCCATGCACAGAAGGCTGTTTTGGTAAAGCTTATGGCAAAATAATAAATTCAAACGGAGCAATTTAATTCCAAATGGACTATTCACTTATTATACGAAGTGCAAAACCAAATAAAGAAGATGCCGATGCAGTTTTAAAGGTAATGAAAAATGCCTTTGTAAAATACCAAAACGATACGGGAATACCTACGGTTCCCAAGGCACTCCTTGAAACAACTGATGACATATTGCGTGACATAGAAGACAGTCATGTATTCATAGCATTCCTTGACGGTGAGCCGGTCGGAAGCATCAGGGTGCGTATCGATGAAGAAGAACATTCCGCATACATCAGGCGTTTCGGCGTTGTATCGGGTTGCCAGAACATCGGCATAGGAAAGTCCTTTATGAACCTTGTCGATAAACTTTTAAAATCGAAAGGCGTAAAGCGTGCTTGCCTGCACACCGCATCAAAGTACACGGCACTAATGCGTTTTTACTACGGTTGCGGATTTTATGTGGAGTCAACGGAGTGCGAGAAGGGATATCTCAGGGCGTTGCTTGTAAAAGATTATTAAATAAAAGGCTGTTGTAAAATCCTGGGCGGAACTATTGTTCCGAAGGATTTTACAACAGCCTTTTACTTAATTTAGAAAAGAAAACAGTTTAGATTTTGCCATCGGAGTATGTTATATGTGGAATTCTGTGCGGAAATATCGTTTTGAAGAATTTTAAAGTAGGTATTTTTGTAAATTTCGGCAGATGTTTAATTCAGGGAATAGGATAGTAAAAACTCAGCAATTATATTTGAACGCTGAGTTTTTTGTGGTGAAATTATTTCTCGGGAAATATTTAACTTCATTTACAAAAACTTCCGATTATGTCATTATTGTTTTGCAAGGGCGACCTTGCAAAGGGCGTTGCCCTGGAATAGTTGCAGTTATCCTCCTTGGCGGCTGGTTGTTTTTACAAGCAGATAAGAGAGGAGGTGATTTGTATGAATACTTATGAAACACTATCTATTTTACTCTATAATCGAACTCATTATCATAGTTAATTTTTATACACGAAATACAAAATGACTGCGCTCCAATTTTCACCAGTGAACGCAGTCGTTTTGCAATAAACCAAAACTAAGGAGCATAACCGTTCAAGGCGATGCACTTTTTAATATGTTAGTGTAATAGTAAAAATGTGTCAACACCGTTATACTTATCTAAACATCGCATTCTGTAATTGATATATAAATCTGATATCGGGCGATTTTCTTTTTATACGCAAAAATCTCACTGTGCAAATGCTATAATCGGATTTCAATCCGATTTAATTATTCTTCATGTAAAAATTCATCCGTGCAATGTTAATAAAATCGATATCGGGCGATTTTTTAATGTTGCACGGATGAATTTTTTTTGATACAATCCGAGTGTTAATTCTAAAACAGATGCGCTTTTTGTATTTCTATTTATTCTCATTTATAAAGTTTTATATTCTTACAAATTATAATCTTATTTATTCTTCGAGGGTTAAGTGCGTTTATTTTTTCAATAAACTAAAAATTTATAGTCAAGGTGGTTAATCACATGGATAAAGGCAATCTTGAAAAGAAGTCTTTAAATGATTTGAGATACATCGCTAAAATGATGAATATCAAGTCCCCTACAAAGTACAAAAAAGATGAGCTTATAGAGCTTATTATTACAAGCGAGGTCACAGATAGTGCGGAATCTGCACCGGTTGTGCAGAGTGTACCTGCTTCGGAAGCAGTTGTCGCAGAAACGAGCGATGTAAAGGCGTCCGAAAAAACAAAGAAAGAGAAGTCTGCAAAGTCCAAAAAAACTCTTGCCAAGAAAAAATTCGATAAACCGGTAGCCGAAAAGCCTGCCAAGGAGGAGAAAAAGCCTGGGAAGAAAACTGCAGACAGAAAGACGCAGACAAAGAAAACAGCAAAAGAAAAGACTGCGAAAACTCTCGATGTTATTGCAGAGGAGGTAGCGACGCAGAATGTTCCGGAAGATACGGAAGTTAAGATACCGGAGTCTTCCGATGTCGTTTCTGAAACCGTGATCGAGGAAAAGGCTACACCTAAAAAACGCGGAAGCAAGCCTGTTAAAAAGGTTGAAGATGTAAAGGCAGACGAGAACGAAAAAGTTGCCGAAGTTATGGAGTTGCTTGACGAGGCTGTTGAAAGTGCCGAGGCACAGAGAGATGCCGCCGAAGATGAGAGCCAAGTTGAGACCGAACCTGTCACGGCTACTGATGCAGAAGTTACGGATGTTGTCAGTGCATCGGAAACTCCCGTACAGAAAGAGGCTCGCCACCAAAATGACAACGGCAAAGATGTCGAGGGTATTCTGGAAATTATGGCGGAGGGTTACGGTTTCCTTCGCGTAGAGAATTTTGTTTCCGGAAGCAAGGATATTTACGTACCGCCTACGCTTATAAGAAAGTACGGACTTAAAACAGGTGACCTTGTGTGCGGAAAGTGCAGAATCCAAAAAGATTCTGACAGAAGTCAGGCTCTTATGTGGATAAGTACCGTTAACGGCTATTCTTTGAATGAACATCCAAAGCGCAGACCGTTTGAAACGTTGATACCTATTTATCCGGAAGAAAAGTTTGTTCTTGAAGTTGATAAGAAAGAACTTTCTACAAGATTAATTGATCTTATTGCTCCTATCGGTAAAGGTCAGAGAGGTATGATAGTATCTCCGCCGAAGGCAGGTAAGACCGTGCTCCTCAAAAAAATTGCAAACAGCATTACTGCGAATTATCCTGATGTAGAATTGTTTGTACTTCTGATCGATGAACGTCCCGAGGAAGTAACCGATATGAAAGAGTCGGTAAAGGGAACCGTAGTATCGTCAACATTTGATGAACTTCCGGAAAGACATATAAAGGTTTCTGAACTTGTTCTTGAAAGAGCACAGAGATTGGTAGAGTACGGAAAAGACGTTGTAATTCTTATGGACAGTATCACAAGACTTGCAAGAGCGTACAATCTGACAATTCCTCCGACGGGAAGATCTCTCTCCGGCGGTCTTGATCCGGGAGCTTTGCACAAACCTAAAAAGTTTTTCGGTGCTGCCAGAAATATACGAGGCGGCGGAAGTCTTACGATTGTTGCGACGGCACTCGTTGATACCGGAAGTAAACTTGATGATGTAATATTTGAGGAATTTAAAGGTACTGGTAATATGGAACTTCACTTGGACAGAAAACTGTCTGAGAAGAGAATATTCCCTGCGATAGATATAAACAAGTCTGGTACAAGAAGAGAGGATTTACTTCTTACCGAAAAAGAATTAAATACTATTTTCAATATCAGAAGAGCAATGTCGAACCTTGGTACTGCAGATGTTACGGAGATACTTGTAAATCAGCTTACCAAAACTGAAAATAACGAGGAGTTTATATCTTCTGTAAAGTTTACTGAAAAAGAAGGTAAGTGATTGTTTGAGGCAAATTTCGATGCAAAAAAATAAATTAAAAAATAAAGAAAATTTCTATTGCTTTATTTGGAATTGTTTAGTATAATAGGTCGCGATGTTGTTATAACAGCATGATTATCGAGGAAGGTGACAGTAATGAAAGAGGGACTCCATCCGGTATTTGAGGAGACAACTGCAAAATGTGCTTGCGGTGAGACTTTTATCACATATTCAACAAAAAAGGATTTGTATGTAGAAATTTGTTCTAAGTGCCATCCTTTCTACACAGGCAAGCAGAAGTTGGTTGATACAGGCGGACGTGTTGACAAGTTCAAAAAGAGATACGGCCTGTAATACTACATTGGCATATTATAAAGAGGCCTGCGTTTTGGCAGGCTTTTTTGCTATCAAAAAAAGGATTTTCATAATATATTCAGGAGGATAAAAAATGAAAGCAAAATTTGAAACAATTGATAAAAATCTTGTAAAAATCGAAGTAGAAGTAGCACCTGAGAAATTTGAAGAAGGTCTTGCTTATTCTTTCAAAAAAAATGCTAAGAATTTTAATGTAAAAGGTTTCAGACCCGGCAAAGCTCCGCGTAAGATGGTAGAGCAGGTTTACGGTGAGGGTGTTCTTTATGATGACGCTCTTAACTATGTATTGCCCGGGGAATATTACGATGCAGTAAAGGAACTCGGACTCGAGCCCGTTGACGAGCCTAAGTACGATATTCTTAAGATTGGCAAAGACGAACTCGTATTCACCGCAGAAGTTTACGTGAAGCCCGAGGTAGTTCTCGGTGATTACAAAGGACTTGAGATAAAGAATGTAAGCGCTGATGTTACAGACGAAGACATCGAAGCAGAACTTAAAAAAGTTGCAGAGTCAAATGCTCGTATGGTAAACGTTGAGGACAGAACAGCAGTTCTCGGTGATACACTCGATATCGACTTCAAGGGACTCCTTGACGGAGAAGCTTTCGAAGGCGGCACAGCGGAAGGTCATTCACTTACACTCGGTTCCGGTCAGTTCATTCCCGGTTTTGAGGATCAACTCGTAGGTGCAGGCGTAGGCGATGAGATAAATGTAAATGTTACATTCCCTGATGACTATCATGCAGAAGAGCTTAAGGGTAAGCCGGTAGTATTTGAAGTAAAAGTGAACGGAATAAAGACAAGAGAGCTTCCTGAGATAAATGATGATTTTGCATCTGACGTAAGTGAGTTTGAGACTCTCGACGAGTACAAAGCAGACCTCAAGGCTAAAATGGCTGAGAAGAAAGCTACAGAGTCCAAGCAGGCTATGGAAAACGAAGTTATCGAAAAAGCTACAGCTAATGCTACTATCGAAGTTCCCAAGTGCATGGTTGAGAGAAAGATTGATACTATGATCGAAAGATATAAGAACATGGTTGCACAGCAGGTCGGCATTCCTTTTGAGCAGTATGTTTCTATGTGCGGTCTCACAATCGAAGGTATGAGAAATGACCTCAGAGAAGGCGCTGAGAAAAATGTTCGTGAGAGCCTTGTTCTCGAAGCTATCGCAAAGGCGGAGGATATAAAAGCAACAGACGAGCAGATCGACGCTAAACTTGCTGAACTTGCAGAACAGTACAAAATGTCACTTGACGAACTTAAAGAAAGAGTAACAGACACTGACCGTGATTATTTCGGTGACGAGATTGCAGTAGAACTTACTATTGCATTCTTGCTTGACAGTGCCGTAAAGGCGTAATATCCTTTGTATTGAAAGGAGGCGTATTTATATGCCGTTAGTGCCGTACGTTGTGGAGCAGACAAGTCGTGGAGAGAGATCTTATGATATCTATTCCAGATTGCTCAATGACAGAATAATTGTTCTCAGTGACCAGGTGGATGATGCGACAGCGAGTGTTGTAGTTGCACAGCTTTTGTTCCTGGAGTCTGAAAATCCGGATAAGGATATTCAGTTCTTTATAAACAGTCCCGGAGGAAGTGTATCCGCAGGTTTTGCTATATATGATACGATGAAGTTTATAAAGTGTGATGTATCTACTATTTGTGTAGGTCGTGCAGCGAGTATGGGTGCATTCTTGCTTGCTGCAGGTACAAAAGGTAAGAGACTTGCTCTTCCTAACAGTGAGATAATGATTCACCAACCTCTCGGAGGTATAAGCGGTCAGGCTACTGATGTTAAGATAGCTGCCGACCACATCGTGAATACAAAGAATAAGATAAACCGTATACTCAGTGAAGTTACGGGACAGCCGTTTGACAAGATTGTTGCCGATACAGACCGTGACAATTATATGTCTGCGGAAGAAGCTATGAAATACGGACTTATTGACCGTGTCATAGAAAAGAGAGAATGATAAAATGCTTTCAGCAATCTGTGCCCTAAAAGGCGCGGATTGCTGTTTAGTATGTAAAAGAATGTAGAATTTTGACGGTGTTTTTACTGTTTTGTCGAAATTGAAGTGAATAGGAAAGGAGAGACATGTATTTTTACATGTCATTGATATAGATGTCCAAAATAGAAGACAGCCAGATAAGATGTTCTTTCTGCGGAAAAAAAGAGGCGCAGGTAAAAAGACTTATAGCAGGTCCCGGAGTGTGTATCTGTGATGAGTGTGTGGATTTATGCTGTGATATTCTTTATGAGGAATTCGGTGACGAGGAGGAATCGATATCTAAAGACGGTGTTCGCAGAGGTTCTGTCAGACTTTTAAAACCCGTTGAGATAAAGAAAGCCCTTGACGAATATGTTGTAGGACAGGATGCTGCCAAAAAGGCTCTTGCCGTAGCGGTATATAACCATTACAAGCGCATAGAGGATATTTCTGAGTTGAGAGAGGCAAAAGCTAAACGCAAGAGTGCGGAAATTGACGGTGTAGAGGATCATCAGAATCCGCTTGCTCTTGTAGAACTTTCAAAGAGTAATGTGCTTTTGGTAGGCCCTACCGGTGTCGGAAAAACTTACCTTGCACAGACGCTTGCAAAGATTCTTAATGTGCCTTTTGCCATAGCAGATGCTACATCGCTTACAGAGGCAGGTTATGTTGGCGAGGACGTAGAAAATATACTTCTGAGACTTATACAGGCTGCTGACGGTGATATTGAACACGCCGAAAGAGGTATTATATTTATCGATGAGATTGATAAGATTTCAAAGAAAAGCGACAATCCGTCCATTACAAGGGATGTAAGCGGAGAAGGTGTACAGCAGGCTTTGCTCAAAATACTTGAAGGTACCGTAGCTTCCGTTCCCCCTACGGGCGGCAGAAAACATCCTCACCAGGAGTTTTTGCAAATAGATACTACAAATATACTCTTTATATGCTCGGGTGCATTTGACGGTATGCCTAAAATCATTGAGAGCAGACTCGGGAAAAATACAATCGGTTTCTCTGGCAAGGTTCGCTCCGAGTCGGATACAGATGTTGATGATTTACTCTCAAAACTTGAACCGCAGGATTTATTGAAATTCGGTTTGATACCTGAATTTATAGGTCGTGTACCCTCGATAGTTACACTTCAGGCACTTAATAAAGATATGCTTAAACAGATATTGACCGCACCGAAGAATGCTCTTATAAAGCAATATCAGAAACTTTTGGCGTATGATGACGTGGTTCTTGAATTTGAAGATGATGCGATAGATGCTATCACAGAAGTTGCTCTTTCCAGAAAAACAGGTGCGAGAGGTCTTCGTGCAATCATAGAAAGCGTTATGACTGATGTAATGTTTAATATTCCGTCTATCGATAATGTTGAAAAATGTATTGTGACTCGTGAAACCGTAGAGAACGGAGCTCAACCGACGTTGGTATATTCCGCACCGAAAAAGAATAAAAAGAAAGAAAAAAATGTTGTTGAAACAACAGAGAATGTTGAGGAGACAGGCGCATGAAATATTTATATGCATTGATATTGGGTATCGTGCAGGGTATTGCGGAATTTCTTCCGGTGAGTAGTTCCGGACATCTGATACTGACAAAGCATTTATTCGGAATAGATGCCGATATGTTCGGATTGCCTTTTGACATTGCTGTACATGTAGCTACGTTGGTTGCAGTTATGGTAGTATTCAGAGCACAGATATGGGCACTTTTGAAAAAACCGTTTCAAAAGTATGTATATCTCATAGCGATAGCAACAATTCCTGCAGTTGTCGTTGGCCTTTTGTTTGATGATTTTATCGATGAAATTTCTGCAAGCGGAGGATTTTTGGGAATTGCTTTCTTAATCACGGCAGTGGTGCTTATATTGGCAGAGAAAATAGGCAAAAAAGTAAAAGATGATGCCGATATAAAATATACCGATGCTGCTGTTATCGGTATAGCACAGGGTATAGCAGTTATGCCCGGTATATCCAGATCGGGAAGTACACTTGCGGCAGGACTTTTTATGGGACTGAAAAAAGAAACTGCACTTGCGTTCTCTTTTATAATGTCTATCCCTGTAATATTGGGTTCGGCTGTACTCGGTGTAAAAGACGTTATACAAGAACCTGCAAACTTTGACGTGCTTGCGACATTGGTAGGTATGCTTGCCGCAGGTATTTCGGGTTATGCGACGATAAAATTTATGCTTGATTTCTTCAAAAAGCGCAGCCTTATATGGTTTGCGGCATATGTCGGAATTTTGGGCGCGCTCGTAATTTTTGACCAACTTTTTACAAATATATTTTTTGAAGTATTTCTTGTGTAATAAAAGTATGATATAATAAATGAAAAATACACAGTTTACTATTTGCAGCATTTTTGCGAGAGGAGATTTTGATATATGAGCAGAAGACTTTTTACTTCAGAATCAGTTACAGAGGGACATCCCGATAAGATATGTGACCAGATTTCGGATAATATACTTGATGCATTGCTTGCGGAGGACCCATATTCGAGAGTTGCGTGTGAGACTACAGTAGCTACCGGACAGATTCTCATTATGGGTGAGATTACAACCAAGGCTAAAATTGATTATGCAGAGATTGCACGAAGAGTCGTAAGAGAGATTGGTTACACAAGTTCGGAGATGGGTTTTGACGCAGATACATGTTCTGTACTTAATTGCTTGCACGCGCAGTCTCCTGATATCGCTATGGGTGTTGATGTTGACGGTGCAGGTGACCAGGGTATGATGTTCGGTTATGCTTCCGACGAAACTCCTGAATATATGCCTATGCCTATTGCCTTGGCCCACAAACTCAGCCGCAGACTTACAGAGGTAAGAAAAAACGGTACACTTCCTTATCTCAGAGCAGACGGAAAGAGCCAGGTTACGGTAGAGTATGACGAGAACGGAAAGGCTGTAAGAATCGACGCTGTCGTAATTTCTTCACAGCACTCTGCAGATGTTACTATTGAGCAGATCAGAGCTGATATCAAAAAATATGTTATAGACGCTATCATTTCTGCAGATATGATGGACGCAGATACAAAAGTATATGTAAACCCGACAGGCAGATTCGTAATAGGCGGACCTTACGGAGACTCAGGTCTTACAGGTCGTAAGATTATCGTTGATACATATGGTGGTATGGGACGTCACGGCGGTGGTGCTTTCTCCGGAAAAGATCCGACAAAGGTTGACCGCTCAGCAGCATATATGGCTCGTTATATTGCGAAGAATGTTGTTGCGGCAGGTCTTGCACATCGTTGTGAAGTACAGCTAGCTTATGCTATTGGTGTTCCTTATCCGGTTTCTGTACGCGTAGACACATTTGATACTGAGCAGATTCCTGTTACAAAGATAGAGCAGATTGTTTGTGATAATTTTGATATGACTCCTAAGGGTATCATCGAGCATTTCGGACTTCGCCGTCCGATATACGCGCAGACGGCAGCATACGGACATTTCGGAAGAACCGATATTGATCTCCCGTGGGAGAAACTTGATATGGTAGATAAAATTAAGTCTGCTGCGGTATAATAATTTGTAATAGACTTATGATGCGGCGGTTCGTTTAAAGGTTATTGCGAACCGCCGCCATTTATAAAAATTTAATAAAACAGTATTGATTTAGAAAGTTTTGAAAGAAAATCGGTGAAAAAATATGGCAACAAAAGGTATAAAGGAAAATGTAAAAAATATATTGAAGCAGTTTAATTTTACGGGTGAACTTGTTTCGTGCAATCCGTACGGAAACGGTCACATAAATGACACTTTTTTGATTGAATTTAACTGTGACGGAAGTGACGAAAAATATATATTGCAGAGGATAAATACAAATATTTTCAAAAATCCTGAGCAGGTTATGTCAAATATAATCGGCGTTACATCGTATCTTCGTGGTATTCTGACTGAGATGGGTGAAGATGCCGAAAGACGTGCTGTTAGAGTTATTATGACGAATGACGGAAACGGGTTCTATAGTGATGAAAGCGGCTGCTGGAGAGTTTTGGCTTTTATTGACGGTTGTGTATCGCTTGACCTCCCTGAAACCGACGAAGATTTTTATCAGGTAGGCGTAGCTTTTGGTGAGTTCCAGAGTATGCTTGATAAATATCCTGCCGAGACACTTTTTGAAACTATACCGAATTTTCACAATACACCTGCAAGGTATGAAACTTTTTTGAAATCGCTTGATAAAAATGCGTCGGGCAGAGCGGAAAAGGTTTCGGCTGAGATTGAGTTTGTCAAGGCTCGCGCCGAGTTTATGAAAGTTCTTGAGGACAGTCACGAAGCAGGTGTTCTCCCGAAGCGCGTGACACACAACGATACCAAAATGAATAATGTAATGCTTGATAAGATTACAAGAAAACCTGTTTGTGTCGTTGACCTTGATACAATTATGCCCGGTTATTCCGTAACAGATTTCGGTGATGCCATAAGAGTAGGTGCCAGTACCGCCGTAGAGGATGAAAAAGATCTTTCAAAGGTACATTTTGACTTGCATCAGTTTGAGATATATACAAAAGGTTTTTTGGAGGCTTGCGGAAAAAATCTTACCGAGGCTGAGCTTGATCTTTTGCCTGCCGGTGCAAAAATGATGACTTTAGAATGCGGTATGAGATTTTTGACGGACTATATTGACGGTGATACCTATTTTAAAACTGCGTACCCGGAGCATAATCTGGTGCGTTGCCGTACACAGTTCAGACTTGTCGAAGAAATGGAATCTATGTGGGACGAAATGAAGTCTGTTGTAGAAAAGTACAAATAATCCGGGGTGAATGATTTGGTCATAAAAAACGCAAAGTTTAAAGATAAAATTGCGGACATAAAAATCGAAAACGGAATTATTACAGGAGTAGGTTCTTTTTGTGATGCAGAAGAGTTCGACGCAGTAGGAAAAATCGTTATTCCGGGTCTTATAGATGTGCATATTCACGGATTCGGAGGATATGATACTTCTGATTTGGGAAAATTGGGCGAAATAAGCGTTGAATTAGCTCAAAACGGCACAACTGCGTGGCTTCCGACAACGATGACCGATGATATAGAAAAACTTGCAGAAGTGACAAAACAGTTGCTTTTAACAGATGGTGCACGGATTATAGGCTTTCACGTAGAAGGTCCCTATATTTCAAAAAAAAGAAAGGGTGCACAAAACGAGAAGTTTATAAAAAATCCGGATATATCAGAGTTTAACAAGCTTGCAAATGTAAGTATCGTCACAATAGCGCCTGAACTTCAGGGGGCAGAGGCATTTATAAAAAAATGCGATGCAATAGTTTCTATTGGACATACCGATTGTGATTATGACACAGCTCTCAAAGCGATTGATGCAGGTGCGAAGTGTCTGACACATACTTTTAATGCGATGCCTTCTTTTTTACATCGCGAACCGGGACCGATAGGAGCGGCTTTTGAAAAAAATATTTATGCGGAAGTTATATGTGACGGAAGACATGTATCAAAGGCTGCGTTTCTTGCATTATACAAAATGTTTTCCGCTGACAGACTTATACTTATAAGCGATGCCATAAGACCTGCAGGACTTCCGAACGGAAAGTATATTTCGGGAGGCTTGGACGTATATATGAATGACGGTGTACTTGCTCTCGAAGACGGTACTTTGGCAGGAGGATCTGTTTCGCTTCTCGCAGGTGTGAAAAAGGCAGTTGAATTCGGAATCGATTTTTACGAGGCGGTAAAGATGGCATCTGCGACACCGGCTGAAATGCTTGGTTTGAGAAAAGGCAGAATAGAGTCAGGTTATGACGCTGATCTGGTTATTTTGAACGATGACTTAAGCGTTTGTCAGACTGTCATAGGCGGTAAATTATTATAAAAGCCTTTTATCAAGACTTTAATTTTGTACCCGGATAATTCTGTGCATAGCGTATCAAAAAAATTACGAAATTGCATAAATTTTTAGTTAAATACTGTTGACATTGCGTAAATATTTGTATATAATCAGCCTTGCGTTTTGGCAAACGGGCCATTAGCTCAGTTGGTTAGAGCAACCGGCTCATAACCGGTTGGTCCGGGGTTCGAGTCCCTGATGGCCCATACTTATATGATAAATCCGAACTGTTCCAGTTCGGATTTTATTTTTACCGCCGGCGTGAGATTTTTTGCACCGGTGTTGATTGTTTTGCTGTGTTTTTATTGCGAGAGTGGAGATAATAGAATTATGAAAAGAAAATTTGTTAAGACGTTTTTGTCGTGTTTTTTGATGATAGTTTTGCTTTGTCAGACCGCTTGTGCAGGTAATACGAAAAGTGATTTGATTAACAGTCCGACAGCACCCGTGATAACCGTTCCTGTAAGGATTACTAATGCACCTTGGACTGAAACCCCGATTTCAACGGATGGCTCGTTTAATAGTCCGTCCGAGTCTTTTCCTCTTCCGACAGAAACAGCAAGTCCGATAACTATTGCTCCGGCTACACCTACACCTACTATTACGAACGGTGAAAATAAAGATGAGTTGAGCGTTGACACTTTGATTTCAGAAATGTCTCTCGAAGAAAAAGTTGCACAGCTTTTTGTTGTAGTGCCGTATGCACTTACTGATATTACTGATGCCAACGAAGCAAATGAAGCATATAAAACAGCTTTTGGAAAATATCCGGTAGGCGGTTTCTGCTATATGGGAAACAGCATTGTTTCTGAATCGCAGGTTAAAAATATGATTACAAAATCGCAGAAGTACAGCTATGACAGAGTGGGTGTGCCGCTTTTTACCTGCATTGACGAAGAGGGCGGAATTGTTGCAAGAATTGCAAACTCTTCGATAAATGTTACAAAAGTAGGGAATATGTGTGATATAGGCGCTTCAAACGATATTTCGGCTGCAAAAAACGTTGGTACGACGATAGGTGAGTATCTTTCTGATTTCGGATTTAATGTCGATTTTGCACCGGTTTCCGACGTTCTGAGCAATCCGGATAATACGGTGGTAAAAAAACGTTCTTTCGGAAGCGATTCAAAAGTTGTGTCGGATATGTCACTTGCAGTTATGGATGGTCTTGCCGAACAAGGCGTCTACGGAACTCTTAAACATTTCCCCGGCCACGGAGCTACAGAGGGAGATACGCACGAGGGTTACGCATATACTTCAAAAATATTGGATGAACTTGAAAAGTGTGAATTGATACCTTTTGCTGACGGTATAAAAAACGGTGCAGAATTCATAATGGTCGGGCACATTTCATTACCGAATGTTACAGGTGACAATACACCGGCTTCGCTTTCGGAAAAAATGATTACCGGAGTGCTTAGAGAGACGATGGGGTATGACGGAATAATTATCACCGATGCTCTTAATATGGGTGCGATCACGAAGCAATATTCATCTGCTGAGGCTGCTGTCAAAACACTTTTGGCAGGTTCGGATATGATTTTAATGCCCGATGACTTTAGGGATGCCTACGAAGGTGTATTGGATGCTGTCAAAAACGGAACTATTACTGAAAACAGAATCAATGAGTCGCTTGAAAGAATATTGAAAATCAAGATTGAAATTATGAAATAAATTGCAAAATTCCGTTAAATTTTGTTGCGCTTAAAGCACAAAGTCGGTTGCAATGAGTTGACCGATAATGTATAATCGGAATGTTGTAATTATTAGTTAAAGAAATTTATAAGATAACGAAAGGGGCTAGAAACATATGAATTATTCTCGCGAAGTAGAAGAAATGGTATGTGTAAAGCAGGGCGCAAATCACGGCCCGGCACCGATTCCTGAGGAAGGCAGATGGATAAAAGCTAAAGAAGTCGCTGACATTTCAGGTTATACACACGGTATCGGTTGGTGTGCACCCCAGCAGGGAGCTTGTAAGCTTTCTCTTAATGTTAAAAACGGTATTATCGAAGAGGCTCTTGTAGAGACTATCGGTTGTTCGGGTATGACTCACTCAGCAGCTATGGCAGCTGAAATTCTCCCCGGAAAGACAGTTCTCGAAGCACTCAATACTGACCTCGTTTGCGATGCGATCAATACAGCTATGCGCGAACTCTTCCTCCAGATTGTTTACGGACGTACACAGTCTGCTTTCTCTGAGGACGGTCTTGTTATCGGTGCAGGTATGGAGGACCTCGGTAAAGGTGCTCGTTCTATGGTTGGTACTATGTACGGCACAAAGGCTAAAGGTGTAAGATACCTCGAAATGACAGAGGGTTACTGCACAAGAATGGCTCTCGATGAGAACGACAACGTTATCGGTTACGAGTTCGTATCACTCGGAAAGATGACTGACTTTATCAAAAAAGGTATGGAGCCCAACGAAGCTTACGACAAGTCTAAGGGTACATACGGCAGATTTGCTGACGCGGTTAAGTACATTGACCCGCGTAAAGAATAATAAGGAGGTATAGTGTAATGAGTTTATTTGAAGGTTATGAGAGAAGAGTAGACAAAATAAACGCTGTACTTGCCGAGTATGGAATTAAGTCTATCGAAGAATGTAAAGAAATCACTCTTGCAAAAGGTATCGACTGCGATACTATCGTAAGAGAAACACAGCCCATCTGCTTTGAAAATGCTATCTGGGCATATACAGTAGGTTGTGCTATCGCTATAAAGAAAGGTGCTACAACAGCCGCAGAAGCTGCTGCCGCTATCGGTATCGGTCTTCAGGCTTTCTGTATCCCCGGTTCTGTTGCTGAAAACCGTAAGGTTGGTCTCGGCCACGGTAACCTCGGTGCGATGCTCCTCACAGAGTCTACAGAGTGCTTCTGCTTTCTCGCAGGTCACGAGTCATTCGCTGCTGCTGAGGGTGCTATAAAGATCGCCCTTAATGCTAACAAAGTAAGAAAACAGCCTCTCCGCGTTATCCTCAACGGTCTCGGAAAAGACGCTGCTCAGATTATCGCAAGAATCAACGGTTTCACATATTGCAAGACTGAATTTGATCCTGCTACAGAAGAAGTTAAGGTTGTAGAGAGAATCGCTTACTCAAACGGTCCTCGTGCAAACGTTAACTGCTACGGTTCAGACAATGTTCCCGAAGGTGTTGCTATTATGAAGCTCGAAAACGTTGGCGTATCTATCACAGGTAACTCAACAAACCCGACAAGATTCCAGCATCCTGTTGCAGGTACATATAAGAAATGGTGCGTAGAGAACGGTGTTAAATACTTCTCAGTTGCTTCAGGCGGCGGTACAGGTCGTACACTTCACCCTGATAACATGGCTGCAGGTCCGTCTTCTTACGGTATGACAGATACTATGGGTCGTATGCACTCTGACGCACAGTTTGCAGGTTCTTCTTCAGTCCCTGCCCATGTTGAGATGATGGGCCTTATCGGTGCAGGTAACAACCCGATGGTTGGTATGACAGTTGCTTGCGCAGTTGCAGTAGAAGAAGCTTTCAGATAATAAGTATTTATAAGGCTTTCTGAGGCTTTTAAGCTTTCGGACGCTGGTTGTAAAAGACTTATTACAAAAATCAAATAACAAAAAAGTCAACCACATCATTTTGGAGTTTTTCCAAGGTGATGTGGTTGTTTTTGTGTGTTCATTTAATTGAGTAGTTCAAATAAAACTTAATCCTTTCATCCGGATCACAGCCGTCGATGGATAATAATTCGACATAATCCCACAATTCTTTCAACGATCTGCCGTTAAATACGGAACTTTCGCAGAAGTTCTCAAAGTTATCGTAGTCATAAGATTCTTGCTCTTTGTTTGGTAGTCCAAACCAATAAATGTCACGGGCATTTTTCTTTTTGAAAAGTTGTAGATTTATTAGTTTGGTTTTTCTTTGAATGGGCATTTTACCCATCCAACAATACTGATAATTTGGATATCCGATAATATTAAATTCTATTTCAATGCACATTTTTCCGTTTAAATCAACGGAAAACATTTTTGTAAAGTCTTCAAAAGTTATCATATTATTGTCTCCTATAAATTTTTTCTTGATTTTATCAAAGTCTTTTAACTAATACAATGATTTAAAATGAGCGGAGAATTTAACTGTCGAACTCTGTCAAAAAAAGTCGACTTTAGCAAGGCGGAAAAATATTGTTAAATTTAAGTTAATGTAATATAATAGTAGCGGTTGGTAATGTAATTATTTAGACTTACATACATTGTTTTAATTTGAAAGGAGATTTTTTATTATGGGACTTATTAAAGCAGGTCTTGGTGCTCTCGGCAGCACATTGGCAGATCAGTGGAAAGAGTTTTTCTATTGCGAATCTATTGACAAAGATGTTTTGGTTACAAAGGGTGTAAAGCGCATCAGCGGTCTCTCTTCAAATACAAAGGCGAGTGACAACATTATTTCAAATGGTTCCGGTATCGCAGTAGCAGACGGACAGTGTATGATTATTGTTGAGCAGGGTAAAGTTGTAGATGTTTGTGCAGAACCCGGCGAATATACATACGATTCTTCTACGGAGCCGAGCATTTTCGCAGGTAGCCTCGGTCAGAGTATTATTGATACTTTTAAGACGATTGGTAAGCGTTTTACATACGGCGGAGACACAGGAAAAGATCAGAGAGTTTACTATTTCAATACAAAAGAGCTTATGGATAACAAGTTTGGTACTCCCAATCCGATTCCGTTCAGAGTTGTTGACTCAAAGATCGGCCTTGATATAGATGTATCTATCCGTTGTTCCGGTGTTTACTCTTACAAAATTTCAAACCCGATTCTTTTCTATACAAATGTCTGCGGTAATGTTGAGGCGGAGTACACAAGATCTGAAATTGATACACAGCTTAAGACAGAGTTCATCAGCGCACTTCAGCCTGCATTCGGAAAGCTTTCCGAACTCGAACTCAGACCTAACCAGATTGTTACACACAATACTGATTTGGAAAACGCTATGAACGAAGCCCTTACTGCTAAATGGGCTGAACTCAGAGGTTTGACGGTTGTAAGTGTTGCTCTCGGTTCTGTTACACTTCCCGAAGAAGATGCAGATATGATTAAGGAAGCTCAGCGCGTAGCTATTATGCGTGATCCTACAATGGCTGCCGCTACTTTGGTAGGTGCACAGGCAGATGCTATGAAGACCGCTGCCGGAAATCAGGCCGGTGCTATGACAGGCTTTATGGGTATGGGTATGGCGATGAATGCCGGCGGTATGAATGCTCAGAATCTCTATGCTATGGGTCAGCAGCAACAGGCTCAGCAGACTCAGGTTGCACCGCAGCCTGCAGTTAACGAACCTGCTACACTTGAAAGCTGGAAGTGTTCATGCGGAGCTATGGCAGGCGGTAAGTTCTGCGCAGAGTGCGGCGCAAAGAAACCTGAAGCAGACGGCTGGACTTGTGCTTGCGGTTCTGTAAACAAAGGTAATTTCTGCGCTAATTGCGGTGCTAAAAAGCCTGAAGCAGCTCCTTCGTTTATGTGTAACAAGTGCGGATGGGAGCCTGAAGATCCCAAGAATCCTCCGAAGTTCTGTCCGAACTGCGGAGACCGTTTTGACGACGGAGATAAAAAATAATTAGATATTTTACCGGATGACGCCGCCGTTGTTTGACGGCGGCGTTGTTGAATTTATTAATTGGAGAATAATAAAATGAGTGAATTATTTGAATATAAATGTCCGTGTTGCGGTGGTGCACTTGAATTTAATTCGGATATCCAAAAGGTAAAATGTCCGTACTGTGATACAGAATTCGAAATGGACACATTAAAGGCGTACGATGCAGACCTGAAAAAAGACGCAGAGGATGATATGACCTGGGATAATGCTCCGGGTGGAGAATGGACTGAAAACGAGGCTGAAGGCTTGTGCTCGTTTATTTGTAATTCGTGTGGCGGTGAGATAATCGGTGATGAAAATACTGCTGCTACAAGTTGCCCGTATTGTGATAATCCTGTAGTAATGAAAGGTCGATTGTCGGGAGTTCTGAAACCGGACTATGTCATTCCTTTCAAACTTGATAAAGAAGCGGCAAAAACTGCATTAAAGAATCACCTTAAGGGTAAAAAACTTCTCCCGAAAGTGTTTAAGGATGAGAACCACATTGACGAGATAAAGGGAGTATATGTGCCTTTCTGGCTTTTCGATGCGGACACCGATGCAAGCATTCGTTACAAAGCTACACGTGTAAGAAGTTGGTCTGACAGTAATTACACATATAGGGAGACCAGCTTTTTCTCTGTTTTGCGTGAGGGTAGTATAGGCTTTGAAAAAGTGCCTGTTGACGGTTCGGAGAAAATGGCGGACGATCTTATGGAGTCTATAGAACCATATAACTCAAAAGATATGGTGGATTTTCAGACTGCATATCTTGCAGGTTACCTTGCTGACAAATATGATATTGATTCTGAAATGTGTATTCCCCGTGCCAATGAGAGAATAAAACGCAGTACTGAGCAGGCATTTGCATCTACGGTAAATGGTTATTCAAGTGTCGTTGCCGAACACAGCAGTATAAAAATTTCAAATGGCAACGCTAAATATGCTCTTTATCCGGTGTGGTTGCTTAATACTACTTGGAAAGATAAAAAGTATACGTTTGCGATGAATGGACAGACCGGAAAATTCGTAGGAGATCTGCCTCTTGATAAGGCTGCATACCACAGATGGCTTTGGGGTCTTACAGGTGTTTGCAGTGCGGCTATAATGGCGTTACTGTTCCTTTTCTGGTTGATATAAAGGAGGCGATACTATGAAAAAATACATAAAAAATCTTTTATTATTTATTATTTGTCTAAGTGTATCGCTGAGTTGCTTTGCAGGCTTCGGAGTGTTTGCTGCTACTGATCCCAGATTGGTTGATGATGCAGATATTCTTACAGATGAAGAAGAGTTGATTTTGATAACTATGCTTGATGAAGTGAGCGAGAAAATCAAGCTCGACGTCGTTATTGTTACCGTTGACGATATGGGATACAAAACCGCAGAAGCTTTTGCTGATGACTATATGGATTACAACGGCTACGGGTATAACGGCGGAGAGGACTGTGTGCTTCTTGCTGTAGGCATGGATGAAAGGGAGTATCATTTTTCTACCAGAGGATTCGGTATTGATGCATTTACAGATGATGCGATTGATAATACAAAAGAAGTTCTTGAGGACCATCTTACTTTTGATGAATACTATGATGCTTTCGTGGCATTTGTTGAACTTACCGAAGGATATGTCACAAGTGCCCGTGAAGGTTCTCCGTACAAAGCTCCGTTCTCTTTCTTTTCAAATCTTTTTGTAGCAGTTGCAATCGGTTTTGTTATTGCGCTGATATCGGTTTCGGTGATGAAAGCTCAGTTGAAGTCTGTGAGATCAAATTATTCTGCAAAAGGGTACGAAAAACAGGGAAGTATGGATGTCAAAAACAGCAGTGATGTATTCTTGTATAAGACTGTGAGTAAAACGGCGCGTCCGAAAAGCAGCAGTTCCGGCGGCGGTGGTGGTACACATCGTTCGTCTTCAGGCAGAAGTCACGGCGGCGGTGGCGGAAGATTTTAATTTTATGATTCAAAAGCGAAAGGCAAAAATATGAATGATTTTACCTTAAAAGCAAAGAGCTTCCTCGAAAATACCGGTTGTACCTTAGTTTTCTGCAAGAGCGGCGAGATGTATTCTGACTCTGAACGCGGTGTCAAAACACTATTGTTTTTTATAAATACGAAAAGGATTTTCCAGGGTTTTTCTGTTGCCGATAAAGTTGTGGGAAAAGCTGCAGCGTTTTTGTATGTTTTGCTTGGTATAGAAGAAATTTATGCGGGGACTATCAGTGAGTCTGCCTTGTCTGTTCTTGAGGAAAATAATGTGAAAGTTTTTTACGGTAATCTGGTAGAAAGAATCAAAAATCGTGACAACACAGGATATTGTCCTATGGAGACCGCGGTGATGGATGTTACAAATCCGCTTGATGCTTTGGTTGCAATAAAAGAAACATATAGTAAGCTTAATTCTTAAGGAGAACTTTTATGATTTACAAAGATTTTAAGAATAAAAAATTGTCAGCGCTCGGTATGGGTACTATGCGCTTTCCCGTGGTTGACGGTAATTTTTCAGAAATTGATATCGAAGCGACCGAAAAAATGATAGATTATGCGATTGCGCACGGTGTGAATTATTTTGATACAGCGTGGGGATATCACGGCGGACAATCTGAAATTGTTACCGGAAACGCTTTGAAAAAGTATCCGAGAGAAAGTTTTTATCTTGCCGATAAGTTCCCGGGATATGACTTGTCAAATATGGACAAAGTAAAAGAAATTTTTGAAGAGCAGCTAAAAAAGTGTTCGGAAGAATACTTTGATTTCTATTTGTTTCACAATGTCTGCGAAATGAATATAGATGCATACCTTGATCGCAGTTACGGTATTTTTGATTATTTGCTTGAGCAAAAACAAAACGGCAGAATAAAGCACCTTGGTTTTTCGGTTCACGGAAGTTATGAGGTTACAAAGCGATTTCTGGAAGAATACGGCGATGCTATGGAATTCTGCCAGATCCAGCTCAATTATCTCGATTGGGATTTCCAAAAGGCAAAGGATAAGGTCGAATTGCTTAATGAGTACGGCATACCGGTATGGGTTATGGAACCTCTCCGCGGCGGAAAACTTGCCGTGTTGTCCGACGAATATGTGTCCAAACTTAAATCTGCAAGGCCTGATGAAAGTGTTGTCGGATGGGCATTCAGGTTTTTACAGACCGTTGAAAGTGTTAAGGTTACTTTGTCAGGCATGTCTGATTTTGAACAGCTTCGTGAAAATATAGAGATTTTTGAAACAGAAAAACCGCTCAGCGACGCTGAACTCAAAGTTTTAAAAAATGTTGCCGATGATATGGTAGGACGGATTGCACTTCCTTGTACATCATGCAGATATTGTACGGATCATTGTCCCATGGGCCTTGACATACCGGATCTTATTTATCTTTATAACGAATATTGCTTTACAGGGGGCGGTTTTATCCCTTCGATGAAAGTTTCTTCACTGCCGGAAAATAAGCGTCCGTCTGCATGCATCGGTTGCCGCAGTTGTGAGGCAGTTTGCCCGCAACAGATAAAGATATCCGAGGCGTTAGCTGATTTTACAAAAAAATTGAAATAACATTTTAAAAATTACTTAGAAGAAACTATAAAAAACAGAAGATTCGTGTCATAAAACAATTGTACTTTCATATATATTAACAGTGATTGCGGTACAGTGATTTGCAAAAATCCTTTATTTAAAGTAAAAAAGGGTTGCAATTTGATTTTGCCGTGGGTATAATGGCGCAGGTGTTTACTTGACACGCGAAAGGAGATTTGAATATGGTCAACAGTCAGTGCGAGAGCAACTACGCGACCATTTCGGGTACAATTGCATCGGTTCCGACTTTTAGTCATGAGGTGTACGGAGAAGGCTTTTACAGTTTGTATGTAGATGTAAAACGCCTTAGTAACAGCTTTGATAGGATTCCTGTTATGGTTTCTGACAGACTTGCCGGTATAGACGAGTTTGAGATAGGAGAGTACATAACGGTAGAGGGTCAGTTCCGCTCATACAATTCAGTGGGAGAAAACGGTTCTAAGCTTATGCTTATGGTTTTTGCCCGTGAGATATCATTCGGCAGAGAAAGTGCGATTGATTTTTCAGAAGATACATCGGATGAAGACACAGAAAAACTTACTGAAGAGAACCCGGAGGTACAGGACAAAAATACGGTTATTCTGAACGGTTATATATGTAAGCCGCCTATATACAGAACAACTCCGTTCAACAGGGAAATTGCGGATATTCTGCTTGCTGTAAACAGATCTTACAACAAGTCGGACTACATACCCTGTATATCATGGGGCAGAAATGCCAGATACTGCGGTAAAAGAAAAGTCGGCGAGAATGTAAAGGTTACAGGCAGAATCCAGAGCCGTACATATCAGAAAAAGTACGAGGATGGTACTGTGGTAGATAAAGTAGCCTACGAAGTTTCTGTTACAAGACTTGAGCTTATAAATGCAGGAGACAGGGTTGCTGTCGGCAATTCCGATGCTCAGTAATTATTATTTTTGCGTAGAGTCGGTGTTTTTGTAAAGATTGCATAAAAATTTTTCGCTATGGTATTGTGAAAATGTTTTTTTTGTAGTATTATACAGACATAGATAACGTTTAAAATAATTTACTAAACAGAGGAGGAATTATCATGATAAAGGTATTCTACGGAAAGAAGGGCATGGGCAAGACAAAGAACATGCTTGATTGTGCTAATGGCGTTGCAAACGAGAGCAGAGGAAATGTTGTTTACGTTGATGATAGCAACGAGCTTCTTTCAAAGCTTTCTCACAAGATCAGATTTATAAATGTTCTTGATTATCCTAAATTTAATGAAGGTATCTTCGGTGCCGAGGCTTTCTTGGGATTTATATGCGGCGTTGCATCACAGAACTACGACATAGAGACTTTATTTATCGATGGTTTGACATATATTATCGGTGATGATGCTGCGGCTCTTGAAAAGTTCTTTAAAGGCATTGAGCAGATTACCGAAGCCCACAATGTTGATTTCTACATAAGTATAAACGGTGACGAGAACAACGTTCCCGGTTATATTAAAAAATATATTTGATCAGAATTGTTGTGATTGGTTATGACAGCTGTGTGAAATAAATTGCACAGCTGTTATTTTTTTGTTTTATCAGAGTGAAAATGTATTCGATTGTTAAATTTTATATTGTGTCGTTTTTTACCATACCTTGGTTTGTTTTAACCGGAAAAATCTGCTATAATGAGGCTGGTTGTTTTCACACTTGAGTAAGCGAAAGGATTAAAGTAGCATTGACTGTCGATATTTTTCTTTTAGAATCGAATATTGATTTTGAACTTATGTATACTTATCGTGTACCGGATGATATTGCCGAGGAAATAAATCCGGGTGTGTTTGTCGATGTTTCTTTCGGAAAGTATAATTCAAAGCGTATCGGTGTTGTATGGTCGGTTGACCATTTGCCGACTCCGTCAGGGGCTAAAAAAAATGGGTACACACTCAAAGATATAATCGGTATAAATCGTGATTATTTTCCTCTTACCGCTACGCAAATGCGGCTTTGTGAGAAGATTAAGAAAAGATATCTTTGTGTCACCGGTGATGCGATTCATTATTTTATGTCGCCGAAGTTGAAGTCTGCCAAGATTGTCAGAACGGTAGGTCTTGCTGTTTCTTCGGAAGAGGCTTATGAACTTTTTAATTCAAATATTTTACGCAACATCGGACAGATTAAAATTATCGGAATTTTATTGGAGAACGGAGATACTCCGGTTACGTCACTTGTCAGAGATTACGGTGCAAGTGACAGTTCAATCAGAACTCTTTGTAAATACGGCTACGTTAAAATTTATGATGCGGAAGCTGACAGTTCTGATAATTCTTTATCCTGTGAAATTGCACGCTTCCCGGAGTTGTCTCTTAATTCCGAGCAGGAAATTGCTTTCGCAAAGATCAGGTCGCTGTTAGTGTCGGGTACATTCGGTGAATTGTTACTGCACGGAGTTACCGGCAGCGGAAAGACCGAAGTTTATTTACATTCTATTTCAGAGGTCATAAAAAAGGGCGGCAGGGCGATAATGCTTGTTCCTGAGATATCGCTCACTCCGCAGATGGTTAAGCGCTTTTACGGACGTTTTGGTAATTGTGTTGCCGTGCTGCACAGCAGGTTGACTGAAAAACAACGATATGATGAATGGATGCGTATAAAACGTGGCGAAGTTTACGTTGTTATCGGAGCGCGTTCAGCGGTGTTTGCTCCTTTTGATAAAGTTGATCTTTTTATAATTGACGAGGAACAGGAACCTTCTTATAAAGCGGAAGATGAAGCAGTCAGATATCGTGCGTCGGAGATTGCCGTTATGCGTGCGGAAGAATATGGTTCAGTGGTGATATACGGTTCTGCTACACCTCGGATAGAAACTTTTTACAGAGCAAAGTCCGGTGAGATAGAGTATGCTGTTATGAAGAACCGCGCAAAAAATAATTCGCTTCCGGATACTCGTATAATTGATATGAGAGAAAATACAGACAAGACGGTCAGCGAAATTTTCAGTCCTGTTTTAAAAGACGAGCTTGAAAAAAATTATATGCGAGGAGAACAATCTGTTCTTTTCGTTCAGCGCAGAGGCTTTTCTAAACAGCTTCTTTGTCGTGACTGTGGAAAGGTCATTCGTTGCAGAAAATGTAATATTACGATGACTTATCATTCAAAAAATAACCGTTTGATATGCCACTATTGCGGAAATACCGCAGTTGCACCGGAAATATGTCCGTCATGTGGTACAGGACACTTTGATACAAAAGGTTTCGGTACAGAACGTGTTGAACAGGAGTTAAAGCGACTTTTTCCCGGGTGTCATACCGTCAGAATGGATACGGATACCACGTCAGGGCGTGATGCTCACGAAAAACTTATTTCGGAATTTGTTGACGGAAAAGCTGATTTTCTCGTAGGTACCCAAATGATCGCAAAAGGTCATGATTTTCCGAATGTTACACTTGTAGGTGTTGTGTCAGCGGACAGCCTTATAAATATGCAGGAGTTCGGTTCGTCAGAAAGAGCGTTCCAACTTATGGCACAGGTTGCTGGCAGAGCCGGCAGAGCGGAAAAACCGGGCAGGGCATATATACAAGCGTATAATGTAGATGATTACACTATTCAATGCGCCGCAGAGCAGGATTATGAAAAGTTTTATGAAAATGAAATTTTGATCCGTGAGGCACTTTGTTATCCGCCGTTTTATCATATCGGATTTATAAATTTCAGTAGCCAAGACGACAGGGGGGCATACGAATTCGGAGTTGCTCTTCAAAAAATTGCAGAAGATATTCTGACAGAAAATTCTATTGATGATATTGAGCTTCTGAAACCGGCAAGACGTCCGATACAAAAAGTGAACGGTTGGTACAGGTGGCGTATAGTATTTAAATGCAAATCTCTCGAAAATATGCTTAACCTTGCAGATAAATTGCGGTATAATATAAGCGTATTGAAGAAAAAAACAAAAGCAGATATCAGAACAAATATTGACATATTATGATGTAAAAAAAGGAGTTATGTTATGGCACTCAGAAATATAAAGACAGAAGGAAATCCCGTACTCAGAACGGTTTGTAAAAATGTTCCGGAGGTTACTGACAGTTTGAAAAGACTTATAGATGATATGTTCGATACTATGTACGATTCAAACGGCGTCGGACTTGCGGCACCTCAGATCGGTATTGTTAAAAGAATTGTTGTTATAGATGATACTGAGGGACATAAGTATGCTATGGTAAATCCTGTTATTACCGAGACGTCGGGTGAACAGATTTCACAGGAAGGTTGCCTCAGTCTGCCGGGCTTTGCAGGCAGGGTAAAGAGACCTCTTAAAGTTACTGTGAAAGCTCTTGATCGTGACGGAAAAGAGTTCACCGTAGAGGCAGAAGGTTTTCTTGCGGTGATTATGTGCCACGAGATAGATCATCTCGACGGAATTTTGTATAAGGATAAGGCGTTTGAATATGGAGCAGCACAAAAATAAAAATTTAAAAGTTATATTTATGGGTACGCCGGATTTTGCGGTGCCGGTGCTCAGAATTTTGGCTGAAAAATACACGGTAGTTGCTGTGGTTACAAAAATTGATAAGCCGAAAGGCCGAGGAAACAAACTCACACCGTCTCCCGTAAAGGAGCTTGCTTTAGAGCTCGGAATAGATGTTCTCCAACCTGAGAATGTACGTACAGATGAGTTTTATGAAGATTTGTGCGGATACGGAGCTAATTTGTTTGTCACGGCTGCATACGGAAAAATTTTACCTGTAAAGATTATAGAGATACCCAAGTTCGGTTGTATAAATGTTCATGCCAGCCTGCTTCCTTATTACAGAGGCGCTGCTCCTATATGGAGAGTTATTATGAACGGTGAAAAAGAAACCGGTGTCACCACAATGTTTACCGACGAGGGTATGGATACAGGTGATATTTTGCTTGCCGAAAAATGTGCGATTGACGAAGATATGACAGTGGGGGAGCTTTATGATAAACTTTCCGAAATGGGCTCTGATCTTATTGTTAAGACTATTGACGGACTACTTGACGGAAGTGTAGTACGTACCCCTCAGGATCATGATAAGGCTACGTATGCGCCTATGGTCGAAAAAGAGGACGGAAATATTGATTGGGACTCCGATGCAAATGATATTCACAATGTTGTAAGAGGAACTAATCCGTTCCCGACAGCCTTTACCTATCTTGACGGTGAACGCATAAAGGTATGGAAAACCTGCGTGATAAAAAAATCCGGTAAAGAAAGTGCTGACAATGTTTGTCCGGGAACTGTGATTGGCGTTTCAAAAGACGGTATAGATGTTTCGACCGGTAGCGGCGGAATTGTCAGAATACTTGAACTCCAAGGCAATTCGTCAAAGAGAATGTCCGTCCGGGATTACCTTAACGGTCACAAAATAGATTGCGGAAAGATTTTTAAAAATACTATTTAATGATATTCGGTTAATTATATGAAGCTTAATTTACTTGACTTAAATCCGACAGAATTAAAAGAATATGTTACGTCGCTCGGATTTCCTGCATTTCGTGCAAAACAGATATATGAGTGGCTTATGAAGGGCGTTTGGTCATTTAATGAGATGACAAACGTTCCTGTTGCGATGCGTGATGTTCTTGAAGAAAACTCTTCAGTCGGACTCCTGAAAATACGTCAGAAGTTACAGTCAGAGATTGATGATACCTGCAAATACATTTTTTGTCTTGAGGATGGTTGTATCATAGAAAGTGTACTTATGAAATACAAGTACGGATATTCGATTTGCATTTCGTCTCAGGCCGGATGCCGTATGGGATGTAAGTTCTGTGCATCGTCGGATATACCTTTTTCAAGAAGTCTTTCTGCCGGCGAGATGCTTGCTCAGATACTTACGGTAAACCGTGATAAAAATATTAAAATAGGACACATTGTCATAATGGGTATCGGTGAACCTCTTGATAATTATGAAAATGTCATCAAATTTCTAAGAAACGTCGGTGAACCTTTGGGTGTGAATATCAGTTATCGAAAAATTTCGCTCTCAACATGCGGAGTTGTACCGGGGATCTACAGACTTGCTGAGGAGAATATTCCGATAACTCTTTCTATATCTCTGCATAACCCGTTTGATGACCAGAGAAGCCTTATAATGCCTATAAACAGGAAATATAACCTTGACAAATTGCTTGAAGCGTGTAATAGTTATATAGTTAAATCGGGGCGTAGAATTACTTTTGAATACGCCATGATTTCAGGGGTAAATGACTCTTCGGAGCATGCCGAAAAACTCAGCGCGAGGCTTCGCGGAATGCTTTGTCATGTAAACCTCATCCCGATGAATAAAGTTTCCGGAAAGAGCTTTGAGCGAAGTCACAAAAGGAGCATAGAACAGTTCTCACAGATTCTCGAAAAAAGCGGTATATCGGTTACCGTCAGGAGAGAATTAGGTCGTGACATAAATGCCGCATGCGGACAGCTTCGTAAACAACACGTCGAGACGGAAACTACAGAGAGTAATTGATTTTATTGATAGGAAGCGTGAGTTAGTTGATATTTTTTCATTTTGAAAGTGATATCGGTAAAAAACGTACACTGAACGAGGATAGCTACGGTCATTGCACCTCTGCTGACGGTTCAGTCAGGTTTTTTATTGTCGCTGACGGTATGGGCGGCCACAATGCAGGTGAAATTGCCAGCAAGACGGCGGTCGATACTTTTATCGAGTGCGCTTCCGAATTTGATGCCGCTCATATTCGTCCTACGAGTATGCCGGACAGACTCAGTAAGTTCATCAAAGATACCGTTTTTAAAATAGACAGACGTATTATAAAAAAATCACGAGGCGGTGATAATTGCTTCGGCATGGGTACCACTGCCGTGATATGTGCCATCTACGGCAAAAAAGCGGTTATAGGTAATGTCGGAGACAGCAGAGCATATATTGCAAACAAATACACCGGAATAAAACAGATAACCGTAGATCATTCTTATGTAGAAGAGTTGATAAGAAGCGGTCACCTTACTCGTGAAGAAGTAAACAATCATCCGAAAAAAAATGCTATCACGAGAGCTCTCGGATTCCTCGAAGAAAAGGGCGCAGATGTGTTCGTAAAGGACATTTCCAAAGGTGAGAGAATTTTGCTTTGTTCTGATGGTCTTACATCTATGGTGCCGGATAAAAAGATTGCCGATATTATGAACGGTAACCTTTTTGTCACACTTGCCTGTAAAAAACTTATAAAATGCGCAAATGATAACGGCGGAACGGACAACATAACAGTTGCCGTTATACAGCCTTAAAATTCAGCGGGAGGATTTTGGGTATGGGAAGCATCTCAGCCGGAACTATTTTAAATCAGAGATATGAAGTTATAGAATGTATAGGCATCGGAGGTATGTCGGAAGTTTACCGAACTTTGGACAAAGAATCTGATGTTTATGTCGCTTTAAAAATACTGAAACCGGAATATTCTTCAAATGCAGAATTTATAAAACGTTTTCACAACGAAGCCAAAGCAGCTTCGCTTTTGGAGCATCCGAATATCGTATCTATGTACGGTGCAGGAAATGACGGAGATATTCATTATATCGTAATGGAGTATGTGGAAGGTATTACGCTTAAGGATTACATTGAGGCGTACCAGACGGTTCCGTGGCACGATGCACTCAAAATTACTGCACAGATACTTTTGGCGATGGATCATGCTCATTCCAAAAATGTTATTCATCGTGATATAAAACCGCAGAATATTATGATACGAAACGACAATTCGGTAAAGCTCGGTGACTTCGGTATTGCAAAGGCTGTTACCGGAGCTACCATAAATGACCGAAATGACGCAGGTTCCGTTCATTATCTTTCGCCTGAACAGGCAAAAAATTCATACTCGATAGATGCGAGATCAGATATATATTCACTTGGTATATCACTTTTTGAAATGCTTATAGGCGTGGTTCCTTTTGACGGCGAGTCAAATGTTTCTGTTGCTCTTAAACATTTTAATGAAAGAATTATGCCTCCGCATGAGATAGATCTCGATATCCCGATAGGTGTCAGTGACTTGGTTGTTATTGCGACAAGAAAAGACCCTAACATGAGATTCCAGTCTGCAAGAGAGATGATTTCCAAGATAAGAAAAGTCATTGATAATCCGAATGAGCCTTTGATCGACAGAGAAATTGACGACCCGGAGGCAGTTGTTGCGGCGGTTCTTTCTGATTTTTCGGATACGCCATTATCCGATACTACAAATTCTGCAGATACAGGAAAAGATTTATTTACGGACGCTGTGTCGGAAAATGTTGATTTGTTTGATGATGATGATTTTAATGATGAAGATGCAGACGCTGTTTCTGAAAATGAGAGCAAGGCTGTACGTGCAGGCAGAATTATAGCGCTTGTTTTGACTTATACTGCTGCGGCTGCTTTTGCTGTGCTTGCGGTTACATGGGTAGTTTCTTGTTATACAAAGTCAAAGACATCGCTTACGAGTATGTTCGAACAGAAACCGTATGTTATGATGGATTTTGAGGGACACAAATATGATGGCGTTGTAAAGACTCTCGAAGAAAAAGGTATTATCGTTACAAGTGAGATCGAGTACACAGACGATCTACCGGCCGGTGTCGTAATGGCACAGAGTGTATTGCCCGGTGTAGAGATTTCCGAGGGCGAAGAGGTAAATATTCTTGTATCATGTCCTAAGGATTCTTTTGAACTCAGTTCGGATATTGTAAATACTTCCAAAACTTTTGAGGAGGTACAACAGATACTTAATGAGAAAGGTGCTTTGGTAGAGTCATTTAAGGTTCTAAGCTCAAATGTAAAAAAAGGTTATGTGGTACGTACAGAGCCGGAAATAGGTTCGTATATAAAGAAAGGTCAGAAAGTGACCTTGTATGTTTGTGCATCCAAGTTAAATAATCAGATTGAGGTTCCGAACTTTGTGGGTATGGATACAAGTAAATTGATCGATACCGCTGTTTCTGCAGGTATGCTTACTCCTAACATGCACGTGGGTGCAGGTTCTGATATAACCGAATTGATTGAGTTAATAAAAGATGCTCAGGATGCTTTTGCAAATCCTGTACCGTCGGGGACTCCTGACCAGGAATTTGATGAAGAACCGGATGTTACCGTAGACCAGTATCCTCTTGAGACAGAATCTCCTGATTTGGAAGATCCAAACGGTGAAAATGATAATATTTACGAAGAACAGATACAGCATCAGTTTGCTTCTAAGACTGTTGTAAGTCAGTTCCCGCCGGCAGGTACGCTTATATATGAGTGGGAGACTGTTGATTTGTATTTCTATAATCTGGATATGCTGTCAAATCTTGAAAACATTAAGACTGACTCTGACGGAACAGTTACTGCGGAAATAAGAGAGACAAAAACTATAGAACTTAAGTATCCTACAGATTTGGTGAAGTCCGGCAACATAAGTTACATCAGAATAAAATATACTCTCGAAACAGGTGCGGTAAAATCTGATTTATTCACGAATCTCGGATATGATGATTTTCCGAAAGTTTTGAGTGTTCCATTTGCTTACGGCAGTGATGTGACAAGAGTAGATATATATATGCCTGATCAGGATAACCGAGAAATTCATTACAAGAGAATATATGTGTATGATTGACGGTGTGATAATAAAAGGTGTTGGCGGACTATACAGTGTAAAAACTGATGAAGGTATTTATTCGTGCAATGCCCGCGGCATATTCAGAAAAGATTCGCAAAAGCCTATGATAGGTGATTATGTACGGTTGGGAGAGATCGTACAGAGCGAAAAAACTGCGGTTATTGACGAGATTTATCCCAGAAAAAATTCACTTATAAGACCGGCTGTCGCAAATGTTGACAGGATTGTGCTTGTGATCGCGACGACGGCACCGACTCCTGATCTGTTGCTTACTGATAAATTATTGATTTCGGCAAATGCCAAAGATATTCCGGTTGTGTTGGTTATAAATAAATCCGACCAGGATAATGCGATCGCCGAAAAGATTTTCAAAGTATATTCTGTTTGTACGGAAAAATGTATTATTACATCTGCTACGGAGAATACAGGTGTTGACGAACTTTTAGAAACTATAGGTGAAGGAATATCGGTTTTTTGCGGACAGTCAGGTGCAGGAAAGACTACTTTGTCAGGTGTCATTCTCGGTGACAGTGAACTGAAAACAGGTACTTTGAGCAAAAAGACGGAGAGAGGCAGACATACCACAAGGCACTCCGAGATTTTTTCGGTGCCGGGTTTTGATAATTCTTATATCATAGATTCGCCGGGATTCAGTTTGTTTGATCTTACGGACATTGAGTCGTCTGAGCTGCATACTTTTTATCCGGAGTTTGCAAAAAGTGAAAAAACTTGCAGATTTATGGATTGCAGTCATACCGGTGAGCCGGATTGCATAGCAAATACACTTCTCGAAACAGGTCTTTTTGATAGAAAACGTTATGAGCGCTATGTGTACCTGTACAAAGAATTAAAAGAAAAAGAAAAGAACAAATATAAATAGTTGAGGTGTAGGGTGAATAAAGTTGCTCCTTCGATATTGTCGGCAGATTTTTCAGTTCTCGGCGATGAAATAAAAAAAGTTGAAACTGCAGGTGCAGATTTGATACATATTGACGTTATGGACGGCCATTTTGTACCGAATCTTACTTTTGGTGCACCGGTTGTAAAATGTGTGCGAAAAGCTACCGATTTGCCTTTTGATGTACATCTTATGATAGAAAATCCGGAAAAATATATTGCGGATTTCAAAAATGCGGGTGCTGATATTATAACTGTTCATGCAGAAGCTTGTACGGACTTGCAGGCTGTTATAGAGCAGATAAAGGCGTTGGATGTTAAGGTTGGTGTGTCTATAAATCCCGCAACTCCCGTTGATGTTATAGAAGATGTGCTTGCCGATGTAGATATGGTGCTTGTTATGAGTGTAAATCCCGGCTTCGGAGGACAGTCATATATTCATTCGGTTACACCGAAGATAAAACAGTTGAAAGAATTCCGCGCAAAGTCAGGACTGTCTTTTGATATAGAAGTTGACGGAGGAATAGATGCCGAAACTGCCAAAGAAGCAGCCTATGCCGGTGCGGATATATTGGTTGCAGGTTCAGCGGTATACAAAGCCGTAGATATGGCGGAAACAATCCGTAAAATAAAGAACGCCTGAATTACGGTTGTCGGGGGAATGTCGTATGAAGCGTAATTACCGATATAAAATTGCAGATTTAAACGTTTTGGTTACGCATTCATCCGAAGTGCTTAAAAGGAACGGGTTGAAGTACGAAAACGATTTTGACGGTGCTGCTGATATTGAGATAAAAGTCAGCGATTCTCGTATAGAAAAAACCTTGGAAATAAACAGAACTTTTGATCGTGATTATGCAGAGTATTTTTTGTCGGGTATGGATTTTTACCAGAAACTTATATCTTTTGAAGGATTTATGTTACATTCTTCATGTGTTGCGGTAGACGGAAAAGGTTATTTGTTTACTGCAAACAGCGGAACGGGAAAATCTACTCATGTTGCATTGTGGAAAGATTATCTCGGGAGTCGCGCCACTGTTTTAAATGATGATAAACCGGCGATAATGTACAAAAATGGGAGATTTACCGTATACGGAACTCCGTGGAGCGGTAAAACGGATGAAAGTACAAACCAATGTGCAAACGTTTCGGCGGTTGTATTTTTAGAAAGAGGAGATACTTTCTCAATAGAAAGAATCAGCGGTAAAGACGCTGTCGAAAGAATAATGCCGCAAGTTCTTCACTGCATAAGTATGCAGAGGGCAGAAGTGCAATTTGATTTGATTGACCGACTTTTAAAATGTGTACCTGTATTTGTGATGAAGTGCACACCGAAAATTGATAGTGCAAAGTGCGCGTGGGAATATCTTAATGAAAATTGTTGAAAACGGGAGATGTTTTTATGAAAATAAATGAAAATTTCTTACTGAAGAATATAGCCGGTAAAAATGTGGTTGTGCCGGTAGGTGCGGCGGCAAAAAATTTGAATGGCATGATAACTCTTAAAAATGAATCTGCCGTGTATCTTTGGGAGTGTTTCAAAGAAGATACTGCTATGGAGAATGTTGCCGAAAAAATTTCAAAAGAGTTTGACATCGAATACGAAATAGCTATGGGTTATGTAAAATCCTTTGTTGATAAACTTCTTCCTCACGGTGTTTTTGGAGATTAAAGTGGACTTTAAAGAATATGAAATCACAATAAAAGAGAATATTTCAGAATATGTTTCCGACGTCAAAAATGTTGTTGATGACGGCGGAATGTTTTTTTTAAAGGTTTCCGGAAAAAGTATGCTTCCTTTTTTGAAAGACGGGAAAGATACGGTACTTCTCAAAAAATCTGATGAACCGTCAATTTATGATGTCGCTTTTTATGTAAGACAGAGCGGCGGTGTAGTACTTCATAGAATAGTGGCGATACACGGAGATAAATTTGATTTTTGCGGTGATAACCAGACAGAAATCGAAAAAGGTATTCCTAAAGAAAACATAATTGCCGTTATGGATGCTTACATAAGAGACGGAAAGAGATATTTCTGCAATTCTGCTTCATATAAAATAAAATCCGTGCTTTGGGTAAAAACACGGATTTTCAGAAAGTTTTATCGAAATTTAAAAATAAAAATCAAGTATTTGGTGAAACGATAATAGTCTTTTGGTTTGTATAGATAACTCTACCGGGCTTTGCCCCGCTCGGTTTCTTTACATACTTTACTCGTGTATAATCGACCTCCACCTTAGATGAACTTTTAAGACTGCTGTGGCGAGCTGCTTCTATGGCTGCTTCAGTCACGGCTTTATTTGTTATGATGCAGTCTTTCTGTGAAATTCTCAGGATTACATGCGAACCCGGAGCATCTTTTACATGGAACCAAAGGTCATTGGGATTTGACGTCCTTAATGTCAATGTATCATTTTGTTTGTTGTTTTTACCTATCAATATTTCATATCCGTCGGTTGTAAAAGTAGAAATCGGCGAACCTTCTGCAATTTTTGTTGTATTTTTTTTTGAACTTTTTCGGTTATTCTCTTGCCTTAAACCGTAATATCCCTGCTCTGAAAGTTCTTCTTTTATTTCTGCAATGTCGGCACTTTCTACACAGCTTTCGAGGTGCTCTTCGACGCTTTTGAGATACGCAAGCTCTTCCGAGCATTTTTTAAGAGACTGCAATGCATTTTCATATGTGCTTTTCTTTTTCTTGTATTTTTTATAGTAAATCTGCGCATTAGCAGCAGCGGACTTGTTTTTATCAAGTTCGATACTTAATATTTCTCCGGAATCGGAGTAATAATTCACAACGTCTATCGAGCTCTCTCCGCCCTTTAGTATATACATATTTGCCGTAATAAGTTCGCCTTTGATCCTTAAATTATCAAAGTTTTCTGATTCACGTAAAGCACTGTCATAAATCTGTAGCTTTTTTTCTGCTCGTGAGACAGCGTTTGAAAGTTGTTTTTTTATCGAAGATTTTTTCTGTCTGCTTCTTTCGACAATATCTTTTTGTGTATAAAACTCATCGAGCATAAGATTTATCGAACTGAAATTTTTAACTTTAAAGTTATCGAATACTGTATCTAAACAATGAAAGTCAACCGCTTCATAATTTCCGGCGGTCGGGTCGTCGATTATCACCGCCGGTCTGTACATATGTCCGGCGATATGATCGCAAACATTAATGAGCTCATTGAAAACAAGCTTTTTTTCTTCTTGTGAAAGAAGCCTTGCCGGGTTTTGCGGAGATACGCCTGCTTTGTTGCAAATGGTTTTGCAGAGCAGGGGGCTGAAACCGCTTATGCTTTCCAAAAGATAAGATGACATACTACCTTTGAAATCTTCCGGAATATCGCGTGTTGTAAATTCCAAAATCAGACGTTTGTCATTCGGAGAAATCTTGTCTTGTTGCGGCGGTAATACATAAGGATGAGCAGGGAGTACTTCTCGCAGACTGCTCATTGAACTGTCGATGTGCTTTATGGCATCGTAGATGACTCCGCCGGGACTTACAAGCATAATATTGCTGTGTCTGCCCATAATCTCTATAATGAGTTTTTTTTCGATAGGGTCACCCATTTCGTTATAGGTATCAATTTTTATACTTATAACTCTGTCAAAGCCTTCTTGTGTAATCTCTGATATTTTTCCGCCCTGGATATGCTTTCTCAAAACCATACAAAACGGTGGGGCAAAAGCAGGATTTTCTTTTTTTTGTTTTGTCAGATGTATTCTTGGGTTTGCCGGGCTTGCACTTAAGAGCAGACGGTATTTTTCTCGCATAGAGTGACAAAGCAGGATAATTTCGTCCTGCTCGGTCTGATAAATCTTTTCTATTCTTCCGCCCGACAGAAGTCCGGAAAGCTCCCAGACAACTCCCGAGGCAACGATACCGTCATATGGCATAATATGCAAACCTCACTGTGTTATTACATATAAATATAATAACTTGCCGGTAAAAAGCTTGCAACATAAATTTCAAAATATTTCAGCTTGCGATATGTTTTTTTTATGATAGAATAAATTTTAGGTTATGATAAAACCATTGAGTTCTTGGAGATTGATTATGGGATTTTTTAGTTCTGACAAATATACAAAACCAGGAAAGGGCATAGAAAAAGATGGTAAACAAAAACGCCCGCTTTTCAGGTTTTTTGAAATATTGTGGAGAAAGAAATATAAGTTTATAGGGATAAATCTTATATATGTATTGCTAAATATCCTTTCACCTGTATTGGTGTGCGGAATATTCTATGTTGCAATATCTCTCTATGGTGCATTCAGCGGCAGTGCTGATTGGGCTGTGAATCTTTTAGAGTCCGGTCAGATATCACGATATTTCCAATTTATGTTGTTTTTTGCGGTGTTTCTGACATCTGTGCCGATATTTGCGGTGGGGCCTTTACAGGCAGGCTTTTCTTACATTATGAAATCTTTTGTAAAAGAAGAACCTTGCTTTTTGTGGCATGACTTTATTACAAAATCCAGATCGAACAGAAAACTTGCATGGCAGGTAAGTTTGATAAACGGAATTGCGGCGACTGTACTTATTCTAAATTTTACTGCATATCTGATAATAAGTGATCCGAAAGGTCCGTATGCAGGTGTGATCCCGGGATTTTTACTGTTTATCGTGGCATTTGTTATAATAGCACTGTTTATGATATTGGTGATGATGAACCTCTATATGTACAATATGATGGTTACATTTAAAGTCACGCTCAGACAGCTTTATAAGAATTCTTTTATACTTGTGATGATGAAGTGGTTGCCGAATTTGCTTATGTTGATATTCGAAGGCATTTTGATAGCGATTCCGATATTCCTCATATTCACAAAGTATTTTGATTTCATTGTAACATTGGTTTTGTATTTATTTATTACACCGGCTTTTATAGGTTTTTTAAACAATTTCTATATATATCCTACGGTGAAAAAATATTTGATAGATAATCCGAATGCGGATAAGTCGGAAAACGGCGGTACAGATGATAATGCTGCAGTTGCGGCAGAAGAAAAGACTTCCACCGGCAGATTTGAAAACGGAATGTGGATAGAAGATTGACAGACTAAATCAGAATAAAATCAACGAAATATGTAAAATATACAAGAAATCATACAAAATAAAAGGAGCAACTGTTATGGACAATTTGTACATAAAAAAGAACAAGTTAGGCGACAAAAAGTTAATTATAATTTTATCATCGGCACTCGGCGTAGTGTTGGTGGCTGCTATAGTGCTTGCGATTTTATTGATAAATAACGGTGACGGAAAAGACAAGAATCCGAATGGTACGCCTGCATTGAGCGCTACTCCTGTTGCGACAGAGGAGCCTGTAAAAAAACCTATAGTAGAAGACGCTACTACGCTTGGTGAGCGATTTAATCCTCCCGAAGGTTATGTTAAGGTGGATGTTGATTCAGGTAGCTATGCAGAGTTTATAAGGAACTATACATTAAAGCCATTCAATTCCGTTGCATATTATTATGACGATAAAACCGGTTCTTATCTTGAGAACAAAGAGGCATCTAAACTCGGAGTATTTCAGCTCCCGACTGCACTTAACCGTTGGATGCAGTGTGCAGATTCCGTAATTATGCTTTATGCGGAACATCTTTATGCTGAAAAGAAATATTCTGAAATATCTTTTACGTTTGCGAATGGATTTGTGTGTGATTGGATGAGTTATATGCAGGGTAATCGTTTCAATATGAAAACCAACAAGTGGGAATTAAAAGCTGAACCGAGTGATACTTATGAAACTTTTCAGAAATATTTGGATCTTGTGTACCAGTTTGCAAACACTGATTCTCTTGCCAGAGATATGAGTTCTTCTCCTGCTATGGATGATATTCAGATAGGTGATGCTTTTGTAGTCGGCGTGTCACAGCTTCAGGCCGTTGCTTCTGCGATAAATCCCGATCTCGACATAAAATACGGTCATGCTATTTTTGTTGTAGATGTTGCCGTAAATAAAGAAACAGGGAAAAAAATATTTATGCTTGCAGAGGGAAATACTCCTGCGACAGAGATAGCCGTTATAGAGAATCCGAACACCGATATGGGTGTTTGGTTCGAATTTAATGAAGTCGGACAGTTTGTAAAAAGCTCAGAGTCCGGCCTTCCGTGGTCTGCTGCTTGGCTCAAGCGATTCCCCGGACAGAAATAAAAGGTAAATTGTGTAATAAAAACTAAAAAAACGGACAAAATAACCACCTAAGATTTATTATCGAGGGTGGTTGTTTTTATGCGCATGAGAAAACTTTATGAAGTCGTTTGTGTATTGACTCTTGCCGTAGCTTTTGTTGCAACATTGACAATAAGCGAAGCATATTTTTACGGTACTAACGAATTAATAAATATTAAATTAAATACATCAAAAACTAATGAAGAAACTTCGGATGCTCTATCGAAAAGGGGTTCTTACGGAAGTGAGGTAAGACAGATTCAAACGAAACTAAAAAGTTGGGGTTATTATAATGGTGAAATTGACGGTATATACGGAAGCAGAACGGAAAGTGCTGTAAAAAGTTTTCAGCGAAATAATGGTTTGACTGCGGACGGTATAGCAGGACCGAGAACTCTTTCTGCTATGGGTATTTCCTCCGGAAATTCAAGTTCGTCTTCTGTATCCGCTACTTCTGCAAATGTTGAACTTCTAGCAAGAATCATTTACGGCGAAGCAAGAGGTGAGCCGTATGTAGGACAGGTGGCTATTGCGGCGGTTGTATTGAACAGGGTGGAAGACAGCCGATTTCCTAAAACTATTGCGGGAGTTGTATATCAGTCAGGTGCATTTGACGCTGTTTCAGACGGACAGATAAATTATACACCGAATCAGACTGCATATCAGGCTGCACGTGATGCTCTGAACGGCTGGGATCCGACTTACGGAAGTATTTACTACTACAACCCGGCAACCGCGACAAATAAATGGATAAAAACACTTCCGATAACTGTAAGAATTGGTAAGCACGTATTCTCGGTGGGGAAATAATTTAATTTTGTTTAAATATTCTGTTTTGTGTTTACAACAGTGTTATAATTATTTTATTATAAAAATAAGACTACAGAAACGGAGTGGTAATTCATGAAATACAAAATTTGCAACAATATTGAAGTAACAAAGGTAGACGGAGAGGATACTGTTATTTGTTTTGATGTTGAAAGCGGAGAGTCCCATATATTAGATGTTGCGGCGACTGCTGTTTTAAATACTGTCGGTATGGGTATGACACTTGATGAGGCAGTTTCTGAAATTGCGGCGGAGTTCGATGCGGAATCCGGTGAAATTTCAGAGGGTGTATCCGCATTTACACAGACTTTGATAAATAAAAAAATTATAGAAGAGGCTGTGTAATACATAAATGAGTATCGAAAATATAAGTGAGAAAAATATTTTGAAAACGATATTTCTCAGACAAATTAAATTTGATAATACGATTGAGATACGCGGTTTCAGTATGGAGCCGACGTATTACGCCGGTGACAAGGTTATGGTAGAAACCGCGCCTCGGTACGAAATCGGCGATATTATAATAGCTATTGATGATCCTTGCAGGCTTTTGATACATAGAGTTGTTGAAATTATTGTGAATGATAAAGGTGTCATATACAAAATCAAGGGCGATAATTCGGATGCGTGCGAACTGATTCCGGAAAAATATTGTCTTGCAAGGGTAATAAAAGAAAGTTAATAAATGGGAGCAAAATGATTTATGGCAGAGAATGAAATAAAAGACAGCGAGATAAGCGGTGCATACATAGAGATAACAAACCGTTGTAACCTTAATTGCAGAGATTGCTACAATGCTTCGGGACTTAATTGCACTACATGTGAGATAACTCCCGAGGATTTGGAAAAGTTTATAACAATGCTTTATGAAAATTGTGACGCAAAGTCTTTTTCTATTTCGGGTGGTGAACCGACGATGCACACGAGATGGAATGAAGTATGTGATATGATTGAAAGAATGAAGCATATCAAATTTACTGTAATTACAAACGGAACTACCGGAAATAAGCGTTTAAAAGAACTTCTTGAAAATAATGACCACGTGACTGTTCAGTACAGTATTGACGGTACATGTGCGGAAATTCATGACCAAATGAGGGGCAAAGGCAAATTTGACATAACGATGAAGAATATTGCTGCGATAAAACCTAAAGTTAAACCGTATTTTCATATGGTTGTTGCTCCGTTTAACAGAGATAACATAAAAGAGTATTTTGATTTCGCGGAGGAGCATAATGCAACACCGACCTTTTCGTATACTTCAAAGCACGGAAATGCAAACGAAATATGGGAAGAAATTTCATTAAATGATTCACAGAGACTTGAATCTTTGACAGTAATCATTGATGAATATAAAAAAAGAAAGATAGAAAATATTCCGGCTCCTTTTTGTACGATAAAATGTGCGCTTACGGACAGAAAGAATAAATTCAATCTGTGTGTGACTCCTTACGGTGATATTTACCCGTGTCAGGGTCTGTATGATAAAAAATTTTCGCTCGGCATATTGCATGATTTTGATTTAAGTGCGATAATAAAAGAAGCGGAGACGATGAGACAGACGCTTATTGCGCGTACAGAGATGGACTACGGTTGTAAGAGATGTTTGGTGCGTTCTATTTGCGGAAAAGGCTGTGCAGCTTCCGCGTATACGTTGTGCGGCGATATGATGGGTTTTGACGGTGATTGCGATTACAGACGAAAGGTTTTGATTAAGTATTATCTTATGCCTTCTGCAAAAGAGTCTTCGTAATTCTGAGAAGATTTTTGCTGTCACCGGAAAATGTATTATACGAACTTTTTTGTTTCATCCGCATAATATTTATTGTATTTTAAATCTTAATTTCGGAAGGTGACTTTTATGGCAAGATTATTCGGAACTGATGGTGTGCGTGGTATCGCAAACAAAGAACTTACTCCATTATTGGCATACAAACTCGGTCGTGCAGGTGCATATGTACTTGCTATGGCGAAAAGTCATAAGCCTGTTATTATAGTCGGCTCTGACACAAGACTTTCTTGCGGTATGCTTGAGAATGCACTCGTTGCAGGTATTTGTTCTACCGGCGCTACAGCTATGTGTGCAGGCGTTATTCCTACACCGGCTATCGCATATCTCACAAGAAAATATGAGGCTGATGCAGGTGTTATGATATCTGCTTCACACAATTCTTTCGAATTTAACGGCATAAAGTTTTTCAGTGATAAAGGATACAAACTTCTTGACGAAACTGAAGATATGATAGAGAAGCTTGTTATGGCTGAAGATGATGTGATTCCGAATCCTGTCGGTGATGCTTTGGGCAGACGTATAGAGTGCACTGAGGCTTTTGAGGATTATCTTGATTATCTTTTGACTTCTGCCGGATGCAGATTTGATGGCCTCAAGGTTGTGCTTGATTGTGCAAACGGTGCTTCATATAAGGTTGCTCCGGCATTGTTCAAAAAGCTCGGTGCAAATGTTACAGTTATCGGAAATGCTCCTGACGGTATAAATATAAATAAAAAATGCGGATCTACCCATATGGAGAAACTTATGGAAGCTGTTAAAGAGAACGGTGCTGACGTAGGTTTTGCTTATGACGGTGATGCAGACAGACTTTTAGCTGTTGACGAAAACGGCGAGATGGTAGACGGTGACGCTATTATGTCTATGCTTGCTATTGATATGAAGAAAAAAGGCACTCTTGTGAGAAATACTCTTGTTATTACTATTATGAGTAATATGGGTGTTGACATAATGGCGAAAGAGAATGGTATCGATATTGTAAAGACAAAAGTCGGTGACAGATATGTTCTTGAAGAGATGCTTAAGAATGGTTATGTTCTCGGCGGTGAGCAATCAGGTCACGTGATTTCACTTCGCCACAACACAACCGGTGACGGACTTGTAACATCACTTATGGTAGCTTCCGCTATGTGTACAGAGAAAAAGAAACTTTCAGAGCTTGCTTCCGTATTCCATGCACTTCCACAGGTTCTTATAAATGCTAAGGTAAGAAATGATCTCAAGTACACATTTATGGAGAATCCGGACATAAAGGCTATGTGTGACGAGCTTGAAAATGAGTTCAACGGAGAGGGCAGAGTTGTTATACGTCCTTCCGGCACAGAGCCTATTGTCCGTGTTATGATAGAGGGAAAAGATTATAATTATATAAAACATCGTGCAGAGCTTTTGGCAGCTCTTATCGAGAGCAAACTCGGTATCTGATATTAAATATTGTGCGACTTTACCCGATGAGGTAACTTTACTTTAAATGCAAAGCTACTCATCGGGTTTTCTTTATAAAATAAATTGATTTGGATGGAAAAATAAATGAATGAATTTTTTGTAAATGCGAAACCGATTTTTGTACAGGCTGATAATAAAGAGCCGGTTGTTTCGTGTGGCTACCGAGCTGATTTTGAAGCTTCGGAAACGTGTAAAAGTTATAAAATAAGTATCACCGGCAGAAGTTTTTATCGTTTGTATGTAAACGGTACTTTTGTGATGCACGGTCCTGCAAGAACTGCAAAAGGCTATCTCAGAGTGGATGAGATTGATATAAGCGATTATGTAGTTTGCGGTAAAAATATTATCGCGATAGAGCAGATAAGTTTTTCAAATCCGTACAACGGTTATTCAAACAACATTACATTGGAACCGGGAGTTATCCTTTTCGAGATTTTTGACAAAGACGGCAAAAGTGTTGCAGCTTCGTCAAAAGACACTAATGCAATCCGCCTGGCAAATCGCCATCAGAAGGTTGAAAGACGTTCACATTGCAGAGAAGCTGTTGAGATTTATGATATTGACGGCAGTTATTTTGCATGGCGTGATACCGAAGATTTCAGTACCTTTGTGAAATCAACTCTTATTGATGAGGATTTTAAACTTCTTCCGAGAAGAATGTTCTATCCGGATATGACAAAGCGTGGCGGTGCAAAGCTCGTTGAATTTGGTTCTTTTGCGTATGAGGGAGAGTACAAACTGAATTTTTACGAGCAGTGGGGCGCTGATTTTTACAATAACCCGCAAGACCACCTTTTGCGTGATCTCGTTTTGACACGCGAGCATGCGGGCAATGCAAAGGTTTCATACATAAAAGACGGCGTAAAGATTATATCAAAGGGAAATTCATATCTCAGTTACGATCTCGGTGAAAGTTTTGTGGGATTTACCGGATTCAAAGTAAAGACTGACAAAGATATCATAATTGATCTCGTCTGCACGGAACTTACACAGCCGGACGGTACACTTATGTATGATTTCAATACAGGTACAAGATTCTATATAAAAGCCGGTGAATATTCAATTACTCGTTTTGATCCTTGTCTTGCAAGATATTTCAGACTTTATATAAGAGGCGAGGCGGAGATGGAAATAAGTGATATTCATATGATTTCGTATTCATATCCGGAGCTTAACGAGGGTACATTTACTTGCAGCGATGAGGATGTAAACAGACTTTACAATGCTGCGAGAAAAACATTGATTCTGAACACTCTTGACATATTTATGGATTGTCCCGACAGAGAACGCGGCGGTTGGCTTTGTGACTCATTCTGGACGGCAAGAGCGGCTGCCGTAATGCTCGGTGACACAAAAGTAGAGAAGGCTTTTATCGAAAACTTCCTTTTGACGGATCCTGCACTTTATAAGTATGGATTGTTCCCGTCTGTATATCCGAATGTAAGCGGACATCCGTCAGACGAACTTGCTACTTGGAGTTTCTGGCTTTTGGCTGAAATTGCTGAATATGTGAGACGTTCGGGCGACATTGAAATGATAAAAGAGCACAGTGCTCGTATTGATGCGGTTATTGACGGAATACTTGCTTTGAGAGGCAAGTCGGGTCTTTTGGAAAATGTTCCGATTGTATTTATCGATTGGTCGCAGTCAAATTTACGTCCGAATACTCAGCCTATCAGCGTTCCGTGCAATGCTTTGTATGCTTATGCAGTTCGTGAGTACGGTAAGGTTATGAATGATTCTGCAAGAATTTCACTTGCCGACGAAATGTCAGAAATACTCAAAAAAGCTGTTTTGACAGTATGCAATGAAAAAGAACGTATTCCTGACAGTCTTACTTTTAAGGATGGTGTTTTTGTCGATAACGGAGTATACACCGAAGCGGCACACTTCACATCACTTTGGGCAGAACTTCTCGGAACAGATTTCCGCGGAGATATGAAGGAACAGAAAAATTCAATAAAACTCAATGTCGTTGACAAAATGGGGCCGATGCCGAAATTCAAGGCACATCCGAATATAGGTAAGAGCGGTCTTTTCATAGGCGATTGTGTGCGCTTTGATATGCTCGTGAAGCTCGGCAGAATTGAAACGATGTTCGAAGAGATAAAATATCTTTTCTTCCAGCAACTCAAAGAAGGCCCAGGAACTCTCTGGGAGAACGAGGTTATTGAGGCTACCAGCCGTTGCCACGGTTTCAATGCTCATGTAGGCGTACACCTTACACGTGATATTTTGGGCGTTGCAGACGTTTGTGAGGCAGAGAAGAAAATCATCATTGCTCCGCATCCGGCAGGCTTAAGATGGGCAAAAGGCATCGTTAAAACGGATTGCGGCTGTTTGTCAGTATCATTTGTGTGCGATAACGGTCAATTTGAACTCAAAGTTACCGCACCAAGCGAATACAAGTGCGAAGTCAAACTTCCGCCGTATGTAAAAGGACTTGATGAAGAGAATATAAATATTGATGTTTGCTATGTGTGATCAAGGATAACGGTGCATATTATGAAATTTACTAAAATACTATGCTGTGCATTACTTTTGACATCTGTATCATTTGTGTGCAGTTGCATTCCAACACGATTTATTGAATCAAAAAACGAAGAAGAAATATACGAAGAAACAATAAATTCGTTATTTACTGCATTGGATACAAAGGATAAGGACGCTGTAATCGAGTTATTTTCTCCGTTTGTGAGGAATCAGCATACAGGACTTGATGCACAGGTCGAAAAGTTATTTGCTGCATATGAAGGTCCTGTGAGCGAGATCGGTTGGGTCGGACTTTTGCAAGCGTCTGAATCAATGAGTGACGGAGATCACAGTCAGATCGTAGAGTCTCATTTTCCCGTGCTTTGTGATGATACGTATTATTGGATTTATATGCGGTTGGTTCTTGAGAATGACGGTAATGAAGATGAGATAGGCGTTGCAGAATTGTGTTTTTACACTGCCGACGAATACTACGAGCCTGAAACTGATGATTCGTTTGATGAAAATATTAAGAATGAACTTCCCGAAGAACAGCCTGAGACCTGCGGTCTTTTTGTATATGCCGAGAAAAATCTTGTGCAAGAAATCAGATGCATAAACGGTCAGGCGGTTATGTATACTAAACCCGATAAAGTTTTGAACATAAGTGAAGTAGAACAATTTTTCGAAGAATCCGACGATTATTCCGAATTCAAGGCAAAGTTTGGTGAACCGGTCGGCGAATGTATTTATACTTATTATGAATTACCTGAAAAAAACGGCAAAGTTCAATATCTGCAAGTATCTGTAACACAGGATGAAAAATATATAGACAAAATTTCGATAGTTGATGATTTCGAATGGTTAGAAAATATCGGGGAAGAGTAGGGTGCAACTGCGATGGTTTTGTAAAGTACAGCTTTGGTGGGTTGCGTTGACGATTACTTTTTTTGTGGAATTTGTAGGTAAAATTATAATGATTTTTATCACAGTAAGTATAATGGCTATGATTTCAAATTCTGTTATGGATACCACACGTTATGAAATTTACTCTTGACAAGATGCCACTTCATAATAGGTGTTATATGACAGATACATTAGAATTTAAAGTTTTTTGTTTTGAAGCTTACCGTAATGAGAAGAAGATGGCGGGTAGAGATGTTAAGTCATTGTTTAAAAAATATGGTGTGTTTGATTATATTGATAACTGTTTTGATGTATTGAATACGCAAGGCAGGGCGTATCTGGTTGCTGATATTGATATGTACAATGATGCGAGAAAATAGAAAATGTGTATGGCACAGGGTTTCCGGAATATAAAAAATTAGCGATTTCGAATTTCGGTAAAATCTCAAAGTAACTGCAACAGTCAAGGAAGGGTTGCAGGTGCTTTGAGTTTTTTTCTATGAAAGAATGTGAGATACGTATGAATAGTAAAAAAAAGACAAAGTGTGTAAGAAAATTATAGTTCGATATGTCTTTCTATATGTTATAATCATGGTAGTTATGTGTTTATTATTACATTATGTTTATATCATACGAAAGGGAAACTTATGAAAACGAAAAGAATTCTAAGCTTATTACTTGTTTTTTGTCTTGTGTTTACTTCTGTAAATGTCGGATTCAGAGCTTCGGAAACTCCGCTTGAGGTTGAGGCTGCGACTACACCGACACATTACAATGTATTTTTACAGACAGATCTGACGTGGGGATCGTATAACACTCACAATTCGGGTGCTACGATTGCACGTAACGGTTGCGGACTTATGTCCATCGTAAATGCCGTGTATTTCCTCAATGGTAATCGTGTCGATATAAAAGCTCTTGCGGATTGGGCTTACAGCAGCGGTGCGTACGGTACCAGCGGTTCAAACCGATATAAATTATATCCTAATCTTGCTGCAAAGTTCGGCGCAAAATACGGATTTACAACTCCTGTTACATGGAGAGCGGCTAAAGCTACAAATCCTGAATTGATAAATCATTTGGCAAACGGCGGTGTTGCGGTAGCTCACGTAAAGAGGCACTTTATTTGCCTTGCAGGTTATGATGCTGCCACCGGCAGAATTCTTGTGCTTGATTCTGCACCGAATTCTGAAAAAAGATTTACATCAAAATGCGGTAACTGGCTTACTCCTTCTGAGCTTACCAGCGACAGTGATTATATGAAAGTTGACGGATACTGTCTTATGAGCAGTACCGTTGCAAATTGTTCAAATTATACCGCGACAGCTTCCGTAACAGGATCAGGTTCCGTATTTTTCGGTAACGATTACACTTCAGGAAAGTTTGCTGCAGGAGATACCGTGATGTTCCGTGCAATTCCCGGATCAGGATATAAGGTATCATCTGTTTCTGTAAATGGTACGGCTATTGCCGTACAGGCCGGCGGTGCTGCATCTACATATACATTTACAATGCCGTATGCAAATGCGAATGTTTCCGTAAAATTCTCTACAGGTGGTGCTACATACGGAAATTCTATGCTTACATCTGCTGCTTCATATACTATGGATCAGTCTATCGTCGTGCGCGCGGATAGTGCGAGTGTAGGTTCTTATGCAGGTATGTTTACTTCATCTACAACCACTTATTCGAAAGAAACATCAGTATTCTATTATTCAGTTCCTGAATTCTGGCATTACAATGTTGATGGCACTGTCTTGGGCTATACATTTGAAATGCAGGGTGCGATGCGTGGCGGAAATGTACAGGCCTATAATGCCGGTAATTTTAAAGTACTTATCTTTGATGCGAACGGAAATGTTCTGTCAAATGTTGTAAATATAACTCTTACAGGAACATCTAAACATGCTGATACATTTAAATACATTCCGACTTCTTTCCATCGTCTGAATGCTCAGGTAGTGTCAGGTCAGGGTAGTGTTCACTTCGGAAACAACGTAACATCAGCTTCTGTAAGTGCAGGCACGACTGTTTATTTCCAGACAACACCTGCAAGCGGCTACAAAGTTTCAAAAATAACCGTAGGCGGCACTGATGTAGAAGTTAAAAATAATGGTGGAGATTTTGTATACGATTTCACTATGCCGGCTGCTGATACGGTGGTTTCGGTAACATTTGTTTCTACAAGCGGTTCGACAACTCCGCCGGTTCAGTCTGCTTACAAGTTAAGCGCATCATTTGATTCGGGTATGGGTAGTGTTCACTTCGGTGGCGGAGCAACATCTGCGGATGTTCAGGCAGGAACTACCGTGTATTGCCAGACAACGCCTAAATCCGGATATATAGTATCTCAGATTACCGTAGGCGGTACTGCGGTTGATGTTCAAAACGGCGGCGGTGACTGTGTTTATCAGTTTGTAATGCCTGCTTCTGATTGTGTGGTTTCTGTTAAGTTTACAAAGGTATCATCTACAACCTTGTATACTGTTTCAACCAAAGTTGTAGCAGGAAAAGGTGTTGCTCATTTTGGTGCCAATATAACAACTGCTTCTGTTGTCGCAGGACAGAATTTTAATTATCAGGTGACACCTGAGGATGGATACAGGATTGCGAGAATAGAAATCAACGGTATAGAGCAGATTGTTGAAAATGACGGTGCAGACTATATATACAATTATACTATGGGTGCTGTAGATACAGTGATTTCCGTAACTTTCGAAAGTGTATATCTGATTGAAGATGTTACAGATATAATCTTTGACTCTGATGCGGCTGCTTCATGGATAGAGGCTTCCGGAGCATATGACACTACTGTAAAGCTCGGTACAGATGATAAAGGGGATTCGTGTATGGTGCTTACATCATCTGCATCAAATGACCCGCACGTCAATATGGATTATGCGAATATCGGCACTCTAAGTGCATCGACATACAAATATATTGTTATAACTGCAAAAACGTCTGCTTCTAATATTGACTCGAGATTGTATCTCTGTCCGGGTACTATTACAGGACCGACAGAAAGTTGTGCAGTTTCAGTTGATTGGATAAATGACGGATTGTGGCATGACTATCTGATTGATCTTTCATCTCTTTCAAATTGGACAGGAAATCTTAATTCTATCCGTTTTGATTATTTTGACGGTACAACCACGGCAGGAAGTACACTTTATTTCCGTTCGATAAAATTCTATTCGTCAAAGCCGTCAAGTGCGACAATCTCAACAAATAAAACATCGTACAATGTAGGTGACAGTATAACTCTTAATTATTCAGGTCTTACAAGTTACCTCAATACAAACCAGAACCAGACTCCGTTTATCGCAATATATGCGGACGGTACAGAACCCGGAAAAGGCAGCGCACTTCTTTATACTTACGTAACAACTGCAAGCGGAAGTGCGACATTCCCTGCAGGTGCATTCGGCGGAATTTCATACGGTACAACTTTGCCGGCAGGTAAGTATACTGCATGGGTTGCTTACGATGGTAAGGGTGATACTCAAGACATAAATCTTAACAATGTTCATTATGCAGCCGAAAGTTCATCATATGAGTTTACAATTGCCGAAAACAGCACTACGGAACCGACAATACATAATGTCAGCACAAAAATCGTATCGGGACAGGGTGTAGCGCATTTCGGTGCGAATATTACATCTGCAGATGTGTACTCAGGAACTACATTCAATTATCAGGTGACACCTGCTGCCGGCTATAAAACTACAAAGATATCTATAAACGGTGTAGAGCAGGCTATATTGAATAACGGCGGTGATGCTATTTATTCGTATACGATGAAAGCTGAAACTACGGTAATCTCAGTTACATTTGAAATTGACGCAAGCGACGCCGAAATCAAGGACATAACCGATATTATATTTGATTCAACTCCTGCTGTAAGCTGGGTAGAAAATGCTACTAAAAAAGACACTACCGTCTCGCTCGGTGTTGATAACAAGGGTGATACTTGTATGGTGCTTACTTCTGCATCATCATCTGATCCGTTTGTTTATATGAATTATTCGGATATAGGTACGCTCAGTGCCTCGACATATAAGTATGCGGTAATCACAGCTAAGACCACTGCTTATAATATTGACTCAAGATTGTATCTCTGTCCGGGTACTATTACAGGACCGACAGAGAGTTGTGCAGTTTCAGTTGATTGGATAAATGACGGATTGTGGCATGACTATCTGATTGATCTTTCATCTCTTTCAAACTGGACAGGAAATCTTAACTCCATCCGTTTTGATTATTTTGACGGTACAACAACTGCCGGAAGCACTCTTTATTTCCGCTCAATAAAGTTCTATTCGTCAAAACCGTCAAATCCGACAATTACTACTGATAAGACTTCTTACAATGTAGGAGAGTCTATAACACTTAACTATTCCGGTCTCGATAGTTATCTCAATACTAATCAGAACCAGATTCCGTTTATTGCGATATATGCGGACGGAACATCACCCGGAAACGGCAGTGCACTTCTTTATGCTCTTGCAACAAATTCAAGCGGCAGTGCAGCATTCCCGGCAGGTGCGGTGGGCGGAATTTCATACGGAAAAACTTTACCTGCAGGAAAATATCAGGCATGGGTTGCCTATGATGCGAAAGGTACTGCATCGACAGCAAATCTCAACAATGTTCACTATGCGGCGCAAAGTGCAAGCTATGATTTTACAATAGTTGATGACACTTATGAAATATCTGCAGAGACAGTCGGTGGTAAGGGTGTAGTACACTTCGGTGACGGAAATGTAAAGGGTACTTTGAAAGTGGGTACGACCGTTTATTTCCAGACAACTCCTGCTGATGGATATAAAGTATCTGCTATTACGGTAGGCGGAGTAAGCGTTGCTGTTGAGAATAACGGTGCTGACCACGTATATAATTTTGTACTTGGTGCTGCCGATACTGAAGTTTTGGTAACTTTCAGTAAGATTGCAACTTGTGTTGATCGTACAGACAGTTCAAAGGTTTATTGTAACGGCGGAAATACAGTTTCTGATACTATTGCTGATATTAAATCAAAATTAGGCGTTACAAGTGTTACCATAAAGAAAGACGGCAAAGAATGTGACAGTAATGCTGTTATTGCCACCGGTATGGTAGTAACTGCAGGTTCAACTTCTTATACAATGATTGTAAGCGGTGACGTTGATTGTGACGGTGAGGTTACTGTTTCTGATGCTGCTGCGACGCTGTCTGCTGTCAGAGGATATACTACAATTTCTGCTGTGCAGAAAGCTGCGGTAAAAGAGTGCAGTAAAAATACTTCATCTTCTATGAACATATTGGACGTTATGGCAATTCTTAACGGAATTGTTTACTCGGAAGTTATCACAGATGATTGTATGGAATATGATCTTGATAAATATACTCAGCCTTATTGGGAAAGCGATATTATATACAACGAATCGGTAATGCCTCTTGAAAATTCAGACGGCAGCGTGCCTGCAGTTTCGTTGATGTACAATATTAAAGAAATTGTATCTGTAAAGAGTTCAGATTTTACAAAAATTTATTTCGAAGGTAAGGACTATGTTGTTGAAAACGGTATGCTCAAGATTTTGCCTACAGGATCAATAGACACAATAGACTACAGTTTTATGTATCCGTCATCGTCGTCAACCTCAACACAACCTGATAGTGCACACGGATATATGTACTTTGCCGAAGGTTCTGTGTTCCACGAAATGCAACTCGCTGTTACATATGTAAAAAGCGGTACATGGACCGGTGCAGTTCCGGAGCAGAAGTCAGATTTGTTACCGAAAACTATGGCTAAGCTCGAAGCCGGTGAATCACTCAATGTTGTTCTGTTGGGAGACAGTATATCGGTAGGCGCAAATTCCACAGAATTTGTGAATGCCGCACCATATAGTGCTAACTGGTATAAGATGGTAACTGATTCATTGACAAAAGAATACGGCTCAAAGATATCATTTACAAATCTTTCTGTCGGCGGAATGGATTCGGCGTGGGGTGTTACTCAGGCAGCAACTGCAGCTTCATGTAAGCCTGATTTGATTATTATAGGATTCGGTATGAATGACGGTTCTGCAAGTGTCAGTACAAGTGCTTATAAATCTAATATTAAGAGTATTATTGACACAGTAAAAGCAAGTAATCCTGATTGCGAAGTGATTTTACTTTCAACTATGCTTTCTAATCCGGATTGGACTGCCGGTCATAATCAGGCAAGTTATTTACCTGTTTTAGAGTCATTCGAAGGAACCGGCTGCGCGGTTGCAGATATCACAACTCCTCACTCATATCTTTTGACAAGAAAACGCTTTGTAGATATGACAGGTAACAACGTAAACCATCCGAATGATTTTATTGTCAGATTGTATGCGCAGGTTGTTTTGGAACTTTTTAAATAATACTATATATTTAGATAAAAATAAGTAAAGTCTTAATGGGAACATCGGCAGTAAGCTTTTGTAGGGTTTGCTGCCGATTTCTCTTATTTTCTAAATAATAAAGTAAAAAAAAGATAAGTTATGTAAGATTTTTACAATAGATTACAACTGCAGATATGTTATTATAAAAACAACATTTTGATACTAAATATATTTTATAGGAGAGAACTATGAAAACAAAAAGAGTTTTAAGTTTTGTTCTTGCTTGCTGTATTCTTTTTACGGCATTTGCGACAGGAACTTTTACGGAAGAAGTTGCTTTGAAGTCTGAAGCGGCGACTGACACGTATAATGTTTTTGCACAGAACGACCCGGCTTGGGGTTGGTACGAGCCCGGTACAGACGGTACACAGGTAGGTCCGAACGGTTGCGGTATCGTTTCTACGGTTAATGCGATTTATCATCTGACAGGTAACTTTATTGATATAAAGACACTCGTTGATTGGGCTTTCGCAAATAAGTATTACTATGAAGGCGGTACTTGGCGTTGGCAGCTTTATCCGAATCTCCAGGCCAGATTTGGTGCTGAGTATGGATTTAAAGTTGACAAAGGATGGAAAGCAAGCGGTGCTACTGATCCTGAACTTATAAACCATCTTGCTGCAGGCGGTGTAGCGGTAGCACACGTACAGAGCCACTTTATTTGCCTTGCAGGTTATGATGCTGCATCAGGCAGAATCCTTGTACTTGACTCATCTGCTAACTTTACTGCAAGATTTACAACAAAATCGGGTAGCTGGCTTACTCCGTCTGAACTTACCGGTGACAGCAGCCGTATGATTGTAGACGGTTTCTGTCTTATCAGTAAAGCTGCTTGCAATTCTACATTCTATACTGCTTCACCTTCCATAACAGGTAAAGGTGCCGTTTTCTTTGGCGGAGATCAGACAAGCAGAATGGCTACAGCCGGAAGCAACGTGTTCTTTAGGACAGTACCTGCTACAGGTTACAAGGTATCTTCTATCACGGTTAACGGAACTTCTATTGCAGTAAAATCTGCTACTGGTTCATGTTCATACAACTTTACGATGCCTGCAGGTAATGCTACTATTAATGTTACATTTACTGCCAGTGGTACTGCGACAGCTCCCACAGCTCTCACTTCAGCTTTGACTTATGCATGGGGTGATGGTATCGTAGTTCGTTCTGATGGCGCTGAACCGGGATCTTATATGGGATTGTTCAAATCCGGTACAACAACATATTCAAAAGATACAGCGGTTTTCTATTATGATGCTATGCAGTATGCCGCTCTTGATACTGATACGAACACAGGGGCATTGATAGGTTACACTAACAGTCTTGATTATATGCTCAGAGGCGGAAATTACAAATCATACGCTCCCGGAAATTACAAAGTTCTTGTGTACAATTCATCGGGTAAAGTTTTGTCAAACGTTGTAAATATAACAATTAACAGCGGAACTACAACAACTCATATGGAAACATTGCTTTTCTCACCGTCCGGTGCTAAGACATATTCTATTACTCCGCATGATATAATATTTGATTCTGCAAGTGCTGCAGAGTGGATTTCGGATTCCGGCCTTAATGATGCGAGTGCCTCACTCGGTACAGATGCAAGCGGAGATAAGTGTCTTGTCGTAACTTCAGAAGCTTCAAACGATCCTCAACTCGGTATGGATTTCGGAAAGTTAGATGCTATCAGTGCTTCTACATACAAATATATTGTTGTAACTGCAAAAACTTCTGCTGCAAATACAAATGCCAGAATGTACCTTTGCGCCGGAAATATTTCAGGTGCTACGGAGGATTGTGCAAAAGGCTGGCAGTGGAAAAATGACGGATTGTGGCATGACTATCTGATCGATTTATCAGCTCTTTCAAATTGGACAGGAAATATAAATTCAATTCGGTTTGACTTCTTTGACGGAACCACAGAGGCAAACAGTATTCTTTACTTGCGTTCTGTTAAGTTCTATTCATCAAAACCGTCAACTCCGACTATCACTACAAATAAGACTTCGTTTGCAGTAGGAGAAAGCATTACACTTAACTATTCCGGTTTGACAAGCTATCTGGATACAAAACAAAACCAGATTCCTTTCATCGCAATCTATGCTGAAGGCACGTCACCCGGAAACGGAAAAGCACTTCTTTATACATATGCGTCAACTGCAAGCGGCAGTGCTACATTCCCCGCAGGCGCAGCAGGCGGTACGGCTGTCGGAACAACTCTTCCGGAAGGAAATTACACCGCTTGGGTTGCTTATGATGCAAAGGGTAGCTCTGATACTGCAAATCTTAATAATGTACATTATGCTGCAGACAGCGCATCATACGATTTTGTTATCTCAAGCACCGGTACTGACACACCTGTTGAGCCTGATCCGGTGGTAAAGGGTGATGTGGATGATGACGGCGCCGTTACAATAGCGGATGCAAGCATGGTAATGGCAGCTCTCAGAGGTAGTGCCACATTAACTGACACTCAGGTTTCTGCAGTGACATCACTCAGCGGAAATACATCGGGCAAATTAAATATACTTGATGTTATGGCATTGCTGAACAGCATTTAAAATCATATAACGATAATTCCTAATAATATTGGATAAGAAAGCAGGTTGCACGACAAGTTTGTGCAGCCTGTTTTTGTAAATTGTTGTGGATAGATTTTTGAATATTATTTGACACCTGCACGGTGAAAGTGTAATATAACAGTATAAAGAGGCGTTGCCGATAGCGGTTAATTTCCTCGCAAAGTAAAGTTAAAGATAACCGAACTTGTGGAAGAGTGGTCGGTTATCTTTTTTTCTTTCTATCTATCAAGATTAGACCTATAATGGTCAAGACAAGCGTAAGTAGTTCATAATCTGACACAAACACCACCCCCTTCTCATATGTAAGGTCGTGTCCAAGCACGCCGTTCTACACTAGAGAAACGGATGAAAATAACCGCCACCGTTATTGGCAACACCCAAGAGGATGTTAACGCAAGTTGGAAAAAATTACAATTTTCCGGGAAATAGCCGAAGTAAGCGTGTAGATTTATAGTTTTTTTTAACGTAAGGGTGCGGTGGAGCAGACAATCTAAAGTCCGTGCAAAAAATTTGACAAAAATTTAACGATTTTTGTAAAAAAGATGTTGACAAGTACCGAATAAAAAGGTATACTCGGCGAGTACGAAAAATTCGTACCACCGATATGACCCATTAGCTCAGTCGGTAGAGCACCTGGCTTTTAATCAGGGTGTCTGGAGTTCGAGTCTCCAATGGGTCATTGAGTTGAGGGTTCCGTTTCGGAACCCTTTTTTTTATAACAAAAGACCAACGCTTATTAATTTTTATTGCACGTATGTAAAGGAGTTTACGCTATGGGCGACGAGAAGAGAAATATTGTAGAGCCGTCGATATTGGCAGGTTTTATGGAGTTGCTTCCTGAAGATCAGATGCTTTTTAACGATATGCTTGATACTATAAAAAAGACTTATGAAAGTTTCGGCTTTATACCGCTTGATACACCGGTTATAGAGAAGTCCGAAGTGCTTCTGGCAAAGAGCGGCGGAGACACTGCAAAACAGGTTTACCGTTTCAATAAAGGTGACAACGATTTGTCACTTCGTTTTGATCTTACCGTTCCGCTTGCAAGATATGTTGCACAGCACTACGGCGAGCTTACGTTTCCTTTCAGAAGATACCATATAGCAAAGGTTTACCGTGGTGAGAAACCTCAGAAGGGCAGATTTCGTGAGTTTTACCAGTGCGATATTGATATTATCGGAAACGGTTCACTTAATATTATAAATGATGCTGAGATAGTAAGCGTTATTTATTCTACGTTCAAGGCACTCGGTTTCGGTGATTTCACCATTATGATAAACAACCGTAAACTTCTTAATGGTTTTTTCCGTTCATATAATGTTACAGATGCTCTTGAAGTTTTGCGAATCGTTGACAAGATTGACAAGGCCGGAGCTGATTACGTAAAAGAAGAACTTGCAAAGATGGGTCTTGGTGCAGACGCGATAGATGCTATAATGAACCTTGTAGGAATGAGCGGCAGTCCTTTGGACATCGTAGCTAAACTTAAAGAATTTGATGTAGCTGACGAGGATTTCAAGGCCGGAATCGACGAACTTGAAGCTGTTTGCAGCAGTATAAAGGCTCTTGGTGTGCCGGATGAAAACTTCAAACTTAACCTTAAGATTGCAAGAGGTCTTGATTACTACACCGGTACTGTTTACGAAACATTCCTGAACGATTATCCGGAACTCGGAAGTGTATGTTCCGGCGGTCGTTATGACGAGCTTGCTTCAAATTATACGAAACAGAGTTTGCCGGGTGTAGGTATTTCAATAGGTTTTTCGAGATTGTTCTACCAGCTCAAGGCTGCAGGCATTATTTCAAATAACGGAAAAGCGACCCCTTCAAAGATTATGCTTGTACCGATGGATGGCACTTTGGATTTCACACTTGCGGCTGCTTCAAAGCTTCGTGCAGAGGGTATAAATACAGAGGTTTACTTAAACAGCGGAAAAATGGGTAAGAAATTTACTTATGCCAACAAGCTCGGTATACCGTATGTAGGTGTTATCGGCGATGAGGAGATGGCACAGAATTCCGTGATGCTCAAGGATATGGTTACGGGAGAGCAGAATCTTGTTGCGGTAGACGATATTTCTTCAGAAATAAAATAATTTTTTACGGACGGATAATGAGTGCAATGTGTGTTTTTTTAATTGACACAGGCGCGTGTTGTCTATAAAATAGAAATGTATTAATGAGTTTTAATTACTCGAAAGGGTGGTATTGGTTATGAAAAACAGAAATCTTTTTACAAATATTCTGTCTATTTTGATTATTGCTGCGTTGGCATTCTTCTTGCTCGTGCAGTTTAATGTGTTCTCAAATATGGAGCAGTCCGTGAGAAATTCAGTAGGCATTGCTTCACTTGCGGTTGCTATTTTGTCTGTTATACTGATTGACATTGTTTTTCCTGTAATAGATCATAAGGACAGACTTTCGGAAAAGAAATATCTGATACTGTTGATTGTGAAAGTTATTCTTTTTGCAGCGGCTGTTATTGTACTTCTCCTTTTCCATCCGTTCGGTGTTATAAAGAATACTGCTGTAGCATTGGTATCATTTATAGTGCTTTATTTCGTTCAGTTCTTTATAAATCTGGATGCAAAGCCTGATGATGACGATGACGATTATGAGGATGTTCCGTCAGAAGAGGAACTTGAGGAGATTACCGAAGTTGAAGAAACTGCTGACGATGAGATTGAGGTATCTGATGATGCCGCAGAGGATGGGTTTGATGCTCCTGAGTTTGACAAAAATCCGGCTGTGGAAGCAGACGAAGAAACTGTTGAATAATACATATAAAATCATTTTCAGATTACAAAACTGCAACTGTGAGAAAACGGTTGCAGTTTTTTTGTGCTTTTAAGGTAAACTATATCAAGCGGTTGCAAAAAAATTGTGTCTGTTTTATAATAAATGGGTATAATTTATGAAATTTACGGAGGCTTTTTATGAATATTCTTGTCAGCGGCGGTGCCGGATTTATCGGAAGTCATGCATGTTTTGAATTACTTGATGCAGGTCATGACATAATTGTTTTTGATAACTATTACAACAGCAGCCCTGAGGCTCTTGCTAATGTTGAGGAACTTACCGGTAAGTCGTTTAAAATTTATGAGTGTGATATGCTTGATCGCGCGTCTATTGAGAAAATATTTGAAGAGAATACGATTGATGCGGTTATTCATTTCGCAGGATATAAGGCTGTAGGGGAGTCTGTTGCGAAGCCTCTTATGTATTATAATAACAACATTACAGGTACGGTCATCCTTCTTGAAACTATGGCTAAGTATAATGTTAAAAAGATTGTATTCAGTTCTTCCGCCACAGTTTACGGAGTTCCTGAGACTGTTCCGATAAATGAGTCGTTCCCGCTAGGAGTTACAAATCCTTACGGGCGTACAAAACTTATGATAGAGGATATTCTTCGTGATGTATGTGTATCAGACAAGGATTGGTCTGTTGTTATACTCAGATACTTTAATCCTGTCGGTGCGCACGCAAGTTCAAAGCTTCGTGAGAATCCGAAAGGTATTCCGAACAATCTTATGCCGAGACTTATACAGGCTGCTAAGGGCGAGGTAGAGTATCTTACCGTATTCGGTGATGATTATCCGACAAGAGATGGTACGGGTGTTCGTGACTATATTCATGTTGTAGATCTTGCAAAAGGTCATGTAAAGGCTATCGATTATATTGCTGACAACAAAGGTGCGATAGAGATAAACCTCGGTACAGGTAACGGTTGCTCAGTACTTGAGCTTATAAAAACCTTTGAGAAAGTAAACGGCGTTACAGTACCTCACAAGATAGTTGAGAGACGTCCCGGTGATGTAGCTGAGTGTTATGCCGATCCTTCTCTTGCAAAAGAACTTCTCGGTTGGTCTGCTGTGTTGGGACTTGAAGAGATGTGTCGAGACAGCTGGAGGGCTGTAATGTATGAGGCGTGATAATGGCAATTTTATCTGTTTAATAGCGGGTCTTGTGCATTTGATTGCGGCGGCTGTGCTGTTACTCGGGCTGTTTGAAAAAAGTTTATATATTTTTTATTTGATATCTTTGACTGTTGTAGTAGGCGGTCTTTTGTCTGTTGCGTCATTCCTGACAAAAAGCAGATGTCGTTTCAGACCGGGTTGGTTGCTGCCGCAGGGTCTTGCGGGGATTTTTGTCGGAGTGATGATGCTTTCTGCGTTGTTGATCGGCAGGGTAAGTATGAAAGATATACTGATGTTTTCTTTGCCGTGTATAGCGATGATTACCGCTATATTGCACTTGTCTGTTTCGTTCCAGATAAAGTGTCTCGGATTCCAGAGATGGTGGATTTTACTTTCTTTCGGAATGATTGATCTTATATTCGGTGTATTTGCATATTTCCGTTTCCTTTCGGAACCGTTTGATGTGATTACAGGATTCGGAATATTCTTTGTATTACTTGCAGTCCAGTTTATTGCTGAGATTGTTACTTACAAGATAACCATAGATCGCGAAGAGTGCGATATGTGATTGAAAGGTTTTTGGAATGGGAGATTATTCGACCGCTACGAAAAAAGGTTTAAATAATATACAACTCAGAACTATTGCTATGGCGGCGATGGTTCTGCTTAATATTGCGTGGTGCGGACTGATAAAGAATCCTTTTATCCAATTGCCGCTCGGAATCATAGGAAGCGGTTCCATAACATTGTTCGCTTTTCTTGCGGAAGAGGCTTGTAAAAACTCCAAAAATACTACAAAGTATATGCTAAGATTGTTGTTGCTTTCCTTGATATCAGCAGTTCCGTATTACTTTGTGTACGGTGATCCGAAAGCACAACTTCTCAATCCTTCAAATTACTTTTCATCCCCTATGACAATCTTTTTGTGTGTCGGAAGCGTATTGATGATGGAAAAAATAAAAGGCAATCGTCTCAGACTCTTTACGATGGTATTTTTGTGCATCGTGTCGTTTATATTCGGTTTTGAATGGTGTCCGTATGCGCTCGTGTTAATATTCATCATTCACTTATACAGTGATAATATCCGGTATCGTGACTTTTATATAACAATGTTTTTCGTAACATTTGCTGTGGTAAATGCTGTGATGTATCTTATGGGATTTTTCAGGAATACCGCGGAAATTACGCAGAATGTGTCACTTATCGGATGTGTATGGCCGTTGTATTTTATAAGAAAGTATGATGGCACTATGGGAAAAAGTGTAAAAATATTGTCATATGCAGCATATCCGCTTATGCTTGTGACGATATTGTTGATAAAATTGTTATTGAAACTTTGACGGTAAAGTGCTGATACTTGCATATAAGTATTAAATGCCTTATACTTAAAGGTATGTATAATATACAGTTTATTTTGAAAGGAATTGATTTTTAGCCGTGGACGGTGACGGAAGTATTATACTTCAAGTTATTTTAATTATAATTCTTATTGCAATAAATGCATTCTTCGCTGCATCAGAGATAGCTCTTTTGCAGGTAAATGATTCTAAGATGAAAAAGCTTGCCGAAGACGGGAATAAAAAAGCCCGCGCGGTACTTAAGCTTACAGAAAATCCCGGAAAGTTATTGTCTATAATTCAGGTGTGTGTAACACTGTCAGGATTTTTGTCCAGTGCGTTTGCTTCAGATACATTTGCAGACTTGTTGACGAGCGGACTTGTTAAGTTGTTCCCCGCATTGCAAATATATGCGACAGCTACACAGAGTGTGTCCGTTGTGGTTATCACAATGGTACTTTCGTATTTCACTCTCGTTTTCGGTGAATTGGTACCGAAGAGGGTTGCTATGAAGAAAAGTGAAAAGATTTCTTTCTTTGCCGCAGGTCCTTTGCGCTTTACCGGAAAGATTTTCTCACCGTTTGTAAAGCTTCTTACATTTTCAGTAAATTGTGTACTTAGAATTATGGGTATAAACCCGAATGACGATGATGACGATGTTACCGAAGAGGATATCAGACTTATCGTTGACGAAGGTCAGGAACAGGGTGTTATTGATGCTGAAGAAAGCGAAATGATAACAAATGTACTTGAATTTTCGGATACAACCGTCGGAGACATAATGACACCCCGTACCGAGATAGCCGGCTTTGATTCGGATGCGACTTTTGATGAGGTTATAGCTTCTGATTGTCTCAAGCGTTTCTCAAGATTTCCCGTATACAAAGAAAGTCTTGACGATATAATCGGTATTATTCATATAAGATCACTTATAGGTGTTGAGGATAAAGTGAACTTTAATATCGTGGATTATATAAGGAAACCTGTGTTTGTACCTGAGTCACAGAAGCTTGACGATGTTTTTGATAAACTCAAAGAAACCAAAAATCATATGGCTGTCGTTCTTGATGAGTTCGGAGGTACTGCCGGTATCGTAACTATGGAGGACATTTTAGAGGAGCTTGTCGGAAACATTCAAGATGAATATGATGAAGTCGAGGAAGAAATATATGACCTCATTATAAAACAGGATGACGGATCTTTCATGATAGACGGTTCTGCGGAAATTGCTGACGTGAACGACACTTTGGAAACGGAGCTCCCTGATGAGGAATTCAGTACACTCAGCGGCTTTATAATCGACTTACTCGGCGAGATACCCGAGGTTGGCAGCGAAGCGGAAGTCAGCTATGAGAATATTGACTTTAAAGTAGTAGAGAGTACGGAAAAAGTTATCACAAAGCTTTTGGTTGTTATAAACGAAAAGTCAAAGTCAAAAGACGATGACGATGATGACGACGAGGATGAAAGAAAAATTGAAAAGTTCTTTGACAAGATGTCAAAGAAGGACGAAAAGAATTCTAAAAAAGATGACGATTGATAAAGGATGCCCGAGCCGCCTTTCAGGCGACTCGGGCATAACTGAAAAAGGCGGTAAAAATATGACGTGGCAAGAATTAAAAGATATGTGTAACGGCTGTAATCGTTGCAGGCTCTGCGAGGGCAGAACAAATGTTGTTTTCGGTAGGGGCAACGAAACTGCCGATATATTGTTTGTCGGTGAAGGTCCCGGTAGACAGGAGGACGAGCAAGGTATACCTTTCGTAGGGCAGGCTGGCCAACTGTTAGAACTTGCACTTGTGTCGTGTGGATACAAACCGGAGGATTACTACATTGCCAACGTTATAAAATGCAGACCGCCTGAGAACAGAACTCCTTTTGAAGAGGAGTGTAATGCTTGTATGCCGTATCTGAGAAAACAATTCTCATTTATTAAACCAAAGATTGTTGTATGTCTGGGCGGTGTTGCGGCATCAAATCTGATTGAAAAGAATGCCAGAATTACAGGACTGCGCGGCAGATGGATTGAAAAAGGCGGTACGCTTTTCTTTGCGACATATCATCCGGCAGCGTTGCTTCGTGACGAGTCTAAAAAGATTGTTATGTGGCAGGATTTAAAGAAAGTAAAAGATAAACTCGATGAGTTAAGAAGTGCAGAGTAATTAAGAGGTTTTGTAAAATGGGTATGATTGATAAAGAAAAATGTGTAGCAGAGCTTTTTGAGGAATACAAAGATGCTGTTTTAAACGCAGAGCTTCCGGAGAATGCAGGCGGTTATTCGTTTGTGAAAGGTTTTGGAAATGCTACGAGTAGTGTTGTTTTGGTCGGAGAGGCTCCGGGAAAAGACGAGGTTTTGCAAGGCAGACCGTTTGTAGGTCAGGCAGGAAAAATTCTGACTCATTTTTTGGAAACTGCAGGTCTCGAAAGAGATAATCTCTACATAACAAACATCATAAAATACCGTCTTGCTCGTGAGGGTAAAAGGGCAGGCACTCTAGCTAACCGACCGGCTTCTGCTAAGGATATAGAGTTTAGCGCTCCGTATCTGAAAAGAGAAATTGATATAATTGCTCCGAAAGTTGTTGTTACTTTGGGCAATGTTCCGCTCAAAGGTTTTACAGAAGTTTCGGGTATGACGGGAATAAATCTGAAAGATCATCACGGTGTTTTACTTGAAATTCCGGGAGAGTCAAAATCGTATCTATTTCCGCTTTATCATCCCGCAGGAACGATTTACCGTCCTGAACTTAAAACTGTCTACGATGCCGATTTAGTGAGGCTTAATGAAGAGTTGGCAAGGCTGAATGGGTGAGAAATATGACATGCGAATATGCTGTATATTTTAAATTGTTGTTGCTGTGCGGATATACAGAAGAACTGCAACAGTATATTGAAGATGCTCTCACAGAGCAAGATCCTCTTTCTGATGTTATATTGGAACTGTCTTTGATTGGAAAAGATTCAAAAAAGATGTTGTCTGTACTAAACAAATATATATTGTCGTTTAAAGATTCTGATATTGACTATGATAAAACAGTATTTTCGCTTGTTATGTCATTTATTAAGAAAAAATATGCAGATGAGGCGATGCCGAGGAAAGATATAGCAGAATTGATGTATGAATTAGCTGTACATACCGAACGGTATTTTGATGAACCTTGGCAGACTATGTATTTTATGGGTGATCTGTTTTATGAGGCAGAAGTTGGATATATCGATAAAATAGACTTCTTAAACAAATTCGATGCATTTATTAAAGATGAAATATGTTTTTCTGATTATCCGGATGTAATTCCTCAGGAATCGTTTTTCAAAAGATTATTAAGAAAATTGCGAATTATTCGTTGAAAATTTATTTATGAGATTATAAAAAGAGCACCTGACTTATGGTCAGATGCTCTTTTTACAGTTTAATTGTTAACCTTATTTCTCAAACCTTACCAATCGACTTCAGCAAATCCGGAATGGTCTGCTCGAAGTTTACTCCATACCACATATCCCTGTCGGTATCGACTGTGACAGCGATTGTCTTTGCTGTGTAGTCAGCGGCAATTCGGAAAGAATCTTCCATAGAAAAACCATTCATCAAAGCGCCTACTGCTGTGCTTGCGAATATGTCACCTGTGCCGTGGAATGATACGGGAAGTTTTTTGTGGCTGTAGAAGAATGTTTCGCCGGTTGCGCTGTCCATACCCATAACGCCTGTGTCTCCGTCTTTAAGGGAAACTCCTGTGAGAACTGCTTTCTTTGCGCCAAGGGCTACGAGCTTTTTGAGAAGGTCAATTATATACGCTTCGTCGTAAACTTCTTTGTACTCGCTGTCGGTCATGAAGCAAGCTTCTGTGATGTTTGGAACAATAATGTCAGCCTTTCCGCACAGTTTTGCCATTTCTTTAGCAAATGCTTCGTCAAAAGCAGGGTAGAGCTTTCCGTGGTCAGCCATAACCGGATCAACGAAAATTATGTTGTCATCTTTTTTAAAAGTGTCAAAAAACTTTGATACAAGAGCAATTTGCTCAAACGATCCGAGATAGCCTGTGTAGATAGCATCGAATTCTATTTTTTCTTCTTTCCAGTGGTCTGCGATAGGATCTATTTCCTGTGTCAGGTCGTGGAATGTAAATCTGCTGAACATTGTGTGTGTAGACAGAACCGCTGTGGGGATAACTGCTGTTTCGACACCCATTGCCGATATAATCGGAAGTGCAACGGTGAGAGAACATTTTCCCACGCATGATATGTCTTGTATTGTAACGATTTTTTTCATAATGAAAACTCCTTTGATTGCCGTGTTTACAAATATTACGATGTTGATTATAATAATTATTGGCATTGCGTAAATAGTCATTTTGAGTATTTTTTATAATGCCAGATTTCGTGACAGGGAGATATGGGGAAATGCTGACATATTCATTGGATGCCAAAAAGGGCGTACTTCTTTATGAATATATATATGAGTGTATAAAAAAAGATATATTGAGCGGTAAAATCAAGGCCGGGACAAAGCTTCCTTCGAAAAGGGCATTTGCCGAAAATTTGGGTGTCAGTACGGTTACTGTGGAAAATGCATACGGTCAGCTCATGGCAGAGGGATATATTTATTCAGAAGCTAAAAAAGGCTATTATGCGACCGATGTGACAGGAATCGAAGAATATCACTCAAAAAATACAACATCGCCTCAAATGGCCGGTTTTGCGCGTGCAAATGACACTGAACCGCAAAAGTATTCTGTGGACCTTACAAGCAATAAAGCCGACAGTGAAATGTTCCCTTTTACAATTTGGGCAAAACTTTTGCGTGAGGTTATAAACGAAAAGCGAGAAGAACTTATGGACAAGGCTCCTGCCGGAGGAATTTTTGAGTTGCGCAGGGCAATATCGGAGCATCTGATGCAATTTCGCGGAATAGAAGTATCTCCCGAGCAAATAATCATCGGTGCAGGTACGGAATACCTCTACGGTCTTTTGATACAATTGCTCGGCCGTGATAAAATTTATGCAGTAGAAAATCCCGGTTACAGAAAAATTTACAATATTTACAAGAGTAATAACGCTGAATGTGTGTACATTCCCATGGATGAAAAGGGTGCAACGGTTGCTGACATCGAGCATTTGGGGGCTGACGTTTTGCACATTTCTCCGTCGCATCATTTCCCGACAGGTACGGTAATGCCTGTTGACCGTCGTTATGAACTTTTGAAATGGGCAAACTCCGCAGGCGGCCGTTATATAATCGAAGATGACTATGACAGCGAATTTCGTTTCAGCGGAAAGCCCGTGCCGGCAATGTTCGGAATGTCTGCAAACGATAAAGTAATTTATATGAATACTTTTACCAAAAGCCTTGCATCAACGGTGCGAATCAGTTATATGGTGTTGCCGTTTGAATTGATTGAGCGCTTCAAAGAAAATTTAAGTTTTTATTCATGCACCGTATCAAACTTCGAGCAATATGTCCTTGCCGATTTCATAGAAAAAGGCTATTTTGAAAAACACATAAACCGCATGAGAAATTACTGCAGAAAACAGCGCGATGCACTTATAAAGCAAATTTCCGAAAGCAAGATAGCAGGCATAACCGAAATCAAAGAAGAAGACGCCGGTCTGCACTTTTTGCTGAAAACAAGGCTCAATATTTCAGACGAGGAATTGATAAAAAAAACGGCAGACTCAGGTCTCCGAATATCGTGTCTTTCGCAATACTACGAAAATCCGAAAGATGCACCGCAACATACATTGATAATAAATTACTCGGGAATTTCCGAAGCGAAAATTCCCGAGGCTGTAAGACTTTTGTGTGAATGTGTAGGGTAGGCGTGTACTTCTGACGGAGATGTGAAAATTGGGAATTTGAACAAGAGCAGCGCACCATCAATGGCACGCTGCTCCGTTTGTTCGTTTAGTCAAAAAGTTGTCCTGGGAGTTTTAATTTTTCTTTGTAGGGAAATGCTGTGTC
>SVJA01000008.1 GCA_015069195.1 Oscillospiraceae bacterium | reverse complement strand
AGGCGGCAAAATCATCACAGGCATCCAGCAGATAAATTCTATGCCGGTTATACTCGGAAAGGCTGTATACCCGGATAATGCGATTTATGCACTCAAAAAGACCGGTGCGGAGGTAATTACTGTAGATGCGCTCGCAACGGCAGAAGCCAGCGGTTCACAAAAGGCTGTAAATATCGTTTTGACAGGTGTTCTGGCATCTATGGTAGAGGGTGTCGACGAAAGCATATGGATGGAATCTCTTAAATCCATAGTACCGCCTAAGTTCTATGAAATAAACGAGAAGGCTTTCAAAGCAGGTCTTGCTTTAAATAATTGATTTATATATCCGGCACGCTGTAGTTGATGTGCGTGCCGGTATTTTGCTTTTAACAAAAAAGGAGGTCGGAAAATGTATTGGATGGTGTTTTTGCTGATATTCTTAGGCATAATTGTGACCTTCGTAATCATTCAGCGTTACACACAAAATAAAACACTTTGGATAACCGATATGTCGGCTACCATATGGTTTTCCGTTCGCTCTGAGCAGTTTGAACTTATAACTAAGTTGATAGAAGAGTACAACCAGACTCTGCCGAAGAGTACAGGCGTCGTGGTAGTAGGTGTAAACTTTGAAACAGAGGATATGCTTATAGAAAGATTGGAAGACTCATTTTATACATTTAGTACGGTTCAGGTGCCGGATATGATTTTTCTTTCGGAGAAAAGTCTCAAAAAACTTTATGACAGAAAACTTGTGCTGTCGGCGGAAAAGGATGATCCTGAATTCAGAATGTTTCCCGTGATGGCGTCTGTTGATATGATGTACACAAACACAAAGCGTGTGAAAAGTATGATAAAGTATACACAAAAGACTGAAAGCTTTGACGAATTACCGGAAGATGTACTTGAAAATACGGAAGGTTTATTAAAAGCATCTGATGTATATACGAGAATTCAGGTAGAAGAGCATCTGATAAAGTCAGACGGAGCAAAACCGTTTATAACAATAAACTCTCTGGAAAGATTTTTTGTTACATCATATATGCAACTCGGAGGAGATCTGAAATCTTCATCGACAAACTATGATGCGTTCTATAAGGTATGGCGATATATCGTAAAGGGACTTTTGCTTAAATATATTTCAGTTGTACCTGAAAAAAGACAGTTTTTTAATAAAATTGATACAGTAAAATCCCCTGTTGCAATCGGTTCTTATTCCAAGGAAGGTTACGAATTGTCAGAATATCCGATGTTTGAGGGATCAGTGCGAAAAATCGTTCCGGTTACAAAATACGGTCTTTCATTTGTAACAAAAAGAATGCACGATACCAAGAAGAGTATATTGACGTATTTCGGAGATTGGCTTGTGCAGCAGCAAAGAAATGTTGAACTGGCGGTGTACTTCGGATATCTTCCGATAATAAACGAAAAGATTTCGACGGACGAAGTATTTATCAAAGAGACTATATCTCTTTTTGCAATGAATATAGACTTTGATCAGGATGATACAGAACGTATTGCAAATCGTTGTGAGTTTGTGACATCTTATTATGAAAGTGCTGATGGGATTATTGATTTTGATGTGTTCGACGATGAAAGGGTAAATAAAATTGTTTCAAGAATTTTGGACTATGTGGATGCCTGTTCACACAAATTGGATAGCGACATAGATTATAAGGATCCGGATAATGATACCGTCGGAACTATGTATGCAAGAAAAGCTTTTGATAATTGGGTAAATTATTTTGATTTATGATGTAAAATACTAAAATGGAAACACCCGGCAAGGCTTAGCCTTGCCGGGTGTTATTATATAAAAAACCGCGGCAAGTTGCTAAAGTAACTCGCCGCGGTTAACCGTTTATGGTTTATTTTAATTTTTCAATTTTAAAGAAATTTCCTTCGCCGCTTTCAGCCTGCTTCTTTATTACAACACGTCTGACTTTGATGCCGTTTGAAAGAGGCAACGGCTCATTTGTGAGGAGTACATAATTAAGTTTTTTGTAAACAGCAAGTTTTGCATTTTGTGCGGCAATCTGTGCTGTAAGTCGTTTGATGTATTCCGCATCTTCGAAACTTTCAGAAGTTTGGCAAACCAAGACAATATCTTCGTAGTTACTGTTCTTGGCTTTCTTTATACCGAGAATAGTGAAGTTTGAAACACCTTCGAGATTGATGAACAGGTCTTCGAGCTCGTCGGGGTAAACATTTTCGCCGGATTCGTTAATGATGACTTCTTTGAGACGTCCTTCTATATATAGGCTGTCTGTTTCAAGTCTGCCGATATCACCGGTAGCAAACCAACCTTCTTCATTGTATGCGGTCGGAATGTATTCGCCGTCTTTGAGCATATGGCTGTGTAACGATTTTCCTCTGATCTGAAGCTCGCCGACATTTTTCTTTGCGTTTTCGTCACTTGACATAGGAACGATTCTGTAATTAACAGATTTGAGCGGAATACCTACGCCGCCGGCTGTTCTTCTCTTGAAGCTCTTGTTTGTTTCAAGTGAAGTGATACCTACTTCTGTCATACCGAAACCGCAGAGAGTGTAATAGCCGATAGCGTTGATTGTACGGATAGCTTCAGGGAGAACGTGTCCGCCGCCGCAGATGATACATTCGAGGCTTGTGCCTGCTAAACTATTAAGAACAGATCCCTTGAACATTTTCTTTGCGAGTTTTATGCCGAACATCGGATTTATCTTCTGGGCAGAAATGGAAATGTTGCAGAGTGTCTTAAACATAAATCTTTTGAATGATGACTGCTTTGCAAGATTCTTTTCGATACCTTTTGCGATGTTGTTTACGAGCAACGGCACTGCGAGCATGTGTGTAACTTTGTGTTCTCTGCAGGTTGTAAGAAGAGTAGAAGGGGCAATGTTTGCCGGAACGACCTGTGCTGCCGAGAAGAAACTGTACCAAAGGTAATTTGCCATGAACCCGAATATATGGTTAAGCGGCAGGAATGCAAGGTTTCTCATTTCGCGGTCAGAACATATGACTTCATTTACCGAGATAACGTCGTAAGCGTTGAGCACCTGGTTTGCTATCGCGTAACCATTGTATATGTATGTCTTTGCGGTGCTTGTTGTACCCGATGTACAGAGAGCAACTTCGTCAGCCCAATCAAATGAATTTATTCTATCCTCAACAGTGCCGCTCTTGTCAGCCTCTGAGATGACTTTGAAAATCTCTGTTTTGTCACATGTGATTATGTCGTCAGCCTTTATGGAAACGATATCTTCGCCGAAATCGCCGCCTTTTGCAGTAATGATACCGACTGCATTTGATTGTCCGATAAAGTATTTTACAATATCGTCGTTGTGGCGGTAGTCAACGAGGAAAGGTTTGTATCCTGCCATTATGATACCCCAGAATATTCCGAACCATTCGACCTTGTTTTCTAATTTAAGAATAACGAAGCCTTTTTCTTTGCCTGCGAACAATTTTTTTATTTTTCGTGCATTGTATTCTGCAACGAACTCATGCTCTGCAAAAGTTATCTTCTTAATTTTGCTTTCGTGAGTAAACTGAATAGCTGTTCTGTCGCCGTGTCCGCAGAATATTCTGAAGATATTTTTGTATGAATATTCTTTTTTCATCTGATCAAGACACGAAATACAATAGTCAATCATAATATTACCTCCGTGAATATAAACCACAATAGATTGTATACCACTATAATGTAACATAAAATTAAACATATTTCAAGAAAAATGTTGAGAGGTCAACAAAAGAAAACTACAATGCTTGGAAAAAATTCAAAATTTATCTGTTTAGTGCCGTATTTTACGTTGATTTTTTCCTCGTATTGAATTATTATTATACAGATGTACACAGTGGTTGTGTTGCCGCTGTTTTTAACTAAAGACAAAGGATAAAAAATTTATTATGGATAGTATTTTAGAAAATCTTTTTTCAGATAGATATAGTATTTCACAAGACATCATTGATCTCAGCAGAAAAAAAGAAGAAGAACTTTCGGATATCTTTAAGCAGATAGAAGTCGTTCGTGACTTTAATCAGCTTAAGGTTCTTTCTGCGATGCAAAAAGAGGGTATTTCGGACAGACATTTTGCCGGCAGTTCCGGTTACGGTTATGATGATATAGGTCGTGACGCGATTGATCGCGTATATGCGTCTGCTTTCGGTGCGGAGGATTCACTTGTCAGAAGTCAGATAGTGTCAGGTACCCACTGCCTTACAGTGGCATTGTTTGGTTTGTTGCGTCCCGGTGACGAGTTACTTGCAGTTACGGGAAAACCTTACGATACACTTGATACGGTTATCGGTATAAGACCGGGAAACGGCTCTTTGGCAGAGTTTGGCGTTAACTATTCGCAGGTAGATTTACTTCCGGACGGAATTCCCGATTATGAAAGAATTTATGATGCGGTAAATGAGAAGACAAAGGTTGTTCTTATTCAAAGATCTAAAGGTTATTGTTACAGACCTGCGATGAGCCTTGAAAATATCGCTAAAGTAGTTGATGCAGTGCGTTCCAAACGTAAGGATGTCATAATTTTCACAGATAACTGCTACGGTGAATTTGTTGATATAAAAGAGCCGACACAGATGGGTGTGGATATAATGGCAGGTTCACTTATAAAAAATCCGGGTGGCGGACTTGCTCTCAGCGGTGGATATATAGCAGGCAGAAAAGATTTGGTTGATATGTGCGGTGAAAGAATGACCGCACCCGGCATAGGAAAGCATGTCGGTGCGTCTCAGGGTGCTTGCAGAAGTATTTTGCAGGGATTCTATTTTGCTCCTCATATTGTGGCTGAGAGTCTGAAGGGCGCCGTATTTACCGCGGCAATGTTTGAATCATTAGGAGTAGAGTGTAATCCCTCATCAAGAGAAAAGAGAAGCGACATCGTTCAGGCGTTGAAACTCGGTAGTCCCGAGAATTTGTCGCTGTTTTGTAAAGCAATGCAGGCTGCGGCTCCGGTTGATTCTTATGTTGTTCCTGAGGCTTGGGATATGCCCGGTTATGATGATAAAGTGATTATGGCAGCCGGCGCGTTCGTTCAGGGTTCTTCAATAGAACTCAGCGCAGACGGACCGATGACGCCCCCGTATATTGCATATATGCAGGGCGGTTTGACTTATATAAATGTAAAGCTGGCTGCAATGACAGCGGCGTGTGAATATCTGCGTAAGAATTGATTTAAAGGCAGATTATGTGTTGTTCTGAATTTTCGGAGGAAAAATTTAAATGAGCACAGGTAACGGAAATAACGGTAATAACAGATACGGTAATGACCGCAATTCAGGTAAAAAGACCGTGAGAAAAGTGGAGAATACCCGCTTTTACGAAAGGGAAAATCCTGAGAACAATATGCGTCGTGTCGGAAGACCAGCATCTGATTTTGATGAAAGCAGAAAAAATTATTCATCATCGTCGTATGATTCAGGTATAAGAAGCAGAACAACTTCCGGTGAGGACAATATTCCGGAGTATAAAAGTTTTAAAAAAACTCCTGCGACAAGGCGCACTCATACATCGGATTCTTCCGAACCAGTAAGAGAGAGTCGATATTCTGCTCTCTTTGAAGACAGTGAGAGCAAACGGGACGAGACTCATACACGAAAGAGAAGTTCGACTGTCCGCCCTGAAAATGAAAAGCTTCAGTCAGACCGTAAAAATGTAAAAAAGGGTTTATACGGTGTAAGTTCTGCTGAAGAAAATTCATCGGATTATGATTTTGACGCATCAAAAGAAGAGACGAAGGCGAGAAGAAAAGCTGCTGCTGCAGAAAGATTAAATCAAAAGCGTGAAAAGAAAAAAGCAGATGCCGAAATCGTAGCAAAGGCAAACGAGAGAAGCTCTATAAGACGTGCGATATCTAAAAAAAGGGCGAAAAAAATTCGCTCGGAACAGCTTATAAGAGCGGCAATTTTTGTATTTTTGATATTTGCCGTGCTTTTGGTTGTGTTGACTAAATGCGATTATGATGACCCGTTCGGAACGGCGTATGTAACTCGCGGTTCAATAGAATTTATGACCGATGCCAAAGTTTCGTTTATCCGTGAGGAATCGGTCTGTAAATCTCCTGCAACAGGAATACTTGTACCTGCAGTAAACGAAGGAGACAAGGTGTCGGCAGGCTCAATTATAGCGTACATAACCACTAAAGAACAGACTGCATTGATTGAGCAATTAAACGATGTTGAAGAAAAAATTAAAACCATACAGAAGCTTGACAGCACAACTTCAGATGTGATGTCAGCTGACTTAAAGGCCATAGACAAAGAACTTGAAAACCTCAGCAGAAAACTTGCAGAGGCTGTCAGCTCCGGTAATATGGAAGAGTATAGTGATATAAAAAATCAGATAGATGCACTTTCGGTAAAAAGAAATGCATTGGTAAACAACTCACAGAGCGAGAGTTCGTATCTCACATCGTTGCTTAATGAGAGAGATCTGATAAAACAGAGAATCAGCATTTATACACAGCCTGTGGTAACGGAAAGTGCGGGTATTGTGTCGTTTAATATAGATGGTAACGAATCATCTTTCACCGAAATGTGCAAATCGCTTTCCGCAGATCCCGAAACCGGATCTGTAAATGTATCGTCTGTAAGCGCGAACGGAAAATTGAAAAATCTTCTCAACAGCCAGGTTGCAGCAGGTGATCCTGTGGCAAAGGTAATAACATCAAATGATTATTATGTAGCTGCAGTAGCGGACGGAAATGTTACGGTACAGACGGACAGACTTCTTTCCGTGAAATCAAAGGACAGAATATTCAGTTCAGAAGTAGATGTTGTGTCGGTGTCGTATTCAGCAGGTAAGACATTGATTGTGGGAAAAACTTCAAAGTCATTGGTATCGTCGCTCGGCGAAAGAACTGTTGACGCCGATATGATAACCGGTCAATACGAAGGCATGAAGATTCCCCTCAGCAGTCTTACGGAGTTTGATTCGACAGGAACAACCGCAAGATTGACACTTGTGCGTTCTGATTATGTAGTTTATGCGTATGTCAACATATTGGCAAAAGATGATGAATATGCAATTATTTCTGATAAATCAACGTTCTCGGATACCGTTATAAAAGATGCGGATGGAAACGAGATTGATGTTGAAAAAACTAGGGGAGTAACAGTAAACGATATATTCGTTCTGAAACCGGAATTTGTGAAAGAAGGAGAGATTATCTCCTAGGAGGACAATATGAACATTTCGGAAAACTTGTATGTGGTTAAAAAAAACATTGCACTTGCGGCTGAAAAATCAGGCAGAAAAGCAGACGATGTAAGACTTATTGCAGTAACAAAAACTGTCGGGTGCGATGATGTTGCAGAATGTATAAGATGCGGACATCGTGATTTCGGCGAAAACCGGGTACAGGTCTTGCAAGAAAAACTTGACGGATTAAAAGGTCTGCCTGAGTTTAATGAAATAAATTGGCATCTTATCGGTCATCTGCAATCAAACAAGGTCAAATATTGCGCGAACAAAGTATCCTTGATACATTCGGTTGATAAGATTTCTCTTGCTCAGGAAATAAGCAGATTTGCGCAGAATAAGGGAATTGATGTTCATTGTCTGCTACAACTCAATGTGTCGGGCGAGGAAAGTAAATCGGGACTTGATCCTCTTGAAATCAACAAATTTATCGAAGAATTTGCAGAGCTTAAAAGAATATATATAGACGGTCTTATGACAATGGCTCCGATAGACGCGGATGATGTGTTTTTGCATAAAATTTTTGCGAAAACACGCGAACTTTCTGTTGACATAGACCGTCAAAAAGTGCATAATATGCGTATGATGCATCTTTCTATGGGTATGAGCGGCGATTACGAGTGTGCTATAGAAGAAGGCGCTACTATGGTTAGGGTCGGAACTGCTATTTTTCACTGAGTTCAGTCACATAAGACAGATGCTTTTTACTAAAGATTTTTTAAGTTACGTATGAGGAGGAATTGGATATGGGTTTTAAAGACGCATTTGTCGGTCTTTTAAACAGCGCTATGTCGAAAGAAGTTCCTATGGAGGACGAGGATTTCGATGAGGGCTATGATGTTGACTTCGGAGATGATGCCGAAGTGAATTTTGACGGTGATGATACAGAGCTTGTATACACAAGTATTCGTTCCGGACGCCGTTCTTCTTTTAAAACTTACAGCGATGTTGAAAAATCAGATACCGAGTATGATTTCGATGACAGTGATTCTGTTTCATCGAGCAGACTTGATGAGTTGTACAGCGATGCATCTTCCGTGTGCGAAGAGGATGCTACTACGTTTGTTTCATCTCGTGAATCATCTTCATATATAAGAAGCGAAAGATACAGTCGCATGTCAAACTATGACACCGCGGCAGAAACTACTAATGAAAGAAAGGGTGACCGTAAAGTGGTTAGTATGAACAACAATTCTAATTTAAAGGTATTTCTTGCAAATCCTACCGAGTATGCAGACTGTCAGGACATCTGCTCAAGAGTAAGATCACAGATGACAGTTGTAGTAAATCTTGAAAAAGTTAAAAGCGCAGAGGAGAGACGCCGTATTTTTGATTTTATTTCCGGTTGCAGCTATGCGCTTGATTGCAACTTTGAACGTATTTCTGATTCAATTTATATCGTGGCGCCTTGTCATGTAGACATTTTTGAGGAGATTTCCGAGAACAACCAAGAGTCCTCAAGAAGAGGTGTGACAAGCTTTTCAGCTATCCTTAACTGATCTTGTAGTTTTTTAAGGTAAGCACTAATGAAAAAGACAGAATATGCCGCATCGAAAGATGCGGCAATTTCACCTAAAAAAGAAAGAAAATCAGATATTGCTAAAAAGAATGTGCTGATAATGCAAATCGTGATGGTATCGGTCATTGATCTTGTCGTAGCATTGCTTATATATGCTGTGGCGTGTCTTGTCTGCGGTGGCATAAATGAATCGTGCATGACATCTTACTTCACGGTGCTTTTTTTGCCGCTGATATCATTTTTGACAGCATTTGCATCATTCTTATTTACAAAAAAATTATCGGTATCTTTTGTAGTAAATGTTATTCTTACTGCTGTAATGTATTTAATATTCAACGGATTTGAATGGAATATATTTCTATGGGAGTTGCTGTATATTATTAATGCCGTTTTGGGCTATGTGATAGCACTGGCGGTTCGTTCTTATAAAGCGTAATAAAAATCCTTCTTTCAAAATCCTGGTTTAGGCAAAGCCTAAAAAGGATTTTGAAAGAAGGATTTTTATTACGTTCGGGATGTTTGGCGGAGATGAGGATATCCTGGTTTGAGCAGAGCTCAGAAAAGTTTTTAATAGGCGCTTTGGGTTGTGTTCGAGTTTTTTGGGGCAAGGACGCCGGTTTATCGTTTTTAGATATATTTTCGCATTGTGATGAAAGTATGTCTTTTTCAAAACAAGTCTATTGTGAATGTGGTTGTTCTGCATCTTACTGCAAAACATAGTTTTGAAAAAGTTTGTTATCCAATGTGTAAAATAAAAGAACCGTGTGACGTTTACACGGAAGAACTTGCCGAATTTTTTGAAAAATATAAGAAGGGCGATACAAATCTGCAATAGTTATTTATATAGTTCCGTATTGACAAATTAGACGCAAGAAAGTATACTTGATATAAATTAAGTGCTAAAAAATAAAAATATATAAGGCTAGATTAGGAGGGTCGACAATGAGCAACACTGTTTTAGAGTTGCGCGGCATCACAAAAATCTTTCCGGGTGTTAAAGCGCTGAATAAGGTTCAGTTTAACCTGCGCGAGGGAGAGATTCATGCTTTGATGGGTGAAAATGGGGCCGGAAAATCCACGTTTATCAAAGTCATTATGGGCGTTCACCAAGCTGAAGAGGGTGAAATGTACCTGAATGGCGAAAAGGTGAATTTTAAGAGTACCAGAGATGCCCAGAAAGCAGGTATTGCTGCGATTTATCAACATGTTACTGCATACCCGCATCTGACCGCTGCAGAGAATATTTTCATCGGTCACTTAAAAATGCGTTTCGGAATAGTGCAGTGGAAAGAAATGTATGAAGAAGCTGACCGCCTGTTGGGCGAGTTGAATGCAGACTTCGATTCCCATGCTTTGATGGGAAATTTGTCTGTTGCACAGCAACAGATGGTAGAAATCGCTAAGGCGCTTTCTCTTAATGCCAGAATTATTATTATGGATGAGCCTACCGCAGCGCTTACAAAACGTGAGTCGGAGGAATTGTACCGCATTGCCCTTAAATTAAGGGATGAAGGCGTTGCTATCATCTTCATCTCACACCGATTTGAGGATATGTATGCTTTGGCAAGCAGAGTAACCGTATTCCGCGATGCCCAGTATATAGGTACATACGATGTGGATGGAATTACAAACGCAGATTTGATTAAGGCTATGGTTGGTCGTGAGATTAACGATTTGTTCCCCAAGCCTCAAGTGGAGCTGGGTGAAGAGATTTTACGCGTAGAGAATCTGTGCCGTACAGGTTATTTTAAGGATGTTTCTTTTGCTGTTCGTAAAGGTGAGATTCTTGGCTTGACAGGTCTTGTAGGTGCTCGCCGTACTGAAGTTGTTCAGACTATCTACGGTGTGGAAAAACTGAAGTCCGGTAAGATTTTCTGGGAAGGCAAGGAAGTGAAGGTTCGAAATCCTTCCGAAGCTATGAAAATGGGTATCGGATTGCTTCCTGAAAACAGACAGATTGAAGGTTTGATTTTGGACTGGGGTATTGGTCGCAATATTACATTGACCGAGCTTAAATCCTATGTTCGCGGACTTTTCCTTGATGAAAAAAAGGAAAACGAAGATTCCAAAGAACTTGCAGAGCGTGTGGACACTAAAGCTGTTACTGTTTTTGATAAAGCAAGTTCTCTGTCCGGCGGTAATCAGCAGAAAGTTGTTGTTGCAAAAGCTCTTAACTCCGACTTCAAGTTGTTGATTCTGGATGAGCCCACCAAAGGTGTAGACGTTGGTGCAAAGGCTGCTATTTATGAAATTATGGGTGAGTTGGCTTTGGCCGGTTATGCCATAATTATGATTTCCTCCGAAATGCCCGAGATTTTGGGTATGTCTGACCGTATCATTGTTATGTGTGAAGGTCGTGTCACCGGAGAATTGAGCAGAGAAGAAGCCACACAGGAGAAAATTCTGGCTTTGGCTATGGCTAAGCAGACACCAGAGGAAGGAGGCGTGTAATTGTGAACAAAAAAACAGATAATAAAACAAATAATAAATCTTTCAGCAAGGTTTTCGGTCTGTTGCGTAGCCGTGAAGCGAGCTTGTTGCTGGTTATGATATTGCTTGTTGCAGTAATTCAGTGGCGCTCCGGCGGTATGTTTCTGACCGGTACCGTTCTCACACAGTTGACGCAGAACTACGCCTATACAATGGTTCTCTCATTTGGTATGTTTTTGGTTCTGTTGATCGGCGGTATAGATATTTCAATCGGTGCGACACTGGCATTGAGCGGTATGTCTACATCACTACTGATGGCCGAGGGCATTATAAAAAATCCTTTGTTGGCATTCCTTTTCAGCATTCTGGTGGGTACGATTTGCGGTTGTATAATCGGTGTGACTATTACAAAAGGTAAGGTTATACCTATTATTGCTACTTTAGGTTTACAGTATATATTCCGTGGACTTACATATATGGTATCAGGTTCTAAGTGGGTTTCTTCTGACCAGATGCTCGCAGGCTACAAATCATTTGCACAGGGTAGTTTCCTTGGTTTGAATAATCTGTTCTGGATAGTTATCGTTCTGTTCGTTGTAATGCTTGTGTTTTTAAAATGGACAAACTTCGGTCGTCAGATCTACGAGGTTGGCTCCAATCCGGATGCAGCCAGAATTTCCGGTATTCGCATCGATAGAGTAAAAATTACAGTTTATGCGATCAACGGTGCTATTGCCGGTTTGGCAGGTGCTATGTACACAAGTATGTATGCTACTGCTCAGGGTAATATGGCAAACGGTGCGGAAATGGATGTTATCGCAGCTTGTGTTATCGGCGGTGTGAGCCTTGACGGCGGTCAGGGTAGTGTCACAGGAGTGTTGCTCGGTGCCACAACCATTGCGATTATCAGTAAGTCCTTGTCTTTGGTGGGAATTGATGCTTTCTGGCAGCAAGCTCTTAAGGGTGCTATCATTGCTGTGGCTGTTTTGGTTAACGTTATTGTGCAGCGTAATGCTGCCCGCAAAGCTCTGGAAGGGAGGGAGATCTAATGGCTACTAAATCCGGAAGAACCATCTCCTCTGTACGTGAACGCTCCATTAAGGATCTGGTGCTGCGTTGGGAGTTCCTTTTGATTTTGATCTTCATTGGCGTGAATGTCATGAATATCAGTATTTCCCCTTTCTACCTGGATGCCTACAATCTGTTTACCAATATCAATGGTTTTCTGACTAAGGCGCTTGTGGCTTTGCCTATGGCCTTTATCCTCTTGTTGGGTGATATTGATTTGTCGGTAGGCGGTAATATCTGTCTGTCTGCTACTGTTTTAGGTATTGTATATAATACATCAGGTAACATCTGGCTGGGTATTCTCTCGGCTGTAGCTGTAGGTGCTTTGTGCGGTGCACTGAATGGTTTGATTTTGACCAAGTTCAGTGAGTTGGCTCCTATGATTGTAACGTTGGCTACCAATATCGTCTTCCGTGGATTGTCCGAAAGAATTTTGGGCGACGGTTCTACAGGTGGTATGCAGAAAATTGACTGGTTTACAAATCTGTATTACGGTCGTGTGGGCAATATGGTTCCTTACCTGTTCATCATCTTCTGCGTTTTGGCTTTGGTATTTGGTCTGGTAATGCATAAGACCGTATTCGGTCGTCAGATGTTTGCTATCGGCGAAAACAAAAAGGCTGCTGCATACGCCGGAATCAAGGTTCAGAAAATCCGCATGATTGTATATACCCTTACAGGACTTATCTGTGGTATAACTGCTGTGTTCTATTGCTCATGGATGGGTTCCGTAAAGAGTAATGCTTGCGAAGGTTACGAGTTGGAAGCAATCTCTATGTGTGTACTTGGCGGTATTTCTACTGCCGGCGGTAAAGGTACATTTACCGGTGCTTTCATTGCTATATTCATTGTTGGTCTGTTGCGATACGGTTTGAATCTTATCAACCTGAGCGGTCAGACAATCCGTATCATCTTGGGTATACTTCTTATCGTAGTTGTACTGTATCCGACTATCCGAGATGCTATCAAGAATCGCAAAAAAGCGGTTAAGTAATTAATTTCAGGTATGTACGCGAAAGCGAATATATATTAAATTTTATTTATCAGAAAGGATGATTCAAAATGAAAAAACTTATTGCTATGTTGCTTGCAGTAGTTATGGTTTTGGGATTGGTTGCTTGTAACGGCGGAAAATCCAACGAACCTGTTTACGCTATTATCTGCAAGGACGCATCAAACCCCTACATGTCCCGTATGGTACAGGGCTTTACTGAGGCTTGCAACAAGTTGGGCATCAAAGCTTTGGAAAAATCACCGGAGACTACTTCTGCTGAAGACCAGATCGCTATTATAAACGACTTGGTTGCTCAGGGTGTTAAGGGTATTGCTATCGCAGCTAACGATGCGGCTGCTTTGAAAGCAACAATTAAGGCTGCTACCGATAGAGGCATTGCTGTTGTAACTTTGGACTCTGACACAGACGGATCACAAATGTTTGTTAATCAGGCAGGTGTTAAGGAAGTTGCTCAGGTTTTGGTTGACTCTGTTTTCGATATGACAGGCGGCGAAGGCGAATTTGCAGTTCTTTCTGCTTCTTCTACAGCTACAAACCAGAACGCTTGGATTGCAGCTATGGATACTATCATCAAAGGTGATTCTAAGTATGCAAAACTCAAATGGGTTGAGACTGTTTACGGTGATGACGAGTCACAGAAGTCTACTGATGAGATGCAGAACTTGATGACAAAGTACCCCAATTTGGAAGTTGTATGTTGTCCTACTACTGTTGGTGTATTGGCAGCTGCTCAGGTTGTTGCTAATAACCCTGACTGCGGTATCAAGATTGCCGGTTTAGGTTTGCCTTCTGAAATGAAAGACTATGTTGGCGAAGACAAGGCTTGTCCGTATATGTATCTTTGGAACCCGATCGATGTAGGTAACTGTGCTGCATATATGATCAAATCTATCTTGGATGGCAAGGTTGGAGCTGTTGGTACAAGCTTCACTGCTGACAACGGAAAAACTTACGAAATTTCTGCAGGCGATCCCGCTGAGAAGCAGATTATCGTTGGACCTCCGTTCCAGTTTACAGGTGAAAATATCAACGATTGGGCTGGAGTTTATTAATTTATTGATATAGTATCTAATAGTTATTAGACTTTATCTCGGGTAGGGCAGACTTGTCTGTCCTACCTTTTTTTAGGTCTATGCACGGAAAGGAAAACACCACCCGATACGCGGGTGGTTAGTTATTGTGAGGTTTGTAGAATAGAGGCTCTTTTTTCTTAGATTTTATGTTTTTCGTATTTTTAAAGGGTTCTACAGGCTTAATTCACCTGCAGAACCCTTTGCTATATATTGTTTTATGTGGTCTGCGCTTTTTTACAGTCCATTGGTTATCTGTTAAGGAATTTTTCTTGTTTTTCAAGAAAGCATTGTCGTTCAGCAACGCTTAAATCATTAAATTTGGTAAGAACTTTTGATATTTTTTTATTTTTTGTCAAATGTTTAACTCGACTTACTTGTATTGGATATGTAAATAGAGTTAGAAAAAATCCGTTTCCAAGAACATCGGCAAAAGCAAACGTTTTGGCGAATTTGAGTATATCTTTTCGATTGGTTTCGTAAGCGTCGGTCAATTTGTAATATTCGTTTAAATTGGCTACTTCAAAAAACATATAACACATCGGAATCAATTCCAATATGTCAAATCGGTCAAATGTTCCAAAAGCATAGCTCTGCAATGTAATATCCAAACGGTCGCCATCTTGCAAACCCTCAATATGGTAGTTACAACCGACGCGTAGAAACATCTTTTCCATAGAATTCATCAAAAAGCCGGTAGCTTTTTTTGCAAGCTTATCTTGCCAATTATTATTCTTAATTTCGTTTAAAACAGATTTCACATCTGCTATTATTGGAATGAGAGATAAATAAAACTCGTTATCAAAAACTTCTGCTGTGATTGAAGAGAAAGTTATCCCTTCTTCACATAAAGCTGAAATATAGTAATATCGTTCACCTTGAGAATCAGATATTTTAATTCTGCAATCATAAATGCTTTCTTTCAGAACAAGAGAAATTTTCATAAAATCACCGCTTCTATTATATCATATTTTATTTCGAAAGTGAATCTGTGCAGTATAGATATACTCAAAATACAGATAATACCACCATGAGCTATAAAACCGCATAAACACTGTTTTTTTGCTGATTTTATCCGGAATTTTTCGAGAAACAGGCGGCTTTAGGCTTTTATTTACTAGAAAAACGAGGTGTTAAAATACATAATAAGAAGCCGGATGAGCGCTTGTCCGGCTTTTTGTTTTTCCGTATAGTTTCCGGTATCGGCAAAAATACAGCGGATAAATGTTTATAAAAATTGACTTTTTGCCGATGGCATGATATACTAATAACAGAAAATTCGGAGGTGGGAATATGAAATATTTATCCGTTAAAGAGGTCGCTTTAATTTGGAATACATCCGAACGAAGCGTTCGCAATTATTGTGCTGCAGGTCGTGTTCCCGGTGCCTTTATTACCGGTAAGACTTGGAATATTCCCGAAAATGCAGAAAAACCGGAAAGAAGTAACAAAAGTAAACTTGCACCACAGACTTTACTTGATATTTTGAAAGAGGAAAAGCGCGGTCAGATACACGGCGGAATTTATCATAAAATTCAAATTGAACTAACCTATAACTCCAACCATATTGAAGGTAGCCGTCTCACTCACGATCAAACCCGGTATATATTTGAAACCAATACTATTGGTATATCGGAGGATGGGATTCGGGTCGACGATATTATTGAAGCATCCACTCACTTCCGCTGTATCGATGAAATCATTGAAAGTGCAAAATCGCCGCTGAGTGAAAAGTTTATTAAACATCTGCATTTCATCCTCAAGACCGGTACAAGCGATGCTAAAAAAGATTGGTTTGCTGTTGGTGATTATAAAAAGGTGCCTGACGAAGTAGGCGGTATGGAAACAACTCTTCCTGAAGATGTGTCGACCGAAATGAAGAAAATCCTTGCCGATTATAATAACAAAGAGAATGTAGCTTTTGAAGATATCATTGACTTCCATGTACGGTTTGAGCGTATCCACCCGTTTCAAGATGGCAATGGTCGTATTGGTAGACTTATTATGTTCAAAGAATGTCTTAAACACAATATAGTTCCATTTATCATTGAGGATAAAATCAAAATGTTCTACTATCGCGGACTAAAAGAGTGGAATCAGGAAAAAGGTTATTTAACGGACACCTGTCTGTCTGCGCAAGATACATTCAAAAAATATTTGGATTATTTTAGAATACTATACGATCAATAAACGAAGAGAACCTATAATAACAAGTATAAATCTCCTTGTTTTACAGATAATAGAAATGTTATCAAATCAATAAAGGAGTTTTTATATATGAAAGCAACCGGAATCGTTCGTAGAATAGACCACCTTGGCAGAGTAGTTATTTTTCAATAAACCTTCTCATGCTACGCAGTTAATCGACTTTTTACATTAAAGTACACAACCATACATAAAAAAGCACGTCCGACCCCGGACGTGCTTTTATGCTAACTTGGAGTAATACCCGAAAGCAACCGAAAAAATATAACTACGCTTAAAACATACATTCTTTTGTATTGTTGATCTATCGAAAGGTAACCAAAGCCCCTGTAATGAATCCTTTTTAGCGTAAGCTAAACCATGATTCAGTACAGGGGCTTTGCGTTACCTGATAAAATTCGTTCTCAACGGTTTTTCAAGTGTCGGTATTTCTATGCCGGCATCTTTTCCTGCTTCAATGCATTTGAGGAGCCATGCCATATTGATTGCGAGAGTGCGCATTGTTTGCATGCCTTCGAGGTCTTGTTTGACTTCGTCGGGTGTGTTGCCGTGGACCATATTCCAGTATTGTGATGATACGACAGGCATTTTGTTTATTAAAAAGTATTTGTTTAGCTGGTCGAGCGATGCCGTTGCTCCGCCGCGTCTGCAACTCAGGATTGCGGCGCCGGGTTTGTAGGCAAAGTTTTTGCCGCCGGAGTAGAAAACTCTGTCGAGTACGCAGGTGAGTGCGCCGGAGGCTGCTGCGTAGTGGACTGGGGAGCCGACGATGAGACCGTCTGCGTTTTTTGCTTTTTCTACGATGTCGTTTATACCGTCATCTCCGAAAGCACAGGGGCCGTTTGTTTTGCGGCAGACTCCGCATCCCATACAGCCGCGGTAGGGTTTGTTTCCTATATGAACTATTTCCGAGTCAATATCGTGTTTTGCAAGCTCTGCGGCGATTTCGCTGAGTGCGGTATATGTGCAGCCCTTTTCATGGGGGCTTCCGTTTATCATTAAGACTGATAGTTTTTTTGACATTTTTATGACAACTCCTTTGTATTCAATTATATTCACATTATATTGATATTAAAACCTTGTGACAAGTACGAAAAGGCTAATTTTATGTTAATATTTGTGTGGAAAAGTGCGTTTTTGTATGGTATACTACGGAAAGTTAAAATTTAATGTTCGAGAGGATTGTTTATTATGTTTTATGAGAATAAGAATTCCAAGAGAGAAATTCTTTTCCCTGTACGCATCGTGGAGTCGGAGGGTAAGATTTCTAACATTGACGCGCTTTTAAAAGAGAAGCCTTTGCAGATTGGTTTGTCTGAGAAGGATTATTGCAGTATTGACGGAAAAGGTTATATTATCCTTGACTTCGGTAAAGAGATGTGCGGCGGTGTGCGTATTTTGACATATATGACCAACGGCGCTTGCAAGATTCGTATCCGTTTCGGTGAGTCGGTTAATGAAACCTGTGCGGAGATCGGTGAGAAGGGTGCTTGCAATGACCATTCTACAAGAGATATGGTTGTAAGCCTTGAACTCTTGTCTTCAATGCTTTTCGGCGGCAGCGGTTTCAGATTTGTAAGAATCGATTTCCTTGATGATGTAAATGTATCTATAAAAAATATTGTCGGTGACGGTGCTGTTTACTATGGTGAGCAGATTTTTGATTATACAGGTCATGATGCTCGCATAAAAGATATTTTCAATACTGCAAAACGTACTATAGATCTTTGCTGTTCTACCGAGTACATATGGGACGGTGTTAAGCGTGACAGGCTTGTTTGGATAGGTGATATTTATCCTGAGATGATTGCGTTTGTTACACTTTATGGCAGAGGAGAGATTCTTGAGAGATCTCTCGACTTTATAAGAGAATTGTCGCCGCTTCCGGAGTGGATGAACGGCTTCCCGACATATTCTATGTGGTGGATGATTATTTGTGCGGATTATTACAAAAAGACAGGTTGTAAGGATTTTGCAGAGAGACAGCTTGACTATATGGCGGCACTTTTGGAGCAGATTGATTCTTGCATAAAAGATGACGGTGAGTTTGAGTATCCGCTTTACTTTGTAGATTGGCCGACTCACGATCAGATCGATGAAATTCCCGGGGTGCGTGCGATAAATATCATGGCTGCTAAAAAGGCTATTGAGCTGTTTAATGCGTTTGGCCGTGACACAAAGGTTGCTGAGCGCATTTTGGAGAAACTCCTCAAAGTTGAGATAAATATTGAAACAGCTAAGCAGTGTATTGCACTTAAATATTTTGCAGTAGGCAAGCTTTCCGAAGAAGAAAAAGCTAAACTCATTGATGGCGGAGCAAAGGGTATGTCTACATTTATGAGTTACTTCTTGCTTAAGGCTATTGCGGACAATTGCGGAAAAGATGTTGCAATCGATATTATGAAAGAGTATTACGGTGCTATGCTTGATATCGGTGCTACAACTTTCTTTGAGGATTTTGATATGGAATGGCTTAATGGTGCAGGTCGCATTGATGAGCGCACAAAAGAAAGTCAGATCGATATTCACGGAGACTACGGTAAGTTCTGCTACATAGGTTTCAGACACAGTTTCTGCCACGGTTGGTCAGCAGGTGTTATTCCTTTCATTCAGGAATATTGCGAGTAATAATTCTTAAAAATTGTAGAATATTTTGTAAAATGTGATAAAATAAAGCGGTGTGTGACGGTTTTGGTATTTTGAGTCATGCACCGCTTAATGTTTTGGCAAAAGGATATGATTTTGATGAAAAAAGAAGTTTTTTCTGTTACAGGTATGTCTTGTGCGGCGTGTGTTTCTCATGTTGAGAATGCCGTAAAAGTTTTGCCCGGAGTTAAATCGCTTCAGGTAAGTCTGTTTACGAATTCGATGACTGTTTCGTATGACGATGGTGTGTGCGGAAGTGTTGATATTATTTCTGCCGTGCAAAAGGCAGGCTACAATGCTTTCGTAAAAAAGGATTCTGCTCCCATAAAAGGAAATGATGAGTCCGGCAAGATAAAGGCCAGGCTTGTAAGCTCGATCGTGTTGCTTGTGATTTTGATGATAATTGCTATGCAACATATGCTCGGATATTCACTTCCGTGGATATTTAATGCCGAAAAATATCCGATTTATTGGTCTCTTTCACAGATACTGCTTACTGTTGCGGTAATGATTCTGAACGGCAAGTTTTTTGTGAACGGTTTTAAGATGCTTTTCAGACTTTCCCCGAATATGGATTCGCTTGTTGCGATAGGTTCGGGCGCATCATTTTTGTACGGCCTTTTTTCTGTGTATAAAATATATCAAGGTGTAGTTTTGAGCAACGCCGATATGGTTATGAATTACTCGCACCAACTGTATTTTGAGTCGGCGGCAATGATTTTGACACTCGTTACCGTGGGAAAATTTCTTGAGGCTCGTTCAAAGAAGAAAACGAGTGAGGCTATCACGAAAATGATTGCTCTGACTCCCGATACTGCTTTTGTGATTGTTGACGGAAAAGAGTCTGAAATACCGATTTCCGATATTTCTGTGGGAGATATTATTGCCGTAAAACCCGGTGCATCCGTTCCGGTAGACGGTGTTATAGAGAGCGGACACGCAGTAATAGATGAGTCGGTCCTTACGGGAGAGAGTGTACCCGTTGAAAAATCACAGGGAGACTTGGTGAGTGCAGGTACGGTTAATCTTACCGGCGGTTTTACTTTCAAGGCTGTTAAGGTAGGAAACGATACAACCCTTTCACAGATGATAAGATTGGTCGATGAGGCGTCTGCTTCAAAAGTTCCGCTTGCAAAACTCGCAGACAAGATTGCTTCGATTTTTGTGCCGACCGTGATGGCGATTGCGGTAGTTTCTTTCGTGCTTTGGTATATTTTTACTAAAGATTTTGAACTTTCTCTTTCGTTCGGAATTTCCGTACTTGTTGTTTCGTGTCCTTGTGCCTTGGGACTTGCGACTCCCGCGGCAGTTATGGCAGGTGTCGGAAGGGGCGCCGAGTACGGAATATTGATAAAGTCGGGCGAGGCGCTTGAAACGGCGCACAAAATTGATACGGTAATAGTTGATAAGACCGGTACGCTGACAGAGGGCAAGCTTCATATATCGGATGTTTATTGCCGTGAAGGATTTTCTGAAAAAGAATTGCTCGAAATTGTATACGGTGCGGAGAAAATGTCCGAACACCCTGTTGCAAAGGCTGTTGTAGAATATGCTAAAAGCAAAGGTATCATCTCAAAAGAGTTTCAAGGTAGTTTTGAGAATATTCCCGGAAAGGGTATCGTGATTTCGGAGCCTGACTCGGTTGCAGTGGGAAATGCTGCTCTTATGAAAACTTGCGGTGTGTTTGAAAGCGAAATTATGGGCGCTACGGCGAATTTAAATATGAAAGGGAAAACTGTACTGTATGTGGCGATAAAAGGCGAAATTGCGGGTGTTTTGACAGCTTCCGACAAAGCTAAGCCGGATAGTGCAGATGCCGTAAAACTTTTAAAGAGTATGAATATTGAAGTTGTGATGCTGACAGGAGACAATCGTTCTGCCGCAGAGAGCATTGCATCAGAACTCGGAATAGAGAAAATTTTTGCAGAGGTTCTTCCGCAGAACAAAGAAGAGATTGTGCGGAAGATAAAAAATGAGGGACATTGCGTTGCAATGATAGGTGACGGTGTAAATGATGCGCCGGCGCTTGCCGCAGCAGATGTCGGCATGGCAATCGGCGCCGGCACCGATATTGCTGTCGAAAGTGCTGATATAGTGCTTGTTAAGAACAGTATAAATGATGCTGTTGCCGCAATAAAGCTTTCAAAGGCAGTTGTCAGAAATATAAAGCAGAATCTTTTCTGGGCATTTATATATAACATAATCGGAATTCCGGTTGCCGCAGGAGCGCTTTATATTCCTTTCGGAATAAAACTGAGTCCGATGCTCGGTTCTGCTGCAATGAGTCTGAGTTCTGTATGTGTCGTTTCAAATGCCGTAAGGCTCAGAAAACATAAAATTTCGGATAACGAACTGCCGTCGGACAAATGTGACGGGGCGTGTGCGATTCCGGATAGCGATAGTGTAAATATTGATAAAAATGATTGTAAGGAGGAAACTGATATGAAGAGATTTGTTGTTCATGCGGACGGTATGATGTGTATGCACTGTGCCGGCAGAGTTGAGAGTGCTGTGATGGCTGTTGAAGGAGTTGTTGAGGCAAAAGTAAATCTCGATGAAAAGAGAGTTACCGTAACCGGCGGTGATACTTGCAACATACAGTCTGTTAAACAGGCTATAACCGATGCGGGCTATACCGTAATTGATTAAATTTTAAATGAATAATTTTCCTGACCTGCGAACAAAATATTCCTGAATTTAATGCGGAATTGTTCGGAGGTTGGGTGTTTATGGAAGAAAAAATTTCGGATAACGAAAACGGTGATTTTGAGTCGCCGAAAAAAGATAATGACCGCAGTTGCAAAATTCGCACTGCGGTTGTTTCTGTCTCAGTTGTGGCGGGGATAATATTGCTCCTTGCATACGGCATTTATTTTAATATCAAGGCGGAGAAAAACAAGGCTGTCAGCGACAATCACTATCAGCAGACTTTCTACGACCTGCTGAATTATCTTGAAGATACGGAAAACTATATTTTCAAAGCAATGGTTTCGGGTTCAACTAATAACACTTCGAAAATGCTTGATGAGGCATGGAAAAATTCCGTTCAGGCTGAGGCTTGTATCGCAATGCTTCCTCTTGATTCAAATTTAACGTCAAATGCATCCAAGTACCTTGTGCAGATGAGTGATATGGCTCGTTCCTGGAGCGACAGGGCAGAAGTCGGGCTTTCTGATGATGAGTATGAAACTCTCAATCAAATGTACGGCTATGCACAGGATCTCTCCGGCCTTTTTGAGTATATGGCGGTCGAAGTTATAAACAATCCGGGTTCTTGGGATGCATTGAAAAGTGTCAGCTCCGATGTTTTCAATGAGGTGTCTGCAGACGAAAAGTACAGTTATTTCAACGGTTTCACCGAGTCATTCAATGATTATCCGACATTGATATACGACGGACCGTTTTCAGATACAGAGGAGAGCGGAGAGTCAAAGGATTTGCCCGGAAATAATATTTCACAAGAGGCTGGTGCGTCAAAGATTGAATATTATTTTAAGTCAATGGGACAGACTGTCAATAAGATTTCATTTACAGTAGCGACCGAAAGCAAAGGAATAACCGTTTTGAACTACGATGTAAGTTTTTCTGACACCGAAAAGGCATATGTCGCATTAACCGAGGACGGCGGTCATTTTTATTCAATTTCAATGTTCCGTGATGTCAAAAAGAGTGAAAATTCAGTCGAAGAGGCCATAAACCGAGGTGCTGAAATTCTTAAAAGCATGGGTATGTCAAATATGAAATCGTCGTATTATCAGATTGGCGGAAATTGTATCACGGTAAACTATTGCTATCAAAAAGGCGGCATACTGTATTACCCGGATATGGTCAAATTGAAACTTTCTTTGGAAGACGGTTCTTTGCTCGGCTATGAAGCCCACCAATATTTGTTAAATCATTTTAATCGCAAAGAGTTCAGTGAAAAAGATGCCGTTGCTCAGATTACTGAGTTGATTGAAAAATTAAGTCCGAATCTTACTGCAGAGTCCGGTCGGTTATGTGTGACACCGGGAGAAAACGGAGGAGAAAATTTTGCCTACGAAGTGAAATGTCAAGGGTTAGGACACACCGTTCTGGTATATTATGATGCAATAACAGGCGAAGAAAAAGATATATTGATTTTGATTGATGATGAAACAGGGACGCTCACGGTGTGAGCGTTTCTGTTTGCGGAGTCAGAGTTACATACAAGTTGCGAAAAATTATCGAAAAAGCGTTGAATATATGTTATAATGTAATATCTTGAAATTTTGTTTGCGGAAGGGACAATCTTGTGAAGAGATTTACAATAAAAAATGTGTTGTACATATTGCTTCAATGCACTTGGGGGATAATTCAGACATTGCTCGGGTTTCTTGTGTTTATTGTTAATATAAGGCACAGACACTATTTTTATAAAGGGGCGGTTGTGACTGAGACAACCTCTACGTCCAGTGTGTCTTTGGGTATGTTTGTTTTCACTACAAAAACTCCGATGCCGGACAAAAGAGTAGAAAATCGTATTCCGGACGAAGAACTTGCCGGCAGACTTTTAGTTCACGAGTACGGTCACACAATACAATCGCTGATATTCGGTCCTTTATATCTGGTTGTAATGGGTATTCCGTCAACGCTTTGGGGATTTCTTCCTGTATGTCAAAAGAAAAGAGATTGTGGCGTATCATATTTCAGTTTTTTTACAGAGAAGTTTGCTAATTATCTAGGAGAGAAAGTGACTAAAGAAAAGTCAATGGAGGATGCGGTGATATGAAAGTTGTGAGATTATTTGATTGCAGTAATAATAAAAAGTCGGTTGTTTTAGATTGAAGGTTAGAGTATATATAAAAAACTTTGGAGGATTACATATGGAACTGAAAAAATTGGATAAGAGCGTACTTAAATTATGGTATATTCGTTCAGCGATTATTTCGTTGACACTTATTGGTTTCTTAGTAAGTATAATTACTGTTTTAATTGCATCGGAAGTGCCTAACGACGTAACTATAGCTGTTTCGTTAGCAATCGGGCTCGCTGTTACTTTGCTTCTGTGTCTCATTTTGATAATGCCTGCCCTGAGGTATAAGATGTATGCATGGGGTTATGATGACAAACGCATTATTGTAAAGCAAGGTGTTGTTTTTCGACACAGAGTAGTAATACCTGTTTGCCAGATTCAGGATCTGCACAAAATACAAGGACCGCTTATGATGTTGATGAAATTGAGCGGTGTTACCATATCTACTGCAGGTTCAAATTTCGATATTTCTACACTTACAACTGATGAAGCGGATCTTTTGATTGACACGCTTGAACAAAATCTTGAAAAAAGAGTTGAGGAATTAAAAAATGAAAAGATTTGACAAAGGATATATTTATTCAAGTTTGTTATCGGATTTATTCGGCATTTTTGTAATAGCGTCTATTTTTCTAAAAAATTTCTTCTCTGACAAAAGTGTGGAAACTGAGGACATCTTGCACATAATTCCTTTTTTTGTAATTGTATTTGTCGTGGTCTGTTTGTGTTTTATCACTTACAGGATTATGTATTACAAGACTTCCGGATACGAGTTGACTGATACGGGAATTAAGTGCAACAGAGGTGTGTTTTTTAGAAAACGTTCCATCTTGGAATACAGTAAAATACACGCAATAAATAAAAAACAAAGCATATTTCACAGAATTTTCGGTATTGCAGTTTTAACGGTGGATAGCGGATCTACAAATACCTCTCATCAAGCGGAAATAACCATCATAGAGAAAAATAAGACTGTTGACTTATTGTTGCAAGAATTGAATGTATTGAAAGAAGGCGGTGTGCAAAACGGCATAGATTCAGGCGAAGAATTGTTGCTTTCAGATAAGGACAATTTGTACAATTTTACTTCAGGCAGGAAGATGCTGTATACAGTTATTAATATCGTGTCAACTGTATTTTTTACGGCGCTGTTTGCATTGTTATCAATTATCGTTATCGGAATTTGTAAGTTGATGATTCAGCACGATTTCCTAGGTACTTGGGGAGAGTATTTTCTATATACTTTTTTAATTGCTGTTGCTGCAATGCTGTTATTTTCTTTTTTTACGTTTATCGGATGTATGATTCATTCCTTTGTCGGATACCACAAGTTTGCCGTTACAAAGCGCGGAAGTGACATAGTAATCTCATACGGACTTCTGGAAAGGCACACTAATACATTTAGCTACGACAGAATAAAGGCAGTGAAAATTTCACAAAGTCTTGTACAAAGAATGTTGGGTTTTGCGACTGTAAAGCTTGAGGTAATAGGTTATACACACAATACCGATGACGATAACCAAAACGTTGATCTTGGTGTGCTTGTTCCGTTTTGCAAATATGACGAAGTTGGTGAAATACTAGCAAAGGTTTTGCCGGATTATGTACCGGATATAAAACAAACAAAATCGGTTTCTTATTTTCCGTTCGTATCGTGGTTTTTGTTGGTACTTGGAATCGTAATAAGCGTAGTTTTAATACTGACGGTAACAATACTGTCGCTGTTTAACGTAGCTGCTTCCGTAATTTTTGCAGTTTCTGTTGCGATTATAGCAACCGGAATCGTTGTTTTCATTGTTAAAGCAATGAGTGCTGCTCTTAGTTATCAAAACAACGGTATTGCTGTTAGCGACGATAAAATAACGGCCTACTACGGTGGATTTGTCAAGAATGTTACAGTTTTTAATTCCCAGAATCTTATAGCTGTAGAAGATGTTACAACGCCGCTTCGTAAGAAAAAAGGCATTGCCAGTCTCGTTATGCATCTTAAAACCAACGCATTATCTAATGAAGTGAAGGTTCATATTCAAAAAGATGAGATTTCGGAAGAGTTGGAATGTCAATTGATACTTTAATCAATTGATGCGAAAAGATAAACAAAAATATGTTATTAAATCAATAAAACAACAGAAAATAATCCAAAAAGAAAGGCGTGTGAATATGCCGGATAAATTTGTTTTAAAAAGTGAATATAAACCTACAGGTGACCAGCCACAGGCGATTGATGCGCTTGTTCAGGGCGTAAAGGACGGTAACCAATTTCAGACGTTGCTCGGTGTTACAGGTTCGGGTAAAACTTTTACCATGGCAAATATAATTGAAAAGGTCAATAAACCTACACTTGTTTTAGCCCACAACAAAACTTTGGCGGCACAGCTTTGCTCGGAGTTTCGTGAGTTTTTTCCGGATAATGCCGTGGAGTTTTTTGTTTCATACTATGACTACTATCAGCCGGAGGCGTATATTCCGTCTACCGACACTTATATAGAAAAAGATTCTCAGGTAAATGACGAGATTGACCGATTGCGACATTCTGCAACGGCGGCACTTTTTGAACGCAGAGATGTAATTATAGTTGCGAGTGTTTCGTGCATTTACGGCTTGGGTGATCCCGAGGACTATACTGACCTTATGATTTCGCTTCGCCCCGGTATGCAAAAAGACCGTGATGAGGTCATTGACAGGCTCATAGAGATGCGTTACGAAAGAAATGATATGATTTTGGAGCGTAACAATTTCAGGGTGAGAGGCGATACGATAGAACTTGTACCATCGGATTCATCTACACATATTGTCCGTATAGAATTTTTCGGAGATGAGATTGACCGTATTACAGAGTACGATGCCGTATCGGGTGAAATTTACGGCAACAGAACTCATCTTGCGATATTCCCTGCGTCTCACTATGCGACAAAGTCCGAAAAGATTTTGAGGGCTCTTGACGGCATTGAAAAAGAGATGTACGAGCGAATAGAAGAGTTCAATGCAGAGGGCAAACCTTTAGAGGCATACAGAATTGAGCAACGTACAAAGTATGATCTTGAAATGCTTCGTGAAACAGGTTTCTGTCAGGGTATCGAGAACTATTCAAGGCACATGAGCGGCAGAGAACCGGGCAGTGCTCCGTATACATTGATAGACTATTTCCCTGATGATTTCCTTTTGATGATTGATGAGTCACATGTTACCGTTCCGCAGGTAAGAGCGATGTATAACGGCGACCGGGCGAGAAAAAAGTCATTGGTCGATTTCGGTTTCAGACTTCCGTCTGCTTTTGACAACAGACCGCTCAGCTTTGCAGAGTTTGAAGATAAATTAAATCAGGTAATATTTGTGAGTGCGACTCCTGCAGAGTACGAAAGAAGTCATTCTGTGCTTACTGCAGAGCAGATTATAAGACCGACGGGACTTTTGGATCCTGAGATTGTCGTGCGCCCCGTAGAACATCAGGTTGATGATCTCATAGGAGAGATAAGGGAAACTGCGAAAAAAGGCGAAAGAGTGCTTGTTACAACTCTTACGAAAAAGATGGCAGAGAGTCTTACCGAGTATCTTGAAAGTGTGGATATAAGGGTAAAATATTTACATTCCGAGGTGCACACCGTAGAACGAATGGAGATTATAAGAGATTTGCGACTCGGAGAGTTCGATGTACTTGTAGGTATCAACCTTTTGCGTGAAGGTCTTGATATTCCGGAAGTATCACTTGTTGCAATACTTGATGCGGACAAGGAAGGTTTTTTGCGTTCTGATACATCGCTTGTGCAGACTGTCGGACGAGCCGCGAGAAATGCAAACGGTCGCGTAATTATGTATGCGGACTCCGTAACAGATTCGATGAAAAGGGCTATCGATGAAACTAATCGACGCAGAACCATTCAGAAGGCATATAACGAAGAACATGGTATCGTTCCGAAAAGTATAGTAAAAAGTGTCAGGGATGTTATTGATTCTACTTTTGACAAGAGTGCAAGTATTGTTCCGGATGAAGTTAAAAATGTTCTCGGGCTTAAGGATAAAAAGGGCAGAGGGAAGAAAGGAAAAGCTACGCCTTCTGCCGAGGCATATATGCTTACGGAAGAAGAAAAATCTTTGCCGATCGATGTGCTCATAGAGAAACTTACCGAAAAAATGGCTGTGTATGCATCTGAACTTCGCTACGAGGAAGCTGCCGGCATAAGAGATATGATAAAAAAGTTAAAATCCATTTGATATAAGGCTAAAAAAAAGATATAATATTTTATTACCTTAGGAAAGGTTTTTTGAAATATGGATGACAAGATAATTATAAAAGGCGCAAGAGAAAACAATCTTAAAAATATTGATCTGGAGATTCCGAGAGATAAGCTCGTAGTTCTTACTGGTGTGTCCGGCTCGGGTAAGTCTTCGCTTGCCTTTGATACGGTATATGCAGAAGGTCAGCGCCGCTATATTGAGTCTTTGTCATCGTATGCAAGACAGTTCCTCGGTCAGATGGAAAAGCCTGACATAGACAATATCAGCGGTTTGTCTCCTGCCATATCCATTGACCAGAAGACTACTTCCAAAAACCCTCGTTCTACAGTTGGAACGGTTACTGAGATATACGATTATCTCAGACTTCTTTATGCACGAGTAGGTACGCCTCACTGTCCTAATTGTGGTGTCGAAATTGCTTCGCAGACGGTAGATCAGATGATGGATATCATTGCGTCTATGCCGGAGGGTACAAAGATAAACCTTCTTGCTCCTGTTATCAGAGGAAGAAAAGGTGAGTATGTAAAACTTTTTGAAGAACTCAAAAAGCAGGGCTATGTGCGTGCAAAGGTAGACGGAGAGGTTTACTATTTAGAAGACGAGATTAAGCTCGAAAAGAATAAAAAACACACCATAGAAGTTGTTGTGGACAGGCTTGTTGTGCGTGAGGGTATAGAACGCAGATTATCAGACTCACTCGAAACAGTTCTTAAGCTTGCGGAAGGTCTGGCGGTAGTTGAGACAGAGAGCGGAGAGAGAACACTTTTCAGCAGCAATTTTGCTTGCAGTGAGTGCGGTATAAGTATTCCCGAAGTTACTCCGAGAATGTTTTCTTTTAACAACCCTTACGGTGCTTGTCCGACTTGTACGGGACTCGGTTTCCTCACGGCCTTTGACGAAAGACTTATTTTCCCCGATGAGACAAAATCGCTTATGGAAGGCGTAATAGCCGTAAACGGTTTCAATGTTGCAAACGACGGTTATACAAGACAGATTATGCAGTCTTTGGGAGATAATTTCGGTTTTGACATTCATACTCCGTTATGTGAATTCACACCGGAGCAGAGAAATGTTCTTTTGTATGGTACAGGTGATGAGAGAATAATTTTCAATTATGACAGCGGTGCATACTCACACAGATACAGCGGAGTTATGAATATCATTCAGCGCAGATATTCCGAGACTACTTCCGATACTATGAAACAGTACTACGAAAACTTCCAAAGTCATACACCGTGTCCGGAGTGCAGAGGCAAAAGACTTCGTCCCGAGAGCCTTGCATTTAAGGTGGGTGGAAAGAATATTATAGAAGTTACCGAGATGTCTATTAATGTTGCAGATGACTTCCTTTCTAAAGTAGAATTCGGTACACAGAAGCAGATGATTTCAGCACCGATTTTAAAAGAAATTCATGCACGACTCGGATTTTTAAATTCAGTCGGGCTTAAATATTTATCACTCTCAAGAGCAAGTGCGACACTTTCCGGTGGTGAAGCTCAACGTATAAGACTTGCTACACAGATTGGTTCGGGTCTCATGGGCGTGCTGTATATACTTGATGAGCCGAGCATAGGATTGCATCAGAGGGATAATGACAAACTGATTGCGACGCTCAAGCATTTACGTGACCTCGGTAATACTGTCATAGTTGTAGAACATGACGAAGATACGATGCGTGCCGCAGACTATATTATAGACATCGGCCCAGGTGCAGGCGTACACGGCGGTCAGGTTACGGCGGCAGGTACTCCGGAGGAACTCATGGCTGACGAAAATTCACTCACAGGCAAGTATTTGTCCGGAAAACTTAAAATACCGGTACCGACGGAAAGAAGAAAAGGCAACGGAAACTATATAAAAGTTATCGGTGCGGAAGAAAATAACTTAAAGAAAATAGATGTTGCTTTTCCTATGGGTGTTATGACTTGTGTAACAGGTGTATCGGGTTCCGGTAAAAGCTCACTAGTTAATCAGATACTTTGTAAAGAACTTTTACACAGGGTAAATAAAGCAAAACTCAGTGGCGGCAAGTGCAAAGAGATTACAGGCTATGAGAATATCGACAAAGTTGTAGATATAGACCAGTCTCCGATCGGCAGAACTCCTCGTTCAAACCCTGCGACTTATGTGGGTGTTTTTGATATGATACGTGATTTGTTTGCAATGACACCGGAGAGTAAGGCGAGAGGTTATAAAAGTGGTCGTTTCAGTTTCAATGTAAAAGGCGGACGATGTGAGGCGTGCAGCGGTGACGGTGTATTAAAGATTGAAATGCATTTTCTTTCGGATATTTACGTCCCTTGCGAAGTTTGTAAAGGCAAGCGTTATAACCGTGAAACACTTGCAGTAAAATACAAAGGAAAGTCGATTGCTGATGTTCTGGATATGACTGTTTCGGAAGCTGCGGATTTCTTCTGCGATATACCGAGAATAAGCAGAAAGATAAATGCGCTCAATGATACCGGTCTCGGATATATAAAGCTCGGACAGTCATCGACAACGCTTTCGGGCGGCGAGGCACAGCGTGTAAAAATTGCTACGGAACTTTCACGAAGAAGTACGGGAAAGACTTTGTATATACTTGACGAACCTACAACGGGACTTCACACTCATGATGTAAAAAATCTTATTGAAATTCTGAAAAAACTTACTGACGGCGGTAATACAGTCATAGTTATCGAACATAATCTTGATGTTGTAAAGTGCGCCGATTATATAATTGATATGGGTCCTGAGGGAGGAAACGAAGGAGGTATGGTTGTAGTAACCGGCACTCCGGAAGAAGTTGCCGATTGTCCGGAATCTTACACGGGACATTATTTAAAGAAGTTGTTATAAAAGATTGGAGATAGATAGATGGATTCACTTATGTGTTCAAAATGCGGAAAGAGAAAGGCGTCGATTTTTATTACGCAACTTGATCCGAGCGGAAACCAAGAGAATAAAGGACTGTGTCTTTTGTGTGCAAAGCAACTCGGCTTGCCGCAGATAGACAGTCTTGTTGAAAAAATGGGACTTTCGGATGAAGACCTTGAGCAGATTACCGAGGAAATGGATAATATGATGGAGGCTCTCGGCGGCGAGGAAAACATTATGGCAGAGGCTGTTGATGACGAGACTCATAATACAACAAATACGCCGAATCTTTTTGACTTTTTCAGGAAGCTCGGGCCTTCTCAGAAGGCAGAATCAGGTTCGACAGCAGATGACGGAAAATCAAAAAAAGATGGTAAAAAAGACGACAAGAAAAAAGATAAAAAGGGAAAAGATGCAGATTCATTGAAGGCTCTCAATCAGTACGGTATAAACCTCAACCAAAAGGCAATCGACGGACTTGTGGACAATGTTATCGGCCGTGACAGAGAGATTGACCGAATTGTACAAATTCTTAACAGACGCTCGAAAAACAATCCCTGTCTTATAGGCGAGCCGGGTGTCGGTAAAACGGCTATTGCAGAAGGTCTTGCACTTAACATTGTAAAAGGCAAAGTTCCTTACAAACTCAGTAATAAACTTGTGTATCTTCTTGATCTTACGTCAGTTGTAGCCGGTACACAATTCAGAGGCCAGTTTGAAGCGAGAATGAAAGCAATCATTGACGAAGTCAAAAAAGCCGGAAATATAATACTTGTTATCGACGAGGTGCACAATATTATGGGAGCCGGAGAGGCAGAAGGCTCCATGAACGCCGCAAACATTTTGAAACCTGCGCTTTCAAGGGGCGAAATACAGGTAATCGGTGCGACCACCTTAAAAGAATACAGGAAATACATCGAAAAAGACGGTGCATTGGAGAGACGTTTCCAGCCTGTTATGGTAGAAGAACCTACGATAGAAGAGACAATAGATATATTAAAAGGCATCAGAACTCATTATGAGGAATTCCACAGAGTGAGAATATCGGATGCGGTCATAGAAGAAGCAGTCAGAATGTCGGAGAGGTATATAACCGACAGATTTTTGCCGGACAAAGCCATTGACGTAGTAGATGAGGCGGCATCTCGTGCAAATCTCAGAAATGTCGTACTGGCAGAACTTGAATCACTCAGAAATGAAGTTGCCGATATCAATGCGAGAGAAGAGGAAATTGCAGCAGAACAGATCCCTGATGAAGAAACTGAGGAAGCTCGTAATGAACGCTTCAAAGTTATTGCCGAACTCAAGAGCCGCAGGGCTGTTGCAGAGTCTCGTATAAAAGCACTTGAGCCGAATGAGTTTGTTGATATCATATTTGACGATGTAGCAAGAGTTATCGAGATCTGGACGGGTATACCGGTTCAGACAGTTACAGAACAAGAAGCTGAAAGACTTCTGAAACTTGAATCGAGACTTAAAGAAAAAGTAATAGGTCAGGATAAGGCTATTGCGGCTGTGTCAAAGGCTATAAGAAGAAATCGCTCTGGCTTCAGAAAACGTTACAAACCGTCATCCTTTATATTCGTCGGTTCTACGGGTGTAGGTAAGACGGAACTTGTAAAACAGCTCACAATAGAGATGTTTGGAAATCTAGATGCACTTGTAAGATTTGATATGTCGGAGTTTATGGAGAAACACACCGTTTCAAAACTTATCGGTTCTCCTCCGGGATATGTAGGTTATGACGAGGCAGGACAGCTTACCGAAAAAGTCAGAAGACATCCATACTCGGTTGTGCTTTTTGATGAGATTGAGAAGGCACATACGGATGTATTTAATTTGCTTTTACAGATACTTGATGACGGAAGACTTACTGACAGCCAGGGCAGAACGGTAAACTTTGAGAATACGATAATCGTTATGACTTCAAATGCTGCAAACCCTGACAAAGGAGCGGATATCGGCTTCTTCGGTGCAAACGATGCGGCAAACCGTGAGGCAGAGACTCATGCGGCGCTCAAAAAGATATTCAGACCGGAGTTTTTGAACAGAATTGATGAGATAGTAATGTTTAACGCACTTGACAAAGAGTCATTGCTCAAGATTACTGCTCTTATGGTGAACGAAGTCTCTGCGCAGTGCCGAGACAGAGGCATCACTCTCGAAATTACAGATGAAGCCATTTCGTATATCTGTGAGAACGGTTTTGATGAAAAGTACGGTGCAAGACCTCTCAGAAGATTCATCCAGAAGAAGATTGAGGATGAACTTGCAGATCTTTCTCTCCAGGGAAAACTTTCTGCGGGCGACCGTGTAAATGTAAAAGTTATGGGAAGTAATATCGTAATAGACATTAATGCATAAGGCTTTAATGCAACATCTGATGAAAGAAAGGTTGATTTTATGAAATATTTGGAAAATGCATCGATAACATCGGTTAAAGGTTTTAAGGCAAGCGGTATTTCATGCGGTATAAAGGCAAATGACAGAAAAGATCTGGCATTGATTGTTTCGGATAAGACTGTAACAGCTGCAGGTGTTTACACCAGAAATATAGTAAAAGGTCACTCACTCCAGCTTACTATGGAGAGAATGAAAAATCAGGAAGTAGATGCGGTTATCCTTAACAGCGGTTGCGCAAACGCTTGCGTAGGAGACAAGGGTAAAGAATCTGCCGTAAATGTAACAAAGGCTGCTGCCGAACTTTTAGGCGTAAAAGAGGAGAATGTGATAATCGGTTCTACGGGCGTTATCGGATATGCACTCCCTGAAGAGAAGATGATTGCCGGTGTAAAGAACGCATATGACGCACTTTCAGAGAAAGGAGGCCATGACGCAGAACTTGCAGTAATGACAACCGATACAGTTCCGAAGGAAGTTGCAGTAGAGGTTGAAATCGGCGGAAAGACCGTTACTATTGCAGGTATGGCAAAAGGTTCCGGAATGATTCATCCGAATATGGGAACAATGATTTCAATTATCACAACAGATGTAAATATTTCTAAAAAGCATCTTAATAAAGCTATCAAAAAAGTAACAGAGCAGACTTTCAACCGTGTGTCTGTTGACGGAGATACTTCTGTATGTGATATGTGTATCATCCTTGCAAACGGCAATGCTGAAAATGAGTTGATAGAGCACAGCTGGGAAGATTACAGAACTTTCGTTGAAGGTTTGACTGCTGTTTGTGACGGCCTTGCGAGAATGCTTGCAAAGGACGGAGAGGGCGCAACAAAACTTTTGGAAGTTGTTGTAAAAAATGCTTGGTCGCAGGAAGATGCATATACAATTGCATGTGCTGTTGCAAAGTCGCCGCTTTGTAAAACTGCGTTCTTCGGAGAGGATGCAAACTGGGGAAGAATACTTACTGCAGCAGGCTATTCGGGAGCTGCTTTTGATCCCGAAAGAGTGGATATCTTTATAGGCGATTTGACAGTGTGTGCAAACGGTGCGGCGCTTCCTTTTGATGAGGATGCTGCTCTTGAAATACTTAAAAAAGACGAGGTTGTTGTAACTATCGATCTTAAGGACGGTACATACCGTGACCGTATGTGGACATGCGATTTTTCTTATGACTATGTAAAAATCAACGGTAGTTACAGAACCTGATTGCGTGACAATCTAAAAATACTGAAAACAAAAGGTTGAAATACAGATGGGTATTGAAAACAGAGAAAGTAATCCTGAGTTTATAAAAGAGAGAGAACATGCACTTTCCGTGCAGAAACTGATAGGCGAATCAATAAATATCGAAAAAGGCCTTCTTTCCGTAAGACGCTCAGATATACTTGACGAAAGAAAATATTTTATAGATTATTTTTACGAGCTTCCGGAAGATGAAAGACGTGACTTGCTCGAAAATGAGTTTATCGATATGAAAACTTACGAAAGCACTCTTGTGAGATTTAAAAATCTTACAAAGCAGCTTCGTGAGCCTTATTTTGCACGCATAGATTTTACAGAGGACGGATATGAGCCTGAATCACTTTACATCGGTACAAATATGGTGCGTGATCCGAAAACCAATCTTATAGAGGTTTTCGATTGGCGAGCCCCTGTCTCAAATATGTACTACGAATGCGAGCCGGGAAGAGCTTCTTATGTGGCACCTTCGGGAAAAATTGAAGGTGAACTGACTCTTAAGAGAAAGTTTATATTTAAAAAAGGCGCTCTTGAAAAATTTGTTGACATAAATATGCCGTCCGATGATGAGTTTCTTGCCGAGATACTCAGTCAGAATGCAAGCAGTCATCTCAAATCGATCGTAGAGACTCTGCAGACGGAGCAGAACAGAATTATCCGAGACTACCTTGACGGAATTTCTGTTATACAGGGTTGCGCCGGAAGCGGGAAAAGTTCCATTGCACTCCATAAGATTGCATATATCATGTACACATTCCGCGATAAAATAAAAAACAAGGAGATAGTAATACTTTCACCGAACACATTGTTCTCTGATTACATTTCTGCATTGTTGCCGGATCTGGGCGAGGATAATGTTGTCCAGAATGTACAGGAAGATATAATAAGTGATATTTTGTCGGATATTCAGGTCGACTATTTTGACAGAAAACAGAGTATAGAGTATGAGATGGCAAGCGATGATGAGTCGTTGCACTTTGTATCAAAATTCAAGTCAAACGCTCACTTTTTAAGTATTATAAAAGCATATGCAGAATATCTGCCGAGAATGATATTCAAGCCGGATGTGCTGTATCTTGATGCAGAATGTTATTCGTCTGTTTCAGCAGAAGAACTCGGAGAGCTTTTCTTCGAAAGATTTGATAAAGTATGTCTTTTTGACAGACCTGAAAAAATTGCAGAGTATTTGATTGATGAAAAACGATTGCGTACTGAGAATATCAAAGAGTTTTTGGTTGAAGGTATCTTTGATATGTTCCGTTTCACCACACTTGAAACAATATATAAAAACATTTTCTTTGATACTGAATTTTGCTCGTATCTGAAAGAAAATGGCGGATTTGAAAATGTTTTGCAGGGTAAAAAAGATCTGAGCTTTTTATCGGTAACTCCGACTCTTTGGAGCGACGCAACCGCAATGGCACTTTTGGGAATGATGATTTCGGATTACGGAAGGCAGACAAATGTCTTTTACTTTATCGCAGATGAAGCGCAGGATATAACGCCTGTGTTTGCTGAAATAATAAGACTTCGTTACGGTTCTGCAAATATGCTCTTTGCAGGGGATAGCGCTCAGCTTGTTTATTCAAATACCGGTGACTATGTGAGTGAATTGAAGGCTTCTGCAGGCTATAAACCTTTCCGTGTATATAATCTTACAACTAACTATCGTTCAACGACTGAAATTGCGGAGTTTTCAAAAAAACTTTGTAAAATGGAAGAACAGGAAATAAAGTGTGTGCGAAGCGGTGATGAGCCGGAGATAATACCGTGCGGAAAAGATATAACAAAAGATATAAACGAGTATATCGAAAAGTGTACTGCACGCGGATATCAGAGTCTTGCGATACTTTGTCTGACTCAACCGGAGGCCGATTCGCTTAAAACAGATATCGAATATGATTATGATAAAATAAATGTCTCCGTATTGCCTGTTTATATGGCAAAAGGTCTTGAATTTGACTGTGTAGCTGTTATAAACCGCAAAAACAGATTGTCTGAGTATGACAGCAGAACCGGTTCAAAGATATTGTATACTGCATGTACAAGGGCAATGCACAAACTGGCGGTGTTTGAATAATGTCATATACCGATTCCGTAAGAGAGCAACTTTATAATGTCGAAGTAAAAAATAAATGCTGCATACCGGTCGAGTATGCAGCAATACGTTTATGCCTTGCGGAACGAAGCGGAAACTTCAAAGAAACCGTTGTATCATCCGAAAGCCAAGATTTTATAAAGCGTATGCAGTTTTTATGTTCAAAAATTCATAACATAAAACCTGACATATCAGTTTATACACAAAAATCAAAAAAAACAAAACGCGAAAAGCTTTTGTATAGTATCTCATTGCCTAAATTCGAATACGGGATGTGCGATTCCGAGGAACTCTTCAAATCACTTGAAAGTGATTGTTGCGGAAAGTCGTTTCTTAGAGGTCTCTTTATGATGAGAGGTACCGTAACGGAACCGTCGGTTCGCTCGGTACATCTGGAATCCGGATTCGAGTCCGAAGTCCTTCGTGATAAGATTGCCGAAATAATGCTAAGCCACGGACTGAATGTCAAAAAAGGAATGCGACGCAAAATGTACACCTATTACATAAAAGATTCTGAATCCGTTTCGGATTTTTTGACAATGATAGGTGCGCAAAAAGCAAGATTTGATTTTGACAATGCCAAAGCGATGCGCGAGATAAATAATCAAAGCAACCGTGCAATAAACATTGATGTTGCAAATTACGACAAAGTTTCAATATCCAGTTCAAAACACCTTGCAGCTATACGTTTTTTGCTCGAACACGATATGTATGATTCGCTTTCTCCCGAACTTAAAAGTGTGGCGGAAGTAAGGATGAAATATCCTGATGCGAGTCTTTCGGAACTTTGCGAAAAACACAGTCCTCCGCTCAGCAAAGCAGGTATAAATCACAGATTGAAAAAACTAGAACAAACAGCTCTCGAAGCAGAAAAAAATTTATTTTGATAATATTTCCCGTTTTGTATTCAAAATCCGGGAAATATTTTATTATTGAAGTCGCCGGCACCATAGCTTATCGCAAGGTGCCGGCGTCAACTGTTTATTTATCAGAGGTGATTTTATGGATATAAGATTTTTGCGAAGCAAAAATGTGTTGATTATAAAGGTAGCGGGGGAGATTGACCACCACGGTGTAGATATGGCAAGGCGCAGTATGGACAGAGAGATTATGAAGATTCAGACAAAACATGTCATATTTGATTTTTCGGAGCTTTCTTTTATGGACAGTTCCGGCATAGGTATGCTTATGGGACGATACCGAAGCGTAAAGCTTTTGGGTGGAAGTGCAGGTATAGTTTTGAAAAAGTCGGACACCAAGGACAGATACGGGATGCCGTCACTTTCTTCGATGGAGAGGATACTTGATATGTCAGGTGTTTTTAAATGTATGACAAGATACGATGATCTTAAGACCGCGGTTGAGTGTATAGGGGGTTAAATATGACAGAGAAAAATTTTGTTTCGGTAGAGTTTCTTGCTGCGTCGGAAAATGAGGCGCTGGCAAGGTCCGTTGTTTCTGCGGTTGTACTTCCCGCCGATCCGAGCATAGAGATTCTTTCTGATATAAGGACTGCCGTGTCCGAGGCAGTTACAAATTCGATTATTCACGGTTATAAGGGTATGAGCCATAACGAATCAGGAAAGGCTAATATGATACTTATGAAATGCGTCAGAAATGAAAGTACCCTAGATGTTTTCATAGAGGATTACGGTGTAGGCATCGATGATATAGAGAGAGCTATGCAGCCTCTTTATACATCTGCTCCGGAACTTGAGAGATCGGGGCTTGGCTTTACGGTTATGGAGTCATTTATGGACAGTATCGAAGTAGAGTCAGAGGTTGGTAACGGCACAAAGATACATATGAGAAAACTTCTGAATTCATTACTCTGCGAACCTTCGGAGAATGACGGTATATAGTTAAAAATAAAATATAGTCAGTGCTTTTGTATTATAGGCAACTTTTATGTGACACATTTTTCGTCGCACTGAGTATCGTATTTGATACGAAAAAGGAGCTTTATATGGATGCAGACGAACGTTTTTTAAAAGAGCAGCGTATACTCAAAGCCGCGTCAGGTGACGAGACGGCGCTCGATATTGCCGTTCGTGAAAATATGGGACTTGTCAGAAGTATCGTCAGGCGTTTTGTCGGGAGAGGTTGTGAACCGGAGGATCTGGTACAAATCGGTTCCATCGGATTGATAAAGGCTATCAGAAATTTTGACCCGAACTTTGATGTGTGTTTTTCTACTTATGCTGTTCCTATGATATCCGGAGAAATAAAACGTTTTTTACGTGATGACGGCCCGGTAAAAGTTTCGCGTACTTTAAAGGAACTATACTTGAAAATAAGAACTGCAGCAGAGGAGTTAAGACAAAAAAACGGCAGAGATGCTACACCTGCCGAAATTGCAGAGAACATAAAAGTCGGAATTGAGGAAGTAGTGATGGCTCTCGAAGCTTCACTTCCTGTAGAATCACTGTACGGCGGCTGCAGCGACGAAGGAGATTCCGTGTATTTGATAGACAAGATCGCAAACAACGAAAACGTTTCGGAAGAACAATTTGCTTTGCTTAAAGATGGTACGAGCGAGTACGAACAACTGATAAACAGTATTTCTTTATTCGAAACGATGCGCCATCTTACGGAAGAAGAACAAAAAATCATACGCCTTCGTTATTTCAAAGAATTCACACAGACCGATGCCGCAAAAGTTCTGGGTATTTCACAGGTGCAGGTTTCGAGATTGGAGAAAAAGATTCTTGGGAAAATGCGGAATCTTATGGATGCTTAAAATTTACCGAAAGAATATTTTTTACGAAAAAAGAGATAATACCTTTATAAAATATTTAAAGGTGATTTTATGAGTAAAGATAATTTGACGGAATTAAACGCTCCCGAGTACGAAAAAATGAAACAGAGACAATCGATGAAATCCAATCTTCTTGCAGATTGCGTTATTGCTTTTGTTTCGGGTGGATTCATCTGCATTATTGCACAGGTTTTTAAGGATATCATAACATCTCAGAAGTTAGTCGGATTGCTTAATACTGCAGATGAAAAATCTGCTTCTGCGTTGACTGTTCTGTTTATGGTTTTTTTAGGTGCTTTGCTTACCACGTTGAATGTGTACGATAACATAGGTAAAGTGTGTGGCGCGGGTTCTATTGTTCCTATCACGGGATTTGCAAATTCGATTGTTTCCTCTGCTATGGAGTTTCGTTCCGAGGGTCACATATTGGGTGTAGGAGCGCAGATGTTTATATGTGCAGGACCGGTAATTGTCTACGGTGCATCATCAGCTGTTATTGCAGGACTTTTCTATTTTTTGTTTACGATGTGACACGGAGGTATTTATGGCACACAAAAAAGGTAATCAGACATTTATTTTGGACAAACCTGTTATCATCAGACATTCTGCCTGTATAGTGGGTCAGAAAGAGTCCGAAGGACCTCTCGGAAAATACTTTGACCAAAAGGCTGATGATGATTTTGGTATGGACACGTGGGAAAAAGGCGAGGCAAAGTTTGTTGAGTCCACTTACAAAAAACTATTATCCGGATGTGATGTGGAAGAGAATCTGATAGATTGCATATTGGCAGGCGATTTGCTGAACCAATGTACCTCGTCAGCATGCGGTCTTAAAGAGAGCGGCAGACCGTTTTTCGGTTTGTACGGCGCTTGTTCTACAATGGCGGAATCCTTAGTAAACGGAGCGTTGCTTGTTGATGGCGGAGGTATAAATAACGCCGTATGTATGACTTCCAGCAATTTCTGTTCTGCAGAAAAACAGTTTCGCTTCCCTCTTGAGCTTGGATGTCAGAGAGCACCGAATTCTCAATGGACCGTTACCGGTTGCGGTGCTGTGCTTTTGTCCTCTGGCGGAAACGGACCACGTATAACATCAGTTACACCCGGAATTATAAGAGATTACGAGATTTCAGATACAAACAATATGGGCGCGGCTATGGCGCCTGCCGCAGCTTCTACCATACTTTCGCACCTTGCCGATACAGAGCGTGATATAAATTATTATGATCTCGTTATGACAGGCGACCTCGGAATAACCGGAAGAGAACTTTGTCGCGAGATTCTGAAAAAACACGGTGTAGATGCGCCTAAGGATATATATGATGATTGCGGTGCAATTATTTTTGATCCGGAGCAGGGGACTTGCGCCGGCGGAAGCGGTTGCGGTTGCTGTGCATCTGTGCTTTGCGCATACCTTCTTAAATTGTTGGAGCAGAAGCATATAAATAAATTGCTTTTTGTTGCGACAGGTGCACTGATGAGTGCAGTGTCTACAAAACAGGGCGAGCCGATTCCCGGGATTGCTCACGCTGTTGCGATTGAGAATGTGTAGGATTGTATTGCAGACGAGCGGAGGATTTATATGGATATATTTTTAAAGTATTTAGGCGTATTCGTAGTGGGAGGAATTCTCTGTGCGATAGCGCAGGTTTTGATAGACAAGACAAAGCTGACTTCGACAAGAATTCTCGTAATGTATGTAGTGACCGGTGTTTTTCTTACTGCCATCGGAGTTTATGACAAAATCGTAGATATAGGAAAATGCGGCGCGACTATTCCTCTTATGGGTTTTGGTTATTCGCTTTGCAAAGGTGTTTTTTCTGCTGTAGACCAATACGGTTTTAGAGGTATATTTACCGGCGGACTTGCAGATGTTGCGACCGGTATAGTGATGGCGGTGTTTTTTGGATTGATTGCTTCTTTTATATCGAAGCCTAAGAGTAAGAACAGAAGCAGAAACGGAGGATGAATGCGTTTTATAAGAGGACGTATTTTATTTATTGTTTTTATTATTCTGTGCGGCGGTCTGCTGATTGCACAGCAGACCGCGCAATTGCTTACGGAAAAATATTTCGATGATAAAAATGACTTTTCCGGAGGTATAACAGGGGAGATATACCGGGTTGCGTGGAACGGTAAAAATGATTTCATATTACATAATGATGATTTAAAAATTCTCATAAGGGGTATGTATCTGAGTGATGATACTCTTACATTGCTGAAAGATGCAGAGTATATAACTTTGAAAAGCATACCAGCCATTCCGGACGTTGCAAGTAATCCGGGTGAGTTTGATATGCAGAAATATCTTGCCTCGAAAAATGTAAAGTATGTGGCGTACCCTCTTGAAAGTGATATTGTCTATCCGGGCGATGTGAGTTCTTCGGAAATTCATCACAGTTTTTACTATTACGGCTATCGTATCAGAAATTTTATTGAAGATACTTTGCTTCAAAATACGGACGAGGATACCGCTGCTGTCTGTATGTCTGTTATGACAGGTGACAGAGGTCTTATGGATACAGAAACGAAAAGTCTGTTCCAACGGGCAGGGCTTTCACATCTGATGGCGGTGTCGGGTGCACATGTGGCGTTTATAACAAATCCTATAAGGCGATTGACTGCATTGATAAGGGGCAGACGATTCGGGATAAAAATAAAAAATTTAATATTGATACCGTTTGTATTGATACTTGCATTCATATCAGGATTTTCTCCGTCGGTTTTAAGGGCGTTGGTTATGAGTGTATGTGCTGTTTTCGCTGTAGTGTTTTGCAGAAAATATGATGCGCTTAATGCTTTGGGCTTTGCAGGAATAATATCTGTATTGATAAATCCGTGTGTGGTTTTCGATACCGGTTTTATTCTGTCATACGGTGCATGTCTTTGTATATACATAGTGCTTCCTGCGTTGAAAATATCAAAGCTCGTAAAATGTCTGCCGAAAGGAAAACTTGTTGATAGTTTGATTTGTTGTATCGCGGTAAATCTCGGGTTGCTTCCGCTTTTGATAAATTATTTCAACGGTTTTTCCGTAATAAGCATTCTGTTAAATACTGTGGCGGAACCTTTTGCGGAATTTATATCCACGGGGAGCTTTTTATTGTCCGGTGCTAATGCTTTGCTGTTTCCGAAAGAAATGTGCAACCTGGTTTCATATCCGATTACTGCAGCAGTAAGTCTTTTAGAACATTGTGCGGAACTTTCGGGCATAGGCGCATTCGGGTACAGGGAGTATCCGAACATTCATCCGATGTATCTGGTTATATATTATGCCTTGTTGATTACAGTAATTGTTTACTTGAATAATGTGAGGACAAAACATTTCGGAAAGATTTGTGCATTGACCGGAACGATTTCGGTAATTGTATTTTTTGTTTTCTTGCCTGCGAAGGCGGAATTTTTATTCTTTGATGTGGGGCAAGGTGTGTCGGTATTGTTTTCATCGCGTGACGGTTTCAAAGGTCTTATAGACACGGGTGAGAATTTTAACGACATTGCATATTTGCTTAAAAAGCAAGGTGTTTCAAAACTTGATTTTATGATAATCTCTCACGGTCATTCGGATCATTGCGGCGCGTTTGAACAGATAATCGATTCAGTGGAATGTGACGTTGTATTTTTGCCGAGAAATGATTCTGATGTTAAGGTTCGGATAATCGCAGATATATGCCGCGATAAAGGTGTGACGACTGTTTTTGCAGATAATGCAACTACGGTAAAGGTCGGTAAATACACTTCGTTGAACTTGAGCAGTTTCTCTGACAGCTCGGATATAAACAATTCTTCTGTGATATCTTCCTTTTCGGGCAAATGGGGTAGGGTGATTCTTCCCGGCGATATAGAGTCAGCGAGTGAGCGAAAATACATATCAGAGTTTCCCAAAAGTACGGATTTGTTATGTGTATCGCATCACGGTTCAAAAACTAGTTCAAATGATGAATTTTTAAAGACATTGTCTCCGAAGTATGCTATAATCAGCGTCGGAGAAGGTAATCCGTACGGACATCCCGATGTATCGGTGTTGGACAGACTTGATGATTATATTCTTCCTGAAGGTATTTACAGAACAGATAAGTGCGGTGCCGTAAAATTCGGTTTCGGTACATTTATTGATTTTGACGGAGATGATCTTTTTATATGGCAAAAAAAGAAGTTGACGGATTGACCGTTGCCGATATGAATAATCACATAAAAAACGGAGCATTTGCCAAGGTATATCTGTTTCATGGTTGCGAAGAGTATCTGAAAGATTTTTACATAAACAGTATACTTGATTCTGTAATCCACGGTGATACTCTTAACTTTGTGTCGTTTGACGGAAAGATAACAGCTTCGCAGTTAAATGAAGCTTGTGACACTATACCTATGTTCGGTGATAAGATTGCGGTTCTTGTTCGTAATAGCGGCGTGTTTAAGCTTACCGGAGATAAAACTTCAGAGTTTGATTTTGTGGCGACTATTCCTGACGAAGTATGTCTTATATTCAGAGAAACCGAGATTGATAAACGAAACAAACTTTATAAGATAGTTTCGGATAACGGTATTGTCTTTGAATGTGCCAGACAGCCGGAAAATATGATAGGTAAAATTCTTGCACGCCATGCAAATAAAATGGGTTGCAGGATTACCGTAGATGCTGTTTCTCTGCTCGTTGCCGGAATCGGGGATGACCTTTTGCGTCTTATAGAAGAAGCAAACAAACTTGCTCTTTATGTGGGTGAGGGCGGTGAGATTGACGAAAATGCCGTAAGAAATGTCTGTGCGCTTTCTGTGAGTGCCACTGTTTTTAATTTGACCGACAGCCTTGCTGATAACGACCGCGAAAAGTCCTATAAGTTTTTACAGACGTTACTTGACGACAGAGTAGAGCCGCGTTATATTTTTTCGATGATCAGCAATAATTACATAAAACTTTACGACACAAAGCAGTTGCTCGAAAAAGGTGTTCCGCAGAGTGAAATTGCAAAACGCCTGGGTGTTGTCGAATTTGTTGCGAAAAAATTATGCAGACAATGCAGAGCGTGTAGCCTTGCGTACCTTAAGGATAAGATAAATCTTTGTGCAGAGCTTGATATGGATTCAAAATCCGGACGGATAGACGATATTACGATGTTAAACATATTGATAGGAAATTGATTGACGGGGATTAAAAATGAAGTCTAATGATAAAACAAATGTAATGCGGATATTGGACAAAGCTAAAGTTCCGTATGCCTATCATAATTATGTTGATACCGGCGTTGTGAGCGGAGAAGAGGTTGCGGCTGTTTTGGGGCAGGATCCGAATTGTGTATTCAAGACCCTCGTTACCGTTGGTACATCTAAAAAAAACTATGTCTTTATGTTGCCTGTGTGTAGCGAACTTGATCTTAAAAAGGCTGCCAAAGTTGTAGGGGAAAAGAGCATCGAAATGATAAAGTCAAAGGATTTACTTGCTCTTACCGGTTATATACACGGCGGATGTTCTCCGATAGGTATGAAAAAGTTTTTCAGAACGGTAGCGGATAGTTCCGTTGAAAATCTGAAAACCGTGATATTCAGTGGTGGCAAGATAGGTTATCAGGTAGAATTGTCACCGGATGATTTGAAAAAAGTGATTACATATGAGTATGCGGACATTTGTGTTTGATATATACGGTAATGGATAAATTCACAATGTAAATGTAACAGTTGTTTAATGTTGCATTTGCTTTTTTACGTAAAAATATTTTTTAAAAGTGGAAAAATTTGTTTGACAGAACTTCAAATTAGTGTTAATATCCTATATTGCATTGTAATATAATGCATTATTGCGCTTTTGTATCCTTTTGGGCTCGAAAGTTCAAATGCGGAACATTACAGTACCTAAATCGGACAGGTTGTTTCGGTTTAAAAAATAATTTGAGGTGATCATCAACATGGTTAAAGTGCATGCGGTAAAGTATGGACGAAACGAAAGAATGAGTTACTCGAGAATTCAGGAAATTCTTGAGATGCCTAATCTTATCGCCATTCAGAAAAACTCCTACAAGCATTTCTGCGAAGAGGGCTTGAGAGAAGTGTTCAATGACGTATTCCCGATTACTGATTATTCGGAGCGTCTTGTTCTTGAATTTGTGGGATATAAGATTCAGGAAGAAACAAACTATTCTATAGAAGAGTGTAAAGAAAGAGAAGCGACATATTCTTCAAAACTGTATGTGCGTGTACGTATTATAGACAAGAGTACCGGCGTAATGAAAGAAGATGACATATTCTTCGGTGACTTCCCGAGAATGACAGAAAACGGTACTTTTATTATGAATGGAGCGGAGCGTGTTATTGTAAGCCAGCTCGTTCGTTCTCCCGGTGCATATTTCGAAAAGAATTATGATAAGACAAAGGATAAGGATTTGTATAACTTTACCCTTATTCCTAACAGAGGTGCATGGCTTGAATGTGAGATAGATCACAACGAGCTTATCTTTGCGCGTATTGACCGTACAAGAAAAGTTCCTGCCACAACATTCCTCCGTGCGCTCGGTTTCAGTTCTGATGAGGATATTATAAACTTGTTCTCTATCGGAAACTGTGCAGGTGCCACACCAGAGATCGCAGGACAGTGGGGTCCTGATGAGAGACTCATGAAGACTTTTCAGAAGGAGTCAGGCATAAAGAATACAGACGAGGCTCTTATAGATATATATAAGAAGCTCCGTCCCGGCGAGCCTGCTATTGCAGAGAGTGCCCGTACACTTCTCAATAATATGTTGTTCGACCCCAGGAGATATGATCTTGCAAAGGTAGGACGTTACAAATACAACAAGAAACTTTCTCTTGCTGCCAGAATTACAAACAGAGTTACTGTATATGATATCATTCACCCCGAGACAGGCGAACTTCTTGCATCTGCAGGTGATATGATCAGTGAAGAGCTTGCATTCGAGATTCAGAATGCAGGTATAAATGAAGTATGTATAAATACTCCTTACAGACCTGTAAAAGTTATCGGTAACAACACTGTAGATCTCGCTAAGTTCGTTTCATTCGATCCTGCAGAGGTAGGCATCACAGAGTATGTTCATTTTGCTGTTCTCAAAGAGCTCATCGAAGCTGCTGAGGGCGACGAGGAGACTCTCAAGAACTTTATAGTTGAGAATGTAGCGAGCCTTGTTCCGAAACATATTACAATTGATGACATTATTTCCTCTTACAGCTACATTATGAACCTTGCATACGATGTAGGTTATATAGATGATATCGATCACCTCGGTAACAGAAGAATAAAGTGTGTGGGCGAGCTTCTACAGAACACATTCCGCATCGGTCTTGCAAGACTCGAAAAGGCTGTACGCGAACGTATGGCTACACAGGATATGGATACTGCAACTCCTTCGCAGCTTATGAATGTAAGACCTGTTACTGCCGCTGTAAAAGAGTTCTTCGGATCCAGCCAGCTTTCACAGTTCATGGATCAGACCAACCCGCTTGCTGAACTTGCAAACAAGAGACGTCTCAGCGCTCTCGGTCCTGGTGGTCTTAACCGTGATCGTGCTACATTTGAGGTTCGTGACGTTCACTACTCACATTACGGACGTATGTGTCCTATCGAAACACCTGAAGGTCCGAACATCGGTCTTATCGGTTCACTCAGTACCTATGCGAGAATAAATGAGTACGGATTTATCGAGGCTCCTTACCGTAAGTATGATAGCGAGAAGGGTTGTGTAACAGACCAGATTGACTATTTGATGGCTGACGAGGAAGATCGTTATATAGTTGCTCAGGCTAATGAGCCGCTTGACGAAGAAGGTCGTTTCATAAATAAGAAGGTTGTTTGCCGTTACAGAGATGAGTTCCTCGAAGTAGAAGGCTCGAAAGTAAACTATATGGACGTATCACCGAAGCAGGTCGTGTCGGTTGCCGCTGCTATGATTCCGTTCCTTGAGAACGATGACGCCAGCCGTGCGCTTATGGGTTGTAACATGCAGCGTCAGGCAGTTCCGCTTATGTGTGCAGAATCTCCTATCGTTGCGACAGGTATCGAGTACAAAGCTGCAGTGGACTCGGGTTCTGTTGTACTTTGTGAAAATGATGGTACGGTTGTAGATGTAACAGGTAGATATGTTGATGTAAAACGTGATTCAGACGGACAGATTGACCATTACACATTCTTAAAGTATATCCGTTCAAACCAGGATACATGTATAAATCAGAAGCCTATCGTTAAAATAGGCGAGAAGCTCAAAGCGGGTGACGTTATTGCTGACGGTCCTGCTACCGATAAGGGTGAGATAGCACTCGGTAGAAACACTCTCATAGGTTTTATGACTTGGGAAGGTTATAACTACGAGGATGCTGTTCTTATAAATGAAAATCTCGTTAAATGGGATGCTTACACATCTATTCATATTGACAGCTTTGACTGTGAAGCTCGTGATACAAAGCTCGGCGCCGAGGAAATAACAAATGAAATTCCTCACGTAGGTGAAGATGCACTTAAGTATCTTGATGCACATGGTGTAATTATCCCCGGTTCTGAAGTTCGCTCAGGTGACATACTTGTAGGTAAAGTTACTCCTAAGGGTGAGACAGAACTTACTGCAGAAGAGAGACTTTTGAGAGCTATCTTCGGTGAGAAGTCGAGAGATGTAAGAGATACCTCTCTTCGTGTACCTCACGGAAAATCCGGTATCGTTGTTGATGTGAAAGAATTTGACAGAACAAACTCAGACGAGCTTGCAGCAGGTGTAAACAGAGTAGTAAAAGTATATGTTGCACAAAAACGTAAACTCTCTGTGGGTGATAAGATGGCGGGTCGTCACGGTAACAAAGGTGTCGTGTCACGTATACTTCCTGAAGAGGATATGCCTTTCCTTCCTGATGGTACACCCCTTGAAATTGTACTTAACCCCTTGGGCGTTCCTTCCCGAATGAATATCGGTCAGGTTCTCGAGGTTCACCTCGGTATGGCTGCTAAGACACTTGGTTGGAAAATCGCTACTCCTGTATTTGACGGTGCTTCAGAGAAAGATATTTTTGATACACTTAAGGAAGCGGGACTTCCGGATGATGGTAAAGTTCAGCTTTATGACGGACGTACAGGTGAGCCGTTTGATAACAAGGTTACAGTTGGTTATATGTACTACCTCAAGCTCCATCACCTTGTAGATGACAAGATTCATGCGAGATCTACAGGTCCTTACTCACTTGTAACACAGCAGCCTCTCGGCGGTAAAGCTCAGTTCGGCGGACAGCGTTTCGGTGAGATGGAAGTTTGGGCTCTTGAAGCTTACGGTGCAGCTTACACATTGCAGGAAATCCTTACAATAAAGTCCGATGATACAATCGGTCGTGTAAAGACTTACGAAGCTATCGTAAAAGGCGAAAATATTCCTTCACCGGGTATTCCTGAGTCGTTCAAGGTTCTCCTTAAAGAACTTCAGAGCTTGGCTCTCGATGTAAGCTTGTTTGATGACAACGGCGAGGTAATTCCGCTCAAAGAGATGGAAGAAGGATATATAAAATTTCCTGAGAGATACAGAACAAGTCAGACTACCGAAAATCCCGATGCAGTTGCTAATATCGGTGCAGAGGATGTACAGGTAGAGTTGGATAATTCGGACATAACAGAAGTATTTATGGGAGACGGTGCGCTTCTCACTGATGAAGAGTTTGCTGCACAGAGCGGAAATCTTGACGGATTTATACTTGACGATGCCGAAGCAGTTCTCGACGGTTCGGATTACAACTAATTAAGGAGGTAACAGCACTATGGATTTTAACGAATTTAACAATTTTGATTCAATTCAGATCGGCTTAGCTTCCGCTGAAAAAATCAGAGAGTGGTCTCACGGTGAGGTAAAAAAACCGGAAACTATAAACTACAGAACTCTTAAGCCTGAAAAGGACGGTTTGTTCTGTGAAAGAATCTTCGGACCTCAGAAAGACGGAGAGTGCCACTGCGGTAAATATAAGAAAAACAAATACAAAGGTATTGTATGTGACAAGTGCGGCGTTGAGGTAACAAACTCAAAGGTAAGACGTATAAGAATGGGACACATCGAGCTTGCAGCTCCTGTGTCACACATCTGGTTCTTCAAAGGCGTTCCATGCCGTATGTCATTGGTGCTCGGAATAAATCCGAAGCCGCTTGAGAAAGTTCTTTACTTTGCTTCATACGTGGTTTTGGATCCGGGTGAAACAAACCTTTCATACAAACAGGTGCTCAGCGAAAATGATTATCAGAACGCTGTCGCACAGTACGGCCCCAAGAGCTTTGTTGCTAAGATGGGTGCAGAAGCTATCCAGACTCTTCTCCAGGAGCTTGATTTAGAGGCTCTTTCAAAGGAAATCCGCGAGGAGATTGATGCACTCACAGCTACAGAGAAAGAAAAGGGCGGTCAGACAATTGCTAATAAGAAAGCACAGCTTGTAAAGCGTCTCGAAGTTGTAGAAGCTTTCAGACTTTCCCACAACAAGCCTGAGTGGATGGTTCTCGATGTACTCCCGGTTATTCCTCCGGATCTCCGTCCTATGGTACAGCTCGACGGCGGCAGATTTGCTACATCAGACTTAAACGACCTTTACAGACGTGTTATAAACAGAAACAACCGTCTCAAAAAGCTTAAAGAGCTCCATGCACCTGACATTATCGTAAGAAATGAGAAGAGAATGCTCCAGGAAGCTGTAGACGCGTTGTTTGACAACAGCAGACGTTCACATCCTGTTACGGGTCCCGGATCGAGACCTCTCAGATCTCTTTCAGATATGCTCAAAGGTAAGCAGGGTAGATTCCGTCAGAATCTTCTTGGTAAGCGTGTTGACTATTCAGGTCGTTCCGTTATCGTAGTAGGTCCTGAACTTAAGATTTATCAGTGCGGTCTTCCTAAGGAAATGGCACTTGAGTTGTTCAAACCTTTCGTAATGAAGAAACTCGTAACAGACCAGACTGCACAGAACATAAAGAGCGCAAGAAAGAAAGTTGAAAGAGCAGAACCTGAAGTATGGAGTGTACTTGAGGAAATCATCAAAGAGCATCCTGTTCTTTTGAACCGTGCTCCTACGCTTCACAGACTCGGTATCCAGGCATTCGAACCTGTGTTGGTAGAGGGAAGAGCTTTGAAACTCCATCCGCTCGTGTGTACAGCTTACAACGCTGACTTCGACGGTGACCAGATGGCTGTTCACGTACCGCTTTCAGTAGAAGCTCAGTCAGAGGCAAGATTCCTTATGCTTTCTGCAAATAACTTGCTCGCTCCGAAGGACGGTAAGCCGATTACTGTTCCTACACAGGATATGGTTCTCGGTAGCTACTACCTGACACTTCTCAAGGAGAAAGATTTCAGCCAGGCCAAGATCTTCAAAAACGAAGATGAGGCAAAGGCAGCTTTCGATCTCGGCGCCATAACTCTTCATACACCTCTTATCGTGGGAAGAGAAGCAATGTTTGAAGGTCAGCTTATAAGCGGATCCATAAAGACTACAATGGGTAAATTGATATTTAACCAGGCTATTCCTCAGGATCTCGGATTTGTTGACAGAACAGACAGAGAGAAAGTATTTGAGCTTGAAATAAATACTCTTGTTAAAAAGAAAACTCTCGAGCAGATTATAGACAGATGTATAAAGAAACACGGTCTCACCAAGACTGCTGTTGTACTTGATAAAATCAAAGCTCAGGGTTATAAATATTCAACTCGCGGTGCTGTCACTGTAGGTGTTGCGGATATCATAGTTCCGAGTGTAAAAGAAGAGTTGATAGCTGAGGCTGACAAAGCTGTTGATGCATACAGAAATGAATACAGAAGAGGCCGTTGCAGCGAAGACGAGCGTTACAGATGTACTATCGAAGTTTGGAAAAAGACAATCGATGAGCTTACTGAGATACTCAAAGCTAACATGGGTGAGTTTAATAACATCTATATGATGTCAGACTCCGGAGCCCGTGGTAACATCAACCAGATTAAGCAGCTCGCAGGTATGCGTGGTCTTATGTCGGATACATCAGGTAAGACTATTGAAATTCCGATTAAGGCTAACTTCCGTGAAGGTCTTGACGTGCTCGAGTTCTTTATCTCCAGCCACGGTACTCGTAAGACATTGTCCGATACAGCGCTCAGAACAGCTGACTCAGGTTACCTCACAAGACGTCTTGTTGATGTCAGCCACGAAGTAATTATCAGAGAGTTTGATTGCGGTACTGACGACGGCATTTCAGTTGCAGAGATTGTAAACGAAGAAACTGCAAGTAAGGATGTAGTAGTTCCGCTCGAAGACAGAATTGTCGGCAGATATATTGCTGAAGATGTTGTTGAGGCGTCTACAGGTGAACTTATTATCGGTAAAAATGAGCTTGTTGATGAAGATTCAGCTAAGAAGATTACTGCTGCAGGCATAAAGCAGGTAAGAATCAGATCAGTACTCACTTGCGGTTGCCGATACGGCGTATGTGCTAAGTGTTACGGTACAAACCTTGCTTCTAACTCACCTTGTAACATCGGTGAAGTTGTAGGTATTATTGCAGCTCAGTCTATCGGTGAGCCTGGTACACAGCTTACTATGAGAACGTTCCATACCGGTGGTGTTGCTACTGCGGACGATATCACACAGGGTCTTCCGAGAGTTGAGGAGCTTTTCGAAGCTCGTAAACCGAAGGGTCTTGCGGTAATTGCCGAGATCTCCGGTAAAGTTACTATCGAAGAGAAAGGTAAGAAGAATGAGATTACAGTTACTGCCGAAGACGGTGAGACATGGTCTTGCGTAATAAGCGCTGCTATGGAACTCAAAGTACAGGAAGGCCAGTACGTAGAAAAAGGTTCACCTATCGTAGGTGCTGCTATAAACCCGAACGACATGCTCCGTGTAAGAGGTGTAGACGGTGTTCAGAAGTACATTATCGAAGAAGTACAGCGCGTATATAACTCGCAGGGTGTTAAAATCAATGACAGACACCTTGAAGTTATCGTTCGCCAGATGCTCCGTAAGATAAAGGTTAACGATCCCGGTGAAACAGATCTTCTCCCCGGCGGCGTAGTTGATTTGTTCACATTTGCTGATGCAAATGCTAAAGCTGCTGCAGAAGGTAAGAGAGAAGCAACAGGATCCAGAATCCTTCTCGGTATCACAAAGGCATCTCTTGCGACTGAGTCATTCTTGTCAGCTGCATCATTCCAGGAAACAACAAAAGTTCTTTCCGATGCTGCTATTAAGTGTAAGACAGATATGCTTCTCGGACTTAAAGAGAACGTTATCATCGGTAAACTTATTCCTGCAGGTACGGGTATGAGCAGATATAAGGATATCGAAATCGATGTCGAACCTATCGCTGTTGCGGCTCCTGCCGAAACTGAGACAAAATCCGAAGAGTCTGTTGAAACTGCTGAAGCAGAAGAGGAAATCTTTGAGGAAGAGGTAGTTTACGAAGAAGAAACAGAATCTGCAGATGAAGGTTTTGATGAAGAATAATTAATTGATTCAGTTTTTTTCCGCCCCGGGACAATATAATTGCCCCGGGGCGGAATTTTATATATTTTATAAAGCGGTATTTTTAATTGAAAGTGTTGCCTTTTGTGAAGATTTTGTGATATTATGTAACTTGTTTATAAAGGAAGAGTTTGCCTTTACGGACAGTTTTATACAAATTTTGGAGTGATACTATGGTTCCTTTTTATTCGGAGAATGTAAGTAATACTGATTACAGTGAGTTTTTGAGCACGCTGTGCGACGAAACTTGTGAAAATAAAAATATATCGTTGGATTTGTATAACAAGTACAATGTTAAAAGGGGTTTGAGAAACGCCGACGGTACGGGTGTATTGGTTGGATTGACTCGTGTAGGTGAAGTTCGCGGTTATATAATTGATGAGAATGAGAAAGTTCCGATTGACGGCAGACTTCTTTACAGAGGTATAGATGTTTATGATCTTTGCGCAGGTTGCAGAAAAGACGGCAGATTCGGTTACGAGGAGTGTATTTACCTTTTACTTACCGGAAAGCTTCCTAATAAGTCTGAACTTGATACATTTACACAGTATCTTGCCGATAACAGAAGCCTTCCCAACGGTTTTGCAGAGGATATGATTCTTAAGGCTCCCAGCTCAAATATTATGAACAAAATTGCAAGAAGCGTACTTGCGGCATATTCATATGATGAGAATCCGGATGACCTTTCTATAAGTAATGTCCTCAGACAGAGCTTGCTTTTGATAGCACAGCTTCCGGTAATGGTTTCTTATGCTTATCAGGCAAAGTCGCATTATTACGACGGAAACAGCCTTTATATTCACAGACCGGAAAGAAATATGTCGACAGCGGAAAATATATTACATATGATTCGTCCGGACGGAAAATTTACAAAACTTGAGGCAGAGATACTTGATCTCGCATTGATACTTCATGCAGAGCATGGCGGCGGTAATAACTCATCTTTTACAATCCGAGTAGTATCGTCGAGCGGTACAGATACTTATGCTGCGGTGTCGTCTGCTATAGATTCGCTTAAAGGTCCGAAACACGGCGGTGCAAACCTTAAAGTTATGGATATGATTGATGATATAAAAGCTCATGTTGATGATTGCACAGACGAAGATAAGATGTTTGATTATCTCTGTAAGATTTTGCGTAAAGAAGCATATGATCATACAGGTCTTGTGTACGGTATGGGTCATGCAGTATATACAATGTCTGATCCCAGAGCAGTACTTTTGAAAGAAAAGGCTACAGAACTCGCGACCGTTATGGGCAAAGAGGACGAATTTAAGCTTTATCAGAACATAGAGAAACTTACACCTAAAGCTTTTGAACTTATAAGAGGTAAGAGTAAGGTTATGTGTGCAAATGTTGATCTTTATTCCGGATTTGTATATTCGATGCTTAATATCCCGAGAGATTTGTATACACCTTTGTTTGCTGTGTCGCGTGTTGCAGGTTGGGCAGCTCACCGTATAGAGGAGCTTATTGCCGGTCAGAAGATAATAAGACCTGCTTATAAGAATATTGGCGGCAGACAAAGTTATGCGGATCTTGATTGCAGATAATTTTACAAAGGTGATATATGAAAGATATTTTAAATGCTGTAAAAAATATTTTAATCTCTAATTGGCATGCATTAGCGGCGGTGGTTGTGCTGTCGCTGATACTTGCACTTTGGTATGATGTTAATTTCATACTGTCGATCCTCATGTTGTTTGTTCTGTATTTTGTGATCGGATGTCTTATCGAGTATACGCGGCAGTCTTATATACACAAAAGAAAGACTACCTACGGAAAATCCGAAGAACAGCTTAAAAAAGAGGCGGAGATAAGAGCTCGCAGAAAAGCCAAAGGTCAGGCTATGCTCGAAAAAGAAAAAATTAAACCGGCAGAGCAGGTTGTTGAAGAAACGCCTGTAAAGCGTGTGCGCAGAATTCGCACTTATACATACGCTCCGGAGACTGCTGAAGCAGCCGATGAGGAAATTGCTGTTTCTTTTGAACGCCCGGAGAGAAAATCTGTAATACTTGATATGCCGAGGAAAAGAAGTCCGTTTGACATTGCGCCTCCTGCAGAGATTGTTGAAGAGGAGGCTGATCATGCTGCCGAAAATGTAGATAATGTTGAAGAGTTTGATTCTGTCGAAGAGACTACGGAAGATACATATGAGTTGACGGTAACAGATGATGTGCATTTTGATACGGTAGCACTTGATGAGCTTTATACTGAGTCCGATAACGTTTTTGAAGATGATGCAGATGTTGAAGTTGTTACCGAAGAAGAAATTACTGAGCAGACTTTGCCGGAAGAAGTTTATAACACTGCAGAAGAAAATGCGGAGAAAAGCGGACTGACACAGACCGTGGCAGAGCCTATGAGTGTAAACAAAATTCAGCAGACTACGGAGAGCTTGTCTAAAGAAATAAGAGAAAGAGTAAATACTCACAGACGACATTCTCATAAGATATTTGATCCGTATGCTGTGGAAAGTGCTACTGCGAAAGAGAGTGAGAATGTTTTCGGAGACACTGAAAAAGTCGAAGACACAAGTGACTTTGACGCGGATTATGATTTTACGCCGACTGCCGACACTGTTGATGCGGATCAAAATAAGCTTGATGAGCTTTACGGCGAAAAGTTAAATGAGCCGAAACCACAACCTAAAGGAAATTTTTTATCCAGAGCTATCTCCGGATTAAAAAAAAAAGAAGAAACAAAAACAGAGAAAATAATTGAGCGTGTTATTAAAGAAAAAACTCCGGCTTCGGTTACTGATACACCGAAATTTGAACACCGACCTATGTATGTGTACCCGAATATTGATATTGTGAAGCCTAAGGGTATGAGAAACGGCGGCGATTCAGGCAAGAACGGTTATGTGGGTCCTGCTGAAGAAGAAAAGGCACAAAAACTTGTAGATACATTGAAAAGCTTCGGTATCGGTGTGAAAATTACGGGTATTACAAAAGGTCCTGCCGTTACGAGATTTGAATTCCAGCCTGATATAGGTGTGAAGATAAGTCGAATTGTATCACTTACAGACGACATTGCGTTAAATCTTGCAGCATCAGGTGTCCGTATGGAAGCTCCGATTCCCGGAAAGTCTGCTATCGGTATTGAAATTCCGAATGAAAGTATTGATACGGTATATTTGTACAATGTGCTCAGTTCCGAAGCGTATAAAAATGCTTCGTCAAAGATTGCATTTGCGCTTGGAGTTGACCTTAACGGAAAAGTAGTTATCGGAGACATTGCAAAGATGCCGCATATGCTTATCGCAGGTTCCACCGGTTCGGGTAAGAGTGTATGCATAAATACGATAATCACATCGATTTTGTACGGTGCATCTCCGGATGAAGTTAAATTCATTATGATAGATCCGAAAGTGGTCGAATTAGGCATTTATAACGGAATTCCACATCTTCTTATTCCAGTTGTCACAGAGCCTAAAAAAGCCTCTGCGGCGCTTGCATGGGCCGTCAAAGAAGTTGACAGGCGGTACAATGTGTTTGCAGAGTGCAATGTAAGAGACCTCAAATCTTATAATAAGATTGCCGAAAAGTCACGCGGGAAACTACCGAAAGAACCTCAGATAGTTATAATCGTCGATGAGCTTGCTGACCTTATGATGGCGGCATCGCATGATGTAGAGACTTCAATCATAAGACTTGCGCAAAAGGCAAGAGCGGCAGGTGTGCATCTTGTCATTGCGACACAGAGACCGTCCGTAGATGTCATTACGGGACTTATAAAAGCAAATATTCCTTCGAGAATTGCTTTTGCTGTGGCATCGCAGTTTGACTCAAGAACGATTCTTGATACGGCGGGAGCAGAAAAACTTCTCGGCAGAGGTGATATGCTTTATATGCCGATAGGTCAGCCGAAAGCGATGCGTGTCCAGGGTGCTTTTGTGTCAGACGAAGAAGTTGAAAAACTTGTGGAATTTATAAAATCATCATATGGTACTGCATATTACAGCGAAGAAGTTGTAAAGAGTATTGAAACATCGGTTGCTGAAAGTATTACTGTCCGAAAGAGCGCAGATGATGCACAGGAAGATGATGCTGATGCAGAACTTATACAGGAGGCTGCAGAGCTTGCATTTGAGTTTAACCAGCTTTCTGCATCTTTCTTGCAGAGAAAAATGAAAATCGGTTTCAACCGTGCAGGCAGAATAATTGATACATTGGAAGAACGCGGCCTTTTGTCAAAATCAGAGGGCAGCAAGCCGCGTCAGGTAATCATGACAAGGGAAGAGTGGGATAATTTATGATAGGGTCAAGTGAAATATTGCAACTTTTTTATCAGGTATTATTGCTTGTAGTAATGTTGGTTCCGGGTTTTATATTCCGAAAATTAAAATTCGGTGAAGAAAAATTTGCGAAAGGACTTGCAAATCTTACACTTTATGTCGGACAGCCTTTTTTGATAATCAAGCCTTTTCTGACGGATTTCAGAATGGATATCGTAGAAAATATGATTCAGATTGCAGTATTTTCTATTGTGGCACATGCCTTGTTTTTTGTAGTTGCTATTCTTTCATTCAAAAAAGTGCCGGTAGAAAAGCAAAAAGTGTTCAGATTTGCAGTAATTTTTTCAAATGCTGGTTATATGGGAATTCCTCTTATCGAAGCATTTATGGGTAGTGAGGCAGCTATATATGCGGCTATATATCAGATCGGTTTCAATCTGTTTATCTGGTCTCTTGGCTGTTACATATACTCTGAAGACAAAAAATATATGTCCGTAAAGAAGATGTTTATAAATCCTGCAACGGTTTCGATTGCCATCGGTCTGGTATTTTTCTTGACTCCGTTAAACAGATATGTCACCGGTTTTGAGCCTTTAAATGAGTGCATAAAAGCTCTTTCAGGCATGGTTTCACCGCTTGTAATGATACTTGTCGGTTTTCATATGGCTGCAGTGGATTGGAAAACAATTTTCAAAGACTTTGAACTGTACAAATGTATATTCTTAAGACTTATTTTGTGTCCGATTCTTATATGGGCTGCTTTAAGAGGTTTGATGATTGTCGGCCTTTGTTCAGAGGTTGCAATGAAGGTTGTATTGATCAGCTCTGCGACTCCCTGTGCGACTTCCGTAGGCGTATTTGCCGAAAAGTTCAATTGCGATACAATAACATCCGGCAAGCTTGTTCCGATAAGCACTATTTTGGCACTCGGTACAATGCCTTTGGTAGCATTGCTTTTGATGATATGAAATGATTCAGTTTGGATAGCATGTGATAAAATGCTTTTAGCGGAGGTTTGTTTATGTCTGCTACTATAACTAAAAGAAAAGAAAGACTTTTTTTGCTTGTTGTGTATGCTGTGTTTATATTTGGACTGTTAATTGTGGCACGCTATACTAGCCCATTATATTTAAATAATTATGGTGGAGATTCTGCTATTTTTATGATGATGGGTAAAAGTATGGTTGCTGGGAAGGTTCTTTATGTTGATATCTTTGATCATAAAGGTCCTGTATTGTTTTTCATTGAAGCATTTGGGTATCTGTTTGGCGGAAAAATTGCTATATTTATTATTGAATGTATTTTCGGAATTATTACGATTACGTCTCTTTACCATATATGTAAACTTATAGGAACTAAGAAAAATTCTTTTAGCGTTTTTAGTGTTTCGGCAGTATTGGTATCCGGATTTGCTGTATTTTTCTATACTTTTACCGGTGGAAATTTGTCAGAAGAATATTCATTGCCGTTTATAACGGTGTGTTTATATTTCATGACAAAATATGTACTGAATGCGGAGCATTCGACTGAACATCCTGTTTGGTATGCCTTTTTGTACGGTATTGCGATTTCTGCTGTGTTTTTCATTCGCCTGAATAACGCTGTTACTATATGTGCCGGTGTATTGGTTATCTTTTTATACCTCATTTACAAAAAGAAATTTAAAAATTTATTAATGAATTTACTTTTTGGAGTATTTGGTGTCGCTGTGGTTACCGTACCGATAGTGATTTATTTTACTTATAAAGGTGCTCTGTACGATATGATATATGCGACATTTCTTTATAATTTTAAATATACAAGTGCATCAAGCTCTGTATCGATTTTTAGCAATTTACCTGAGTATGCAATACTTTATTTGCCGGTTATTATTTCCTTTATATTATTTTTTTGTAATTTGATAAGGAATAAATTCAAGATACAGTTGATTGATTGGGTAGTCGCGGTATCATTGGTCGTAAATACAGCCAGTCTTATACTCGCAAATCAGTATTCTCATTATTTTACTGTATTTGTTCCTTTGTATATGTTTGTAGTATGTATTTATTGGAAATTCCGTTTAAAAGATGTTAAGACATATTTGATTGCCGTATGTTTGATGTTATATGCTTTTAAAGTTTTGATGTTTTCATACGCTTCTGTAAACGCTTATTATTTGAATAAAAGTACAATAGAGGTGTACAATACCGTAAGGAACTGTTTGAGTATCATACCTGAAGATGAAAAGGATTCGTTCATTGGCTATAATCTGAATGCGGGGTATTATATGTACGGTGATTTGTTGCCTTGTCATAAATACTATATACTACACGATTGGTGGTCAAAAGCTGATCCGTCAATAAATACGGATTTTTTGAATTGGCTTGAAGAAGAAACTCCTGTCTGGATTATGACACCGCCAAATGAGGATAGTATGTCTATAAATGAGACTGTTCAGAATAAAATGAGCGATATTTTGGAGAACCATTACGAGTTAAAGGATAAGAATAAATATATATGTCTTTATCGGGTAAAAGATTAAAGCGAGGAGATGCTGAGATGTTGATTTCATTGATTGTACCATGCTATAACGAAAGTGCGGCGTTGCCTATTTTCTATAAGGAATTGTGCAAAGTTACAGAAGAACTGGATAAATATGATTTTGAATTTTTATTTGTTGATGACGGTTCAAAGGATAATACTTTAAGTATTTTGAAGGATTTGTCCGATAGTGATGACAGGGTAAAGTATTTTTCGTTTGCCAGAAATTTCGGAAAAGAAGCTGCAATGTATGCCGGTTTCTGCAACACAAAAGGTAACTATGTCGCTGTAATGGATGCAGATATGCAAGATCCTCCGTCACTTTTGCCTCAGATGATAGATATTTTAGAGACACAAGATTATGACAGTGTGGCTACACGGCGTGAAACCAGAAAAGGTGAACCACCGATACGATCTTTTTTTGCCAAGATGTTTTATCGATTAATGAATAAGATGTCAGATGCCGATATTGTTGACGGTGCCCGTGATTTCAGACTTATGAAACGTGAGATGGTTGATGCCATTATAAAAATGACAGAGTATAATCGTTTTTCAAAAGGTATTTTCGGTTGGGTAGGATTCAAAACTTACTGGCTTCCTTTTGAAAATGTAGAGCGAGTTGCGGGAGAGACAAAGTGGAGCTTTTGGAAACTTTTCAAATATTCCATTGACGGTATGGTGAATTTTTCTCATCTGCCGTTAACGATAGCATCAGTTATAGGAATTGTTTTTACGATTCTTGCATTTATATTTGTGGTTTTTGTAGTAGTTAGAAAAATTATTTTCGGTGATCCTGTTGCCGGTTGGGCATCTACTGTCAGCATAATAATGTTTATAGGCGGTATACAGCTTTTGTGTATGGGAATCATGGGTCAATATATAGCTAAAATGTACCTTGAGGTAAAGGATAGACCGCATTATATTATTGCTGATACAAATGTCAGTGATTCGAACAGAATTAATTGATTTTAATTTAAAACTGCTGTCGCCGTGCTAAATGCTCAGCGACAGTAGTTTTTGAATATTAATAAGAGCTTTTTAATAGAATTTCTTTCTTCCGTTAAATTCCTGTACTTTTTGCAGTGCTTCACCGAATCTCTGGAGATGTACGACCTCGCGCTCTCTCAAAAATCTGAGAGGAGCTATAACATCGGGGTCATCAGCCATATCGAGAAGATATTCGTATGTCTGCTTTGCCTTCTGCTCAGCGGCAATGTTTTCCGTAAGGTCTGTCACAGGGTCACCCTTTGACTGTATGTAGGCTGCGGTAAACGGCACGCCTGCCGCATTCGCAGGATATACGCCGATACCGTGTTCCACGTAGTTCGAATCGTATCCGGCTTCTTTTAATTGCTTGCAAGAAGCTCCGTCAAGAAGCTGACTACACATGGTGCCTATCATCTCGAGGTGGGCAAGTTCCTCAGTTCCGATGTCTGTCAAAAGGCCTCTGGTTTCACCCGTAGGCATTGTAAAGCGTTGGCTTAAATAGCGTAGTGCAGCACCGAGTTCACCATCACCACCGCCGTATTGGGTGATGATGAGTTTTGCCATTCTCGGATCCGGATTTTTAATTTTTATAGGATATTCAAGATGTTTCTGATATTGCCACATAAATTATACCTCCTTATTCCATGGCCACGGATTGTCGGTCCAATCCCATGAATCTTCTGAACCGTCGTAAGTCTGAATGACAAGCGGTCCGAAAATGTTCTGATAGTTTTCAACCATTGATCTGTATTTGCACACAAGGTTGTTGTAGAGTTTGATTGTTTCGGCATCTTTCGGGTGAGTGTCAAGATACTGAACTAAGTCAATTAAAGCAAAATTAACTGCCATGATTTCACGCATACATTCTGCTTTGTTTGCATAAGGAATTTTATCTTTTTCCATGACAAGATTCCTCCTTCTTACAAATGTATGAATTAGGAGCTATCTCTTCGCCGTCGCAACCGGGTTCACAACAGGGGCACCCTTCATAAGGCTGGTCAAGGCAAGGATAAATTGTTCCTCTATAAAGTCCCTCACAGAGAGAGTAAAGTCTTCCGGGATGTTGCACCGAAACATAAATTCTCGATAAAACGGCTGAATTTGAGGGGGCACATTTTTTATTATCAAATTCAATGTCGCTTAAAGAAGTGTTAAGAAATTCCGATGCACAACTGCAATTATTCATAATTTACCTCCTAAAATATTATGTTATCCCTTCGTTAACATAATATTGAGAAAGTTAACAATGTGTGCCGGATTTTCAATAGTGTCATTGCTAATTTCTTATTGACAAACCTCGATTCACGAAATAAAATAACATTTGTTAAATGTGTCGACCGAAAAGAAGTAGTATTGCTTGTAATCTTTTCAGAGAGTTGTCGGGTGGTGGGAGACAGCAGGATGTGTGATGCGAATACATTTCGAGAGCAGCGGTCTGAAAGCTTTTGCGAGTAGGATTTGCCGGGGAGGCCCGTTACAGCTGACGGTATAGCATGTTGTTTTAGCATTTGTACTGATGAGGCCGTTTTGACGGTAAATTGAGGTGGTACCGCGGATTATTGATTGTTCGCCCTCAGGCTTTCGGAGAAAGCCTGAGGGCTTTTATTTATTAAATTTTAAAGGGAGTTTTGAAATGCCTATTACAGAATTTTTGGAAAAAAACGCAAAGCTTTATCCTAACGACATAGCGCTCGTTGAGATAAATCCTGCAGCACAGCCGGACAATACACTTACCTGGCGTGAGTATAATCTTATTGAGTCTACATCTACGGAGAGGTATCGCAAGGAGATTACATGGAAAGAGTTTGACATAAAGGCAAACCGTTTTGCGAATCTTCTTCTTACAAGGGGTATAAAGCGCGGTGATAAGGTTGCTATTCTTCTTATGAACTGCATAGAGTGGCTTCCGATTTATTTCGGTGTGCTCAAAACGGGTGCGCTTGCCGTTCCGATGAATTACAGATATTCATCCGATGAGATTAAATACTGTGCCGACCTTGCTGATGCGACTACTTTGGTTTTCGGCCCGGAGTTTACCGGAAGAGTGGAAGAAGTGCTTGATCAGCTCGGAAACATAAAGAATTTCTTTTTTGTAGGAAATGATGTTCCGGAGTTTGCCGACAGTTATGACACTATTGTTAATTACTGCTCTTCGATTGCTCCTGCTGTTGATATAAAAGACGAAGATGATGCTGCGATTTATTTTTCTTCGGGTACAACAGGTTTCCCGAAAGCGATTCTTCACGCACATAAGGCACTCGTGAGTTCTTGTCTTACAGAGCAGAATCACCATTCACAGACAAAGGACGATGTGTTCCTTTGCATTCCTCCGCTTTATCATACCGGTGCAAAGATGCATTGGTTCGGAAGCCTTTTGACAGGCGGTAAAGCAGTTCTTCTTAAAGGTGTCAGACCTGATTGGATATTCAGAGCTGTTTCAGAGGAGAAGGCAAGTATTGTGTGGCTTTTGGTTCCGTGGGTGCAGGATATTCTTGACTCTATAGAACGAGGCGATCTGAAGCTTGAAGAGTTCAGAATTTCGCAATGGAGACTTATGCATGTAGGCGCGCAGCCTGTTCCTCCTAGCCTTATAAAGCGTTGGAAAAAAGTATTCCCGGACCATGATTACGATACAAACTACGGTCTTAGTGAGTCCATAGGTCCCGGTTGCGTACATCTGGGTGTAGAGAATATTCACAAGGTCGGTGCGATAGGTAAAGCCGGTTATCTTTGGAAAACAATGGTTGTTGACGAACGCGGTAACGAAGTTCCGCAGGGTGAGGTCGGAGAGCTTGCGGTAAGCGGTCCCGGCGTTATGAAATGCTACTACAAGAACCAAAAGGCAACTGATGAGATTTTAAAGGGCGAATGGCTCTACACAGGCGATATGGCAAAGGTTGACGAGGAAGGTTTCATATATCTTGTAGACCGTAAAAAAGACGTAATTATCACAGGCGGAGAGAATCTTTATCCCGTTCAGATAGAAGATTTTATAAGAGCATGTGATGTTGTAAAGGATGTCGCCGTAATCGGTTTACCAGATGAAAGACTCGGTGAAATTGCCGCTGCTATTATTGAAGTAAAAGACGGAATTACATGTACGGAAGAGTATATTATGAATTTCTGCATGGATATGCCGAGATATAAAAGACCGAAAAAGATTATTTTTGCCAAGGTTCCGAGAAATCCTACAGGCAAAATAGAAAAGCCGAAGCTTCGTGAGATTTATTGCGGAAAGAGTCTTGTTGAGGCTCAGACTACAGAATGATCTGTTAGTTATTGAAAAGAGTTGTAAAGGTAACAAATGTCCTCGGTCAATAATTAAATTAAGGTCTTGTCGCTTTTTATATGGCAGGACCTTTTTGACTTTCAATATTTTAAATCAAAGGCATATAATGAGAAGGGTGGTGCAGATATGGATTATGATTTAACCCTCGTTGCGGATACTCATTGCGATACGCTCGGATTTGTTGAAGCAGGAAAGTCATCGATAATAAATGATTATAATGCTTCAAAAAAACATCCTCACTTGCAGGTCTTTGCAATGTACTGTGCAGAAGACGGCGAGACGGCAAAAGAATCTTTCGACCGTGCGTGCAGATATATTGATATATACAAAAATGCCGCTTCGGAAGGAAAAATAAAGCATTGCACAACTCTTGCCGAAATAGTGAGTGCGATACGTGAAAATACAAGATACATTTCAATGCTTTCAATCGAAGGCGGAGAATGTCTTATGGGAAGTATTGAAAATGTTTACAGATTTTATGAAGACGGTGTGAGAATGATCGCTCCGGTGTGGAATCACAATAATGTGTGGGCTGCCGGAAGTCTTTCGACAGGAACTCCGGAAGATGCGGGACTTTCCGAAAAGGGTGTGGAACTTATAGAATTGTGCGAAAAACTCGGAATAATCATTGATGTATCACATTCATCGGATAATACGATAAGAGATATATTTGCAATTACAAAACGGCCGCCGTGTGCAAGCCATTCGAATTTTCGTGAAGTTTGTAATCATAACAGAAATCTTACAAAAGAGCATGCTGAGGAGATATCAAAACGTGGTGGGTATATCGGATTAAACCTGTATCATAAATTTGTTCGGGAGAGTGATGTATGTGATAATCATTCGTATAGTATAAAAAATTTGCTTTCACATATATACTACGCGAAGCAAACAGGCCTTGAGGGAAACATAGGTTTTGGTTTTGATATAGACGGAACGGGCGGACTGTATCCGGATGAAGTTGATTTAAAACAGAGTATCCATGATTTGTTTATTGAGGAATATATTTCGAATGAATCAGACCATACGTTTATTGATAATATTTCCGGTAAAAATTTTATGAACTTTTTAGAAAGATATAGTTTGTTATAATATTTATAATTTATAAAAAATATTTTTGAAGTGCTTGACAAATATATTCATAAGAGTATAATATGTGATGTTTAGTTGCATTGGTTTATCGGATGCGGATGTTATATTGTTTCATTGGAGGGGAGTTTTTGAAAATGTTATATTTTGATGAGCCCGATGTTGAGGTTGTTGTTTTTGAGAATACAAGTGATATAGCTGACGAGTATAGTATTCCCGAGATTCCGGATGACGGTGTTGTTATTTGGTAATTATATTTGATATATTTGCGGTATGAGCCATAGGTGTTTTGCCTATGGCTTTTTTGTTGGTGAAGCTACGTTAGATTATGTATTTAAATAACTTGTTTACAAGAAATTAAATTGACTTTTATTGCCTTGAGTGATATCCTTTGAAGGATAATAAAGATTACTTAATGGGGGTAAAGGCTCATGAATATAAAAATAAAATCCTATGTCCTGATACCGATCGATATAGCAGTTATAGTGCTTTGCTTTTTTACTGCGGCTTTTATCCGCGCGTTTGATTTGCTCGCAGAGATAAAGTCTATTGCACAAGCCCCGAGTGATGTATACAAAGTTCTTTTGAGTCCTGCATTTTTTGTGATTGTGGGTATCTATGTTGTTGTATATATTCTGTTTAATCTTTATTCAACTTTGCTTAAGCATATTACTCTTGAAGATGCTTTTAAAATTGTGGCGGCAAATCTTGTGGCGACTACCGCTACAGTGTTGTATAACTTTTTCTTGGCTAAATATCTCATTCCGGATGATATAGGTCTTAACAGAATTCCTACGGGCATAGTTTTGATTGCTGCGATGTTTATCATTCTTGCGACGATAGTTATAAGATCAATTCCGCGTGCTGCTGAGTCTGTCAGAACTTCATATCTTAACAAACACAGCAAAAAATCCGTTTCGCGTGTTTTGGTTTACGGTGCAGGTGAGGCAGGCGTTGCATTACTCAGAGATTTACAGAGAAATCCTCATCAGGGTTACAAGATCGTAGGTTTTTACGATGATAATGAGGCAAAGGTAGGTTCGACAGTACATGGTCTCAGAATATACGGACCGCATAACGGTGTAGACAGAACAGTTGAGACTTTGCATGTGGATACCATTATTATTGCGGCCCCGTCTGCTACTGCAGAGCAGTTTGCTGCGATGATTGACAGATGTAAAAATACAGGTTGTAAGGTAAGACGCCTTCCTTCTCTTTACGATATGGTCATAGACGGCGATCTCAAACTTTCTGCTGTAAGGGATGTAGATATAAATGATATTCTCGGAAGAGAAGAGACTCAGCTTGATGTGGACAGCATCAGCGGATATATAAAAGACTCCGTTGTTTTGGTAACAGGAGCGGGCGGTTCTATAGGTTCGGAACTTTGCCGTCAGATTATAAAGTATCATCCGAAAAAACTTATACTTTTTGATATTTATGAGAACAATGTATATGATCTCGAAAATGAGTTGTTCAGAATTTACGGAAAATATATTCCTCTTAAAACTTATATAGGTTCGGTAAGGGATTATAAGAGGATGACGGATGTTTTTGATGCAGAACAGCCTGAGGTTGTGTTCCATGCAGCTGCACATAAGCATGTTCCTCTTATGGAGTTCAGCCCGGGTGAGGCAGTAAAAAATAACATTCTCGGTACTTATAATTCCGCAAGAGTGGCTCACGAGCATAAAGTAAAAAACTTTGTCCTTATATCTACCGACAAAGCTGTAAATCCGACAAATATTATGGGTGCCACAAAGCGTGTAGCAGAGATTGTCATTCAGGCATTCAGCAAGGTGAGTGTAACTCGTTTTGTCGCAGTTCGTTTCGGTAATGTGCTCGGAAGTAACGGAAGCGTTGTTCCGTTGTTCAAAAAACAGATTGCAGAGGGCGGTCCGGTTACGGTTACTCATCCTGAGATTACAAGATTTTTTATGACTATACCGGAAGCTGCACGTCTTGTTGTACAGGCAGGTGCTATGGCGCAGGGCGGCGAGATATTTATACTTGATATGGGAAATCCCGTAAAGATTGCAGATCTTGCAAGAGATTTGATAAGGCTTTCCGGATTTATTCCCGACATCGATATAAAAATAGAATATACCGGACTCAGACCGGGAGAAAAACTTTACGAAGAACTTCTCCGTGCGGAAGAGGGCGTGGAGAATTCTTCCCACAACGGTATATTTATTGCAAAGCCTTTTTATATGGATTGGGATGATATGCAGACCATGCTGTCTGAATTTGAAGCTTGCACAAATCTCGGACACGAGGCTGTGGCAAGTTGCATAAAAAAATATGTTCCTACATATCACAATGAGAGTGCAAGCTCTAAATAAATTTCATTTATAGACTGGTAAAAAGTGAGGTTACAAAAGAATGAAACTCAGAACACCTGTGGTTGTTATGTTTGTTATGTCTTTGATTGTTGCATCTGTATGTGTCGTGTATTTTTGGATAGGTATACCTGTTCTCGAACTTATATTTAATCCGGCGGACAATACGGATTCACATGGTTTTATAACTATTACCGGTTCAGATGTGCTCAGTCTTGATAATCTTCATGAGGATTTTGTTCCTGATGAAGGATACGAGATGCAGGGTGACTACACTCCTGTCGGCGAGCTTGGTAAGGTAACTAAAGTTCGCGGAAATCAGGTAAAATTTGCAAAAGGTTCTAAAAATGTTCTTTTGCTGGGTATGAGCGAAGAGTCGCTTTGTGACTCCATATTTATATTAAATCTTAATCCTGCTGCACAGGAGATAAAGATTGTATCAATACCGAGAGATGCATATGTTCCGTATTCAAACGACATTCTGAATGCTATGAAGAAAACCGGATACTATTATTCCGTAGGTTCCTGCAAAATAAATGCAGCGATGTATGTCGGAAGCTCTATAATCAGATATACGGGCGGTAAGTTCGGTAATTCGGGAATCGATTTTCTTTGTGCAGTTATTGATAATTTGTTTGCATACGGCTGTGAGATAGACGAGTATGTTCAGGTGGATTTCCGCGGTTTTATGAAAGTTATAGATATTGTAGGCGGTGTTTACGTAACATCCGAACATGATATGTATAAGGTTTATCCGGACGGTTCCAAAGAAAAATGGATACATGTAGGTACACAGAAACTTAATTCCGAAAAAGCGTTGTTCTACGTAAGAAACAGAACTAAATTCACTTCTACCGGTGAAAATGCTTATGCCGGCGGTGATGAGTACCGTAAAGAAAATCAGGTAAAGTTTATGGCGGAAGTTGCATCCCAGATAGTCACCCCTGAAAATCTGAAGCTGTCAAATATATCGGATATTCTTTATACACTTAAGGATAATATAAAGCACAGTATGGGTGATAACCTCACCGAGTATGTAGATATCGGTCTTGATTTTACAAAAGGCGGATACCGTATGGGTATGTATGTTGTGACGGGCGACGATGTCGATCCGTTCGGTGACAATGCTTATTATATAAAGATTTATTAAACTCGAAATACAGGAGGTACGAAATTTTCGGATGCTTTCCACATCCGAAAATTTCGCATATTATTAAATGATTGAAATAAAGAATCTAACAAAAAAATTCGGTCAGATTGATGCGTTAAACGATGTAAGCTTCAATGTAAAACGAGGAGATGTTCTCGGATTTTTAGGACCTAACGGTGCAGGAAAATCCACGACTATGAACATTCTTACCGGATATCTCTCTGCGACAAGCGGAACGGTAAAGGTCGACGGGCATGATGTTACGGCAGAACCTGAAGAGGTAAAAAAGCTCATTGGTTATCTGCCGGAGATACCGCCTCTTTATACCGATATGACGGTAAAGGAGTATCTTAACTTTATATGTGATCTCAAAAATGTTCCCTCGAAGATGAGAAAGTCGATGCTTGACGATATTATGTATCTTCTCAAGATAGGTGATATACGAGGCAGAGTCATAAAAAATCTTTCAAAAGGTTACAAGCAGAGAGTAGGTTTTGCTCAGGCTTTGGTAGGAGATCCGCCGATTTTGATTCTGGACGAGCCTACAGTAGGTCTTGACCCGAGACAGATTGTCGAGATGCGTAAACTCATTACATCACTCGGAAAAGAACATACCATAATACTCAGTACACATATATTGCAAGAAGTTACCGCGGTGTGTAATTCCGTTGTTATCATAAATAACGGCAGAGTTGCGGCGAGCGGTTCTGTGTCAGATTTTGCTATGAAAAAGGGCGATGCCGGGAGATTTAATATTACAATCGGCGCTCCGAAGGCAGAGTGTATAAGACTTCTTTCCATCATCGAAAGCATAAAGACTTTTGAGTTCTTGCGAATGGACAGAGACGATGCTGTTTTTGTTGTCGAGTCGAATCCGGGAACTGATGCGAGAATCGATATAAACAAAGTTTTTGCTGAGATGAATTATCCTATTCTGGAACTTCGTTCCGTAGGAAAATCACTCGAAGAAATTTTTATAGACATAGTTAATCAGGATGCAAGAGTAAAGGAGGCGTTTGACTGATGAAAGCTATCTTTAAAAGAGAGATGCATGCTTATTTCACGTCGCCTCTCGCATACTTTTTGATCGGTTCGTTCCTTGCACTTACGGGACTTAATTTCTGGAATATGAACCTGGTAAATCGCAGTATTGAGTTTACGAATACTCTTAATGCACTTTCATCATTTTTGCCGTTTTTTATTCCGGTAATTACGATGAAGCTTCTTTCGGAAGAAAAGAGAAACGGTACGGAAGTGTTGCTCAGAACATCTGCCGTAAAAATGCGCAGAGTTGTTTTGGGAAAATACTTTGCGGCATTCTGTCTGTTTTTGCTTATGGTTTTGTTTACTGTTGTTTGCCCGATAATACTTTCGTTCAATATGAATGACGGTGGTGTATTCCCCTGGGCGAAAACAGTCGGCGGTTATATAGGATTCTTATTGCTTGGCTGTGCATATCTCTCCGTGGGTATGCTTGCTTCGTCACTTTCCGAAAACCAGACACTTTCTGCGGTTATCGGTATGGTCGTATTGCTTTTGCTTTCGTTTGTTGAAAACATCGGAACACAGCTCGGCGGAACATTGGGAAGCATTCTTGTATGGATATCTCTGTCTTCCAGATACGCAGATTTTGCGACGGGACTGTTTAATCTCACATCTGTTGTTTACTACCTCTCATTTACGGTAGTTATACTGTTTATAACAGTAGTTAATATCGAAAGAAAGAGGTGGAATTGATGAAAAAACGCGAAAACCAAGAGTTGAATGCAGAAAATATGACTGTTGAAAAGAAAGATTTAGGCAGAAAAGCACGTCAGATTATCTTCAGCACAAATGCAGTTATTTTTACTGCGGTCGTTTTGGTAGTTTTTGTATTGCTTAATATAGTGATAGAGCAGATTCCGCTTAATCTTGACCTTACGGAAGAAAAACTTTACACACTCACAGAAACCAGCGAAAAGGTCTTGGACGAGTTAGAAGAAAAAGTTGAAATATATGCCCTTTATGACAGAGTTTCGGGAGAGTCAGACAGTGATAAGTCGTCCGTTATAAAGGTTCTTGATCTTTATAACAATCATAGAAATATTGATGTTTCGTACGTCGATATAAGCAAGAAACCTGCATTTGTAAAGAATCTGGTAGGCGAGAACAATGCTGCCGATTATTCGTCGGGGGATTATATTGTAAAATGCGGTGACAAGACGAGAAAAATTGATTCCTCGGATATGTATATAACATACGAACAGCAGGTGTATTATTTTTACACACAGAAAACTACGACCGGTCTTGCAGTTGAGACAAAAGTTACAGGCGCTATCGTAAGAGTAACTTCCGAAGTGCCGAAGATTTATTGGTCGGTAGATTTCGGCGAAGCTGTCGTAAATGATGCGGAATATTCGACATTCGTAAACAATATTGAGGATTCAAACTATGACATAGTACCTCTTAATCTGAAAACACAGGATATTCCCGCGGATGCTTCGGTTATATTCTTTGTAAGACCTACAGCTGACCTCGACGATAAAACCGTTGACAAGCTTGAATATTGGTTTGACAGAGGCGGAAATGCATTTTTCTTTATGGATCCTAAGGATTCCAAGGGTAACTTTATAAATGTGAATTTCACTAATTTCAATAAAGTTCTTTTACGTTTCGGTCTTAAGATAAACGATGACTTTGTAGAAGAGGGCGAGGACTACCGTTCAAATACAAAGGACGAAGAAGATTCTTACTTCCTTATGAGTACACTTTCGGCAGGATCTTTGGAAAACGAAGAATCATACAAATTGTATTGCTTTAATACCAGAAGTGTAAGCCTTCTTACAACGCTTAATTCTTCGTATTACGAAACAGCGTCATTGCTCGAAACATCGGATGAAGCTACATCTATCATACTTTCAGACGGAAAAACAGGTACTGCAGGTAAAAAGATTGTAGCTGCATCATCTACTTGTGTTGCAGGACACAAAGAGTCAAAAGCAGTGCTTTTCGGTTCGAGTGCAAACCTTCAGTCTCTTCAGGTATCGTGGGGCGGAAATGCGGGTATAAAACTTGTAAAAGATAATCTTAACTGGATGAACCTTAACTCTGTTGAAAATCCGGGAGATTCTATCGATGCTAAATATCTTAACAGCGTGGTAAAAACAATAGTTGATGCTACCGAAAGCGAACAGAAGGTTTTGGCGATAATAATTGCGATTGCAGTTCCTCTTGTGGTATTTGTTGCAGGATTTATCGTCTGGCTCAGAAGGAGACATCTATGAGAAATTTCAAAACTACGATAATAGCCGTAATATGTTTGTTGATTACAATAGGTGCGTTCTTTGCAGTAAAGGTATTTGTACTCGATGACGGAAAGGACAACGGCGGAGATAACCCGTCACAGACACCGAGCGACAAAACAAAAGTTGAAATATTCGAATTCGATAAAGAAAAAGTAGTAAAGATCGAATCTAAGAATGAGGAGTTTTTCTCATTGTATTATGCTGACGGCAAGTGGAACAGCAAGTCGCATACCGAAATCGAAATTTACGACAGTTCTGTTGAATCTTTTATAGATGATTTTTGCGGTTTGTCCGGATACATTATAAAAGATTATGACAGCCTTGATGATTTCGGACTAAAAGACAGTTCGATGTATACTACATTGACCCTCGAAGACGGCACCGTGTTTACGGTGAGATTCGGTATTACGGATAACAAAGAATCGTACAGATATATAACCGTTGACGGAGTAAAAGATACGATATACAGCATTTCCAAGCTCAGCGCCGATTCGATAATAATGACAAAAAAGCATCTTGTAAGGATGGAGGCTCTTTCATTTTCATCGGATTACAATCCGTCATATTTTATTATAAAAAAAGGCGGCGAACTCATGCTTTCTGCGCAGGGCGTGTATGTACCTGCAGAAACAGAAGATATGAAAGATACCGTAAAATGGACGGTAACTGAGCCTATAGAAATTGCCGCAAATGACGATAATATGAATAACCTTGTGAAATCGCTCAGGGATGTTCCTCTTGCGTCTCTTTATGACGGCGCCTGCGAAGATATATCGGAGTACGGTCTTGACAAACCTACCATAGAGTACAGTATAGTTTATTCGAGCAGTTCCGGAAAAAAAGAGTCGAAGTCAATAGCTCTCGGAAACAAAACGAAGGATTCGTCTCAGTATTACTGTATAATAGACGGAAATAATTCTTTTATATACACAGTGAATGCTTCTTATATTATGGTGGACATTACGCTCGAAGACTATATAGACGGAAAGCTTTTCTATGATATGTACACAGACCTTTCGACAGTAAATCTTACATTCGGCGGAAAGTCGCATACGATGAAATTTGTTTTTGGTGAGGACAAAAAAGAAGAGAGATTTTTTGACGGCGTTTTCGTACACGACGAGGATAGTTACCAGGACGAAAATCTCGATACACCGGAAGATAAGTTCAATCACCTTTTGGCGTCTATGTATCTTGTAGGCATAACTACGGTTGATTCAAAAGCCCCTACAGAAAAAGGAGAATTGCTTTTTAAGGCAGAGTACAAGAAAATTGACGGAAAAGTTATAACTGTTGAGTGTTACAAACGTGACGATACTACAGCATATCTTTACAAAAACGGCGAATATTTCGGCGGATATATGAAAACAGCTGAGAGATTGTACGGTGATTACGAGGACTACGGTATAAAAGGCGCACTCGAAAAAGTAATTGATGCAATGAAATGATTTAGGCGAAAAGCTTAAGGGGACAAATGATGAAAAAAGATTCTAAAGAAAAAAATAAGAAATTGATCGGATTGGCAGTTTTGGCATTGACTGTCATATTGGTTGTTGTACTTTTCTTTGTTACGGGAATCTACAAAAATGTATTTGAATTTTTAGGTTTTGATGTAAAAAGAGAATACAAGGCAGACGGAATAGCCGTGGAGTTTACCCCTCACGGTAATTATAAAATTTCCGGCGCTGACGATACCATTGTAATATTTGACGAAAACGGAGTTACGGGATATGACAACGGGGGATCCTGGAAATGGCACAACGATGCGAAATTTATCGACCCGGTACTTCAATCATATGACGATTTCGTGTTGATTCACGATCCTGAATCAAAAATTGTATCGGCATTCAATTCCGCGGGTATAATGTGGTCAAAGACTTTTGATAACAAAATCAGAAATGCGGTAGCGCACGACGGAACGGGTTTTGTATCGATTATCACAGACAGTGAGGAATATAATTCAGAAGTCTATATTATAGATTACAAGAATAATTTAAAGGATATTTTCAGCGGAAAGTTTGTTGATGAATTTGTCGTAAACGTTTCCGTATCTCCTGATTGTTCGCAGTTTGCTTTGTCCGGATTCTATCCGGAAGGAGAAAAAACCGCGGGAGTCATAATGTTTCTTCGTATGAATGACGGTGAGGTTTTCTCCACTGAGGTTTCTGACGGAATTTATCCGTATGCAGAGTATCTTGACGGAGATACTTTGATTGCGGCTAATTCGGATTCGCTTATAGCTGTAACCAAAACAGCCTCGGTGGATACGAAAAAAGATAAAATAACGAAACTTTGGACACGTGAAAGCAACTCCGATGTTTTGCTTGATCTGGATGTATTGATAAACGAAGGATTCTGTGTTGCGTTCGGCAGCAGCGACGAAACTTCCGGGAAATCTATGGTAAAGTATTTTAATGAGGATTGCAAACTTTCCGAATCAAGATCTTTTTCCGAGAGAGTGGATTTTGTAAAGGCAGGTCGTGACAGCTTTTTGCTCAGTTCCGATTATTCGGTTTACTTTATGAGCAAGAGTTTCAGTCAGAAAAGTACATACGGCTCAATGTCTGATATCGAAATTGCCGATTTTATAAACGGCGAGAAAGTATTGGTTCAGATGCAGTCGAGATTGATGATAGTATCCTTTACGGAAAAATAAACGGAGGTCTCTTATATGAGCGGAATATTGCTTGACTTGATTGTTGTTGCTTTTATTGTGCTTGTGGGAATGTTTTTTAAGAAAAAGGGCTTTATAATGGCTCTTTTCTCTTTTGTATCAGTGTTTATATCTTTTGTAGCGGCGGCATTGCTCAGACCGGCTGTATTTGCAGTATTGACATATATAGGCATAGTGAGTGAATCGGCGTCACCCGTTGCATTGCTTGTCATAAACATTATTTTATACTTCACCATATCAATCATAGTGAGTGCAGTGCTTTTCTGGGCAGGGCGGATACTTAAATTGTTTTCGATGTTGCCTGTTATAAGTTCGCTTGATTCGGTGCTCGGATTGATATTGGGTGTTATGTTCGGCGTGATTATGTGCAGTGTGGCTTTTTCGGTAATCGGCATGGCAGAATATTGGGTAAACACCCAAAAAGTGTTGAGTATAATAAAAGACTCTTACATTTCTGAAATTTTTTATAAAAATAATTTATTTTTGATATTGCAATAATTCAAGAAAAGTTGTAAAATACGCAGAGGTTTGTCGTGCGACAGGTGTTCTTTCGTATTGACAAGCTGATTTTATTATGGTAAATTACCGCTTGTGCGTATATTCAGCGTGTATTTTAGTGGAGGTGTTTTACATGAGAGTTAAAGTTACTATGGCATGTACAGAGTGTAAGCAGAGAAATTATACTTCAATGAAGAATAAAAAAAACACTACTGAGAGACTTGAGATGAACAAATACTGTAAGTTCTGTAAGAAACATACAGCTCACAAAGAGACAAAGTAATTTGTTCCGTATTATTATGTAAGTTATTGCAACGGATGTTGTAATATTCAAAAGAGAGGGGTTTGCTCATGGCAGACAGCAACAAAAACGTAAAAAAGAATATTTTTGTCAGAGCATGGAAAGCTTTTACATCTTTCTTTAAGAATATTTTCCTTGAGCTTAAGAAAGTTACATGGCCGACAAAGCAGAAAGTAGTTGCTAATACTATTTCTGTTATCGTTTTCTGCGTAATTATCGGTCTTATAATCTTTTTGGCTGACTTAGGGTTAAATAGTCTGCTTAACTTTATTTCAGGTATGAGATAAGGTTTGTCGGAGGGATTACATTATGAGTGATACAGAAGAATTCATTGAGATGACAAACAATGATATCGAAGAGAGCTCATCTGCTTCCGATGCTGCAGGTTGGTATGTTATACATACTTATTCGGGATATGAGAATAAGGTTAAGGCAAGTTTAGAGCGTATGATAGACAACCTCGGTTTGCATGATTACTTTTTTGATATCATAATCCCTATGCTTGAGGAAGTAGAGATAAAGGACGGCAAGGAGAAGTCTGCTCTTAAGAAGTTGTTCCCCGGTTATGTTTTGGTAAAGATGATTTATTCCAACGAAACATGGCACGTGGTAAAGAGCGTCAGAGGAGTTACCGGCTTCGTAGGTACCGGTTCGGTTCCCACGCCGCTTACAGAGCAGGAAATCCGTGCACTCGGCGTTGACTTCGTAGAGACAGTTGTTGATTATGAGCCCGGTGACGCTGTTGACGTTATTTCGGGACCGCTCGAGAGCTTCTCGGGTGTTGTGGAATCTGTAAATGTAGAGAAGGGTTGCGTAAAAGTTCTCGTTTCTATGTTCGGTCGTCAGATTTCGGCGGAACTCGAATATTCACAGATTCAAAAAGTATTATAATTTATTTTGTTATTGATCTGCCCGAAGTGGCAGTTTGATATATTTATTATTTTGGGAGGTGGATTTTACCATGGCAAAAAAAATCAAAGGTTATGTTAAATTGCAGATACCTGCAGGAAAAGCAGCACCGACTCCACCGGTTGGACCAGCATTAGGCCAGCATGGCGTAAACATTATGGGATTCTGTAAAGAATTCAATGAAAAGACAAAGAACGACGTAGGATTTATTATCCCTGTTGTTATCACTGTTTATGAAGACAGAACTTTCTCTTTCATTACTAAGACTCCGCCGGCAGCTGTTTTGCTGAAGAAAGCTTGCAAAATAGAGAGCGGTTCAGGAAAGCCGAACAGAGACAAGGTTGCTACAATTACAAAGGCTGAGCTTCTTAAGCTCGCAGAGCAGAAGATGCCTGATCTCAATGCTGCATCTATCGAAGCTGCCGCAAGCATGATCGCCGGTACAGCCAGAAGTATGGGTATCGTAGTAGTTGACTGATTGTTCAGTTCAGACTTTTTAGTAATGTAAGGAGAGTGAGTAAATTGTTTAGAGGTAAAAAATATCAGGATAGCGCAAAGTTGATCGATTCGACAAAGCTTTATGATCCTTCAGAGGCTCTTGATTTGGTTGTTGCTACATCAAAGGCAAAGTTTGACGAGACAATCGAGTTACATTTGCGTTTAGGCGTTGACTCAAGACATGCTGACCAGCAGGTAAGAGGTGCGGTAGTACTTCCGCACGGAACAGGTAAGACCGTTCGTGTTCTTGTGTTCGCAAAAGGAGATAAAGCATCTGATGCAGAAGCTGCAGGTGCAGATTATGTAGGTGCAGAGGATATGGTAGCAAAGATTCAGAACGAAAACTGGTTCGACTTTGATGTTATCGTAGCTACACCGGATATGATGGGCCTTGTAGGTCGTCTCGGTAAGGTGCTCGGTCCTAAGGGACTTATGCCTAACCCGAAAGCAGGTACAGTTACAATGGATGTTAAGAAAGCTATTGCTGATCTTAAAGCAGGTAAGATCGAGTACAGACTCGATAAGACAAACATCATCCATTGTCCTATCGGAAAAGCTTCTTTCGGCAGAGAGAAACTCGAAGAGAACTTCAGAGCTTTGTTTGATGCAGTTATGAAAGCTAAACCGGCTGCAGCGAAAGGTCAGTATATAAAGAGCGCTGTTGTTACATCGACAATGGGCCCCGGAATAAAGATCAATCCTGCGAAATAATTAAAAATTATTGACAAACTGTCAAATAATTTATATAATATCTAAGTTGCCAAAGACAGCTGGCTTTGTTTCAGACAAGTAAGTCCCGCCGAGGTTGCGAAAAGAATCTTGTATTCAGATCCTTCGGTTACTATCTTTGGTTCCCGAAGGATTTTTTGTTATGGCAATGAAGCTATTGTAAAAAAATCCTATTTGCATAGCTAATCATTGAAGGGAGGTGTCATAAGGATGCCAAGTGAAAAGACTCTTTCATTAAAAAGAGCAGAAGTTGCAGAGATTGCAGAGGATTTGAAAAATTCTGTTGCAACAGTTGTTGTCAGCTCAAGAGGTTTGACTGTTGAGGAAGATACAGCACTTCGTGCAGACCTCAGAAAAGCAGGCGTGAAGTTCAGAGTAAGAAAAAATACTCTCACATCTAAGGCTGCTGCAGAGGCAGGTATCGAAGGTTTGGACGCATATCTCAGCGGACCTACAGCCATCGCTACAAGCGACAGCTACACAGATGCAGCTAAAATTCTTATCGATTATGCAAAGAAGTATAAAAATCTCGAAATCAAATGCGGTATTGTTGATGGTGAAACTATCACAGCCGAGAAGGTTGAGAATCTTGCTAAGATTCCGTCGAGAGAAGGTCTTCTTTCTATGTTGCTCGGTGCTCTCACAGGCAATATGAGCAAACTCGCAGTTGCTGTAAAGGCAGTTGCAGAGCAGAAGCAGGAGGCTTAATAAAAGACCTGCACAATATATTTTATTTTCGGGAAAATCCCTACGCTGTCACAGACAGTAATATTATTTTAAAAGAAAATTTTTGGAGGAAACTAAAATGTCAGAGAAAATTGATAGCATCATCGAGTCAATCGATAGCATGACAGTTATGGAGCTTTTCGAGCTCGTTAAAGCAATTGAAGAGAAATACGGAGTTACAGCTGCAGCTGCAGTTGCAGCACCGGCAGCAGGCGCTGCAGCAGCAGGAGACGCACCGGCAGCAGCTGAGCAGACAGAATTCACTGTAATTCTTAAGAGCGCAGGCGCTAACAAGATGGCAGTTATTAAGCTCGTTAAAGAGCTCACAGGTGCTGCTCTTATGGACGCTAAGAAGATAGTTGACGGCGCTCCCAGCACAATCAAAGAGAACATCTCTAAAGAGGATGCAGACGCTCTCGCAGCTAAGTTGACAGAAGCCGGCGCAGAAGTTGAGCTTAAGTAATTTTTTAATACTTATATTGACTTTATCACAAACTCGATTCGGTTTTGCCGAATCGGGTTTGTTTTTTGTTTCACACGTCGCACCGGCTGGCAGCGTGAATCAGGTCACGATGAAACCGGCTTGACACTATTGTAAAATTGGATAATCCAAAGTAGTACTTAGGATTAGTCGAAAAGTTATCTTGTTATCTTGATAAATTAAGATAACTGCAGAACCGACACAAAAAATAAGTAAAATTGTCATTCGCTCTAAAAAGTGTAAAGTTGGGTTTCACTTAAAAAGGTACCTCAAATCACTAAAGTGAACTAAAAACGCATCTCGACTTTTCTGCCGAGATGCGTTTTGTCAGAATAGTTCAATTTTGCCAAGGAGAAAATCAATCAGGTTGCAGTGGAATATGCCGTTATCATCATAATAATTATGAGGGATATCCAGACGTACAATAATCTTTTTGAAAAAGTCTTTTGTAAGCATTAATGATTTCAGCTCGGAGTTTTCCTTAACGGTAGTGTCCATTTGGAATGCAGATTGAATATAGAGCTTTTTGTCGCCATCGTTTACCACAAAATCAATTTCCTTTGGAATATTAGAACCGTTTTTGCGGTCATACACAACGCCTACATCAACAGAATAACCACGGCGGATCAATTCATTATAAACGATGTTTTCCATAATGTGACCGGGATCGTATTGTCTATAGTTCAGCCTTGCATTACGCAGACCAACATCGGCGTAGTAATACTTATTTGGATAATTGAAATATGTCTTACCTTTCACATCGTAGCGACGAGCAATTGTGATGAGAAAAGAATCGGTTGTGTGCTTAACATATCTTGAAACCAACCCGGAATCAATCTTTTCGTTTCGCATACTGGACAGTGCGTTTGCAATGTTTGTTGGATTGGTTAAAGAACTGATCTGAGATGCAAGAAAATCAAGGATATCATTTAGTATATCTTCGCGTTCAATCTTGTTTCGTTCAACAACATCTTTAATATATAGTTCTTTGTAGAGAGATGATAGGTAGTCTTTTTTGTCTTTTTCGTCCTGCATACCAACTACCCGTGGCATACCACCGTACAGCATAAACTGCTCTAACGCTTTGTGTTCATCTCCACCAACGAAGGAGTAGTATTCTTCAAAGCAAAAAGGATAAACATGGATTTGGGTTGCGCGACCACGAAATTCTGTAGCAATATCACTTGAAAGGGCCTTGGAATTACTACCGGTAACATATACATCGAGATTTTTATATGCTTTCAGTTCGTTCAGCATATCGTAGATAGTTACTTCAATATTGCCGTATTCCTTGTCAACCACCTTTTGGGTGAATTGTACTTCATCAATGAAAAGAAAAAACTTTTCATCTTTTTTAGATTGGACAATACCCTCTACGTATTCGCATAATGTAATTGGATTTCTGAATTTATAGTACTTGCGCTGATCCAGTTCGATTTTAATGATGTGGTCATCCTTGATTCCTGTTTCAAGAAGATAGTTATAGAACAACTCAAAAAGGAGAACCGATTTGCCGCAGCGACGGATGCCGGTGATGACCTTAATTTCACCATTCCACATATTGTGCTTGATTCGATTCAGATAAAAGTCACGATTAATCATAATACACCTCTTACTTATAACAATTTTGTCATAACTTCTGCATGAATTATACTATGCCCATATAAAAAAAACAATATGCAATAGATAGTATATAAAAAAGTGCTGTTATTTATTTGCTAAATCAACTATCCTTAATATACTTTCCCATATTACTGTGCGTTTCTCTTGAAAAGATACCTCAAATTACTAAAGTAAAATGCCTCAAATCACTAAAGTATACGGATATAGGCGAGCTGACGGAGTTTTTGTTATTCCTATCGGATGCCTAAAAAATTAAATGTTTTTAAAGGATGTTCTGTCATTAAGATGGGGCATCCTTTTTTGTGTATGATCGGCATATAAATGAACAAAGGAGCAAACTGATATTTCATGTCAATTAACTTTAGTTTAATAAAATTTGGTAAATTCTCGATGGATCTGTAAAAAAATAAAAGTTTTCATATTGAAAAAGCTATGATGAGTGTGCTATAATCCCATATGTAGAATATTAGAATATTAGGGTATTATGATTTGTATTCTGTATTCTATTTATCAGTTTAGTTTATTAATTAATATAATTTTATTTGATTTGACTTGAATGAAAGGGATGCTTATGAAAATGAAAGGAATGTTTATGAAAACTAAAGGAATGCAAAGAAAACATATAGTTCTTTTATCTTTATTGCTTGCTCTTGTTTTATTCTTTGTGATCTTTTTGATATCTATTACGGCAGAGGCTGCAAACTATACCGTTACGACGACGAATAATGCAGGCGGAGTTTCTGACTTCGGTCAGAGCGGTGGTGCATGGATACAATCGGCGACTGTTACAGGTGGGACGAAGTTTGACTTTGAGGTACGACCGGACACCGGATATGTGGTTGCATCGGTTACGATTAATGGCACAGATCTCGGAACATATACCGGTGTTGCAGTTACCGGTGCTTACCAACATTGGCTAGTTACAATGCCGCATCAGAATACTACAATTAAAGTGGTTTTCAAAAATTCATATGACAGTATTGTTTTTGATAATGATACTGATTATTCATTGGTGACGGCTGCTAACTCGATGCATAGAATTACAACTACTGGAAGAGTTAATTTGCCTGATTACGCCGGACTTAATGATGCTTGTATGCAACTTACGACGGTTTATTCAAGCGATACCAGTATTAATAAAGACCCATATGTATATATAAAATATGATAGTAAAACTACTCTCTATGCAATGAATTATAGATATATCGTTATTACCATGAAAACGTCAGAATCGTATACAAACGGAATGTTATATCCGATTACGTCACAAATCGCTCCTAGTGGTTATGCGGCAGCTACAGGTTTTGGATTCGGTTTCACTCTAATAAATGACGGGTTGTGGCATGATTATGTGTTTGATATGTCAGCTTTTACAAGCGGTGCCTGGCAGGGAACGATTAAGGCGTTACGTTTAGATTACTTTAACGCGCCATCAAGCGCTGTGCCCGCCAATAAAAAATGTTATGTGCGTTCCGTACAGCTATTCAGTTCGATCTCCACTCCTGGCGTTTCGGCTAGTGCGGCGTATAATTACGGAAATTCTATTTCGATTAGTTATACGGGTCTCGGCAGTTATCTGAACACAGATCAGAAACAAACCCCGTTTGTTGCCGTCTATGCCAGCGGAAAAAAACCGGGAGAAGAGTCGGCAAAGCAATTTAAAATTGTATCAACTTCCGACGGTTCGGTTACTTTCCCATCACAAAACCAGAGCTCAAGCGGAACTACTCATCTGGCTCCCGGTAACTATACTGCATGGATTGCTTATGATGGAAAAGGCTCAACATCGAGTGCGAATTTTAATAACTCTCTGTATGCCACTGTTTATAACAACGGTACGTCAAAAGATATTTCTCTAGGTAATACTACTTCGGACAATTTCAGAATAGATCCAAAGATAACGATAGATAACGGTAGCGGTGGTACTGCCACGTTTACAAATTACGCCGGTACTTCTTATACCTCCGGTAGTTTTTTCTCTCAGTATAATAAAGCAATTACCGTTAGTGCTAATCCTAACTCAGGTTACAGAGTAAAATCGATTAAAGTTGGCAGCAGTACTTGGACCAACACAGATATGACACACGATAAAACCATATCTAAAACATATACTATTACTGCTAATACTACAATTACAGTTACATATGTAAGAATGTATACGGTTACATTCAGTCAGCCTACCGGTGGTACAATCGCAGTTACAAATAACTCAAGCGGTGCTACTATCAGCTCAGGCAACTACGTAGATACAGGTACGGTTATTAAAGTAACTGCTACTGCAAGTACCGGATATACTTTCAGTTCTCTTACAGTAGCCGGCAGTAGTTTTTCAAGCGGCAGTACAAAAACAATCAGTGCCAATACTCAGATATCTGCTTCGTTTACCGCAAATAAGTATGCGATTACGATTACGCCTGATCCGTCTGCCGGAGGTACTGTTACGGTTAAAAACGGTAATACGGCTATTTCCAGTGGTGATAAAATCGACTATAATACAACGCTTACGGTAACTGCTACGGCGAATCCGGGTTATACGTTAAAATCTATTACAGCCGGTGGCACGACTTTGAGTAGCGGCGGTACGTTTAAAGTTAGCGGTGCTACTACTGTTAAGGCTACATTTACTAAGAACTCGTATACTATGACAATAACAGTACCTGATAATATGACCTCAATTACTGCTAAGGGTAATGATAATGTGAACTATAGTAGTGGTGACAAAGTTCCTTATGGTACTAAGCTTACGATTACACTTACCCCGAAAAGCGGATACCGGGTAAAGACTGCTACAATCGGAGGTACTACTAAGCAGACATATTCAACAATGTCAACAACAGCTGTAACTTACACGTATACTGTAGGTACGGCGGCATTTACGGTATCCGGTACGGTAGGAAGGATATACAAAGTAACTTACAGCGACTTTAGCAATTGTACAATTAAGGTTGTGAAAAAAGGTACAACGACGACTGTAGCCAGCGAGAGTTACGTAGATACAGGTACGGAACTTACAGTAACACTTACCCCTGGTTCAGGATACAGAGTGAAGACTGTTACATTAGATGGAACTAAGAAGCAGGACTTTACAACAATGTCAACGACGGCGGTAACGTATACATATGCTATTGCAAACGATGATGTTATATCCGGTACGGTAGGAAGGATATACAAAGTAACTTACAGCGACTTTAGCAATTGTACAATTACGGTTGTGAAAAAAGGCACAACGACAACCGTAGCCAGCGATAGTTATGTAGATACAGGTACGGAACTTACAGTAACACTTACCCCTGGTTCAGGATACAGAGTGAAGACAGTTACATTAGATGGAACTAAGAAGAAGGACTTTACAACGATGTCAACGACAGCGGTAACGTATACATATGCTATTGCAAACGATGATGTTATATCCGGTACGGTAGGAAGGATCTATCAGGTAAAGATATCTAATCCTGATAATGGTGTAATTACACTTGCGGATCCGAACGGCAATGCTGTCGCTGCAGATAGTTATGTGGATGTGGATACGGTACTTACAGTTAAACTTGATCCCGGTGACGGATACAGAGTAAAGACCATTACAGCAGGCGGTACCTCTATTAAAGAAAACTCGACGATATCGAATGCTGTAGTGTCACAAACTCATAAGGTTACAGGAACTGTAACATATTCTGGAACAGTAGGAGCGATATATAAGGTTACCTACAGTAACATTACCAATGGAACAATTACGGTTGTGAAAAAAGGCACAACGACAACTGTAGCCAGCGATAGTTATGTAGATACAGGCACGGAACTTACAGTTAAACTTGATCCTGCTGACGGATACAGAGTAAAGACAATTACAGCAGGTGGTTCATCTATCAAGGATAACTCGACGATATCAAATGCTGTAGTGTCGGCAGACCATAAGGTTACAAGCGATGTTACTTTCTCGGGAACAGTAGGAGCGATATATAAGGTAACAATCGGCTCGTTGACTGCGGAGAAGAATGAGACCTACAACGGTGTGTCTATGGGTGAAATTACCATCAAAAACAGTGAAACCCAGGCTAAGGTTTCAGATGGCGATTACGTAGATGCAGGTACGAAACTTACGGTTACGTATACTCCGCCTACCGGAACCCAAAAATACAGATTACGTATACTTTATGCAAACAATGAGAACCTTATTTATAATAGTGCTGAAACACGTGGTATTTTATCTAAGGAACATACTGTTAATGCTGATACTGAATATAGAGCTTTGTGCAGAGCAATGTATAAGGTAACAATAAAAGATATGCCTAATGGTACGATTACCATCAACGTAAACAATAGAGACGGCAATAAAGTTATTAATTCGGGTGATTATGTGGATCATTCAGTATGGACGCTTGAGGTTACTCCCGAAGCGAACCCCGGCTATACATTGAACAAGATTTATGTGAACGGTAATGCTATCACCGGTAATACTTTCACTGTTACCGCTGATTCAGTAGTTACTGCTAAATTTATCAGTGTGTTTAAAGTTGAGGTGTTTACCCAGACAATCGGTGGCGCAATTTCAGCAGAAAGTCTTGTAAACAACGGCGGTTCTTCTGCTGTATCGAAACCATTTTCTCAGGGTACGATATCTGTTACCTCTGTAGGTACATACGGTGGTAAGGTTACATTGGGTGTATCCGGTAATACGCTCAGCTTCCTCGGATGGTATCATAAGTCTCCTGCAGCTGCTGCGTATGATTATGACAGACTTATTTCAACAGCGAAATCATATACGCTTTCTGATGATGGTTTGCATACGGATATGCAGATTGTAGCAGTATTTACTGCAACATCGGATACAAGTACACAGTTTAACTTTATGAATGTTGCAGGTCAGGTTGTTCAGACAATAGTGGCTGCAAAGGGTTCTTATATCTCTGTAGATGCTATAACAGCCACTCCGTTTAAAGCCGGAAGTGCGTTCACAGGTTGGGAATTCCTGAAACATGCGGATAAGGCAGGTTATAAAGAAACCAAATACAATAATACAACGTATTACCTTGTCGAAGGCACAACCCAGACCGGTTACAAGTATGACTACAGCATACTTTACAAAGAGAAAAATTGTGTAACTCCGATGTACATCTACGTAAACGGTAACGGCGGTGTAGTAAATATCGATGCTTCTTACACAAAGATTGCTACAGAGAATAAAGTGGTAATCACAGTAGTAGAAAATGGAACTGTAAATGGTGCGAAGACATCTATTTCAGTTGATTACAACACAACGGTTACAGCGACTGCTACAGGTTCAGGTACATTCGTAGGTTGGATTGACAAAAATGCCGGAACAACTCGCAAGAGTTCGGAAGCTTGCTTGATAAGCGGTGTATATTATCCGTATATCAGTTACGAGGAAACATTCAGTTTCAAGGCTTTGAATACGATGAAGCTTCAGCCTATATACGGTACTTCTGTTGAAGCTAAGCCGAATGTTTCGATAACTCCTGTTCTTCAGTTGGTTAATAATAAGACCTCTTCATATTATAGGTATACAGTTTACGGTATGTTTACTCCGAACGCTGATTACAAGATTGTTGAGTGGGGTACATTGTTCTACGGTGTTGACAGTACTACTGACAAACCTGCTACTGTAGTAACGGATCCCGATACAGGTAAAACATCGACTGTGAATGTTCTTACACTTGAATCTAATTCTGCAAATCTGCAAAAAATCAGTAATGTTTACGGAGATAATGCAACTCCGTCAGGTCAGTACGCGGCTTCGATCAATGTAAGAGGTAATAAGACAATCTATGTAAGAATGTATTGTACATATTCTTATGAAGAAGATGGTGAGACAAAATATGCTGTTACATACAGTGATACGTATGTGTTCTCAACAGCAACGTATGTTTCGTCTACAGAAAGCGGAATACTTTCCGGAGATAGGTTTACACTTTATGCAGAGCCGGATAATAATATCGACAATTCCGATATTTTTGACTTGTTCTGATAACAGATTATAAGACCTGCGCCCGGGCAGCGATTTTAAATCGCTGCCCGGGCGCTTTTTGGCAAAAGTATATACGAGAAAAGCAACTGAAAATGGTTGCTAATTTAAAAAGCAACCAAAAACGGTTGCTTTTTAAATCATTGTATCATATAATCATTGCTGAGGTGAGGTAGATGAATAAATATACTGCTCTTATAATGGATTTAAAGAAATCCAGAAGATATTCTTCGAAAAACAGAAATGAAATACAAGATTATATTTATCATGTTGTCCAAGTTTTAAATATAGCATTTAGACGTTCTTTGGAAAAAGACGTTTTTTTTAGTGCTGGTGATGAATTGCAGGGATTGTTTTCTTCGGTTGAAGCATCTTACTTATATTTTAGATTATTTAGTATGTTAGTTGCTCCGGTTGAAATAAGAGCCGGAATCGGAGTTGGCGAGTGGGATGTTATCATAAAATATGCCGGAACCACTGCTCAAGACGGATCTGCTTATCATAATGCACGACGTGCAATAAATGCCACAGAAGAATCTTTGGGTTATTCTGTTCTACTTTTCTCCGGTGAAAAAAATGATATTATAATTAATTCACTATTTAATTCTACCGCTTTAATTATTAATAAACAGAGTGAATATCAGAACCAGATAATGCTACTGTCTGAACTTTTATATCCCATTAACGCGTATGATATAATCAATATAAATGTATTAAAAGATATTGTGCGATTAATATTACTTAGAAGTGAGACTGTACAATTCGATGTTTTTAAGATTTATAAAAAACATCGAGAACCTTTGATTTTCAAATTATCACATTTAAATTTTGAAAGCAGACCAATCGATGCAATCGAAAATACTGATACTTTTTTTGTTACAGAAGGTAAAGTCCGCGGATTGCCTATGCAACTATCGGAAATACTTGGTGTTACCAGACAAAGTGCAGATAAAACGATAAAAGCTGCGAACATATATGAAGCAAGAAATTTGGCTGTTGTGACATTGAAGTATTTGAAACACTTGGAGGTAGTATAAATGTTATTGGTAATATTATTGATTGGGCATATGATTGCTGATTATTTTTTGCAAACTTCAGATATGGCAGAAAGTAAGAAAAATAATGTTAGTGTTTTATTGGCTCATAGCGGTATGTATTTTTTGACTTTTATAATTATTGATTTTCTGTTTTTTGAACTATGGTTTGCTGTTTGTACTACTGCTTGATCCAACAGCAGTTTTTATAAAAAAGATATTTGCCTTTATTTTTAAAAATGAAGAAACTAATAATAGTCCAAGTAACAACGCAGGAAGTATTATTGGAAAATTGGAAAGAATTATAACTGCTATATTATTGCTTGGTAACCAATACAGTGTAATAGGTCTGGTTCTTACTGCAAAAAGTATTGCTCGTTTTAAGCAACTTGAAGATAAAGATTTTGCAGAAAAATATTTAATCGGAACTTTATTGAGCCTTTCTATTACACTTATTTCAACATTATTAATCAAATACGTTCTTTCATTATATGGTTAATATTATTCCGGATTTATCCGTTTTTAATATGAAGCATGCGGCACACCCCATAGGCGTAAATGTCTGTGAGGTGTGCCTTTTTGATTTTTATTTAATTAAATTGTATACAGATAAATTTTGCGGACAAACAGTTCTAAACGGTGCTTTTGGTGCATAGATTGTTGTGTACAAGTTGCAGGCGGAGGAGCGGGATTTATGAACTGTTTAAAATTTAAGAATGAGATAACCGATAAGATTGGCGGAACTGCCGGCAAGCTGCTTTCGGAAGCGGTGAATGCGGAAACCGTCGGCAAGGTGAAAGAAATACGTCTGAGGACGGAAAAACCGCTTTCCGTTGTTATTGACGATGAGTCGTATTTTTTGACTGCAAACGGTTTGAGTCTGAAACATACGGACAGGGCACTTCGGATGACGGCGAATGAGATGCGCGATTTGTTTTTGAGAATTTGCAGAAATTCGATTTACGCATACACGGAAGATATAAGAAATGGTTTTGTGACGCTCTCGGGCGGTCACAGGGTAGGAATATGCGGCAGAGTACAAAGTGACGGGATGATACGCGATATAACGGCGTTGAATATCAGGGTTTCGAAGGAGATTATAGGTTGTTCGAAAAAAGTGTTGCCGTTCATCGTAAAAAGCGAAAGAGAAATAAGGAGTACGCTTATCATTTCGCCGCCATGTTGCGGTAAGACAACGCTTGTCAGAGATATTGCAAGGTATTTATCAAACGGAGGACAGTCACCGGTCAGGTTCAGAGGGGCGAATGTAGGAATTATTGACGAGAGGTCGGAGATTTGTTCGTGTGAAAACGGTGTACCTTCAAATGATGTGGGTGTAAGAACTGATGTTCTGGACGGCTGTGTAAAGGAAAAGGGCATTTATATGATGATAAGGTCGATGGCGCCGTCTGTTATTGTGACTGATGAAATAGGCGGACCGGGGGATTATGCGGCTGTTGCTTCGGCAATAAATTCCGGAATTAAAGTAATTTCAACGACGCACGGAAGCAGTCTGGAAGAGGTAAGGGCGAGGAAAGAAATCGGAAATATGATTGATGATAACTTTTTTGAACGATTTATTGTGCTTGATTGTTCGGACGGTCCGGGCAGTGTAAGGCAGATTGTCTGAAAGGAGAGTATTTACAAAAGATGTTGTTTGTTTTGAAATCTGCGGGGGCTGTCTTGATTGCGTCTTCCGGAATAATGACAGGATATAAGCTGAAAAAGCGATTGCAAATGCGGCGTGATATTCTTGCGGAATACAGAGCCGGGATTGAATTTACGGAAAGTAGAATTTCTTTGGACGAGCTTGCTTTAGAGGAATGTATGAATGAATGCCGACAAAGATTTTGTAAAGAATATCCGGAATATAATTTGTTTTCAATCTTTGGTGATAAGCTTTCGCAAGGGATTTTGTCGGGTGAGGAAGCCTGGCGAGATACGGTAGAATCGGTTTCGGAAAAAGGTTTGCTTTCGGATGGTGAAATAAATCTTTTATGTTCGCTGTCTTCTACACTCGGACGAGCCGATGTAAAGCATCATTCGGAGCATCTGAAAACGGTGGCGGAAAAACTCGATTTATTGATAACGGAAGCCGATGTGAAATTAAAGAAAGACGGCAACCTTTTTATAAAGCTCGGTGCGGCGGCTTCTGCCGTATTGATTTTGTTGTTGTGGTAAGGGGGCGGTGTAATGGATATCGATCTGATTTTTAAAATAGCAGCAGTCGGGGTAATTGTTGCGGTTATAAATATTTTGCTGTCTAAATCGGGCAGGGACGAGCAGGCATTGATGGTTACGATTGCAGGCCTTGTGATAGTCCTTATAGTAGTTGTACAGGAAATAGGCGCACTTATGGATGCCTTAAGGGCGGTTTTCGGCTTTTAGGAGTGGATTTATGTACGATATTATCAAAATCGGTATTTTCGGCATTATTCTGGCTGTTCTGGCAGTTGTTATGCGGCAGATCAAACCTGAATTTGCTGTTTTAATTTCTTTGGCAGGTGTCAGCATCATTTTTCTGTCGGTGATTTCTTCCGTGAACGATTTGTTTGCCGGTATGAAATCGCTTCTGGCAAATTATTCTGACGGCAATATTTATGTTTCAACAATATTAAAGGTGAGCGGCATAAGTTTCGTGTGCAGCTTTGCTGCCGAAACTTGTCGCGACGGCGGCTGCGCCGCCGTCGCGACCACGGTGGAAACGACCGGCCGCATCTGCGTCGTTTCCGCCGTAATGCCGCTCGCCTTAACATTGACCGAAACAGTTATAGAAATAATAAATACAAATGTTTTTTAATTTACCAAAGGGCAGGCAGGTGAGATTATGACACTTTATGCGACGGAAAACAGTCAAAAAGAGTTGGGTGCGATTTCGGATATGCTTTCGGCTTACGGAAGTTACGGCGGTGCAGTAGATCCGGGAGGACTGATGGCGGATGCTCTTAACGGTGAAATGAATTTGTCGCCGGGGAGCGTGATTGCCGCGATAATCAAAGAGTTGCTGGACAACCTTACGGAAAATATAGGTCTTACGGCGATAATTCTGGGGATATGCATACTGTCTGCAGTTGCGGCGAATTTTGCAGGGAGTAACAGCCCTTTTTATGAGCTTAACGAGAATACTTCTGCGATAATCGTTTCAATTCTTTTGAGCGGTCTTTTTATAGGAGGAGTGCAGTTTGCTGTTGAAGCCGCTACCGGTATGGAGTCGGTTTCCGTTGCGGTGATACCGCTTATTGCAGCACTCGGGCTTAAAACGGGGAGTACGGTATTTGTTGCCGTAGCACAGTATGTGTCGGCTGTGGTTTGCTGGTTTTTTGTACCTTTGGCGGTCTTATACGGTGCTTTGGGACTGTGCGATTGCCTGACGGACAAGTTTCCTGTTTCGGAACTCAGAGGAGGCGTAAAGAGCCTTTTTGTGTGGGGGTTGGGTCTCACGATGACGGTGTTTTTCTGTGTAACTGCGGTGACCGGTGCGGTGTCGGGGCAGTTTTCCGGAGTGGCGGGTAAAACCGTTAAATATGCAGGAAATCTGATTCCGTTTGTAGGTTCGTATTTGTCGGAGTCGGCGGATCTTGTCTTTTCCGGGCTGTGTGCCGTTAAAAGTGCTGCGGGGATAGGTGCTTCTGCTGCAGTATTTATAACAGGAATCTCTCCGTTTCTGAAATTGTTTGCATATACGGTACTTTTACGGATTGCGGCTTTTATAGCAACGCCTTTCGGTAACGGCAGAATAAAATCGGTAATCGGTAATATATCAGAAGCTTTTACGATGCTTATGGGTATGGTCGGACTTATCGGTGTGTTTTTTATATTGAACATTGCAATGTTTACATCCGTTCGTTTTTCGTGAGGTGAAGTGCTTATGGCAAGGTGGATTATCGGAATAATTGTTTCTTCCGTCGTGATGTCGTTGATTTTAAAAATCATTCCCGAAAATTCCGTGAAAAAGACGGTGCATACTGCATTCGGAATAATTTTTCTGCTTGTAACTGCAGTTCCGGTTTTGAATATGTTTTCGGACGGCTTTGATCCTCAGAACATTGATATGCTTTTCAAAAGTAAAATCGGGACGGTCTCTGACAGTGCAGATGACAATTACATAAAAAACGTTATTTCTGAATATTCTTCATCCGTTGAAACTCTTGCGGAGAAAAAGCTGCTTGAAGAAAACGGTGTTATCTGTGATGTGTCGGTTACTGTATGCAAGGATATAAAATCGTCGCTGTTCGGCTCTGTGTTGGGCGTGAAATGTGTTGTGTCGGACGAGAAACCTGAGACGTCAGGAGATAAAGGAATTATCACGAACGTTCCGCTGATAGAGGATATAGAGATTTCCTTTGGGGGGAACAGTAAAGAGCCGGAATTTGACTATGACGGCATCAGGAAAACTTTAAGCGATACGCTGGGCGTTTCTGCGGAAATTTGCGAAATAGATTCAAAGGGGGTGTGAATGTGAAGTTGTCGTTTAAAAAATTTGATTTCAAAGTACTTAAAAATTTTAAATTCGAATCTGTTGCGATTATTGCGGGTGTTTTAATTTTGTTGTTTGTTCCGCCGCTGTTTGATAAAAGTGATAATACTGATTCGACAAAAAATGACGCAAATCAGAGCAATGTGTCGCTTAAAAATGATTCAGCCGGTGAATTGTCTTATGCTGATGCGGAAGCTAAACGGCTTAAAAGTGTTTTAAAAAATATAAAGGGTGTAGGGGATGCAGATGTCATCATATATGTCGAAACAAGCTTAAAAACGGTCAATGCAAGCGAAATACAGACAACTGAGGAAAACACCGACGAGGGTGACTCAAACGGCGGAAAAAGGGTGAATTCAAGGCTTGAGGAGAGTTCTGTGTATAAAGTGGTGAAAGATTCGGACGGAAACGAGCGCCTTGTACATATTTATGACGAATATCCTGAAATAAAAGGGATTCTGATTTCTGCGGAAGGTGCAGACAAAAATACCGTGAAAGAGACGGTCATAGAGGCGGTTTCGAGTTTGTACGGCATTCCTGTTCATAAAATCTCTGTCGTAAAGAAAGCGGGTAAAAATTGACAAACCGCGCATTTATTTTTGAACTTGTCATATACATAAAATATGTTTAGTCAGAAAGGATTGTTTGAGTATGAGTTTAAAGGTTAAAAGAATATTGGCATTGTGTGTGTGCTGTGTATTGCTTGCGGCTGCTATATATCAGAATGTAAGGCATGACGGCGTCGAAAGCGGTGCAGACAGCGGTGATGAGTCAGAGGATGTTGTGTTTGTACAGGATTATAACAGCGAAGAAGCGGACAGTATCCTCGGAGACGGAGTTCCCACAGGAGTAAAGTGTGATAATGCCCTTGACTACATAGCAGGTTTGCGCATAGAGCGTGAGGCAGACAGAAGTGCCTATACCGAGGAATGTCTTGCTATAATAGACGATACATCTTCTACGGAGAGCGAAATCCTCAGCGCACAGGATGAAATTCTCACGGTAAATTCGATTACGGAGTGTGAGGATGCACTGGAGAGTGCACTTAAAAACAGAGGCTACGATGATGTATATGTAGGGTTCGGAGATGACGGTTTTATCGATGTTGTGCTGGTTGCCGAGAACATCACACAGAGCGAAGTTGAGACAATTGCGACGGTTGTATATTCGCAAACTGAAATATCTCCGGAGTATCTTACGGTAAGCAGTGTGTATTAAGTTGACCGAATCGGCGTGAAATGTTATAATCTCCCTGTTTAATTGACAGTTAAACAGGGAGGTTTTTATGCCCGGTACAGACAATGAGTTTGATGCTGAGAACATCGAAGAACTTTATATCGGAGAGCACGGAGCCGCAGGAGATGCGTCGGATGACGAAAATCTGCGTATTACCGATGAGTCCATTGCGATAGTTGCAGGCGTTGCGGCTACCGAAGTGGAGTCAGTTGCGCGTATGAGCGTAGGTATTGCCGGCGGTATAGCGGAAGCCCTCGGAAGACACAATCCCGCCAAGGGAGTAAAGGTCGAAATGATAGAGGACGAGGCCGTTATCGATTTGTATGTGATCGTAAATTACGGAAGCAGGATTTCAGACATTGCCTGGGAAATACAGGAGCACGTAAAGGACAGCGTTGAGAAGCTGACCGGTGTTGTAGTTTCTGCGGTAAATATTCACATACAGGGTATAGAGTTCGGCGACGAGACGAAACGCGCGGTCACGACAGAGAAAGCTATAGAAAATCCTGCCCCGAAAAAGAACAAGACACGTGACATGTCGGTATTCCAGTTCTTTGACGACATTGACGATTGAGAGACTCATAACTGATTACTATTGATTGAGGAGAAAAAGAGATGAATTTGTTTTTTAGAATACTTGTTGCCGTATATTCACTTATTTTGACGGTTGTTTTCGGATTTATCATGATTTCACCGTTCGGAAACAAAGAACTTATGTCTATGGTACTCGATTATCTTAACATAACATGTTATCAGTCAAAGCAGTACGATATAGCTATTTTCCTGATAGGATTTGTATTCTTTGTACTTAATATCGTAGTTCTTACATCAGGTCTCAGACTCAGAAGAAGCACCCGATATATCTGTGCAGAGAACGAGAACGGTATTGTGAGAATTTCTTCCAACTCCATCGAAAACATTGCACTTGCATTGTCCAAGAGATTCCAGGGCGTAAAAGAGTCTAAGGCAAAGGTATCTTTCCGCGACCAGAAAGTAGAGATTGCCATAAAGCTCACCGTTGTTCCGGATATAAATGTTCCCGCGCTTTGTAAGAGCATACAGGAGAGAGTAAAAGAGTCCGTCGAGGCTTCTATGGAGATAAAGGTAAAAGAAGTAAGCGTAAATGTTGAGGGTGTGCATACAGCACAGGATTGATGAAAGGCAGAGCTTGTTATGCTGAGAAGATTGTATAAGTTTTACAGAACAAATTATTACGGAATAAACGGCGCTCTTATCGGTTTGGGTATAGGCCTTTCTTTCGTATTTATAGGCTTTTTTAAGACACTGTTCATTTCACTTTGTGTATTCGGCGGTTTCTGGCTCGGTAAGAGGTTGCAGAAGGATAAGGACTTTATAAAGAAACTTCTTGATAAGATTTTGCCGCCCGGCACTTACAGATGATATACAGACTAAAGAGAGAAAAGATATACCGTTACGGTTATTTCGGAGGAATAAAATGAGCAGAAGAGATGCAAGAGATGCAGCAATAAAAATTATTTTCGAATATTCTTTTTCGGTTACGGACAACAGTCCCGAATCGGTAGAAAAACTTATAGAGAGCTATATGCAGGACTTTGACGAAAGCGAAGGCGGTGCGAAAGAAGAGTATGAGTACCTTTGCAACGTAGTCAGAGGTGTGATTTCCAACATCGACGAGATCGATGAGCTTATAAAATCTTGTATAAAAGGCTGGTCGTTTGAACGTCTCGGAAAAGCTGACGTTGCGATCCTGAGAGTTGCCGTATATGAGATGAAGTTCCGCGAAGATATTCCGGAGAGCATTTCGATAAATGAAGCCGTGGAGCTTGCCAAAAAGTACGGTACGGACGATTCTCCGTCGTATATAAACGGTGTGCTCGGCAGTGTATATAAGATTTTGAAAGATTGATATTATATTTTACGGATGATCAGGCGTTTATCGCCTGATTGTTTTATCTGAAGGTATTTTTTATGAACGAAGAACTTCCGAAAATTAAATGTGACTTTATCGTTATAGGTGCAGGCCCTGCCGGTATTCTTGCCGCGATCACTGCGGCAAAGCGCGGTCTTTCTGTCATCGTTCTGGAGAAAAACGGTATGATTGGCAGAAAACTTCGCATTACGGGCAAAGGCAGATGTAATATTACAAACAACTGTGACTTTGATACACTTATGGAAAATATTCCGGGCAACGGTCGCTTTTTGTATTCGTCGCTCCGTAATTTTGATAACTTCAGCACGATTGACTTTTTTCACGATGCCGGACTAAAAACGGTTGACGAAAGAGGCGGCAGAGTATTTCCGGCATCGCAGAAGGCTACCGATGTCGCAGAGACACTGAAAAATGAAGCGAAAAAAGCGGGCGTATCGGTCAAATACGGAATGACGGTAAAAGAGTTAATAATTGACGACGAAGAGGAAACAAAGCGTGTTTCGGGTGTAAAATGCGCGGAAAATGAGATGTGTTTCTACGCACCGAATATTTTGGTGGCGACAGGCGGCAAATCATATCCTCTTACAGGCTCTACCGGAGACGGATATACATGGGCGGAAAAGCTCGGTCACACGATAGTTACTCCCAAACCTTCTCTCTGCGCTCTGGAATGCCGCGAAAAATGGATATCGGAGCTTGAAGGACTTTCACTTAAAAACGTCGAATTCACACTTTGCGATAATTCAGGAAAGAAACTTTATTCGGATTTCGGAGAAATGCTTTTTACCGCAAAAGGCGTTTCAGGTCCCATTGTATTAAGCTCCAGTCGATTTGCAGCACTTCACGACTTTAAAAATCTAATTACGTATATAGATTTTAAACCTGCGCTCAGTCTCGAAAAACTTGATGAAAGACTTCTTCGTGATTTTGAAAAGTACAACAAAAAACAGATATCTAACGCTTTCGGTGACTTGCTTCCGTCACGTCTGATACCGATTGTCATAAAGCAGAGCGGTCTGAATCCCGAAGATAAGGTATATACCATAACAAAAGTTCAGCGCAGAAAAGTTGCGGAAACTTTGAAAAATTTCAAGCTTCATATAAGCGGCAGTGCACCGTTTGCTGAGGCGATAATTACGATGGGCGGCATAAAAACTTCGGAGATAAATCCGAAAACATTGGAGTCAAAGCTTTGTCGCGGATTGTACTTTGCCGGAGAGGTTATCGACGTTGATGCTTATACCGGCGGCTTTAACCTGACCATAGCATTTTCAACCGGTTACACAGTCGGTGCGAATATACAAAAGGATTGATGAATACATATAGACCGTACAGAAAATACGGCAGTTGATTTTGTTTGAAGTCGATTTTAATAAAAGTTTTCAGCGATGCGAAAACTTATTTTATCATAGTTGCGGCATTGATGGTTACCGTTGTGACCGCACAAATATATATGAAAGTCAGTTCCCGCGAAGTAAGCTATCCCGACAGCGGAATGGCTTTTGACACGGAAAACATCAGAGAAGCGGCTCTGCAGGCTGAGGAGTTTGCAAAGGACAGAGGTATGATATCTCTCAAATGTACAAACCTCGGCGGCGGAGGCGTTTATGTTTTTATAAACAACACAATGAAAGCCAACATAACATCGGGCGACCTTAAAAATCTGAAAGTTCGCCGCGGCGATGTCGTCATAGTAAAAGGCCACAATCTCACCGGTTCGGCTTCGGTCACAATCGAATCGGCTGTAGGAAACATCGACACAACCATTGTGGGAACATCGGTAAATGTCGGCAACCTGGGTAAATATCTGGTGCGGATAAAGTAGTACATTTTTTAGGTTCGATAGTATCAAATCGCGATTTAGTAAATCGTGTTTTTGTTGTAAATAATCACTTTTTGAAGTATAATATACACAATGAATTTTTAAGGAGTGATGACGAATGATACCATTTCTCATAGTATTGGCAGTGATACTTATAATCCTTATCGCCAATATAAAAATCGTGCCTCAGGCGCATGAGTTTGTTATAGAACTTTTAGGAAAGTACCGAACGACATGGTCGGCAGGACTTCATATAAAGATTCCGTTCTTTGAGCAGATTTCCAAAAGAGTGACACTTAAGGAGCAGGTTCTCGACTCGCCGCCGCAGCCGGTTATCACAAAGGATAACGTTACCATGCAAATCGACACTGTCATCTACTATGCGATTTACGATGCAAAACTTTACGCATACGGTGCTGTAAATCCGATTTCAGCTTTGTCAAACCTTGCCGCGACAACATTGCGTAACATCGTCGGTGAACTCGAACTTGACGGCACACTTACTTCACGTGACACAATCAATGCGAAAATGACGGAGATCCTCGACGAAGCCACAGACAAGTGGGGAATAAAGGTAAATCGTGTTGAGCTTAAGAACATCATCCCGCCCGCAGAGATTCAGAATGCGATGGAAAAGCAGATGAAGGCAGAGCGTGACCGCCGTGAAACATTGCTTCAGGCAGAAGGTCACAAGGCTGCAGCCATCACTCGTGCAGAGGGTGACAAGCAGGCAATGATTCTCGCCGCAGAGGGTGAACGTGACGCACGCATAGCTCGTGCCGAGGGTGAAGCTAAAGCCATCTATCTTGCTAAGAAAGCCGAGGCTGACGGTCTCCGCGAATTAAAGAACGCAGGCGTAGATAACGCTGTTCTCGAACTCAAAAAGTACGAAGCGTTGGTCGCTATGTCAGACGGCAAAGCTTCCAAGATTATCGTTCCGACAGACGCTGTCGATATGACAAAAGCGAATGTAATGTTCTCCGAAACTTCCGGCTTGGGAGATGTAACACATCCCGCACCGGATGATCCGGCAGCACCGCCGAAAAAAGATCCGTGCTGTGATTGATGGGGCGGAGAGTAGCGGATATTGAAGAAAATATTGTGAAATTTTTGAATAAGGAAATTAGATTTTTAATGGGAACGCGGCACAAGCCCGAGAGGGTTTGTGCCGCGTTTGTGTATGGTCGGAACAGCAAGCAATGAATGTACAACTGCATCGGTTGAAAATCCTATAATGTGTGATACAATAAAACAAAATAACGTAAAAGGATGAAGGCATATGGAAATCGATGGCGGTGTTACGAAAAAAGCGGCTAAAAATGCGCCGAAACATATAGAATCAACGGATATTATCAATTTTTGCGTTGAAATGTCTACCGTCGCAGATGCGGAGGAGGACGAATATTGCGGGTATGTCTATAACCTTGACGCAGTTCTTGAAAACGGTGCCGTAAAAGGCGAATATAAATGCCGAGACCGCTACGGCGATGCGCTTGCGCAGAGTTTCAGCGAATCGGTCGAATTTATGCAAAGGTTGTACAACATTATTAATGAATATGACTTTGCAAGATATAACGGTGAGTATTGTTTTGTGGCAGGCCTTCCCGATAACTACGGTGCTTTAGTTGATATAAAGTTCGCATCGGGAGAACAAATTTATGCTTCGGATAATGAAACGAATTTTATTCCGCGTGAGGCGGTTATAAAGCTGGTAGATTTGTTTAAGAGCCGAGCTGTATAGATATTTGATTGGACTGAAATGGAAGGCTAAGAAGTACATTGGTCTTTTAAAGATGGATAGTAAAATATTATGTTATAAAGGTGGAGCATTATGAAGTGCAAAGTGCTGTTAAAATTTTTTGGTTCTAAAAAAATTGCGTCGGTTGAGTCGGTTACGCTTACTTTGCGTGGTATGCGTGGAAGTACCGTGTATGAAATCGTAAATGATACGGAACAATTGGAACTTCGCTTTTATCGGGAATTTTATTCAAACGGAGAATCTGTTCTCAAACTCGAAAATAGCACGGTGGTTGATACCTGTGTATTTATTGAATTTATGAACACCTGTGGTGTGATTCGCTGGGACGGCTTCCATGGTAAGCACCCACGAAATGTAAAAGATGGAATAATGTTCAGCTTCACGGCTATTGTGAACACCGGACAGACGATCCGCGCCGATGGCTCCGAAAATTTCCCAAAGGGTTACCGCGAATTTGTAAGGGGACTTAACAATATGCTCGAAAAAACAAACGCAAAAGAAACGAATGAATGAGTCAAAAAGCAAAAGCACACCGGCAGGTGTGCTTTTGCTTTTTGAGCGGAGACGGAGGGATTCGAACCCTCGTGCCGTTGCCGGCAAACTGATTTCGAGTCTTTTAGCCTTTGGACACTTGCTGATTTTTACAGGTTTTTTCAGGCAGTCTGATACTCGTCAAAACCCGCATAAAATAAGGCTTTTTCGGGTATCACTTCATCCAAGCTCCGTTTTTCCTAAGAGCGTTCGAATCGAATCAAAAATCGCATTTAGGAGAGAACTGAGGGCGTTTTGGAGAGAACTCAGGAGAGAACAGATGCAAATCAAAACATAATGTCAATACACTCAGGACGAACTTCAAACCGACAAATAAAGTTTGAAAGGCGTATTGCTATGAAATATCACATACCAATTAACTGGAACGAGGTTCCTGACGTTATTACAAAAGAACAATTCTAACGTATCTGTCACATCAGCAAAACCACGGCTTTGTATCTGCTAAAAAGTGGGGCAGTACCGTGCGAGTATTCGGGTAAGAAAACCCGATGCTATAAAATCAAGAAAGAAGACGTGCTAAAATATTTGGAAAGCAAAGGCAAGTATCCTGAGTATTACGCTGTTTCAAAAGGGTGGCATAGGGGTTGGCGGAAAGTATCGCTTCCGACGAATATGACCGATGCTACGTTGAAGTTGCTTCACGAATATTATGTCGATATTTTATCCGATTACAAGGACGTTATTTCCTCTAAGGAGGTCGTTAAACTGACCGGATATGCAAAGACCACTATTAACAATTGGTGCGGCAAAGGGAGGCTTAAACACTTTATAAAGCACAATACATATTACATCCCCAAAGTATTTCTCATCGAGTTTTTCTGCTCACCATATTTTCGCAGTATTATCCGGAAAACTTCTTGGCATATACAGACGATCAATGAGTTCTATCATCTTATGAAGAAAGAGCAGAGCAAATAAACGCTTTTGAGCATCCACCTTCGGGTGGGTGCTTTTTCAATGTGCGATTTCAAAATTTGCACAATCGCACGGATTACTGCTTTTTGTTACACTATAGCCATAAGGAGGTGCAACCAATGGCACGATTTATTGAAGAGTTTTATTGCGGCAACATCGACCCGCAGGCACGAAGCACAAGGCAAAATAAGACGGTACAAAAGGAACTGGCGGTGCTGACTAAAACCGAAGAACAGCTCACCAACACCCTACAGGACGAGCAAAAGAAATGGTTTCTCGATTTTTCTAATGCGTGGAGCGTGGTAAACGGCGAATCCAATCTCGATAGCTTCATTATGGGCTTTCGCTTAGGAGCGAATTTCGCCTACGATGCGTTTATCTCCACCGAAACACCGTTTGGAGATCTGCTGAAGGAATCATAAAGGAGGATTACATATGAAATCAATATTTGAACAACAGGGCGGCATTTACACAGTGCAAGGCGATTATCGCCTACCAAACCTAATCCCACCTACCGAAGAAAAACACCCCATCGGCGTATGGGGACAACGAAGGCTGAAATACCTAAAGCATCATCGTAAGGTATTGTATTACAATCTGCTCACTTCCGGAAAGCTCCATTCCCACCTTGCAGATGTCGAAGAGCAAGCACAGGATCTCTTTTCTCAGCTCGTAAAAGAATACGCTGAAAAAGAAGGCATCACCAAACAACTCAAATCCACCGACCAAATGAAGTGGGTGCAGAAGATGAATAACATCCGAGAGCGTGTAGTTGAAACTGTCTATTCCGACGTGGTGTTCGTATGAGAAAACGAAAATACTACCTTAGTCTGACCGATGCAGAACACCGCCTCATCCTTCAGTGCTTGCTCGAATATCGCAACAAGCTGATATCTAAAGGCAAATACACCGACGGCGTCGATGAGTTCATAATCAAATACACAAAATGATAACAGGCACGGGAGTCAACCTCTCGTGCCTGTTATCATTTATTCTGTTACTTTATAGTCCACTTTTACTCTCAGTCGTTTCTGTATCTAAATCGATTTTATCCTCAACAAATTTATATTCTTTGCTTATCAATGCATCTGGATTTTTTCTGTTTTTACCTTTTGGATAAGGACGCACAAAAGTAATTCTTCCATTTGGCAATGTTCGTGGATGTCCTCTTACTCCCCACACTGGAAGTGTATACTTCCTTCCTGATCCAGTTGACTCATATTTGACTTCATTTCCATCTGCATCTATTGGGATGATTCGTTTAATTAAAATGGGCCTTTTTTTCTGATGAATTTCTTCTTCCAGAGCAGGCGTGATAGGACCACGCTTTTCAATGACACGGATTTCTTCTGGACAATTTTTAATTTCATATTGTACTCCTAACCAAAAATTACCTAACCAGTATGCTAGTTTTGCGAGGTCGTCAAGCGTATAGTAATCTAAAGCTTCCTCATTAATTCCTACCGGAAGTACATATGCATGTTCATCTTCGCTAATTTCGAATACCGCTGTTTCCATTTCTGATCCAAATTCTTTATCGACATAGCATACGGTAATTGCACAATATACAGATTTTTCTATGTACTTGTATCTTGCAAATAAACCATAAACGTCAGCAGTTGGACGAAGATGTTTTATACTGCTTAATAATCCGCCTATTTGAGTATCCGGATTTATTTCACCAAATATGTTAAGTTCAAAATCCTCCATCGCAACGGGTTGAGAGAAAAAAACATATTGCCTTCCGATAAATGCAATTTTGTCTGCATCTGAATCTTTCATATCAAAATAATCAGCGGGAAGCGTGAAGTTCTGCTTTTTTCCGTGAACACTAACTTCTGTGAAATCAAGTTTTTCTTGTATGCATTGTGTCCAATGCCACTTCACTTCTTCTGTTGACGACGGTAATTTGTTTTCGATAAAATTCATATAGCAACTCCTAGTCTTGGTCTTCTACATGGTTAACGATATCTACAATAAATTTTCTTTTGGAAGATAAACGTTAGTTATGTTTTTCATTTATTGGATTATATGAGAAACTTTATTGTCGATGTATTGTTCGTAAAAATCAAAATGCTTCCTGCCATTAGGATCATCATAATAGTCGACTAGTTTGAATGGAACTCCATAATCACTTAAAATCAATGCTTTTGATCTAAAAGCATTATATTCTAACTTTTGTAGTAGGGTGGTGATGCCAGAAACTTCATCGATGCTCACCCCTTCTTTATGCGCCATTACATGCTGATAAATCAAATTGAAAACACCAAGATATTTTACCAATTGATATTTAAAAACATTGTAAACCATATCTGCGGTATTTCGCATTGCATCATCATAACGAGTTCCTTTGGTGTTATATTGTAGCAGTCCAAAGAAACCGCCTTTCAAATAAAAGTGTACCTTCGCAGTTATAAGAGAAAAATCGCTGTCTCTGCATGTTGCATTTGCCAACTCAAACAATTTAGCATCTCGAATAATTGGCTTCAAAATATTAATTATTTCTTGGAAACCATTCCACGAAATCTGCATATTGTAGTTGAGTCTTGATATTAATGCCTTTATTTCTGTTAACTGCATTGGTGTTAGAATTTGCATTCTGTCATAAATTATTATTTTATCAGAGATGCTGACCGTTTTATACTGTTCAATAATTTCTCTTGGAATATCCCTTTTGCGGACTTCTTCAAATATTTTATCTTTTTTCTCGCTATCGTCTTTTGATAAATACTTATCTGATGTGATCGTATAATCAACGTCTGTCTTTTTACTGTCGACATCATAGTTTTTATGTTGTAATTCATCTTCGTTTGAAGTCAAAACTTCCTCAAAATTGTTGTCAATGATAATTACCCGACCGGAAAAGTGTTGCAGGAATCTTCCAGCTCTTCCAGCAATATTTTTGGCATCAAAAGGCTTAAGATTTTTTCTACCTTTTTTATTCGATGTTATAATAATATTTTTTGCCGAAGTATTAACCCCCTCGGTAATAGTAGTAGTAGATATAAGATAAAGAAGAATCCCTCTATTAAACAAATTGATAATTTCCTTCTGTATGTATTTGGGAACAAGACCGTGGTGGATACCAATTCCATACTTTAATGCCTTAACGATAATCCACTCTGCACTATATGTGTTTTCAAGATGTTCCACAAACATTCTATAAATAGGATCATCTGATTCAAAATGTATTTCCTTTTGATCAAGTCTAGAAATAATCTCTTTTGCGTATCGTTCTGTGCCTGACTTGTAATTGTTATATATTATTGTGTTCTCTTTTGAATTAGTGAGTCTTACGGCAATATCACACACTTTGGAATATTTTGAATTTTCATCTAACTCAATTTGTATGCCATCAATATTATATTCTTTTTTTCCTTTTATATCGGTTATTGTTTTATTTACAATTTCAATATTGTTGTAATTAATTACAGTAAAATTATTATCTTTAACAAAATTGGCAAAGGAGGTTTTATTTGCCATATTCATATATGGACCCGCCAGAAGCAAATCGTTAGATTTTTTACATGCATAAGACAACGCTACCCGATAAGCAACGTCTCGCTCATTTTCTCCAGTAGTTTCTTTATCAATTATAAATTCATTGTCTATCTTGTATATTTCATCGATAAACACAAAATCAAATTGTTGGGATTCATGTTTATCAGTGAAAGATAAGAAGCGTTCAGGAGTAAATATCCATATGTTTTTCTCGGCTACTTCATCATCTTCGCTTAAAGTATGTACTTTATAGTCATTAAAGGTGTTAGAAAGGCCGGAAAGTAGTTTCTCAAAATTTTCTGATAAGAGAGATATTGTAGGAAAAATTAAAACGACATTTTTGTATCGTATTTTTTTGATGATTTCGTACACAATAAATGTTTTTCCGAATGAAGTCGGAGCAGACAAAATAAAACGATTATTTTGGCCTGAAACAAACATATCTAACACATTTTTCTGATATCGATGCAGAATTTGTCCAGCCCGTGTAAGATTTGCTTCGTTATAATAGGATGCTAATGTCGAAAGCGATATTTCTCTTTGATCGGGGTAATTAGCAGAAAAGTCTCTTTCCAGTAACTTTACATACTGCGGAACACCTATACTATTAGAAAGATCCTGCAGAAAATCTATGTCCCCTGATGAGAGCTCTTGATTTTTCATAAAATCGAAATAAGAACAAACACTTCTAATCATATCAGAAAGATCATTTTGTTCTTCTGCTAAGTAATAGTTTTTTATGATATCAATGGCTCTTTGTTGCTTATCCATTCAATTACTTGCTCCTTAATCTTTTTGACATCATCAACTGGAAAAAACATAAAGAATACTTTTATTGCAAATGTTGTGTTAATTGTATATTTTCCTGAGTTAAATTGTTCTTCAATATAGTCAATACATTTTTTAACACCATCATAATAATTGCAACGTTTGGGCTGTTGATATGCAATCATTATTGGATAAACCATCTCAGCATTATTCTTTTCTAATTCTTCCGCAATATTTATCAATACGCTTTTCTTCCATGTTTGGGTAATAGGTGTGAGTTTATCAATAATATCCCTGCCGTTTGATATGTTATGTTTTTCCTTAACAATTGCTAACACATTATCACTAAAGTAGCCTTCCGAAGTTGTTTTGGAAAATCCAGATAACACTTCATCGATGGGCGTTTTATAATCTTTTCTGAATTTCGCTTCTCCGAACCATAATTCTACTTTATCGTCATGTTGAATTAAATGGTAAGCATCGAATCCTTTAGGCTCTCCCTTTTCGAGAGGACTGTAAAAATATCCCTTTGAAATTAGCACGTCAGTCGAAAAAAGATTAATTAACAATGAGTACAATAAAACCTCTCCATAAAAACCATATCTCAATTTTGAAGTGTAATTAGCGTCTTCATCAAATTTTAAGTTTTCAGCAATAGCTCGGCACTGTTCCTCATCCAAGTTGTTATAATCTATATCAAACTCGCCTATTGCATATTCGACTATATTGTTATAGATAATTTGCGCAATAGAATCATCTGAGCTTTTGGTTAAGCAAAAATCCTCGGCAGTAGTATATTTAGTTTTACATATACTATGTTCCGTGTTTGGCAAAGTACATTCAATAAAAATCGAGTTTTTGATAAGGTTTTGTATGGAAGCTCTCATTTTTTATTGCTCCTATTTAAAAACTTTCCGGCACTAAAGCCAGTTTGTTGATTGATTCGTGAGCTCTTACCAATGAATCGTGAACAGTAAGAACTTCATCAATTGACCAAGTTCGCAAAGAGCTTTCATCGATGACATCCTTGCTTTTTTTGATTATTTTGGATAATTGTTCTTCATCAGACACAGCAACAACAGCTTGTACCGCCGCATTAGATTGAGCCTTCTTTAAATTGATTAGCATATTTGAGATAGAACCTTTAGACTGAACCTCAAAAACATAGATAACTTTTCCCATGTTTCCTATTTTGGATTCCCAAATTGCATCAACAATAGAGTCGCAAGAGATTTTCACTTCTGCACGACTGTCAAAACCGAGTAACTTTCCTATTACTACTATTTTTTCTTTAATCTCATCGTGGAGAGACTTTGAATCCGTTACATCAACAGGCTTTTTAACTTCAGGGGTAGCAGGAGTATCTGAAGTTTTCTTTTCAGCAAGGGGAAGAATCTCATCCCACATAAAGTAATCCACAGCCAAAAGATCATAATCGTCTGCGCCAGCCTTTTTGAGCTCTGAGGCAATCTCTTTTGCAATAGCGCAAACTTCAGCATATTTCTTTCCGGTGTACTGATAGTTATATTTCGGCATATCGGGAATATCAAGATAGCCATAGCAAAGAATAGTTGTCTTATTAAAGATTACATATTCCTGCGGATTAGCGTATGTAAGCAATTCACTGATAGTTGCGGGACCCATACCCTTAATTGACTTCAAGAACACGTCCCAACGCTTTTCGATAGAGCTTGTACCATAGAGTAATTCAGCCAACTGCTTTTTAAGTGTGGCAAAACCGTTATCGTCAATGAGTTTGTCGACAACATATTTTTTGTTACCCCAAATGAGCATAGACCACAGCTTACTGATGTACTCTAAGAACTCATCCTCAGTCATAGCGATAAGCTTGTCCTTGGTAAACGACTGATAATAGTCCTTACGCTCCTTACGCTCAGCCCAGTTTTCTTCGTAATATGCAGCATTAGATTTCTTTTTCTTTGTAAATTCAGCTATTGCTGAATTAAGTTTTTGTGTATTCATAGTGGTACTCCTTATTTACAGGATACAACCTTTTTAGTTGCCTTGATTTTTGCATCGCTGTACTTAACAACATCTTTAATAGCCAATTTCTTGATTGCAGATATGAAAGTATCCATAAACGCAAAATCAATTTTGCCATCCTTTTCGGGTAATCTGATTTCCTTGTGTTTCACAACATTCCATCCGCCCAATTTGTTTTTGTAGGAATAAATTGGCAGATCAGTCACTTTGTTGATACACATAACCATAAACAAATATTGGTTGGGTGTAGGTTTGTTCTCTGTCGATTTCCATTGGATAGCATAAGAGTCCGAAAGAACGGTAAAATCTCTTGACTGATAATAAGCTCTGTAAACATCGCTATTAGAAGGGAGCGAGATTACGTTATTTATAACAGTTGCTCCCTCTTTTGGGGCATAATAATTTAACCCTTGATTTTGGAAACTTGATGTAAGACAAGGAAGCACAAAATCATCAGTCGGCTGCTTTGGTAGTTCCTTCGCCTTGTACGGTAATTTCTTTGTCGTTACCTTTTCAAAAAGATTACCTACAATATATGTACCCCAATTATCGTCGCCAAGCTCAGTAAATCTTTCAAGAACATTAAGCTCTTCTTCCGACAATTCGTAATTATCGAATCCGCTTGCTTTTAAGTAAGCGGAAAGCTCAGCTATCCGCTGAGCTTCCAGCTCAGCTATAAAGGATTCCATAAAATCAAAGTCGATTTCACCATCTTTATAAGGTAGTCGTATTGACTTTGTTTTTATCTTTTCCCATGAACACATATTATCAAAACCAAACTCATTGCTCAAATAGCAAAAAGAGTTTGCCAAAAATAGCCCTTGTCTCTCGGTAATGCTGAAATTTGCTGCTAAAGAAAATACTCTAGCATGTGTCACCATCTTATAATCAAACTGACGGTAAAACGCATTTCCAAACATATCAACGGTTATGGTGTTTTTCTTAAATATTTTAGCATTAACATCAGATTTTCCTAAAACACCATTATTAGACAAACCAGCAGTAATAACATATTCGCCTTTACCGTTTATATGGGTCTTTTGGATGTCAAAATCTCCATTTTGACTTGTAAATAAATCTCCAAGCGTATATTCGCCCCACTTAACCGCTTGCAATTTTTTATTAAGTGAGGCATTTATTTTCCCAGGCGGTCATCCTCCAAAGATTCATTCTTTAAAAGTGTTGCTACTTCCCAAGCAAGATAGTCATTAATTGTCTTTTTAAAATCATCTAAGGAAGGTGTTGTATCAATAGGCGCAGTTTGGTTCCAATCATTACCGTTTTCAGGATCAATGTGTCCCTCATAGTATTCTTTTTCAGTAAAAATATTAAGTTTTATTTTTCCAAAACGCACAAGATCTACAACTTCCTGATAGCGTTCTTTAGCTCTATCGGTGTCAAATAGATTTTTACTTGCTTTTTTACGGTCAGAACGAGTGTAACCATCATTTGAAAAATCAATAAACTTAACAACATCGTCGTTTTGATGAGCTTCGCCTACTCGGAAAACATATACATTAGTTTGTACACTTGATTTACCGATAAACAGGTCTATCGGCATTCTAATGCTTGCAAGAAGTGTGCTGTGTGTCAAGATACTCTTATTATATTCTGTTGCTTTGCCAGATCCGGCTGAGTTTTGAATGATAATTGCTGCATATCCCTTTTCCATCATAGAAAGAGCTTTTTCGACAAATATCATTCCGTTGCCTTCGGCAGAGTACGGAGGATTCAAAACGAAAGCATTCGCTGGGAATTTTTCGTCAGTCTTACCAAATCCATAGTGTCCGTCAAAGTTCAAGGAGTCTTTGTTCAAAATGTTTGAGCTACCGTCACCCATCATAATCATATTAAGAACAGCAAGCATATAAACATTTGAAAGGATTTCCAAACCGAGCAACTGATTAGCTTTAATTTCTGCTTGTTTGATAGCTAATTTTTCAGGAGATTTTATTGTATTTTTTGAATCTATCAGCATTTCATTCATAGCCGCAACAAGCAAACCTGCCGAACCCGTTGCAAAGTCCCATACGTAAGAGTCTTTATTAACTCTTGCAAGGCGGCACAAAAGAGTTGCAACATAAGAAGGGGTTAGTACAACGTCATTAAGCTGATCTTGTGTAAAGCCGAGCCAAGAATACATTTCATTGAACAACTTGCCAGTAAAATCAGTTGTTAAGCCAATTTTGTAGTAAATACCGAGGTCATCAACAATTTTTATAAATACACGCTTGAGCTGGCTCTCGCCATCTTCAACCTTATTTATATTATCAGTAGTAAGCGTATTTTGAAGGGTTCTCACAATCAAATCTTTCTTATCTTTAGGAAGCTTTTTGGCATTAAGGAAAGAGTTGATTTTTCGAATCATAATATCGCCGTCTCTGTCGCCTTCTTCGTCAGAAGATTTCAACTCAGCTTTGGTCAACGGATATACTTTATTGTCAACATCGCCGAGAGTTGCCATAATAGAAGCGGCAACAAGATAAACACGGTCATTTTCACTAAGTCCTTTTTCGCTCTTAAAAATATCATTATTGAGCTTTACGAGGCTTGCCGTAATTTCTTGTTCTCTACGTTCCTTTAATTTTTCAATTTCTTCTTGTGGGAGAGATAATTGCTTTACTTTTTCAATAAACGCAGAAAAATGCTCTTTTTTAAGGAAGGAAAGATCAGTATAATCAGCGACTTTCTGACCAACGCCGAAGTTACTCTTAGAAACATAATAAACGCCAATTTGATGTATAATCTTTCCGTCTGCTGCC